>DATKUY010000041.1:0-40004 GCA_035530375.1 Sulfuricella sp. | reverse complement strand
GCAAGCCGAACAGTTTGTCTGACGACCATAGCGAGTTGGCCCCACTCCTTCCCATCCCGAACAGGACAGTGAAACGACTTAGCGCCGATGATAGTGTGGATTACCCATGTGAAAGTAGGTCATCGTCAGACTCCTTAAAAGAAAACCCCCGGACTTCCGTCCGGGGGTTTTTTATTTGCAGTGGCTCACGATGCGATCCGCCTGAGTGACCGCTACAGATTACTTGTATTCGCGCAATTCCAGCGGAGTATCATCGTAATCGCCATGGGGTTCATGGCTATAGGCCTCTACAAATACTTCGCGTTCATTCTTTTTTGTCGGGTGTACCGGAATATCCAGATTGTGGCAAATAGTATCTTCGCAGTAGTAAACAATTTCGCGCCCGATACTGTGCAAAATACTATGATCGAGGCAGAACCCTTCTTGTGTCAAGCCGTTTTCCAATCCTTCAAGTGTATAGTCATACAAGTTGTAGGATACTCGTAACGTGTTCGGGGCGTCACCATACTCAATCTTGCAGTCTGGCAGGCCTGACAAAAGCTGATAGGCACGCTCAACCTGTCCGGGCGGTTCCACGCTGAACGTGATATCACGCTGTTTATTCAGTTCAACTGAGTCAGTCATATTGGCCTCCTCGCTACTGGCGAAGTCACTTCCCTTGCAGTATCTGCATTCCCTTAAGAAGATTCAATGCCTGATTAAGCTGATAGTCATCCTTGGATCCGAATTCAGCAGGTGCATGTCTTGCGGCATCTCCTTTTGTGTCAGGAGAGGAAGGCGCGGACTTACTGGTGTTGTCCGGTTTTTCGTCCGAAGGTTTATCATTAATCAGGTGCTTGTTCAGATCTACTTCACGCAAGCGGAATATGTTGTCCTGCCCTGCGGTGGCTGGATCCTCTACCAGGATGTCTGGCACGATACCTTTTGCCTGGATGGATCGCCCTCCGGGAGTGTAATAACGCGCTGTAGTGAGTTTGATGGCGGTATTGTTGCCCAAAGGCAAAACGGTTTGTACCGATCCCTTGCCAAAGGTTTGCGTGCCCATGATGACTGCGCGCTTGTGATCCTGTAGAGCGCCGGCGACGATTTCCGAGGCGGAGGCGGAACCGCCGTTTACCAGCACGACCAGAGGCACACTCTTGACGGAGTCGGGCAGATTTTTCAGGTAATCATTTTTGCCATTGCCGCGCAGATAGTTTTCCGGACTGGCGGTCAGGCGCATTTTTGCGTCTTCAATGCGTCCATCGGTATAAACCACCAATGCATCTTTGGCCAGAAAGGCTGCAGAAACCCCGACTGCGCCGGTCAGCAGGCCGCCCGGGTCATTGCGCAAATCAAGCACCAGTCCCTTTAGTGGCTCCTGGTTTTGTTTGATGAGCGCTTCCAGTGCAGTGGCGAGGTTTTCACCGGTATGTTCCTGAAATTGTGTGATGCGAATAAATCCATAGCCGGGATCAAGCAACTTGGATTTCACACTCTGCACTTTGATGACCGCACGCACTATGGAAATTGTTAGCGGCTTGGGCTCATCCTTGCGAATGATGGTCAGGGTAATCTTGCTCCCGGGTTTGCCGCGCATGCGCTTCACAGCGTCGTTCAGGGTCATGCCTTTGACCAGAGTGTCATCCAGTTTGATGATCAGGTCGCCGCTTTTGATGCCGGCATGAAAGGCCGGAGTGTCTTCTATGGGTGAAACGACCTTCACCAAGCCATCTTCCATGCTGACTTCAATGCCGAGTCCGCCAAATTCGCCTTGTGTACCGACTTGCAGTTCCTTGAAAGCATCTGCGTCGAGATAGGCTGAATGTGGGTCAAGGCCGCTCAGCATGCCATTGATGGCTTCGGTGATCAGTTTCTTGTCGGTAACGGGTTCGACGTAGTCGCTTTTGATGCGGCCGAACACCTCTGAAAAGGCGCGCAACTCCTCAATCGGCAGCGGTGTTGCGAGTGTTTCCTTATCGGCGATTGCGGCAAAATGCAGGCTGACCGACACGCCGGCAACCAGACCCAAACTAACCAAACCTGCTTTTTCCAAAAAACGCATAATTTCCTCAAAGTTATTTCACGACCACCCACTCTATCGGATCAAGCGGCCTGCTTTCATGGCGCAGCTCGAAGTATAAACCGGAATCCTTGTTGCCGCCGCTATTACCGACTGCCGCAACGGTGTCGCCGCCGTGCAGTGTGTCTCCAACCTGTTTGAAAAGAGTTTCGTTGTTGGCGTACAAACTCATGTAACCCTTGCCGTGATCGACAATCAGCAGGTTGCCAAAACCGCGCAGCCAGTCTGCAAACACCACCTGTCCGGCAGCAACTGCTTTGACAGATTGCCCGGCAGGAGTTCTTAGAAACAAACCTTTCCATAACACGGTGCTGTCGGGCCGCGGTGTGCCGAAGCGGTTGGTGACTTCACCTTTTACCGGCAAGATCAGCTTGCCTTTGAGCTGATTGAACGGGCTACCGTCAAAACGGTTGTCCGGCAGGTTGTCATTGCGAAATAACGAGCCGGATTTTGGCTGTGCGAGCATCTTGGCCAATTTGTCGACCAGTTGTGAGAGACGGTTTTCATTATGCTGCAGCCGCTTGATTTCACGGCGTTGCTGGCGCAGTTGTTGCGAGATGTTGCCCAATACCTGTTGCCGGGAATGCTGCTCCTTGGACAGTGTGTTTTTTTGTGCTGCGTGTTCGGTACGTAATGATGCCAATTCAATTTGCTGCAGACGTGTGGCCATGCTGAGCGCATTCAGCGCGGCAAGATCGCCGTGCAAAGCGATGAGCCAATTTGCGCGGTTCTGTGCAATGTATTGGTAATAGCGCAAATCACGGGCAACCTGATTGGGATTCTGGTTGTTCAGCAACAACTTCAGATACTCCTGTTTGCCACCAAGGTATTGCTGATACAGCAACCTGCCCAGCAGGACCTGTTGTTCCGCCAGGCTGTCAGCCAGCCGCCGCTCCTGCTCCTGCAGTTCGTTAAGTTTCTTGTCGGCGGTATGTTGCTGTGCGGTAAGTTCGGCAAGTTTGCGGTTGCTGTCACTGATTGCCCGTTCGGAATCACGCAGCGCGTCGGCAGCTTCGGATTTAGATTCACTGGTTTTTTCCAGCTCACGCTGCATTGCGGTGATACGCTCGCGCAAGTTTTCCAGTTCCTCCTGCCGACCGGCATTTGCCGTGCTACAGAAGACAGAGGCAAGAAGACAGAGGACAGAGGATAAATAGCAGAGGTTTTGTGTGGCTGCGCAGCACCTCTTGATAAAACCGCCGCATAGCGGCGGTAACGCTTCTGTTTTCTGTTTTCTTGCCTCTGTCATCTGATGTCTGGCAACTGGATCAAACTGTGTCCGGTCATTTCAGGCGGTTGCGGCAGACCCATCATAGTCAACAGGCTGGGGGCGATATCGCGTAACGCGCCGCCCTCAACCAGTGTGGCCTTGCGCCCGATATACAGGAACGGCACCGGATTCAGGGTGTGTGCGGTATGCACCTGCTGCGTGGTGCGATCCAGCATTTGTTCGGCATTGCCGTGGTCGGCGGTGATGATGACTTCGCCGCCAATGGAGCGCATCGCCTTGACTACGCGTCCGATACAAATATCCAGCGCTTCGATAGCCTGAGTGGCGGCCTCCATATTGCCGCTGTGTCCCACCATGTCGCCGTTGGCGTAGTTGCATACGATGGCGTGATATTGACTGCTTAGAATTGCGGCCTCGAGCTTGTCAGTCACCTCAAACGCGCTCATTTCCGGTTTAAGATCATAAGTCGCGACTTTGGGCGATGGCACGAGGATGCGGTCTTCACCGGGGTAGGGTTGTTCCCTGCCGCCACTGAAAAAGTAAGTGACGTGCGCGTATTTTTCGGTTTCTGCGATACGTAACTGCCTGAGTCCCAAATTTGAAATATATTCGCCAAAACCGTTGTGAATGGGCTCGGGAGTATAGGCACAGGGTAGGTGGAAGTCTTCACCGTAGCGGCTCAATGTAACGAAGCCGGCAAGTTTGGGACGACGGGTGCGGTTGAATCCGCTGAACACATCATGGGTCAGGGCATGGGTAAGCTCGCGGGCGCGATCGGCGCGGAAATTCATGAAAACCACCACGTCACCGTCCTGCATTGTGGCAGCTTGAGCGCCAATCGGAATGATTGCGGTTGGTTTGACAAATTCATCCGACTCGCCACGCGCATATGCCTGCTCCAGTCCGCTCAATGCATCCGTTGCGGTAAATTCTGCCTGGCCCAGGGTAAGCAATTCATAAGCGGGTTGCACACGTTCCCAGCGATTATCGCGATCCATTGCATAAAAGCGACCGACAAGACTGGCGATTTGCCCGGCACCCAGTGAAACACATTTTTCCTGCAACAACTGTAGTGATTGTGCTGCACTTTTGGGCGGGGTATCCCGCCCGTCCAGGAAAGCATGCAGATAAATTTTTTTCAAGCCTTCATGCGCCGCCATTTCCAGCATGGCGAAGATGTGGTTTTCGTGGCTGTGCACACCACCCGGAGAGAGCAGCCCCATGATGTGCAAAGCACTGTCGTTTTGGCTGGCTAGCGCAATCGCCCTGCTCAAGGCGGGGTTGGTGAAGAAGCTGCCATTTTCGATGGCCACATCAACGCGGCTCAAATCCTGATACACCACGCGCCCGGAGCCGATGTTCAAGTGACCCACTTCAGAATTACCCATTTGTTTTGAGGGCAGACCGACGAATTTTTCCGAAGCGTTGATCAGGGTGTGCGGATAATCGCGCCAAAGCGCGTCCCAGTTGGGTTTGTGTGCCGCCAGAATGGCGTTGGCATCAGCTTCTTCACGATAGCCGAAACCATCCAGAATAAGCAGCAAGACAGGGGTAACGTTCATTAATGTAGAATATAAGCAGATGGTGATTTTGCAAGTGTGCATTTTAGCCGATTTTGCCGCACTTGGTGCGGGACACGGAGGATTGGCAGGGGATGGGTTATGGCAAAAAAGTTGATGGATAGAGAGGAAGATATTCAACAGGCTGCGCAGGCTATCAAGGCAATCGCACATCCGTTGCGCTTGAAAATTCTGTGCGTACTGGGCGATCAGGAAATCAGTGTGCAAGATATTGTTGAGCAGGTCGGCACATCGCAGAGCAACATTTCGCAGCATCTGGCGATTTTGCGTGACAAGGGTGTGTTGGCGACACGCAAGGACGCAAACCGGGTGTTTTATCGCATCGGTGATTTGCGCACACTGAAGCTGGTTGGCATGATGCGCGACGTATTTTGTACGGCCTAAAAATTGCTTTCCGTTTAGAATATCAGTATATTCTAATATTGCTGTTACTGGAGCAGACGCTGTGAAAAAATTCTGGATTTTTTG
The DNA here is from genome assembly GCA_035530375.1 of Sulfuricella sp. Taxonomy (GTDB): domain Bacteria; phylum Pseudomonadota; class Gammaproteobacteria; order Burkholderiales; family Sulfuricellaceae; genus Sulfuricella. The sequence continues at coordinate 34,663 of DATKUY010000041.1, read as the reverse complement.
TTTTCTGCTGCTGGGCGGCCACAACGTTCAGTCTGCCGAGCAGCTTGCCGTGGCATCCGCGCAGTATCTGGAGGTGCCGCAAATTTACAGCATGGATGGTTTGGTGGAAGCGGTTCGCCAGTCAACCGTGTCCGCGCAAATTAGCGGCCGTATCAAGGAAATTAATTTCGACGTGGGAGATCGTGTCAACGCGGGACAGATGATTCTTCGTATCGATGAGCGCGAAGCGTTGCAGGCCTTGGCAGGCAGTCAGGCACAGGTATTTCAGGCGCAGGCCAATATGCAGAACGCCAAGTCGGCCTATGAGCGCGCCAGCCAATTATTCGCGCAAAAATTCATCAGCCAGGCGGCGCTCGACAAGGCGCAGGTCGACTACAAAGTGGCATTGGCGCAAGCTGCGGCCAGCGAGGCATCCAGTGGACAGGCCAGCCTTACGCATGGCTACACTGCGGTGATTGCGCCATACAGCGGGTTAGTATCGGCGCGTCTGGTGGAAGTTGGCGAAATGGTAATGCCCGGCAAAGCGTTGATGACTGGCTTTGATCCTTCCGAACTGCGCGTGCTGATCAGCGTGCCACAACGCGAACTACCGAATATCGGCGCGCATCCTGAGGTGATGGTGGAAGTACCCGCACAAGCAGGGCTGTTCAACGACTCCGCCGTTACCTTCGCGCAGCCCGCGTTGAATCGCTGGATCAAGCCGGTTGCAACGACCGTGCAGCCGATGGCCGATGCGCGTACGCACAGCACCCAAGTGCGCGTGTACCTGCCAAAAAATGAGGCGGGGGTTTATCCGGGTATGTTTGTGCGCGTGCATTTCGTGGTGGGCAAGGCCAGCAAGCTGGTGATTCCATCGGGTGCCGTATTACGCCGTAGCGAAGTGGCGGCCGTATATGTGGCGGATGAAAATGGAAACATAAAGCTGCGCCAGGTGCGGCTCGGTGAAGCGGTGCCGGATGGCGCGATAGAAGTGCTGGCGGGGTTGAATCCGGGTGAGAAAGTAGCACTGGACCCGGTCAAGGCAGGCATCCTATCCGCTGCTGGCGGGCAGCAATAGCGCGATGGGCATTTCAGGACGGATTGCCAGGTATTTTCTGCATTCGCAGATGACCCCGTTGCTGGCGCTGACCGCCATACTGCTGGGCGCTTTCGCCGTGATAGTCACGCCGCGCGAGGAAGAGCCGCAGATTAATGTGACCATGGCGAACGTGCTGATCCCCTATCCCGGTGCATCTTCCTGGGACGTGGCACAGACTGTAGCGACACCCGCCGAACAGGTGCTGGCGCAGATCGCGGGTGTGGATCATATCTATTCGGTGTCGCAGCCGGGCATGGCGATTATCACCGTACAGTTCAAGGTTGGCGAGGAACATATCCCTTCGCTGGTGAAGCTTTACGATGTTGTCAATTCCAACGTGGACTGGCTGCCCCCCACGCTGGGTGTGGGCCAGCCGATCATCAAGGCCAAGGGCATCGACGATGTGCCGATGTTCGCGCTGACTCTGTGGCGCGAACAGGCGACGGGCGGCGGTATCGAATTGACCCAGGTGGCGCATGCCATTGAGATCGAATTGAAGCGTGTGCCGGGCACGCGCGAAGTGAATACGCTGGGAACCACGCAGCGCATGGTGCGCGTGTTGTTGAACCCGGAAAGCCTGAATGCCTATCAGCTCACGATGCAGGATGTGCGCGCCGCGCTGCAGTCCGCCAACGTCTCGCAAAATGCCGGGAACCTGGTGCAGGACAACCGCGAGGTATTGGTGCAGACCGGCAGTTTTCTGAGTAATGCCAGTGAAGTGAAACAGTTGGTGATCGGCGTGACCGCCGGCAAGCCGGTGTTCCTGCGCGATGTTGCCGAGGTCCTGGATGGTGCGGATCAGCCGAATAGTTATGTGTGGTTCGGCACCGGAGTCGCCGCCGAAGACAAGCAGATCAAGGCCCGGGGCAAATTTACAGCCGTAACGGTGGCCGTTACCAAGAAACCGGGTGCCAATGCGGTGGAGATCGCCGACCAGCTGATGCAGCGCGTGAACGAGCTCAAGGGCAGCATCATCCCGGACGACGTGCAGGTCAGTGTCACGCGCAATTACGGCGAAACCGCCAACGACAAGGCGATGAAGCTGATCCAGAAGCTGCTGTTTGCAACACTGGCGGTGGTCGTCCTGGTATGGTTTGCCATGGGGCGGCGCGAGGCATTGGTAGTCGGCATAGCAGTGTTGCTGACGCTGGCGGCCACTTTATTCGCTTCCTGGGCTTGGGGTTTCACGCTGAATCGCGTGTCACTGTTCGCGCTGATTTTCTCCATCGGGATTCTGGTCGACGACGCGATTGTTGTGGTCGAAAATATTCACCGGCGGCGTGCCATGGCCCCGCAAAAATCATTATCCGAAATTATCCCGGAAGGGGTGGACGAGGTTGGCAGCCCCACCATCCTTGCGACCTTTACGGTGATTGCGGCACTGCTGCCGATGGCTTTTGTCAGTGGCCTGATGGGGCCGTATATGAGCCCGATCCCGATCAATGCCAGCATGGGCATGCTGATCTCACTGGCGGTGGCATTTGTCATTACGCCGTGGCTGGTATACCGTTTTGCCGGGGCGCAGCATGAAGCGCCCAAGAATGAGCGTGGCACCGCAATCAGCCGCTTTTTTAGTATCAGTTTGAGTCCCTTCCTGAATGGCGTGCAGGGCAAGCCGGCGCGCCGCAAACTGTGGCTCGGCATTCTCGTCGCGTTGGCGCTGGCGGCGTCGTTGGCGGCAGTGAAACTGGTGGTGCTGAAAATGCTGCCGTTCGACAATAAATCGGAATTCCAGATCGTGGTGGATATGCCGAGTGGTACGGCGCTGGAGCAGACCAATGTGGTGCTACGCGAAATCGGCGACTATCTTGCGACTGTGCCGGAAGTGACCGACTATCAGGCCTACGCCGGTTCGGCGTCACCGATCAACTTTAACGGCCTGGTACGCCAGTATTATCTGCGCAGTGCCGCCGAGCAGGGTGACATTCAGGTGAATCTGCGCGACAAGCATCACCGTAGTCGCAGCAGCCACGAGATCGCCAGCTCCGCACTGAAGCCGGTGCAGAAGATCGCTCAAGCCCGTGGCGCGAAAGTGAAGATCGTCGAAGTGCCACCCGGGCCACCGGTGATGTCACCGATTGAGGCCGAAATCTACGGTCCGGATTACGCAGGCGCACGCCGGGTGGCGACCAAGGTGCGTGAACAGTTTGCCCAAACCAAAGATATTGTCAGCATCGACGATACGGTCACCGAACCCGCACCGAAGCTGCTGCTGCGCGTATTGCAGAGCAAGGCGGCGTTACTCGGAGTCGCACCGCACGACATTGTGGATGTGATCGGTGTGGCGTTGTCCGGTCAGGATGTCGCTTCGCTGCATGACGAGAATGCCAAATATGCGCCGCCGTTGCGCATCGGCCTGCCGCCGGTACAGCGCAGCCAGATTGACACGGTGCTGAAGCTCAAGGTGCGCGCCCGTGACGGAGTGCTGGTGCCGCTGTCCGAGGTGGTGCGGGTAGTTCCTAAGCAGCGTGATTATCCGATCTATCACAAGGATTTGCTGCCGGTGGTATACGTATTCGGCGATATGATGGGCGGACTGGACAGCCCGCTGTATGGCATGTTCGATATCAACGCCAAGGTTGGCGGCATGGCGCTGGAGCAGGGCGGCAACCTGGAAAGTTATTTCTTCAAACAGCCCAGTGACCCTTATGCCAGCTACGCGTTGAAGTGGGACGGCGAATGGCAGGTTACTTTCGAGACCTTCCGCGACATGGGCATCGCCTATGGCGTCGGACTGATTCTGATCTACCTGCTGGTGGTGGCGCAGTTCAAGTCTTATCTGGTGCCACTTGTCATCATGGCGCCGATCCCGCTCACCATCATCGGCGTGATGCCGGGACATGCGCTGTTCGGTGCGCAGTTTACCGCCACCTCGATGATCGGCATGATCGCGCTGGCCGGCATCATCGTGCGCAACTCCATCCTGCTGGTGGACTTCATCAACATGCAGGTGGAGCAGGGCATGGCCTTCCAGGAGGCGGTGATCCGCTCCGCCAGCACCCGCGCCAAGCCGATCGTGCTGACCGGCCTGGCCGCCATGCTTGGCGCGTTGTTCATCCTGGACGACCCGATCTTCAACGGCCTGGCGATTTCGTTGATTTTCGGCATCTTCGTTTCCACCCTGCTGACGCTGGTGGTGATTCCGGTGCTGTACTACGCGGTGATGTACAAGAAGTTTGCTTGACTTGATTTACCGCAAAGGACGCGAAGGAACGCAAGGTAATTCATGGATTTTGTTTTTCCTTTGCGAGCCTTCGCGTCCTTTGCGGTGAAGATTTTTTTGATTTTTTTTAGGAGAAGTGTAATGACCATCAACCGTATCGTTCGTATCGTCGCAGGATTCTTCGTGCTGCTGTCCCTCGGTTTGGGCGTGCAGGGCAGCCCGCTGTTCGTCAATGCCAATTTCCTGTGGTTTACCGCCTTTGTCGGCGCCAACCTGTTTCAGAGCGGATTTACCAATCTCTGCCCTCTGGTTACCATCCTCAGGAAACTCGGTTTTAAGGAGAACTGCGAATCCTGTTAAACAGAAAGGGCTTTTGCTGGTAAACTTTTTTCTTCGACGTGGAAATTTCAGGTAGGGAGCGTGTCAAGTGCAGTTCATTCAGAATAACCTCGGGCTCATCGCGCTGGCTTTGTTCAGTGCCGCAATGTTGGTGTGGCCGACCATAGGCCGTCGCATTTCCGGCGTCAAGGACGTCGGCATGATGGAGGCGACGCAACTGATCAACCATCAGAATGCGGTGGTGCTGGATGTGCGCGAGGACAGCGAGTTTTACGCCGGCCATATCCCCCATTCCGTGCATGTCCCGCTCGGACAGTTGGCCAGGCATCCGGAAGTGGAGAAATACAAGAGCCGCCCGATTATCGCCATTTGCCGCAGCGGAATGCGTTCCGGGCACGCTTGCCGCGTACTGCGCAAGAACGGTTTTGAACAGGTGTATAATTTGTCGGGCGGAATCACCGCCTGGCAACAAGCAAACATGCCGATGGAGAAATGACGATGCCGAATGTGACCATGTACTGCACCGCGGTGTGCCCTTATTGCACGATGGCCGAGAGATTGTTGCTGTCCAAGGGCGTGACGGAAATCAACAAGATCCGGGTTGACCTCGATTCGTCCAGCATGGGCGAGATGATCGAGAAAACCGGCCGCCGCACCGTGCCGCAGATTTTTATCGGCAGCACCCATGTCGGCGGTTGTGACGACCTGACCGCACTGGATCGTGCCGGTGGCCTTGATCCTCTGCTGGCTGCGTGATTCTGAACACGTAAAAAAATGAACGTTGTTTGCCCTGAATGCCTTGTTACCAACCGGGTGCCGGACGAGCGCCTGGAGCAGAACCCGAAATGCGGTAAATGCGGCGCCCACGTGCTTGACGGCGCGCCGGCAGAACTGACTGCCGCCAGTTTCGGTCCGTTTATCGCCAGGAACGAATTGCCGGTACTGGTGGATTTCTGGGCGCCGTGGTGCGGGCCGTGCAAAATGATGGCACCGGTGTTTGCCCAGCTTGCCGCCGAGATGAAAACCCGGGTGCGCTTCGTCAAGGTCAACACCGAACAGGAGCAGACCCTGGCGCAACAGTTCGGCATCCGTAGTATTCCCACTCTGGCATTGTTCAAGAACGGGGTCGAGGTGGACCGGGTCGCCGGCGCCCTGGATGCGGCAAGCCTGAAAACCTGGCTGATGCGGCATTGATTTTTGCCGTGCGGCATTCTTTTTATTTTTTATTTAGTCAAGAGTTAGGAAGCTTCATGAGCGAAGAACAAAAGCAACCGGTTTTCTCCATTGAAAAAATTTACGTCAAGGATTTGTCTCTGGAAATCCCGCATGCGCCGCAAGTCTTCATGCAACGCGAAACGCCAAAAGTGGACGTGCAGTTGCACAACAAGGGCGAGATGGTGGAAGAGGGAATCTATGAAACCGTGCTGACCGTGACGGTCACTGCCAAGCTGGCCGATGACAAGACCTTGTTTCTGGCGGAAGCCGCCCAGGCCGGAATTTTCCAGATTCGCGACGTTCCCCAGGGCGACATGGAGCCGATTCTCGGAATTACCTGCCCCAATATTCTGTTCCCCTATGTGCGCGAGGTGATTTCCGATCTGGTGTCGCGCGCCGGATTTCCGCCAGTGCTGCTGAATCCGGTCAATTTCGACCTGATGTATCAGCAGCGTCAGGCAGAGCAGGAGGCGGGCGCGGCTACCGCGCACTGAGCATGATGGTTGGCAGGAGAGGGCTCCCAGGGAAGTATTCCCGCCTTGCCGGGCTGGCCCTGCTGTTGTATTTCTGGTTTTCGGGCGTCGCGCTGGCACTGGATTATCGCAGTGTCGGTGCAGAAAGCGCCATTCTGTACGACTCCCCCTCGTTGCATGGCAAGCGCCTGTTCGTGGTGGACAAGTACTACCCGGTAGAAATCATCGTCAATCTCGACCAGTGGGCCAAGGTGCGCGACATCACCGGCAGTCTTGCCTGGATAGAGAAGAAAAACCTGAGCAGTGTGCACATGGTGCTGGTTACGGCGGCCTTGGCCGACGTCCGCCAGTCCGCCGATCTCAAGGCGCCGCTGGTGTTTCAGGCCGAGCGCGACGTGGCGCTGGAACTGGTTGAATATGGTGCGGCGGGTTGGCTCAAGGTGCGCCATCGTGACGGACAAGTCGGTTTCGTGCAGGCCAGCCAGGTGTGGGGTTCATGAAAATCGCCGTACTGGGTTCGGGCGCTTGGGGAACGGCACTGTCCATCAGCCTCGCCACGCGCCACGAAGTGTGCCTGTGGACGCGCAACCCGGTGCAGTTCGCCGAGATGTCGGAACAGCGCGCCAACCGGCGCTATCTGCCCGGATTCCCCTTTCCCGATTCTTTGCGGCTCGAATTGAAACTCGAACAGGCGCTCGACCAGGCAGACCTGAACCTGATGGTGGTGCCTACCGCGGGACTCAGGCTGGTGGCGCGCCAGTTGGCCGGGATGGGTGCAAAAATCCCGCTGATCTGGGCTTGCAAGGGCTTCGAGGCGGGGACCGCCAAGCTGCCGCATCAGGTGGTGGCGGAGGAAATGGGGAGCAAGCTCCAGTGCGGCGTGCTGTCCGGCCCGAGTTTCGCCCAGGAGGTGGCCAAGGGTTTGCCGACGGCACTCACCCTGGCCTCTGCCGATGAGCCTTTTGCGCACGCCATGGCGTTGGAATTGCACAGCCAGAAGCTGCGGATTTATTCAAGCAACGACGTGGTCGGGGTCGAGGTCGGCGGTGCGGTAAAGAACGTCATGGCCATCGCGGCGGGAATTTCCGATGGTATGGGCTTCGGCTATAATGCCCGCGCCGCCTTGATTACCCGCGGACTGGCAGAAATCGGCCGTCTCGGCACGGCCATGGGCGGCCATGCGGAAACATTCATGGGGCTCGCCAGCGCCGGGGACTTGATTCTGACCTGCACCGGCGATTTGTCGCGCAACCGCACCGTGGGTTTGCGCCTCGCTCAGGGGAAAACGCTCGATGCCATCCTGGCAGAGCTTGGCCATATCGCCGAAGGCGTGCATACCGCACGCGAAGTGCTGCGCCTGGCGGAACAGATGAATGTGGAAATGCCGATTACCCGTGCCGTGTGCCAGGTACTGTTCGAGGGCATACCTCCCGGCAAGGCGGTGGAAGCGCTGCTCAGCCGCGAACCCAAAGCGGAAAACTAATCCCCCGTTTTTTTAAACGCCTCCTTCAAATCCGATCTGGCGCCACGCCTCGTATACCACTACCGCAACCGAGTTGGATAGATTCAGGCTGCGGCTGGTCGGCAACATCGGCAGGCGGATGCGCCGGGTTTCCTCGAACTCTGCCAGGACTTCCGCCGGCAGCCCCCGCGTCTCCGGTCCGAAGATGAAAACGTCGTCGCGCTGGAATGCGGCTTCGTCGTATCTCGTGCTGCCCTTTGTGGTCAGCGCAAACATCCGCCTCCCTTCGAAAAAAGTCCGGCATTCTTCCCAGCTCTCATGAGTCTTGAGCGTGGCATATTCATGGTAATCCAGCCCGGCACGCTGTAGCTGTTTGTCGTCCAGCGAAAATCCGAGTGGTTTGACCAGGTGCAGCCGGCAGCCGGTATTGGCGCTGAGGCGGATGATGTTGCCGGTGTTGGGCGGGATTTCCGGTTGGTAAAGGACGATGTCGAACATGGGCTCTCTATTCTATGTGGGGTTATTCAGGCAGGGTGCGCGCCACTACCCAGGCGCTCACTTCGGCTGCGCCGCGGCTCTTCAGAATCCGGCTGAGTTCGTTGAGAGTCGCGCCGGTGGTCATTACGTCATCCAGCACCGCCACTTTTTTTCCGGCAAGGCCGAGGTCGCAGGCAAACGCGCCGCGCACGTTGCGGCGGCGCTCCTTCAGCTTCAATCCGGCTTGGCTCGGTGTGTCGCGCGTGCGCCGGCAGGCGTCTGTGGCAAGCGGGATGCCCAGCCATTTCGAAATCGGCCTGGCGATTTCGAGTGCCTGGTTGAAGCCGCGCTCCCTGAGGCGCGACGGATGGAGCGGCATCGGCAGCAGCAGATCCGGTTTGGGATGCCCGGCGGCGATTCGGGCTAGCGGCTCCGCCAGTACGCCGGCCAGAGCGAGGTCGCTGGCGTATTTGAAAGCGTGCAGCAGGCGGTCAATCGGGAAGCCGTAGCTGAATGCTGCCAGGGTGCGGTCGAAAGCCGGCGGATGGCGCAAACATGCGCCACATGCCTTGCCATCCAGCGCGGGAAGGGCGCACACCGGACAGGCCGGGGCCAAATGATGGGGAAGATCGGCGTGGCAGCCTGCGCACAAAGGCCGCTTGGGCGAGGCAGCTTCGCAAAGAACGCAATGGAGCGGCAAAATGCCGTGCGCAAAATTTGCGCAGCTGTTTAAAATGTTGGGGAGGAGATTTGACAACTTTGGGCTAATCCTTGAAGATTGCCGCCATTTTACTGTGAAAGATCGGGTGAAGACGAGCCATGAAAAAGGTTGAAAGGCAAATTTCCGCGGCGCAATGCCGCCGCTCGGCGCAAATGTTCCTGGTCGGGAGTATTTTGGCTGTCGTGTTTCCACCCCTGATCATGGTGTGGATCGCGGCGTCGATTTTCGTTTATGCCTCCGCCGCCCACCATCCCGACCCACGTATCGGTGAATACCAGCGTTGGGCAGGGTACCGCTTCTACGGAGTTACCGGCACCCTGGTGGTGATCCTGAATTTCACCGGAGAGCTCAAGGAGTTGCTGGGGGGAACAGTCAACATGTGGTTGACGGTTTGGGCGGTGTGCATTCTTGTGGTCGTGCCGCAGGGCATCTGGGATCTGGTCCGGATCAGCCGCGAAAATTGGCGGGATATGACAGTGGAGGTGGAAGTTAATGAATGAGATGTTGAGTTCTGAGGCGACCGCAGCGAGCGGTGCAGTATTGGCGGGAAAACGCTGGACAGTGGCAGAGATCGAGGCGCTGTTAAGTTTGCCTTTCAGCGACCTGGTGTTCCAGGCGCAGACCGTTCATCGCGCCCATTTCGATCCCAACGAAGTGCAGGTGAGCACCCTGCTTTCGATCAAGACCGGCGGCTGTTCCGAGGATTGCGGCTATTGCTCGCAGTCCAAGCGTCACCACACCGGCGTGGAGCAGGAAAACCTGCTCGAGCTGGAAACCGTGCTGGAGAAAGCCCGCGCGGCCAAGGACAAGGGCGCCACGCGCTTCTGTATGGGCGCGGCCTGGCGCGGCCCGAAGCAGAAAGACCTGGGGCCGGTGCTTGACATGATTACTGCCGTGCGCGCGCTCGGCCTGGAAACCTGTGTCACCCTCGGCATGTTGAAGGAAGGTCAGGCCGAGCAACTGCGCGAGGCCGGCCTGAGTTATTACAATCACAATCTGGACACTGCGCCCGAATATTACGGCGAGGTGGTCACCACGCATACTTACCAGGATCGTCTCGATACGCTCGATCAGGTGCGCGATGCCGGCATCAAGGTATGCTCCGGCGGTATCGTCGGCATGGGCGAGTCGCGCACCCACCGCGCTTCGTTGCTGGCCCAACTCGCCAATCTCAATCCGCCGCCGGAATCCGTGCCGATCAACATGCTGGTTCAGGTGAAAGGAACGCCACTGGATGGCGCCGATGCGCTCGACCCGTTCGAATTCGTGCGCACTGTCGCGGTGGCGCGCATCACCATGCCGCAAAGTTTTGTGCGCCTTTCCGCCGGACGTGAGCAGATGGCGGGGCCATTGCAGGCGCTGTGCTTCCTGGCCGGCGCCAATTCGGTTTTTTACGGCGAAAAGTTGCTGACTACCGCCAACCCTTCCGCAGAGAGCGATCTGGATTTGTTCGACAAACTCGGCATCCGGGTGATGGCGGCGTAGTCGAACGTGCATGCCTTTCCCCTATTTAACCGATGAACTGAAAGACCTGGAAGCGGCAGGTCTGCGTCGCCGCCGCCGCGTGCTGGAAAGTGCGGCAGGCGCGCGCGTCGTCGAGGATGGCCGCGAGTACCTGTCTTTTTGCAGCAACGATTATCTCGGCCTTGCCAGCCATCCGGCGCTGGTCGAAGCGGTGCAGCATGCCGTTGCACAATATGGCGTGGGAGCCGGTGCTTCTCACTTGGTGAGCGGCCATGGCGCACTCCATCATGAATTGGAAGCCACGCTCGCTGCCTTCACCGGCCAACCGGCAGCGCTGCTGTTTTCCACCGGATACATGGCCAATCTGGGCATCGTCACCGCGCTGGTTGGACGCGATGACGAGATTTTCGCCGACAGGCTCAACCATGCCTCGCTCAACGATGCGGCGCTGCTGTCCCGCGCCAGGCTCACGCGTTATCCGCACCTCGATCTGGCGGCGCTGGAAAAGCGGCTGGCTGCTTCGAAGGCAAGGCGCAGGCTGGTGGTGACGGATGCGGTGTTCAGCATGGACGGCGATATCGCTCCGGTGCCGGAATTGCTGGCCCTGTGCGAGCGCCACGATGCGCTGCTGTTGCTGGACGATGCGCACGGTTTCGGTGTATTGGGCGCCGGCGGACGGGGTGTGCTTGAACATTTCGGCATCGCCTCGGAGCGGATCGTTTACATGGCAACCCTGGGCAAGGCGGCCGGCGTGTTCGGCGCTTTTGTCGCCGGGCCGACAGAACTGACGGACTATCTGGTGCAGCGCGCCCGTTCCTATATTTACACCACGGCGATGCCGCCCTCCCTGGCTGCCGCGCTTGGCGCCAGCCTGCGGCTGATCGAGGGCGAGGCATGGCGGCGTGAACGATTGCGGGAGCTGGCGGCTACGCTGAAACAGGGACTGAATTTGCGGCGCTGGCGTTTGATGCCGTCAACGACACCGATTCAGCCGGTAATCATCGGTAGCAATGGCGAGGCGCTGGCGGTGAGCGAAGCGTTGCGCCAGCGCGGCATCTGGGTGCCGGCGATCCGGCCCCCCACCGTGCCGAAGGGTGAAGCGCGGCTGCGGATTTCATTGTCGGCGGCGCATAGTTCTGAGGACGTGGCGATGCTGGTGAATGCGTTAAACGTATTGGAAAGGAAAAAAACTGATTACCGCGAAGGACGCAAAGGTTTTCATGTTTTTCCTTTGCGTCCTTCGCGGTAAATTAAAATTTTAGATGAAACTGCATATCGAAACGATTGGCGCCGGCCCGGATCTCGCATTGCTCCATGGTTGGGGCATGCATGGCGGGGTGTGGGATGGCGTGCGCGACACACTGGCGCGCCGTTTCCGCCTGCATGTTGTAGATTTGCCCGGCTATGGCGTTAGTCCGGCGATTGAGCCCTGCACCCTGGAAAGCATTGCCCGCAACGTGGCAGCGGTATTGCCGGATAAAACCCATGTCTGCGGCTGGTCGCTGGGCGGGCAGGTGGCGCTGGAAATGGCGCTGCTTTTCCCGGAAAAACCGGCGAGTCTGGTTCTGATAGCGACCACGCCGTGTTTTACGGTGCAGGACGACTGGCCCTGGGCGGTGCCGCGCGAAGTTCTGCTGGGGTTCGTGGCAGCGCTGGAAACGGATTATGAAGGCACGTTGAAGCGGTTTTTGGCCCTTCAGGCGCGCGGTGACGATGAGGTCAGAATGGTGCTGAAACGTCTGCGCGATGGCCTGTTTGCCAAAGGGCGCCCAAGCGAGGAAGTGTTGCGGGCAGGTCTTGCAATTCTGCTGGAGAGCGATTTGCGCGAACAAGCCGCGATGATTAAAACGCCGACTTTGCTGCTGCATGGCGAACGCGACATGCTAACGCCGGTTGGCGCGGCGCACTGGCTGGCCGAACGCATGTCGGCGGCGCGCCTGGAAGTCGTCGCGGGTGCCGCTCATGCACCGTTTTTGTCTCATCCCGAAAAATTTACCGAAATTGTGGCCGGATTCCTGCATGGTTGATCAATTCATGCTGGACAAGCGCCGGGTGCGCCGTTCCTTCGACCGGGCTGCGGCGACCTACGACCGGGTGGCGGTATTGCAGCGGGAGATTTGCGACCGCATGGTCGAGCGCCTGCAATATATCAAATTCGAGCCGCGGGTGATTCTCGATGCCGGCTGCGGCACCGGCTACGGCTCCGGGCAGTTGCGGAAGCGCTATGCCAAATCACGGGTGATCGAACTGGATATTGCCCTCGCCATGCTGCGGGCGTCGCGCGACCGGCAGCAGGGGTGGAAGCGCCTGTTGCCGTTCATGGCTGTGCCGGCGCAGATATGCGGCGATCTCGAATCCCTGCCGTTGCGCGACGGCAGCGTCGGCATGGTCTGGTCCAACCTCGCCTTGCAGTGGTGCAACGATCTGGGTGCAGCCTTCTCCGGCATGCATGATGTGCTGGAAAGCGGCGGGCTGTTGATGTTCAGCACCTTCGGCCCGGATACCCTGAAGGAGTTGCGCCAGGTATTTGGCGCGCTGGATGCCGGTGCCCATGTCAACCGCTTCGTCGATATGCATGATGTCGGCGACGCGCTGATGCAGGCCGGCTTTGCCGAGCCGGTGATGGATATGGAAACCGTTACCCTGACCTACGATGATCTTGCCGGGCTGATGTGCGATCTCAAGGCGCTGGGCGCGCACAATGCCAATCAGGGCAGGGGGAAGGGCTTGCTGGGCAAGGGAGCCTGGCAGCGGTTGCAGCAGAATTACGAAGCGCTGCGCCGCAATGGCAAGCTGCCGGCGACCTATGAAGTGGTTTACGGCCACGCATGGAAAGGCGAGAAAAAACAGCAACCCTTGGCGGATGGGGCGCAGGTGGTGAGGTTCCATAAATGAAAAAAGCCTGTTTCATTACCGGCACCGACACCAATGTTGGCAAGACGCTGGTTGCCTGCGCGCTGCTGCGGGCTTTTGTCGAGCAGGGTGAAAAGGCGGTCGGCATGAAGCCGGTTGCCGCCGGTTGTGAAGAAACATCGGCAGGTTTACGCTGTGATGATGTGGCAAGCTTGTGCGCGGCGGGCAATGTCGCCGCGCCGTTGCGGCTCGTCAACCCCTATGCGCTGATCTCACCCGTCGCGCCCCATCTCGCTGCCGCGCAGGCCGGTGTGGATATCCACCTTGAAACGATAATGGATGCTTTCCGGCAATTGCAGGATATGGCCGATGTGGTGGTGGTCGAGGGGGTCGGCGGCTTCGCGGTGCCGCTCAATGAGCGCGAAGATACCGCCGACCTGGCGCAGCGGCTTGGGCTCCCGGTTATTCTGGTGGTCGGCCTGCGCCTCGGCTGTCTGAACCATGCATTGCTTACCGTTGAGGCGATTCGGCAGCGTGGATTGAGGTTGGCGGGCTGGGTGGTGAATCAGATCGAGTCCGATATGCCTTTCCTGCGGGAAAATATTGTCGCGCTGGAACGCCGGCTCTCGGCGCCCCTGCTCGGTGTATTGCCCTATCATGAAGGGCTGACGGCCGCCGAGGCGGCAGGGCTGCTACAGGTGAAATTGCTGGTGCGCCTTGAATTATAGATTTCTTTTCTCCGACCATGGATTTTTTTCTGCAATGCCCTTATCATCCTGAAATTGGCGCAGATTTAAGATAATCAGATCGATAAGTGCCGATTGGAGACCCGATGATTTTATCCAGAACCAGCCAGTATGCTATCCAGGCGATGATTTATGTTGCCACGCAGCCCTATGGCGAACCGATTTTGAGCCGCAAGGTGGCGGAATATCTTGGCGTTCCAACCGCTTATCTTGCCAAAATCATGCAAAGCCTGTGCAAGGGAAATCTGCTTTATTCCTATCGTGGGCGCCAGGGAGGATTCTGCCTGCGCGAGGATGGGGAAAAGACCGATCTGATGCAAATTGTGACCCTGGTCGAGGGCGTCGGGTTTACCGACGATTGCGTGCTGGGCCTGAAGGTTTGCAGCGAGGAAACAGCTTGCCCGGTACACTCCAAATGGAAGCCGATCAAGGAGAAAATTGTTGCCTTGCTGCATGAGCAGACGCTCGAGCGTTTGGCCATTGCAGTGCAAAGCGGGAAGTACCGTATTTGCGATTTGCCGATGGTGATGATGGGCACGGAAACGGGCGGTGCATAAGCGCTTTGAGCATTCTGGACAGCTAGGAGCCGCGCTCTTCCTGCTGGCACTGTCGTTGTCCGGGTGCGCTGATAAAAAAATTTCGCCCGAGCCGTTCATCGCATCGGACATTTCCGGCGCGGATTTCGGCAGGGATTTCCGTCTTGCCGATCATCACGGAAAGATTCGCACACTGGCCGATTTCAGGGGTAAGGCGGTGTTGCTGTTTTTTGGATATACTAACTGCCCGGACGTTTGCCTGAACATTCTGTCTGAATTGGCGACGGTGCAGAAACGTCTGGGTGACGATGCGGCGCGCGTGCAGGTGATATTCGTTACGCTCGACCCGGCGCGCGACACGCCGGAAAAACTGGCGAATTTTGTTACTTATTTTAACAAGGATTTTCTGGCACTGTACGGTGATGATGCGGCCATCGCCGGAACTGCCAGGGAGTTCCGGGTGTCCTACGACAAGCATGATTCCGGTTCCGCCGCAGGTTACCTGCTCGACCATAGCGTGGGAGTCTATGCTTTTGATCCTCGCGGGCGTTTGCGGCTGCTGATTAACGACGGTGTCGACGCGGCTTCGATTGTGCATGATGTGAAACTACTCTTGGGCGAAAAAACGTGACAGCTGTTGTGCGAATGATGCCGAAACGAGCGATGGCCCCGCGCGCTGTGGATAATGAGGTGTGCTCGCCGGTTACCTGCAGGGATTGCGGAATCTACAGCCTGTGCCGCGAGGTGAATGGCGCCGACGTGGATCTGCGCTTGCTGGAAACCATCGTCAGAAACCGCAAGCTGTTCAAACGCGGCGAGCTGCTTTATCGAGTCGGCGAACCCGTGCGCGCCATTTATGCAATTCGCTGCGGTTCGGCTAAAAGCTACGTTCTGACCAATGATGGCCGGATGCAAGTTACCGGTTTCCACGTGACCGGCGAGCTGCTGGGCTTGGGCGCCCTTGCCTCCGACTACTACACCAGTGAAGCGCGGGTGCTGGAAACCACCATGGTGTGCGAAGTGCCGCTTGAAGTGCTGGAAGCCTACAGCGAAGAGCTGCCTTCCGTCCGTTACCAGATGCTCAAAATACTGAGCCAGGAAATTATCGATAACCAGGAGCTGATGTTGCTGCTGGGCAAGAAAAATGCCGATGAGCGCCTGGCCACTTTTCTGTTGAGTTTCTCCCAGCGCTTTCAAAAGCGCAGTTATTCCCCCACCACATTCAATCTGAGCATGTCGCGCAGTGACATTGGCAATTACCTCGGCATGGCCGAAGAAACGGTATGCCGCGTGTTCACCCGTTTTCAGGACGATGGTTTGCTGACCACCGCGCGGCGGCAGGTGCAGTTGCTCGATCTGGACCGACTCAGATTCATCTCTCGCGGCTGATTTTTACGCCATACTACGCGTTGCGGTTTCCGGGTATTTTAATCGGATGCGCAGGTATTGATTATATTGTGATTGGTTGATGTACGTCAGTGAACGTTTGTGTATTTGCAGCTATATTAGGCACCGTTGTGCCAAATGGCCGCAAGAGTGTGTTTTCTGGCGCAGTTGCTATATTGATGAATAGATGTGGGTCGGCCGGGGAGGGATGTGGCTGGGACGCGTTTTCGGATATGGCGCTGGAAACCGTAAAAGCTGCAGTTGTTTTGCTGGCTTTATCGCGCGTCTGAACGTAGGTTTATGTTTACAGCAAGGAGAAAAATATGGCATCGGTTGCGATAGGGGGCAGCGAGCAATATAACTACGATATTGTTCGAAAATTTACCATCATGGCGTTGATCTGGGGCGCGGTGGGCATGCTGATCGGGGTGTTTATCGCCTCCGAACTGGCTTGGCCGATTCTGAATTTTGATTTTCCCTACATCACCTTCGGTCGTCTGCGCCCGGTTCATACCGGCGCCGTGATCTTCGGTTTTGGTGGTAGTGCGCTGTTTGCCACTTCCTACTATGTGGTGCAGCGCACCTGCCAAACCCGTATTCTGTCGGATGGCATGGCCAGCTTCACCTTCTGGGGTTGGCAGGCAATTATCGTGCTGGCTGCACTGGGCGATGTGCTGGGTTATAGCCAAGGCCGTGAATACGCGGAAATGGAATGGCCGATCGACCTGCTGATCGTGGTGGTATGGGTGACTTACGCCATCGTATACATCGGCACCCTCATGAAGCGCAAAGAGCCGCATATCTATGTGGCCAACTGGTTCTACCTCGCCTTCATCCTGGCAACCGCACTGCTGCACATCTTCAATAACCTGGCGATCCCGGTCAGCCTGACCAAATCCTACCCGCTGTTCGCCGGCGCCCAGGATGCGATGATTCAGTGGTGGTACGGCCATAACGCGGTGGGCTTCTTCCTGACCGCCGCCTTCCTTGGCATGATGTACTACTTCGTGCCCAAGCAGGCCGGCCGCCCGATCTACTCGTACCGCCTGTCCATTGTCCACTTCTGGGCCTTGATCTTCATGTACATGTGGGCCGGTACCCATCACCTGCACTGGACCGCGATTCCTGACTGGACTTCGACTCTGGCTGCGACTTTCTCCATCATGCTGCTGATGCCTTCCTGGGGCGGTATGATCAACGGCATCATGACCATGTCCGGTGCATGGGACAAGCTGCGCACCGATCCGGTGTTGCGCTTCCTGATCGTGTCGCTGTCCTTCTACGGCATGTCCACGTTCGAAGGTCCGATGATGTCGCTGAAGGATGTGAATGCGCTGTCCCACTACACTGACTGGACGATTGGCCACGTGCACTCCGGTGCATTGGGTTGGGTAGCGATGATTACCTTCGGTACCATCTACCACCTCGTGCCGCGCCTGTGGGACACCAAGATGTACAGTACCAGGCTGATCAACGTGCACTTCTGGCTGGCTACCATCGGTACGCTGCTCTACATCACCGCGATGTGGATCTCCGGCATCATGCAGGGTCTGATGTGGCGTGCCTATGACGACTACGGCAACCTGCAGTATTCCTTCGCCGAATCCGTCGCCGCCATGCATCCCTACTACGCGATGCGTGCCTTGGGTGGCCTGGTATTCCTGACCGGCATGGTGCTGATGCTTTACAACTGCTTCATGACCATGAGCCAGGCCAAGGGTGTGGCCTCGGGCGATATGGCTCCGCAAGCGGCGTAACAGGGATCGGGTTGAAATAGACGATGCCCCGCGAGGCGGGGCATCCTAAAGAATAGGGAAAAGATCATGATCGATCATGGAAAAATTGAAAAGAATCTGGGGCTGATGCTGGTTCTGGTGATGTTCGCCATCAGTATCGGTGGGTTGGTGGAAGTCGTGCCGCTGTTTTTCATCAAGGGTACCATTGAGGAGGCGAGGACGCCGGAGGGCATCAGGATGGTTCGCCCCTACAGCCCACTGGAGCTGCGTGGTCGCGATATCTACATCCGTGAAGGCTGCTATCTCTGCCATTCGCAGATGATCCGTCCGTTCCGCGACGAAGCCATGCGCTATGGCCACTACTCGCTGGCGGCGGAATCGCAGTACGACCATCCGTTCCAGTGGGGCTCAAAGCGTACAGGGCCGGATCTGGCTCGCGTCGGCAAGAAATATTCCAACGAGTGGCATGTCCAGCATTTGATTGCGCCGCGTTCGATGGTGCCTGAGTCGGTGATGCCGAACTACCCGTGGCTGATGTCCCCGCTCGATACGTCTGATGTCGGCGACAGGATGGCCGCTTTGCGCCTGAGCGGTGTGCCTTACTCCGTCAACAAGGCGGAATATGACAAAAACGTCAAGGAATTCGGCGCAGATGTGGCGAAGCAGCTGCATATCCCGGACGCCAAGAAGAACCTGGTTGAACAGGCGCAAACCGGCAAATATGACGGCAATGCCGCCGACGTGACTGAAATGGACGCAGTGGTGGCTTACCTGCAGGTACTGGGCACCATGGTGGACTTCAGCAAGTTTGATAGCGATAACTTTGTGAAATTCCGCTAATCAGGAGAGGTCGATGGAATTGCTAATGTGGTTCACCAAGCTTGAAAACACCAAGCCGTTGGGGCTGCTGATTTTCTTCTTCACTTTCTGTGCCATCCTGTTTTACGTGTTCGGCAACAGAGAGCGGGGAGAGCGCCTGGAGTCCTACAAGAACTTGCCCTTTCAAGACGAATAAATATTGACGCAAAGGAACCAATCATGAGTCAGGGAAACACGCAATCGAGCAACGTGCAAACCACCGGCCACGTCTGGGATGGTGATTTGCAGGAGTACAACAACCCGTTACCGGCCTGGTGGCTGTGGGCGTTCTACCTCACAATCATCTTCTCGATAACATACTGGGTGATGTACCCTGCCTGGCCGATAGGCAAAGGCTTTACCACCGGCATGGTTACCATTACCTACAAGAACGACAAGGGCGTGGAGAAAACCACCCACTGGAGTACCCGTGCACTGTTGATGAAGGACTTGCAAGAGGCTCGCGAAAAGCAGAAGCCTTATTTCGACAAAGTCGCGGCTGTTCCGTTTGAGGAAATTGCCAAGAACCCGGAGTTGTCCAACTTCGTCGCTTCCGCCGGCAAGGTGCTGTTCTCCGACAACTGTGCTGCCTGCCACATGAGCGGCGGCCAGGGCAAGAGGGGGTTCGCGCCTAGTTTGGTGGATGACGACTGGATCTATGGTGGGACTTACGACAAGATCCAGACAACCATCACTGGCGGTCGTCACGGCATCATGCCGGCCAAAGGTGGCGCCGACCTGAACGGTGGTGAGATCGATAGCCTTGCCAATTATGTCCTCAGCCTGTCCGGCAACGTCATGGATGCGGCCAAGGTCAAAGCCGGCGATGAACTGTTCCACGGCAAGGGCCTCTGCTTCAGCTGCCATGGCGCGGATGGTAAAGGCAACAAGGACATCGGCTCGGCCAATCTGACCGACAAAATCTGGCTGTGGGCCGATGTCAAAGAGGGTGGCCCGGCAGACAAGAACGTAGCGGCAGTCAAGGCGGTAATTACCTCCGGTCTGAACAAGGGTGTGATGCCAACCTGGGGCGGACGTTTGAGCGCCAACCAGATCAAGCTGCTGACGGTCTATGTGCATGACGTGCTCGGCGGCGGTAGTAAGAAGTAATAACATAAAGCACGCTAAGCAAAAAAGACCCCGGCCTTGCGGACGGGGTTTTTTTTTGCGAAGAATGATTTTTGTCACGGTAATCATTAGAACATCCTGATATTCTTCCATTTTGGTGGAACGATTTTGAAAATGCTTTGCCAAATGACGAGACTAATTGGGAGAGAATTGTGGAAGTGGAAAAAATGCAACAATTAGGAACAGAAGACAAACCGTTGTTTCAAAACAGAATCGCGATTCATCCCCGGTCGGTAAAAGGCACTTTCCGCACCTTCAAGACGGCGATGCTGGTACTGGCTTACCTTATTTATTTCGGACTTCCCTGGCTACCCTGGATACGCCACGATGCGCCGTCGCAGGCGGTGCTGTTCGATATGGTCGGGCGGCGTTTCTTCATCTTCGACCTGGTGTTCTATCCTCAGGACCTGATTTCTCTCTCCTTTCTGCTATTTATTTCTGCGGCAATGCTGTTTTTTGTGACCGGCCTGGTGGGGCGGGCTTTTTGCGGATATTTCTGCTTCCAGACCGTGTGGACCGATGCTTTCATTTTTATCGAAAAATGGGTGCAGGGTGAACGTCCGGCGCGTTTACGCCTGCAAAAACAGCCATGGAACGCAGACAAGATTGCCAAATATGGGATGACGCACGGCCTGTGGTTGCTGCTGTCCTTTTTGACCGCCTATTCTTTTATCATGTACTTCGGTTATGCGCCGGAGTTGACGCAACGGTTCTTCGTCGGCGGCCTGCCGTCCGTGGCTTACTTCACGGTGGTGATGCTGACTTTGACCACCTATGCCGCCGCCGGACTGGCGCGCGAGCAGGTGTGCATGTACATGTGCCCGTATGCGCGCTTTCAGGGCGTGATGTATGAACCTGAAACGCTTGCCCCATACTACGATTTCCAGCGCGGCGAAGGCACTGCCGGGCGCGCAGTGCCGCGTGCCGGCAGCATGACCCGCGAGGAACGCCAAGCCCAAGGTATCGGCGATTGCATTGATTGTGGCTACTGCGTGCAGGTTTGCCCGACCGGCATCGATATTCGCAACGGGCTGCAATATCAGTGTATTTCCTGCGGCCTGTGTACAGATGCCTGCGATACCATCATGGCTTCGCTCGGGTTTCCGAAGGGACTGGTGCGATATGATTCGGAAATCAATATCGAGAGCAAGACGCCGGGCAAGCGCCATCTCGACTGGATGAGACTGCGCACCCTCGGCTACGGCGGCATGATACTCGTGATGATCGCTGCGCTGATATACAATATCGCCACACGTTCAGACACCGAGCTTTCCATTCAGCCGGTTCGCCAGCCGCTGTTTGTGGAGATGTCCAACGGGGATATCCGCAACCGTTATCAGATTCATATCACCAACAAAACACAGGACGTGCAGGCCTACCGGATCGGCGTGCGCGGCGTTCCGCAGGAGGCGCTGGACCTGGGTGAAATCGGCAACGAGGTCAGCGTACGCCAGGGTAAGAGCGTAATGGTGCTGGCCAACGTCAGGATGAGTCCCGCCACAGCGGGCAAGGCGAAAGATTTTGAATTCGTGATTACCCCCCTGAGCAAGCCGGGTCAGGCGATATCGAAAAAAGTCCATTTCTACGCTCAACACGAAGAGCACGAAGAGCACGAAAAAACCGAAAAACACGAAGGATAACCACGTGACAACTACCTTGTTCGGAGGGGCAGCCCTCATTGCCGTATTGTATTTTTTATTGCGCCTGACCGGTATTTCAAACTACTGGCGCGGCGTAATCAGTGGTGCGCTGCCCACCCTGACGATGATGTTCTATAGCCTGAATCACTGGCCCGGTGCGGATGTGGTGGCGCTGCATCTCGCCCTGTATGTCGCCACGGCGACGGTGCTGACCCTAACCGGTGCGCCCCGCATGAAGGGCCAGCCATTCAAGTTCCACTGGATTCCGATGGGGTTCATCAGCTTCTTTCTGGTGCTGGCTGTGATCATGGCCGTGTTCGTAAATATCGCCATTTCCGGCGTACCATCCTCCGTTGCACAATGGTTTTTACCCAATGCCGCAAACAAGACGGTTTACACCGCCTTTTCCGGCGAAGTGCCGCATGGCGAAGCGGCGGCCAAGGCCGTCAGCCAGTACCTGAAAAAATCAGCGCAGGAGCGTCAACTGGGCTGGCGAACGGAGGTTAGCGGCCTCGATGAGATCAAACCGAACAGTTCTTCGGAAGTCCTTGTCAGCGTTATGGACAAGCAACAGAATCCGCTGGATGGCGCGACCGTGAAGCTGATCATCAAGCACCTGGCCGACAGTGTGGATTCGGGCGGCGCAGGCACAACTGTCAGCCTGGCACAATTCGCGCCAGGCAGCTACCGTGCGCTGGTAAACATGGAGCAGCCCGGGCAGTGGCTGGCGGTGCTGCAGATTGAGCGCGGGCAGGACAAATTTGAAACAGCGAAAGAGATCATCATCCCCGCTTTTAGATGAGCAGCACCGAGAAGACCTGTTATCACTGCGCACTGCCGGTTCCCCCCGGCGCGCATTACCTTGTCGATATCGACAGCGAGCCGCGCGAGATGTGCTGCCGCGGCTGCCAGGCTGTGGCGCAGACCATTGTCGATAATGGTCTTGCCGATTACTACCGCCACCGCACGGCCATGCCTGCCGTCGGCCAGGAGGTGGTGCCGGAGGAAGTGCAGAAGCTCGCGCTCTATGACCATCCCGGCATCCAGAAAAGCTTCGTGCGGCAAGAAGGCGAGCACGTCAGGGAAGCGTCGCTGATCCTTGAAGGCATCACCTGTGCCGCCTGCATCTGGCTCAACGAACGCCATCTCAAGCAGTTGCCCGGCATCCTGCAGGTTCAGGTCAATTACGCCACCCACCGGGCTCGTATCACCTGGGACGATCAGGCCATTCATCTCAGCAAGATCCTCGAAGAAATCCAGTTGCTCGGCTACAATGCCCACCCGTTCAATGCCGAGCGTCAGGAAAGTCTGCGCCGTCAGCGCAAAGCGAAGGACTTGCGCCGCATCGCCATCGCCGGGCTGTCCGCCGGCCAGGTGATGATGCTGGCCGTGGCGCTGTATGCGGGTGCAGCCTTCGGCATCGAGGCCAGCACTGCCGCGTTGCTGCGCTGGGCCAGTCTTATCCTGACGCTGCCGGTGGTGTTCTATGCCGCGCTGCCGTTTTACTACAGCGCATGGAATGCCCTGCTCGGACGGCGCCTGAACATGGATGTTCCGGTCACCCTGGCCATCGTCGGCGCTTTCGTCGGCAGTGTCTGGTCCACCTCCCACGGCAGCGGCGTAGTGTATTACGACGCCATCACCATGTTCAGCCTGTTCCTGCTTTCCAGCCGCTTCCTCGAGCATTCCGCCCAGGAAAAGTCGGTCGAGGCGACGGAAAACCTGCTCAAGCTCGCGCCGGCGATGGCCGTCAGGGTGGAAAATGGCCAGCACTTGCCGGTCCCCGTGATGGAACTCAACGAGGGCGATGCGATCCTGTCCAAACCGGGCGAAGCCATTGCCGCAGATGCCGAAGTGATCGAAGGCGAGAGCGCGGTGGATGAGGCGCTCCTTACCGGCGAGAGCAGGCCGGTGCCGAAGCGCGTCGGCGCACGGGTCATCGCCGGCAGCATCAACCTGGAAGGGCCGTTGCTGCTGCGCGTTACCAGCGTGGGCGAAAATACCGTGCTGGCCGGCATCGTTCGTCTGCTCGACCGGGCGGTGGCGGAAAAGCCGCGTCTGGCGCAGCTGGCCGACCGGGTAGCGGGTCATTTTACCGTCGGCCTGCTGGTTCTGGCCGCAGTTGTCGGAGCGGCATGGTGGTGGCAGGAGCCGGGGCGCGCATTTGAAACCGTTCTGGCGATGCTGGTGGTGACCTGCCCTTGTGCCCTGTCGCTTGCCGCACCCGCCGCCTTTGCGGCAGCCGGCTCGCATTTGCTGCGGCACGGTATTTTGCTGACGCGCGGCCATGCTCTGGAAACCATGGCGAAGGTCAGCCATGTCGTGTTCGACAAGACCGGCACGCTGACCTACGGCAAGCCGGTGCTGCGCCGCATCGTCACGCTCGCGGAACTGGACGAGCAGCGTTGCCTGGCGCTGGCTGCCAGCCTGGAGCAGGCATCGGAGCACCCCCTCGCCCAGAGTTTTCTAAGCAGGATTGCCCATTCCGAACTGGCCCCGGTGCAGGATGCCCGCAACCTGCCGGGCAAGGGAGTAAGCGGCGCGATAGCCGGCCTGCGCTATTCCCTGGGCAGCTCGGCCATGTCCGGCCTGCCGTCGGCTGAGTTGCCGAGCGACTTGCCGG
The DNA here is from genome assembly GCA_035530375.1 of Sulfuricella sp. Taxonomy (GTDB): domain Bacteria; phylum Pseudomonadota; class Gammaproteobacteria; order Burkholderiales; family Sulfuricellaceae; genus Sulfuricella. The sequence continues at coordinate 10,765 of DATKUY010000041.1, read as the reverse complement.
AAGGCGCCACGCTGGTGTGGTTGTGCGACGCACAGCATGCTCTGGCGGTATTCGTGATTTCCGACGGGCTGCGGCCGCAGGCGCGCGAGCTGGTCGAACAGTTCAAGGCGGCAGGGGTGCGCGTCACCATGTTGAGCGGAGATGCGGTCGATGCGGTTTCCCATATCGCAACCGAAGCCGGCATCGAATCCTGGCATGCGGCCCAGCGGCCGGAAGACAAGCTTGCGAAGCTGCGCGAATTTCAGCAGCGCGGCGATGTGGTGGCAATGGTCGGAGACGGCGTCAACGACGCGCCGGTGCTGGCCGGGGCGGACGTTTCCATCGCCATGGGCAGCGGCACCCAAGTTGCCCGTGCCAGCAGCGACATTGTATTATTGTCCGAGAATTTGCTGGATATCCAGCGCGCCCTGCAAACCGGCCATGCCAGCATGGCCGTGATGCGCCAGAACTTAGCCTGGGCGATTGTTTACAACCTGCTGGCGCTGCCGTTTGCCGCAGCCGGCATGATCCCGCCGTGGCTCGCCTCGATCGGCATGTCGGTGAGCTCGCTGGTTGTAGTGCTGAATGCAATGCGGTTACGTTGACGAGGAACCACGAATGACACAAACACTGTTTTTCCTGCTGGGCATGGCTGTCGTGATGGTCATCATCGCCGGGGCCGGTATTTTCTGGGCGATAAAAAACGGCCAGTTCGATGACATGGAAGGGCCCGCCCAGCGGATACTGATGGACGACGACGATCCCCGCATCCCGCGCTACGCGGATTCAAAACTAAAGAAATAAACTGAACAAAAGTTGACGTGGCGGGTGGAACAAGAGAAGGGTTTTAACTAAAATTTTTAGTTGGTTGAATGGTAGGGGTTGTTTTGTCGGTTATTTACTTGAGGAGAGAAAGATGGATAGATTAGTGCTGCCGATCGTTATCGGCCTGATGATCATGAGCTGGCTGAGTTTTTTCTCGGTAATTCTGGCCTGATCGGCTAATCGAAAGACCAGGGTAAAAAAAGGCGGGGCGCATCGTGCGCCCCGCCTTTTTGTTGCCATTCAGGTTTAAACAGCTTCAGTGCCAAAGGCCGTTTTCATCTTTTGCAGCGCTTTCTGCTCAATCTGCCGGATGCGCTCCGCGGATACGCCATATTCGGCGGCAAGCTCGTGCAGCGTGGAGCTGTCGTCTTCGGTCAGCCAGCGCGCTTCAATGATGCGGCGGCTACGGTCATCGAGGCTTTCCAGGGCGCTGGCAAGGCCATGTTCACGGAGTCGGATGGATTCTTCCCGCTCCAGCAGGGTCGCCGGCTCATTGGCCTCGTCGGCAGCCAGATAGGCGATCGGGCCGGAACCTTCATCTTCGTCGCCGCCGTGGGATTCCATCGAAATGTCCGACCCGCCCATGCGGCTCTCCATTTCAACCACTTCTTCCGGCTTCACATTCAGTTCCCTGGCGATACTGAGAATCTCCTTCTGACCAAGGTGGCCGAGCCCCTTCTTCATGCTGCGCAGGTTGAAGAACAGCTTGCGCTGCGCTTTGGTGGTGGCGAGCTTGACGATGCGCCAGTTACGCAAAATGAATTCGTGAATTTCCGCGCGGATCCAGTGAATGGCGAACGAAACCAGACGCACGCCGCGCTCGGGATCGAAGCGGCGCACCGCCTTCATCAGGCCGATATTGCCTTCCTGGATCAGGTCCGCCTGGGGAAGGCCATAACCCATGTAGCCGCGCGCGATGTTCGCGACCAGGCGCAGGTGCGAAACCACCAGCATCCGCGCCGCATCCACGTCGTCGTCGCATTTCAGCCGATGCGCCAGTTCATGTTCTTCCTCCGCGCTCAGCACGGGCATCACCCTGATCGCCTGAAGATAGCTTTCCAGGCTGCCGCCGGCAGAGGGAAGCGGGATCGCTAGTAAAGCATTCGACATAAATATTTCCTCCAGATTGAATTCTAGCACTCAGCGCATGAGAGTGCCAATGGCAGGGGAAGTTCAATTCAGGAAGCGGGCCGCCCCGGATTGCTTCTTATGTTTTTGTCTCCATTTTTTGCAAATGCCGCCCCACCGCCAGGAACGCGCCGAGCCAGCCGAGTGCCGAGGAAAATGCCAGCAGGCTGAGGATGTCTCTGGGGTTGATGGGGCGAATCAGGAATTGCGCGGCGTAGAGTTTTGCCAGATCGCCGATGCCGGCATTGAGCAGTTGCAGGCCGAGGCTGACGATGAGCCAAGCCGCAAGGCCGCCGCCCAGCCCTTGCAGTAGCCCGTGGTAGAGGAAAGGGCGGCGAATGAAGGCATCGGTCGCGCCGATCAGCGTGCTGATCTCGATTTCGTCACGTTGCGACAGGATTTGCAGCCGGACGGTATTGCCGGTGATGACCATCAGGGCGGAGCCGAGCATGACGGCAAGGATCAGGACGATGTCGCGGCCGAGGCTCACCATGGCATTGAGGCGCTTTGCCCAGAGGGCGTCCAGTTGGACGAAATCCACTTTGGGCAGCTTGGCCAGCTCGCTGCGCAGGCTTTCAAGCTCCACGGGATTGGCGCTTTGGGGTTCGATCACGAATGCGTCCGGTAGCGGGTTCCGATCCAGTCCTGCCGCTACGTCGGTGAGTCCGGTGTTTTGCAGCAGTTCCTGCAATGCCCGGTCGCGCGGGATGAAGCGGAATTGCCTGACGGCCTTGAGTTCCTTCAGTTGCGACTCGATCTGTCGTGCGTCGTCGGCGCTGGCGCCGGGGGTCAGGAACAGGGTGATCTGGGGCTCCAGCTTGACGTTGCCGGCAAGGGCCTTGATGTTCCCGACCAGCGCATAAAGACCGAGCGGCAGGCTGAGCGCGACGCCGATGACGAGCATGGCAAGCAGGCTGGAAAAAGGAGCGCGGGCGAAGCGGCCGAGAACCAGTCCCAGTGCATGGCGGTGTTGTCCGAGCCAGTTCGTCATGCGTGCAGTTCCCCGTGTATCAGGTGCAGCGTTTTTCCGCCGTAGCGCGCAATCATTTGCTCGTCGTGGGTGGCGATCAGGAGGGTGACGCCAACCTGGTTGAAGGATTTGAACATTTCCATGATCTCGCCGGCATAGTCGGCGTCGAGGTTGCCGGTGGGCTCATCGGCGAGCACGATGGCGGGCCGGTTGACGATGGCCCTTGCCACGCACAGGCGCTGCTGTTCGCCGCCGGAAAGAGAGATCGGGCTGGCTTTCTCCAGCCCCAGCAGTTTCACCTTGTCGAGCGCTGCGCGGGCGCGTTTCAGGCTTTCGGCGCGGGGAAAGCCGGCGATGTGCAGCGGCAACAGGACATTTTCCAGCACCGAGCGGTCATACAGCAGTTTGTGGTCCTGGAAGATCAGGCCGAGGTTGCGGCGCAGGAACGGGATGGCGCTGCGGCGCAGCTTGCCGACGTTCTGGCCGCTCACCACCACGCTGCCGGACGAGGGTTTTTCAATGGCGGCCACCAGTTTGAGCAGCGTGCTCTTGCCTGCGCCGGTTGGCCCGGTGATGAACGCCATCTCGCCCTGTTCGACCGTGAAGCTGAGATTTCTCAGGGCTTCGTGGCCGCCGGGGTAGCGTTTACAGACCTGGCTGAAAGAAATCATTCGAACAGCGCCTCGACAAATTCCCTGGCGACAAAAGGCCGCAGATCGTCGATCTTTTCGCCGACGCCGATGAAGCGCACCGGGATCGGGCGGATTTTGGCGATGGCGGCGATGACGCCGCCTTTGGCGGTGCCGTCGAGTTTGGTCAGCACCAGGCCGGTGACTTGCAGCGCATCATCGAAGGATTTGACCTGGGTGATGGCGTTCTGGCCGGTGTTGGCGTCGAGCACCAGCATGATTTCGTGGGGTGCGTCGGGCTCTGCTTTGGCGATGACGCGCTTGATTTTTTTCAATTCTTCCATCAGGTGCAACTGGGTGGGTAGACGTCCGGCGGTGTCTGCCAGCACGATGTCGATGCCGCGCGCACGCGCCGCCTGGATTGCGTCGAAGATCACGGCGGCGGAGTCGCTGCCTTGCTGGGCAATCACCGTGACGTTGTTGCGCTCCCCCCATACGGCCAGCTGTTCCCGCGCTGCGGCGCGGAAGGTGTCGCCGGCGGCGAGCAGCACCGATTTGCCCTGGGCCTGGAAATGCTTGGCGAGCTTGCCGATGGTAGTGGTTTTACCCGCGCCGTTAACGCCCGCCAGCATGATCACATAAGGTTTGCGGGCAGAAATGTCGAGCGGCGCTTCGAGCGGGGCGAGCAACGCCTGTAGCCCGTCACGCAGGGCGGTCTTGAGCTGTGCCGCGTCTTCCAGTTTGTCGCGCTTGACGCGGGCTCTCAGATCGTCGAGCAGGTGCTGCGTGGCGCCGACGCCGACATCGGCGGAAAGCAGCGCGGTTTCCAGTTCTTCATACAGTTCGTCGTCGATCTTGCCGCCGCCGAGCAGGCCGGAAATCTGCTTGCCCAGGTTGTCGCGGGTTTTGGCCAGCCCCTGCCGGAGCCTGGCCGCCCAGCCGATGGGCTGTTCCGGGCTTTCGTCGGCGGTTTTGTCGGATCTGAAGAAACTTAGCATAGGGTTACGCAGTCAGAAGGTAGGCTATAATTCACAATCTCGCTATTTTAGGCGATACGGAGGTTTTGTGCAGCGCAAAAACACACTAATCGGCTGGTTGTTCCTGCTGGCCGCGGTATTGCCTTTGCCGGCGATGGCCGATATCCACGAATACAAGCTCGCCAATGGCATGAAAGTGATCGTCAAGGAAGACCATCGCGCTCCGGTAGTGGTGTCCCAGGTGTGGTACCGCGTTGGCAGCATGGACGAGGTGAACGGCACGACCGGCGTGGCCCACGCGCTGGAACACATGATGTTCAAGGGAACCAAGGCGGTTCCGGCCGGTGAATTCTCGAACCGGATCGCTGTTGCCGGCGGGCGCGAGAATGCTTTTACCAACCGCGACCATACCGCTTATTTCGAGCAATTGCAGAAGTCGAAACTGCAGCTTGCGTTGAGGCTGGAATCCGACCGCATGCACAATCTGGTGCTTCTGCCCAAAGAGTTTGCCAAGGAGATCAAGGTGGTAATGGAGGAGCGGCGGTTGCGCACCGACGACAAGCCGCAGGCGCTGGTGGATGAAGCCCTGATGGCAGCCTCCTACCTGGCCCACCCTTATCACCATCCGGTCATCGGCTGGATGAACGACCTGCAAAACATGACGGTGGCCGATGTTCGTGATTGGTATCGCCTGTGGTATGCGCCGAACAATGCCACGCTGGTGGTGGTGGGCGATGTTCAGCCCAAGGAAGTGCTGAAGCTGGCCCAGCGTTATTTCGGCAACATCAGGCCGGTTGCGCTGCCGCAGCGCAAGCCCCAGTCCGAGCCGGAGCAGCGCGGTATCAGGCGCGTCACGGTGAAGGCGCCGGCCAAGCTGCCTTACCTTGCCATGGGCTACCATGTGCCCGCCCTGCATGACCCGGAAAAAGACTGGGAACCCTATGCGCTGGAAGTGCTGGCCGGTGTGCTGGACGGCAACGCCTCGGCGCGCCTCAACCAGGAACTGGTGCGGCGGCAGCAGATCGCCAACTCGGTCGGGGCTGGGTATGACCTGATTTCGCGCGGGCCTTCAATGTTCATTTTCGATGGCGCACCCGCCGAGGGCAAGAATGTCGCCGAACTGGAAACGGCGATTCGCGGGCAGATCGACAAGATCAAGCAGGACGGCGTGACCGAGGCGGAGTTGCAACGCGTCAAGGCGCAGGTGATTGCGGCCCAGGTCTATCAGCGCGACTCGATGTTCTATCAGGCCATGCTGATCGGCGAGGTGGTCACCGCCGGTTTGCCGTTGAACACGCTCGAAACCCGCCTGACGAAACTCAAGGCGGTGACCGCCGCCCAAGTGCAGGAGGTGGCGCGGAAATATCTGGTCGATGATCGACTCACTGTGGCGGTGCTCGACCCGCAGCCGATGGATGGCGTAAAGCCGGTGAAACCTGTTCTGGGAGGGCGCCATGCGAACTAATATTGAATTAACCGCAGAGGCGCAGAGGCGCAGAGTATCTTTTAATCCTTGGTTTTCCCTGCGCCTCTGCGCCTCTGCGGTGAAAAGGTTTGGATTTGCCGGTCTGTTGTTTGTTGCTAGCGCAGCCCAGGCCGCCCTGCCGATCCAGCACTGGCAGATGGAAAACGGCGCGCGCGTGTATTTTGTCGAGAATCATGATCTGCCGCTTCTGGATGTGAGCGTCGAGTTTCCGGCGGGCGAGGGTCGGGACGACAAAGCCAGGCCGGGATTGGCGAGCATGACGCAGCACCTGCTCACGCATGGCGCCGGCGGCATGAGCGAAGAAGAAATTGCGCGGCGTCTGGCGGATATCGGTGCCAGCCTGGGCGATAGCCTGGACCAGGATCGCGCCGGACTGCACCTGCGCACATTGAGTAGCGAGCGTGGCAAAGCTCTGGAGATCATGGCGGGTGCGCTGCAATCCCCCGACTTTCCGGAGGCGGTGCTGCAGCGGGAAAAAACCCGCGCCATCGCCGAACTCAAGGAGGCCATGACCCAGCCGGAGTTCGTCGCCGAGCGCGCATTCAATGCCATGCTCTATGGAACCCACCCCTACGGGCTGTCTTCCGCGATTGAGCCGGATTCGATTGCCGCCTTGCGGCGCGAGGATGTCGTCGATTTCTACCATGCCCATTATTATGCCGATCATGCCGTGGTGGCCCTGATCGGCGATGTGACCGCCGCCCAGGCAAAAGAAATCGCGGCACAGCTGACTTCGGCACTGCCGCGCGCCGGGAAGCCGTCGCAGCCGCTGCCCGCGGTGATTATGCCCATGGGGGAAATGCGCAGAATCGCCCATCCCGCCATGCAAAGCCATATCCTCGTCGGCCAGCCGGGCATAACCCGCGACGACCCCGATTATTTTCCGCTCTATGTCGGCAACTACGTGCTCGGCGGCGGCGGTTTTGCCTCGCGCCTGATGGAGGAGGTGCGGCAGAAGCGCGGACTGGTTTACAGCGTTTACAGTTATTTCCTGCCGCTGCAACAGCGCGGGCCATTCCAGATCGGTTTGCAAACCAAGCGCGAGCAGGCGAACGAGGCGCTGGCAGTGGTGCAGAAGACGCTGCGAGCGTTCGTCGCCAAGGGGCCGACTGAGGACGAATTGAAGAAGGCCAAGCAGAACCTGGTGGGCGGATTTCCGCTGCGGATCGACAGCAACAGGAAAATCCTCGATTACCTCGCCATGATCGGGTTTTACCAGTTGCCACTGTCCTACCTGGACGACTTCAGCGGCAAGGTGGAAAAGGTAACAACAGCCCAGGTCAGGGATGCCTTCCGCCGCCGTATCCAGCCGGACCACATGGTGACTGTGGTGGTCGGAGCGGATTAAACCCCGGTTATGGGTTATGAGTAATGAAGAACCCATAACCCATAACCCATAACCCATAACCCATAAATGGCGCAGCAGAACAAGGTCAGGATTATTGCCGGCAAGTGGCGCGGCCGCATGATAAGCTTTTCCGCCGCGGAAGGTTTACGGCCGACGCCGGACCGGGTGCGGGAAACCCTGTTCAACTGGTTGGGGCAGACGCTGGATGGCATGGTCTGCCTCGATTTGTTTGCCGGCAGCGGGGCAATGGGGTTCGAGGCACTCTCCCGCGGTGCGCGCCGCGTGGTGATGGTAGAGCAGAACTCCAAGACGTTGGGTCAGCTCCGTGAAAACGGTGTCAAGCTGGGAGCGGACAGGCTGGATGTGATTGCAGCGGACGCGATGGAGTTTCTGCGCCGCCAGAACGAGCGTTTCGACGTAATTTTTCTTGATCCGCCTTTCCACCGTGGAATTTTACCGTTATTATTACCGCTTCTTCCGGAACGGCTCGCCTCCGATGGCTATGTTTATGCGGAAACCGAGCATGCGTTTGAGCCGGGGGAGGGATGGGAAGTCTGGCGCAGCGGGCGGGCGGGCAATGTCCATTACTGTGTGCTGAAGCGGAAATTGAAGGGTATCGATGGCGCTTAGAGCGGTTTATCCCGGCACGTTCGACCCGATTACCCTCGGCCATGAGGATCTGGTGCGCCGTGCCATCCGGTTATTCGACGAAGTGATTGTGGCGGTGGCCGACAGCCATAGCAAGAAGCCTTATTTTTCCGTGGAAGAACGGGTGGACATGGCCAGGGAAGTGCTGGCCGACGTGCCGAAAGTCACGGTGACGGGTTTCTCCGGGCTGTTGATGAATTTTTTGCGCGAGCAGGATGTTCGCGTGGTGCTGCGGGGCTTGCGCGCGGTTTCGGATTTTGAATATGAATTCCAGTTGGCGGGAATGAACCGAAGCCTGTATCCCGAGGTCGAAACAGTTTTCCTGACCCCCTCGGATCAGTACATGTTCATTTCTGCCGGCATGGTCAGGGAAATTGCATTTCTGGGCGGGGATGTCAGCAAATTTGTACAACCCCCGATCAAGGCAAGGTTGCAGCAAAAGATTTTTTCTTAATATCTTAGTTTAAAGAAGGAACTACCATGGCACTGATGATTACCGACGAATGCATCAACTGTGACGTATGCGAGCCCGAGTGCCCCAACGGCGCGATTTCGCAGGGTGATGAAATCTATGTGATCGACCCCAACTTGTGCACCGAATGCGTCGGGCATTATGATGAACCTCAGTGCGTCAGTGTCTGCCCGGTGGATTGTATTCCCCATGACCCTGCGCACGTGGAAAGCAAGGAAGAATTGCAGGCCAAGTACGAGGCGCTTCAGGCCAAGGGTTAAACCGCGCAGAAATCCGGCGTAAAAACGGCGGCATGGGCTCCATGCCGCCGTTTTTCATGGCAGAAGGCTCGGTGCCAGATTCTCATCTCAGGCGCTTGCCGTGGAGGGCTGTTCCTCCAGCTTGCAGGCGAGCGAGTTGGCGATGTGCTGCCGCAGCAGCGACAAATCCTGCAACTGCTGGTTGATGGCGTTTTCCATGTGCTGTAATTCGGCGATCCGGTCTTCCAGGGTGTTGGTCGCCTTGTGGATGCGTTTGATGCTTTCCAGGCGGCGGCGCAAGTGTTGTTGATGTTCGCGCACCTGGGTTTCCATCGGCGCCATCACCGACTTCAACCAGTCTCCCACGTCCTGGTTGGCTATTTCATAAACCTGCACCACCCGGTTCGCCAGAGTCTCGAAAAATTTCGTGGTGATGGAAAATTTTTCGTGGGTCAGCAAGTTGAACACGGTATTGAAATGTTCGTTGTAGGCTTTTTCAAGGCGGGCGATTTCCTTGTGGTATTTCAGCGTGGAAAAGGGCGCGGGTGTCGTTTGGCTCAAGCCGTGATCTTCGCTGAATTTCTTGTACATCGCGCCCATCATGCCTTTGATTTCATCGATCTGCTGGGCTGATTTGGCGATGTTTTCGTTGGCATCCCTGAAAAACTGGTTCATGGCATCGCGCATGCCCTTGGTAAACGTTGCGTCAACCATGGCCTTGCGGGTGTTTTTGACTTTGGCCTTGAGTGCGCCCATACCGAGGTGAGCAAACAGGATATTGGTCTGCTGGGAAAATACGCTGCGCAGAGCCTGGAAGCGTTGCAGTCCTTTTTCGAAATCCTCCTTGTCCTGTTTTACCTTGGTCATCATGTGCTCAATGACGTCTTCGTTTTTGCCGCGCAGACCGAGCAGCTCCTCCATCTGTTCGCGCACGCCGAGTAGCCGGGTGTTCAGGATCAGGCGGATACTCTCCTCCATGTTCTCGATTTCGTCCTGGGTATTGTCCCTCACGATTTCCCGCTTGGAAGGGATGAGTTCGTCGCTGAGCGCCTTTTCCAGCGCCAACAGGCGGCTTTTTTCCAGCAGCGCCTCGTCGTGGTTGATTTTGGCGATCAGCCCTTTCTGCGCGGAAATCGGGAAAATACAGGATGGCTTGATGCCGAGCAGGCCGGCGCTGGTGTAGACCTGGCGCTCGATTTCCTGCTCGATTTTATCGGCACTTCTGAGTTCGTCCCACAGCCCGTCGATTTTGTTCAGCACCACCAGGCGGCCTTTCTGCTGACCGTTATAGTTGCCGATGTGGTTGCGCCAGACCTCGATGTCGGACTTGGTGACGCCGGTATCGGCGGCGAGAATGAACAGCACCGCATGGGCGTTGGGAAGCAGGTTCAGGGTCAGCTCCGGTTCAGTGCCGATGGCGTTGAGGCCGGGCGTGTCGAGGATGACCAGACCCTGCTTCAGCAGCGGGTGCGGGAAATTGATAATGGCGTGACGCCAGCAGGGGATGTCGACCGTGCCGTCCGGGTGCACGGTGACGAAATTGTTTTCGTCGTTCTCGTTATACAGGCCGTAGCGTGCTGCCTCGTCGAGGCTGACCCGCCGGGTCTGGCTGACCTGCTGGAAGGTCTCAGCCATGGCATCGCTCGACTCGGTGTCGAGCGATATGATTTTCCACTCGTCGAGATGGCCCTTGTATTCCGTGAGAGTGGTATCGGTGGCGCGGGTTTCGATCGGCAGCAACTTGAGGCAGGGTTCGCTGCCTTCGTCGAACAGCAGTTCGGTCGGGCACATGGTGGTGCGCCCCGCGCTCGACGGCAGCAGCCGCTTGCCGTAATCGGCGAAGAAAATGGCATTGATCAGCTCGGATTTGCCGCGCGAGAACTCGGCGACAAAAGCGACATTGAGCTTGTCGTCGCGCAGTCGTTCGACCAGATGCTGGATGCGCAGGTCGATCTGCGCGTCGTTCAGTTCCTGCTCGTTGAGCCAGTTGCGAAAGTCGCCGACGTTATCCAGCAGGTGGCCGCGCCAAGTGCTGTAGGATTCGAAATGCGCGACCAGATCATC
>DATKUY010000040.1:0-20508 GCA_035530375.1 Sulfuricella sp. | reverse complement strand
TGCGGGCCGCACATCGAGCAGAAATGGGCGATCTTGGAGGATTCCTTGGGCAGGGTTTCGTCGTGGAATTCGCGCGCCTTGTCGGGGTCGAGGCCGAGGTTGAACTGGTCGTCCCAGCGGAATTCGAAACGTGCCTTGGATACGGCGTTGTCGCGGATTTGCGCACCGGGGTGGCCTTTGGCGAGGTCGGCGGCGTGGGCGGCGATCTTGTAGGTGATGATGCCGACGCGCACGTCTTCCTTGTCGGGCAGGCCGAGGTGCTCCTTGGGCGTGACGTAGCACAGCATGGCGCAGCCGTACCAGCCGATCATCGCGGCACCGATGCCGGAGGTGATGTGGTCGTAGCCGGGAGCGATGTCGGTGACCAGCGGGCCGAGCGTGTAGAACGGCGCTTCGTCGCAGTATTTCAGTTGCAGCTCCATGTTCTCCTTGATCATGTGCATCGGCACGTGGCCGGGGCCTTCGATCATGGTCTGGACGTCGTGCTTCCAGGCGACATGGGTGAGCTCGCCGAGAGTCTTCAGTTCGGCAAACTGGGCTTCGTCGTTGGCGTCATACAAGGAGCCCGGACGCAGGCCGTCGCCGAGGCTGAAGCTGACGTCGTAGGCCTTCATGATGTCGCAGATGTCTTCAAAATGGGTGTAGAGGAAGCTTTCCTTGTGGTGCGCCAGGCACCATTTGGCGAGAATGGAGCCGCCGCGCGAGACGATGCCGGTCATGCGCTTGGCCGTCATCGGCACATAGGCGAGCCGCACGCCGGCATGGATGGTGAAGTAGTCCACGCCCTGCTCGGCCTGCTCGATCAGGGTGTCGCGGAAGATTTCCCAGGTCAGGTCTTCGGACTTGCCGCCGACTTTTTCCAGCGCCTGGTAGATCGGCACCGTACCGATCGGCACCGGACTGTTGCGGATGATCCATTCGCGGGTTTCATGGATGTTCTTGCCGGTGGAAAGGTCCATCACCGTGTCGCCGCCCCAGCGGATGCCCCAGACCATTTTTTCCACTTCGTCGTGGATCGACGACACCAGCGCCGAGTTGCCGATGTTGGCGTTGATCTTGGTGAGGAAGTTGCGGCCGATGATGGCCGGTTCGAGCTCCGGGTGGTTGATGTTGGCCGGGATGATGGCGCGGCCGCGGGCGATTTCGTCGCGCACGAATTCCGGCGTGATGATTTTGGGAATCGCGGCGCCGAAGCTTTCGCCCGGATGCTGCGCGGTGATCAGGTCGGAAAGCCCTTCGCGGCGCTGGTTTTCGCGGATTGCGACATATTCCATTTCCGGCGTGACGATGCCTTTGCGCGCATAGTGCATCTGGCTGACGTTCATGCCGGCCTTGGCGCGGCGCGGGGTGCGGTGCAGATTGAAGCGCATCTCCGCCAGTTCGGGGTCGTTGAGGCGGTTCTGGCCGTAGGCGGAACTCAAGCCGGGCAGGTTGTCGGTGTCGCCGCGCGCATCGATCCAGGGCGCGCGGATCGCGGGCAGGCCGTTGCGGATGTCGATTTTAACGTCCGGATCGGTGTAGGGGCCGGAGGTGTCGTAAACGTAAACCGGCGGGTTCTTTTCCGCCCCCATGCTGGCCGGGGTGTCGGACAGGCTGATTTCGCGCATCGGCACGCGGATGTCGGGGCGCGAGCCTTGCACGTAAACCTTGCGCGAGTTGGCGAAGGGCTGCACCGCCGCTTCGTCTACGTGCGCGGTCAGGTTCAGGAAAATGGGGTTGGCGTTCATGATGGTGCTCCGTGGAAAATCGCGGGGGAGCACTGGGCAAGCCATGCTTCCCTACGACGGCATTAACCGTGTCAGGTTCAAAGGGTGTGTCTCACCGGCTTCGCCTATTCGCCGAACTACCGGCGAATGAAAGATCGTATTGGCGAAGCGCGGACCCCCAGCAAAGTATGTGAAACTAATGGAAATGTGGAATAATTGCAAGTGAACATAGGCTTAAATTGTGAGGGAGTGATCATGGATATGGAGCAAGCCCGTTTTAACATGGTGGAGCAGCAGATACGCACCTGGGATGTGCTGGACCAGGATGTGCTGGACCTGCTGTGCCAGGTTAAGCGCGAGGATTTCGTTCCCGAGGCACATCGCGCGCTGGCGCTTTCAGACATGGAAATCCCCCTCGGCCACGGCGAGGCGATGCTGTCGCCGAAGCTGGAAGCGCGGATTGTGCAGGAAGTCGGGGTGAAAGCGGGCGACCATGTGCTGGAAATCGGCACCGGCAGCGGTTACATGACTGCCTTGCTGGCATGCATGGCGCATCGGGGTTTTGTGCGCAGCGTTGAAATCGTTCCCGAATTCACCGCGCGGGCAGCGGCTATACTTAAGCAGCAGGGCATCGCCAATGCCATTCTGGAGATCGGGGATGCTGCCCGCGGCTGGACGCAGGGCGGGTCTTACGATGTCATCGTGCTGACCGGCTCGGTGCCGGTTCTGCCGGAAGCGTTTCTGGCCAGCCTGAAGGTGGGCGGCAGGTTGTTTGCCGTGGTCGGCGACGCGCCGACGATGGAGGCCCAGCGAATTACCCGCGTCACTGAAGACGCTTGCCGGACGACTAATTTGTTCGAGACCATCGTTCCGCCCCTGAAGAATGCGATGCAGCCGCAGCGCTTCGTATTTTAGTTCGACGAGTGGCGGAGTTGACCGACCGGTCGGTCAGTGCTAATTTGAGCGCCTTTACAAGTTTGTTCCAGAAGGGTTTGAAATGAAGTTTAAGCACAGTGCGTCTTGCCGATCGCCGCGCATCAGGTTGAAGCAGATTTCCCTTGCGCTGCTGGCGGCCATTGCCAGCCCTGTTTATGCAGTCGGGCTGGTTGAGGTGTATCGCGAGGCGCAGCAGCAGGATGCGGCGTATGCCTCGGCACGTGCCGCTAATGAGGCCGGCCAGGAAAAGCTGCCGCAAGGCCGCGCACTGTTGTTGCCCAGCATTAACCTGAGCGCCAGCACGACGAAGAACGATGTGGACTCGCCCTCGTCCGTCCGGAAGTACAATTCCAACGGTTATAATTTGTCCCTGAACCAGCCGATTTACCACAAGGAGAATTTTGCCCAGTACGCGCAATCGAAAAGCCAGGTGACTCAAGCCGAGGCACAGTTCGCGATTGCCCGGCAGGATCTGATTATTCGCGTTGCCCAAGCGTATTTCGACGTTCTTCTGGCCCAGGACAATGTTTCTCTGGCAGGCGCACAGAAGGCGGCTATCGGCGAACAGCTGGAGCAGGCCAAGCGCAGCTTCGAAGTGGGCACCGTCACGATTACCGATACCCACGAAGCCCAGGCGCGCTACGATCTCATTACTTCGCAGGAAATCGCCGCCCAGAACGATCTGGAAATCAAAAGGCGCGCTCTGCAACTGATTATCGGCAAGACCCCGGAACACCTGGATACGTTGAACGACAAGCTGCCCCTCGTCTTGCCGGAACCTAACGACATGGCGAAATGGGTCGAGCAGGCCGAGCAGCAAAGCCCGCAAATTGCTGTTCAGCGCGCCGCATTTGAAATTGCCCGGCAGGAAGTGGAAAAAAACCGGGCCGGGCATTACCCCACCCTCGATCTGGTGGCGGGCTATAATCAGTATGCCAATTCCAGTTATCTGGTCAGCGGCACGACCACCAGCCAGACCATCGGTCTGCAGCTTAACCTGCCGATTTTTCAGGGCGGCAGCGTTAATTCCAAGGTGCGGGAGGCGCTCGCCAACCAGGAGAAGGCCCGACAGGATCTGGAGCTGGGAAATCGCCAGGCCGCGTTGCAAACCCGTCAATCCTTCCTTGGCGTGACCAGCGGCATAGCCCAGGTCAAGGCGCTGGAGCAAGCTCTGGTGTCGAGCCAAAGCTCGCTGGATTCAACTCGGCTGGGGCAGGAGGTGGGGGTGCGCACCAACGTGGACGTGCTTAATGCCCAGCAACAGCTCTATACCGCCAAGCGTGATCTGTCCCAGGCTCGCTACAACTACATTCTGAGTCAGCTCAAGCTCAAATCCGCCGTCGGCATTTTGCAGGACGAGGATGTCGAGCAGGTCAATCGCTGGCTGAAATAGTGGGAAATGAGTAATGGGTGATTAGTGATGAGGAAGATGCCTTCTCGTTGCTTCCCCATTACTTATTACCCTTTACGCATTCCCAAAAAAGCACATGTAGGTTGGGTTAGCGGCTTCATCGCGTAACCCAACAAACCCAAAACCTCAAAACCCACATTCAAAAGGAAGTTGGGGTTTGTTGGGTTACGGCGCAAAAAGCCGCGCCTAACCCAACCTACATTTCACCCCCCACCCAAAAATGGTTCTATCAGCATCATCAGCCGCCCGGTCGCGCCGCGATGCCGATCGGCAAAGGTCAGTGCGGCAACCGACATGGCCTGTGTTTTTTCCGGTGTTTTCAGTAAATTTTCCACCGCTTTAGCCAGTTCATCGGCGTCTGCCACGCGCAGCGCGGCGCCAGCCTGAATGGCGAGTTCCGTCGCTTCCGCGAAATTGAAGGTGTGAGGGCCGATCAGGACCGGCTTGCCCATCGCCGCAGCCTCGATCAGGTTCTGCCCGCCCAGCGGCAACAGGCTGCCGCCGATGAAGGCGATATCGCAGGCAGCGTAATAGGCGAACATCTCCCCCATGCTGTCGCCCAGCACTACCCGCGTTTCTGCGGCGACAGGCCGGTTTTGCGAGTTGGGCGACCCGTCGCCCATCCCTGCGAACCCCAATTCCGAACGGCGCTGAAAACGGATTCCAAGTTTTTCAAGTATTTCGGCCACCTGGCCGAAGCGCTGCGGATGGCGCGGCACGAGGACGGTGAGCAGGCCGGGAATCCCGGTTTTGCCAAGGGCCTGCAGGATCAGCGCTTCTTCGCCGTCCCGCGTGCTGGCGGCGAGAAACACCGGGCGTTCTGCCCCGAATTGCGTCCTCAGGATTTTTCCCAGATCAATCGCGCTTTGCGGTACGGCCATGTCGAACTTGAGGTTGCCGGTGATTTTTACCGAGGGCGCGCCCAATCCGGTTAACCGGCGCGCGTCGGCTTCGGTTTGTGCGGCAATCGCCGACAGGGCTTGCAGGCTTTGGCGGCTGACGGCCTTGAACCAGGCGTATTTGCGGGCCGATTTTTCCGACATCCGCGCGTTGACCAGCAATAACGGCATGCCGGATTTCTTGCAGGTTTGCACCAGGTTGAACCAGATTTCCGTTTCCATCAGCAAACCGATCTCGGGCTTGAAGTGGTTGAGGAAGCGCTTTACCGCGAACGGGAAATCATAGGGCAGATAGCATTGCAGCACCCGGTCGCCGAACAGTTGTCTGCCGGCCTCCCGTCCGGTCGGCGTCATGTGGGTGAGGAGGATGCGGTGCCCCGGATAGCGCGACTGCAATCGGGCAACCAGCGGGACGGCGGCGCGGGTCTCGCCGACCGAGACGGCATGCAGCCAGATCAGCGGGGCGGCCGGTCTGCCGCGATAAAAGCCGAAGCGTTCGCCGATGTGGCGCAGATATTCGGGCTGGCGTCGGGAACGCCACAGCAGGTGAAACAGGATGTAGGGCAGCAGCAGGACCAGCAGCAGGGTGTAAAGGCGGCGCATCATCGCATCAGACCTTCCAGGGCCGAAATCACGCGGGCCGGGTCGGGCGGCGAGCCTGAACCGCCCAGATTGACGGACGCGCTGCTGGTGTAAACGCCGGTCAGGCCGGGTTCGGAGGCACAATAAAGCGCGACCACCGGTACCTTCAGGGCTGCTGCCAGATGGATCAGGCCGGTATCCACACCGACTGCCGCAACGGCTTGGGAGAGCAGTGTTGCCGCCTCTTGCAGCGACATTGCGGGCGGAACGATTGCGGAGGGTATGCGCTCCGCGAGTTGCCGGCTGCGTCGGTGTTCGGCCTCGCTTCCCCACGGTAAAACGCAGGCGATGCCCCGGCTGTTCAGATGGGCGCCCAATGTAATCCAGTCCTCTGCCGGCCAGAGCTTGTCGTCGCGGCTGGTGGCGTGCAGCAGCACGGCGAAGGAGCCTGCCGGCAGCCAGGGAAGGTCCAGGGAAGGTGCGGTTATGCCGTAATTCACCGGGTCGTCCGGGATATAACCGAAGGCGCGACCGGCAAGCAGGCGATTGCGCACTACCGCGTGCTGGCTCTTTTCGACCCTCACCGTCTTGTCATAAAATAGCGCCGCCAGCGGTTCGCGGGCGCTGTATCGGTCGAAGCCGCAACGGGCGCCGTGGGCAAGGCGGGCGATGGCCGCGCTCTTGATCAGCCCCTGCGTGTCGAGTACCACGTCATAAACCTTGCTGCGCACGCGATGGGCGAAGGCGCTGATCTCGGCGCATACGGCCCGGTTGAACAAATTTCTGCGCCAGCGCCTCACGGCGACGGGAATGATTTCTTGCACGCCGGGATGCAGCGCGGGGACGCCGGCAAAGGATTCTTCCACGACCCAGTCGATTTCGGCATCCGGGAAGTGGAAGAGAATGTCGCTCACGACAGGCAGATTGTGGATCACATCCCCCATCGACGAGGTTTTGACGAGCAATATTTTCGGCATCGGCGTATTTTAGCCTAGCAGTTGGTGTTCGTAATGTTTTTCAACAACCTGCTAGAATACCGGCTTTATTTCGGCAGAGCATGCGGATGCAGCAGAAAACCCCTTTGTCGGTGGTGATCATCGCCCTGAATGCGGCAAGCCAGATCGAGGCTTGCCTGAAAAGCGCCGCATTCGCCGATGAAGTCGTGGTGGTGGATTCCGGCAGCCGGGATGGGACGCGGGAAATTGCGCTAGAATATGGCGCACGGGTCATCCATCAGGACTGGCTCGGATTCGGTCGACAAAAACAGTTTGCAGTCGGACAGGCAAGCCATGACTGGGTGCTGTGCCTGGATGCGGATGAACGGGTGGGCGAGACGCTGCGCGCCAACATCGGGAAAGCGCTGGCAGCGCCGCAGTTTCATGCCTACCGGATGCCGCGCCGCAATCGTTTTCTGGGCCGCTGGCTCCGGTACGGGGAGGGTTATCCCGACTGGAGTTTGCGGCTGTTCGACCGGCAGTTCGCCCGCTGGAGCGAGGACGAGGTTCACGAAAAAGTGGTGTCCGATATGCCGGTCGGCGATTTGCGGGGCGATTTGCTGCATGAGTCGCAGGAAACCCTGGCGACCTACCTCGACAAGCAGAACCATTACACCAGCCTGCAGGCGGATGCGTTGTTCAAGCGTGGCAAGCGGGCGACGGTCATGCAGTTGGTGGGTAGTCCGCTGCTTCGCTTTGTGAAATTCTATTTTTTTCGCCTCGGCTTCCTCGATGGGGTGCCGGGGCTGGTGCATATTTCAATCGGCTGTTTTAACAGCTTCTGCAAGTACGCGAAATTGATCGCCTTGAAACAGGGGAAATGATTTGAAAGTTCTAGTTACCGGCGTGGCCGGCTTTATCGGCATGCACGTCGCTCAACGTCTGCTGGAGCAGGGTGCCGAAGTGGTCGGCATCGACAATCTCAACGACTATTATGATGTGCAGTTGAAGGAAGACCGTCTCAAGCAGCTCGCGCCTTTTCCGGGATTCCGCTTCGTCAAGCTGGACATGGCCGAGCGCGCGGGGATGGAGGCGCTGTTCGCCGCCGAGAAATTCCAGCGCGTCGTCAATCTCGCCGCCCAGCCCGGCGTGCGCTATTCGCTGAAAAATCCGCATGCCTATGTCAACAGCAATATCGTCGGCTTTCTCAATGTACTCGAAGGCTGCCGCCACAACGGCGTGGCGCACTTGGTCTACGCCAGCAGCTCCAGCGTCTACGGCGCCAACACCCACATGCCGTTCAGCGTGCACGATAACGTCGATCACCCGGTCAGCCTTTACGCCGCGACCAAAAAATCCAGCGAGATGATGGCCCACACCTACAGCCATTTATTCGGCCTGCCGACCACCGGCCTGCGCTTTTTCACGGTTTACGGGCCGTGGGGCAGGCCGGACATGTCGCCATCCCTGTTCGCCGATGCCATCCTTGCCGATCGCCCGATCGACGTGTTCAACGAAGGCAGGATGCAGCGCGATTTCACTTATATCGACGACATTGCCGAAGGCGTGGTGCGGGTGCTGGACAGGACCGCGGCGCCCGATCCGTCGTTCGATCGTGCTGCGCCGGACCCGGCCAGCAGCTATGCGCCTTATCGCATCTACAATATCGGCAACCATGAACCGGTGGAGCTGATGGCCTTCATCGAGGAGATCGAAAACGCGATCGGCAAAAAGGCGGTCAAGAACATGCTGCCAATGCAGGATGGCGACGTGGTTGCCACTTATGCGGATATCGACGACCTGAGCCGGGACGTCGGCTTTGCGCCGCATACCCGGTTGAACGAGGGGATAGCGAAGTTTGCCGCCTGGTTCAAGGAATATTACGGAGCGCGAGCGGCAAAATGATCCTGGTCACCGGCGGCGCCGGCTTCATCGGTTCGAATTTCATCCTGGACTGGATTGCGGTCACCGGCGAGCCGGTCGTCAATCTGGACAAGCTGACCTATGCCGGCAACCTGGAAAATCTCGCTAGCCTGAAAAACGATACTCGCCATAGTTTCGTCCGGGGGGATATCAACGACCGGGAGTTGGTGGAGAAACTGCTGGCCGGGCACAAGCCCCGCGCCATCATCCATTTTGCCGCAGAAAGCCATGTCGACCGTTCCATCAGCGGCCCCGGCGAATTCATCCGGACCAATATCAACGGCACCTTTAGCTTGCTGGAAGCGGCCCGCACCTGGTGGCAGGGATTGGGCGGCGCGGAAAAGGAGGCGTTCCGCTTCCTGCACGTTTCCACCGACGAGGTTTATGGCTCGCTTGGCCCCAACGATCCGCCGTTCACGGAAACCACGGCCTATGCGCCGAACAGTCCCTATTCCGCTTCCAAGGCGGCGTCCGACCATCTGGTGCGGTCCTACCATCACACCTACGGGCTGCCGACGCTGACCACCAACTGCTCGAATAATTACGGCGCATTCCAGTTTCCCGAAAAACTGATCCCCCTGGTTATTCTCAATGCGCTCAACGGCAAGCCGCTGCCGATTTATGGCAACGGCCTGAACGTGCGCGACTGGCTTTATGTCGGCGACCATTGCACAGCGATCCGTACCGTGCTGACCGGAGGTCGCCTGGGCGAAACCTACAATATCGGCGGCTGGAACGAGAAAACCAATCTCGACGTGGTGAACACCGTTTGCGCCATTCTCGATGAGCTGAAGCCAGCCGCCGATGGTAAGCCGTATGCTTCTTTAATTGCTTATGTGAAAGATCGCCCCGGCCATGACGCGCGCTACGCCATCGATGCTCGCAAGATCGAGCGCGAGCTGGGCTGGAAACCGAAAGAAACCTTCGACACCGGCATCCGCAAGACGGTGGCCTGGTATCTCGACAACCGGGGCTGGGTGGAACATGTCATCAGCGGGGAATACCAGAACTGGGTGGCGATTCAATATGGTAAAGGGTGACGGGAAATGGGTGATGGGATAAGGCCGCATTACAATTTAGAGGCCTGGAAGGAATCGATGGCGCTTGTTACGGCGGTTTATCAGGCCAGCCAGGGTTTTCCCAAAGAAGAAGTTTATGGACTTACGTCACAGATTCGCCGTGCAGCAGTCTCTGTCCCCAGTAACTTGGCCGAGGGTGCCGCGCGTACAGGACAGAGAGAGTTTGCCCAGTTTTTAAGTATTGCGCGTGGTTCACTCAGCGAGCTGGAAACACAATTGCTCATCGCCGTCGAACTTGGCTATTTGGCTCAAGCCCACACAGTTTTCCCCTTACTTGATAGAGTTTCCCGACTAATTACTGGCTTACACAAAAAAATTATCAGCCACCCATAACCTATAACCATGTCCCATCACTCATTACCCATCACCCATTCCTGCACCAAAGGCATCATTCTGGCCGGCGGCTCGGGCACCCGGCTGCATCCGGTAACCCTGGCCGTTTCCAAGCAACTGCTGCCGGTCTACGATAAGCCGATGATCTATTACCCCTTGTCCACGCTGATGCTGGCGGGGATACGCGATATCCTGGTCATTTCCACGCCGCAGGATACGCCGCGCTTCGAGCAACTGCTGGGCGATGGGGCACAGTGGGGGCTCAACATCAGCTACGCAGTCCAGCCTGAGCCGGAGGGCATCGCCCAAGCGTTCCTCATCGGCGCGGATTTTATCGGCAAAGACCGATGTGCCCTGGTGCTGGGCGACAACATCTTTTACGGCCATGAACTGTCGAATGATCTGCAGGCGGCGGCGCAAAAGGACAGCGGAGCGACGGTATTCGCCTACCCGGTGCACGACCCCGAGCGCTATGGCGTGGTGGAATTCGATCAGGCCGGTCAGGCTCTTTCCATCGAGGAAAAGCCCCTCAAGCCGAAATCCCGCTATGCAGTGACCGGCCTGTATTTTTATGACAACCAGGTGGTAGACATTGCGCGGTCGCTCAAGCCCTCTGTTCGAGGTGAGCTGGAGATTACCGACGTTAATCGGCTATATCTGAGCCAAGGGCGGCTGGAAGTGGCGGTCATGGGTCGTGGCATGGCCTGGCTCGATACCGGTACACACGAATCCTTGCTGGAGGCGTCCCAGTTCATCGAAACGATAGAAAAGCGCCAGGGCCTGAAGATCGCCTGCCCGGAAGAAATATCTTATCGTATGGGCTATATTTCGGCGGAACAACTGGAAGCGCTGGCCGCGCCGTTGAGCAAAAACGGTTATGGGCAATATCTGCTCGGACTGCTGCGGGAAAGGCTGTTTTGATGCACGTTATTCAGACGAATCTTTCCGGCCTGCTGATCCTTGAACCCAAGGTATTCGGCGACGAACGCGGTTTTTTTTTCGAAAGCTACAACCAGCGGGTGCTGGCGGAAAAAGCCGGGATCGCGGCGCATTTCGTCCAGGACAACCATTCCCGTTCGGCAAAAAGCGTGCTGCGCGGCCTGCACTACCAGATTCGGCAGCCGCAGGGAAAACTGGTGCGCGTGATCGCGGGAGAAGTGTTCGATGTTGCCGTGGATATCCGCAAGAGTTCGCCTACGTTCGGCAAATGGGCCGGATTCAACCTGTCGGCGGAAAACAAGCGCATGGCCTGGATCCCGCCTGGATTCGCGCACGGCTTTCTGGTCTTGTCGGATTACGCCGAATTTCTCTACAAGACGACCGATTATTGGGCGCCGGAGCACGAGCGCTGTATCCGTTGGGATGACCCTGATTTGGAAATTCTGTGGCCGCTTTCAAACGCGCCCGTGCTTTCCGCGAAGGATTCGCTGGGCGCCCGTTTGCCAGATGCTGAAGTGTTTACCTGAGCCATTTTCCCCATACCTGTCTCGCCTCCCCGATGCGAGCGCGTTTGTTGTGATTGATAAGATGCAGGGAGTATTATTGTGAGCGACCAACCATACAAGGCCTTTTCGGAAAAGGCCGCTCCACGCTTCCCTGGGGGACTTGTAACCGATGAATAAATTGCAGTCCAAAATTGTCGAAATGCTGCTTAATAGCCTGCCCGGCGTATTGGCGGTTTATCGCTTTGGCAGTTGGGGAGCTCAGCAGGAGCGAAGGGAGAGTGATATCGGTTTGGCGGTTTTGCCATTACAGCCATTATCCCCCCCAGCCCGCTGGGAAACAGCCCAAAAATTGGCGCAAATGCTTTCACGCGACGTGGATTGGTGGATTTGCGCGCCGCCTCAACAGTGATGAAGTTGCAGGTCGTCGCACAGGGAGAGCGGCTCTATTGCCGTGATGAGGCTGCGGTTGGACTATTCGAGACCACTGTTTTTTCCGAATACGCCAGATTGAATGAAGAGAGGCGCGAAATACTGGCAGATATCCGGGCAAGGGGAAGCGTATATGCCGGATGACGTTTTGCTCAATAAGGCTGGAATTATAGAGCGGTGCCTGGTACGAATTGGCGAAGAATATCGAGATCACGAAAATGAAATCGATACGAACTTCACGCGGCAGGACTCGATCATCCTCAATTTGCAGCGCGCCTGCGAGGCGGCTATCGATGCGGCGATGCATATTGTGCGCCTGAAGCGCCTCGGGGTTCCTCAGGAAAGCCGGGATGCCTTGCCATGCTGCATCAGGCGGGGGTGCTGCCGGGAGAACTGTCTGAACATCTCCAGGCGATGGTGGGATTTCGTAATATCGCAGTATACGATTACCGAAAGCTTAACCTCGATATTGTACGGAGTATCCTGCAGCACCGCGTTTCCGACTTCCTGGAATTTTCGAAGATCATCCTGAAAATTGCTTTATAGGTTGCGCTGTTACCAACCCAGATGTTTTAGATGGAAGGCCTGAGATTTGCTCTTATTGATCAACCCCATGCGCGACCGGCTTAACCGACTGGAAAAGCTGGGTTACCTCAATGTTGAAAATTGGCTGGACTGGCGCGAGGTTCGCAACCGCCTAGCTCACGAATATCTTAACCAGCCAGAGATTCGTTTCGCCGCGCTAATGGCGGCAATTGCAGCCCGGTCTCTGGCCACGCTGTATCAGGATTGGCGAGGTCGTCTGGGCATCGCTGGATCGACGTGAAAATCCTTCTAACCGGCAAGAATGGCCAAGTCGGGTGGGAACTGCAGAGAACTTTGTCCACGCTGGGTGATGTTGTCGCTGTCGACCGCCAGGGGATGGATCTGGCCAACCCCGATTCGATTCGAAACGCCATCCGAACAATCCGGCCGGATTTGATCGTCAACGCCGCCGCCTATACCGCCGTCGACAAGGCAGAGAGTGAGCCCGACCTGGCTATGGCGATCAACGGCATTGCGCCAGGCATCATGGCGGTAGAGGCCAAACGGCTCGGCGCCTCCATGGTTCACTATTCCACCGATTATGTGTTCGACGGCACCAAAACCTCGCCCTATACCGAGGATGACATTCCCAACCCGCTCAGTGTTTATGGCAAAACCAAGCTTGCCGGCGAGAAGGCGATACTGGCTGCGGGCATCCCTCATCAGATCTTCCGCACCAGCTGGGTATATGGCCTGCGCGGCAGGAATTTCCTGCTGACCATCCTGCGGCTGGCGAAAGAGCGTGACGAATTGCGGATCGTGGACGACCAGATCGGTGCGCCGACATGGGGCCGCATGATCGCCGAAGCTACGGCGCAAATTCTTGCGAAAAGTATTTTACCCCTCACTCCTCACCCCTCACTCCTCACCCAATACGTTGGTCTCTACAACTTGACAGCAACCGGCCGGACTTCCTGGTACGGGTTTGCTAACGCCATCCTTGAATCAATGCCGCTTCAGGGCGCTCACTCATCACTCATAACTCATCACCCTATGCCGAAGTTAATTCCCATCGTCACGTCCGAATATCCGCTGCCCGCGCCAAGACCCTCCTACTCTGTCTTGTCTTCCGACAAGCTCAACCGGACATTTGGTGTGGCACTTCCATCCTGGGATGCTTCTTTAACGCTTTGCATGGAGGCATGACGGAAATGGAGCCGTCGCCATCGTTGGTAGCGTTGGGAAGCGCGAACGTAATGCAGCCTATAAAGCAGCCGTGAAGCAGTAATGAATTCAATGGCTACGCCAGAATATCCTCTGCCTGCGCCAAGGCTATTAAATTCCTCATTCCGATAAATTGAGCCAAGTGTTTTGCTTCGCCTTGGGCGCCACCCTGTTGGAATTTTTAATGCTGCAACGCATGGACGAATACAACATAAGATATTGATTTTGGATTGAAGCGCTCCCCAAGCTACAATAGCAAATAATGTTGATACCCGTAATTCTCTCCGGCGGAGCCGGTACCCGATTGTGGCCGATTTCCCGCGAATCCCACCCCAAGCCTTTCATGAAGCTTCCTGACGGGCAGAGCCTGTTGCAGAAGACTTTTGCGCGTGCTGCGGCGCTTGACGGCGTGAATGAAGTGCTGACGATCACCAACCGCGAGTATTACTTCAAAAGCAGAGATGAGTATCAGGTTGCCAAGAAGGTTTTTTCGGGTGTATCGGACACTTTCCTGCTCGAACCTGTTGGGCGCAATACGGCTGCGGCGATTGCATTGGGAGCAATGAGCGTCGCCGAGGCCCATGGCAGTGACGCGTTGATGCTGGTGTTGCCGGCGGATCACCTGATCGATGATCAGGCGGCTTTTGCCGCTGCCGTAAAACAGGCCTCCGGCTTGGCGGAACAGGGCAATCTGGTGACCTTCGGTATCGTCCCAGACACACCGGAAACCGGATTTGGCTACATTGAGGCGGATGGTCATGCCGTCAAGCGCTTCGTGGAAAAGCCTTCCTATGAAACTGCTCTGGAATATGTTGATTCCGGCCGTTATTTGTGGAATTCCGGGATGTTCTGCTTCAAGGCCGGGGTCGTGCTGGCGCAGATCAAGCTTCACGCCCCTACTATTCACCAACATGCGCTGGCTTGCTGGGAGGCAACCCGCAGTAAAATGCAGGGTAATTCCCCGATGATGGAAATCGATCCGGAAACCTTTGCCACCATCCCGGAAAACTCCATTGATTACGCGATAATGGAAAAATCGGATGTAGTCATGGTAGTGCCCGGCAGCTTTGGCTGGAGCGACATCGGTTCATGGAACGCCATCAGTGATCTCGCTGTGCCAGACGAAGCGGGCAACCGAGTGATCGGCGAGGCGGTGCTGGTCGATGTGGGCAACAGCTTTATCCAAAACGAGGGGCGCATGGTGGCCGTAATCGGCCTCGATAACTTGCTGATTATCGACACTCCGGATGCTCTGCTCGTGGCCGACCGGGAGCGAGCCCAGGACGTCAAGAAAGTGGTGCAACAGCTCAAGCTGATGAACCACGACAGCCACAAGTTGCACCGTACGGTAGCGCGCCCTTGGGGAACCTACACCGTGTTGGAAGAGGGCAAGAACTTCAAGATCAAGCGCATTGTTGTCAAACCCGGCGCTTCGCTCTCCTTGCAAATGCATTACCATCGGAGCGAGCACTGGGTGGTGGTGAGCGGCACGGCCAGCATTGTCAACGATGACAGGGAATTGCTTGTCAGGACAAACGAATCTACCTATATTCCTGCCGGGCACCGGCATCGCTTGGAAAATCCGGGGTTGACCGATCTCGTTATGATTGAAGTGCAAAGTGGTGAATATTTAGGGGAAGACGATATTGTGCGCTTTGACGATGTATATGGGCGTGTTTAACAATACAATAGATCTTGCGGCAATTCTCTAGGGTTAGATGTATAAATGAAAAAAGCATTGATTACCGGCATTACCGGCCAGGATGGCGCCTATCTGGCCGAATTTTTGCTGAATAAAGGCTATGAAGTGCACGGCATCAAGCGTCGTACCTCCCTGTTCAATACGGACCGGATCGACCACCTATACCAAGACCCGCACGAAAAGAATCGCCACTTCGTGTTGCATCATGGCGACATGACCGATTCCAGCAGCCTGATCCGCATCATCCAGCAAGTACAGCCAGACGAGATCTACAATCTGGCTGCGCAGAGCCATGTTGCGGTCTCGTTCGAAGAACCGGAATACACGGCTAATTCCGATGCTCTGGGCGCGTTGCGTGTATTGGAGGCGATCCGCATTCTTGGCCTGGAAAAAAAGACTCGCTATTATCAGGCCTCGACATCAGAGCTTTATGGTTTGGTACAGGAAACCCCGCAAAAGGAAACAACCCCATTTTATCCCCGTTCCCCTTATGCGGTTGCCAAGCTTTATGCCTACTGGATCACGGTCAACTACCGTGAAGCCTACGGTATGTATGCTTGCAACGGGATTCTGTTTAACCATGAATCTCCCATTCGAGGCGAAACCTTTGTAACTCGCAAGATTACTCGCGCTTTGGCACGGATCAAACTGGGCCTGCAAGATCGTCTTTATTTGGGCAATCTTGAGGCCAAGCGCGACTGGGGGCATGCCAAGGATTTTGTCGAAATGCAGTGGCTAATGCTGCAACAGGAAGCCCCTGAAGATTTCGTGATAGCTACCGGTGTCCAATATAGTGTGCGCGATTTCGTCAATGCGGCGGCCAATGAACTTGGCATGAAAATCCGTTGGGAAGGCGGCGGCCAGGATGAAAAGGGCTATGCTGAATCGGGAAAATGTATGGTGGCAGTAGACCCACGTTACTTCCGGCCTACTGAAGTCGAAACCCTGCTGGGCGACCCGAGCAAAGCCAAGACGAAGTTGGGATGGACCCCTAGAGTAACTTTTGGCGAGCTTGTGGCCGAGATGGTGTGCGAAGATCTGAAAGCTGCAGAGCGAGATGAGCTGGTTAAAAATCACGGCTATTCTGCCTTCAACTATCATGAATAAACATGCAGGCTAAAAATAGGATTTATGTTGCTGGCCACCGTGGTTTGGTGGGCTCTGCTTTAATTCGCCGTTTGCGTGCAGATGGCTACGCTAACATCCTCACTCGCACGCATGCCGAACTTGACCTCACAGATCAGCAGGCAGTACGTACGTTTTTCGAACAAGAGAAACCCGAATACGTTTTCCTTGCTGCCGCCAAGGTTGGCGGCATTCTTGCAAACAACACCTTTCCTGCTGAATTCATCCACGAAAATTTAGCGATTCAGACAAATATTATCCATGAGTCGTGGCGCACAGGCGTCAAGAGGTTGTTGTTCTTGGGCTCAAGTTGTATCTACCCGCGTGATTGTCCTCAGCCGATCAAGGAGGAATATCTCCTAACTGGTTTATTGGAACCAACTAACCGGTCCTATGCCGTAGCCAAAATCGCGGGCATTGAGATGTGCTGGGCCTATAATCGTCAGTATGGCACACAGTATTTTGCTGTTATGCCCACTAATCTTTATGGCCCAGGAGACAATTATGATCTCAATAATTCTCACGTGCTACCGGCGCTGATACGTAAAACGGATGAAGCCAAGATGCGTGGAGATAATGAAGTCGTTGTGTGGGGAACAGGGACGCCACGCAGGGAATTCCTCTATAGCGACGACATGGCCGACGCCACTCTATTTCTAATGACTCTGCCAGACGAGAAATTTAATTTACTTCTTTCGCCTAATGTTTCACCACTAATAAATATTGGATGCGGCAAAGATATCTCCATCCGTGAATTGGCAAACATGGTCTCGGAATCGGTGGGTTTTACAGGTAAGTTGACATTCGATACTTCGAAACCGGATGGAGCGCCGCAGAAATTACTTGATGTCTCCCGGTTGGCGTCATTGGGCTGGACCTATAAGACGAAGTTGGGAGAGGGAATTTTATTGGCATATAGAGATATGCTAAATGCGCAATCGAGGGTTTCTAATTGAACAATTTGTTGAATTGAATTTCTGCATGGAGCCAAATAAGCAATTCCTTTTGTGTGGGTGTTGTAATTGTTCGCCGATTGCAATGTATAGAGATGACAGATCAAATGGCAGGAGCCTTCTTTAAATTGTGGCGTTCATCAAACTACTGGTAACTTTTGGCTTGGTATGGATTATTGGCAGGAATGTTAAGTTGCAGGTCATTCTTGTCAGATTGCAAGATACTAATCTTTTGACCATGTTCTTTGTCGTTGCCGTGCTGGCGGCAGTGCCGATATTGCATGCACTGCGCTGGCGATTAGTGCTTCAGACCTCTGGGTATGCGTTGAACTTCTCAAAAGTCTTTCAAGCCGTAATGATCGGCTACTTTTTTAATCAGACACTTCCATCTTCAGTAGGGGGAGACGCATACAGAGTCTGGTATATATATCGGACCGGAATGCACCTTGGCGAGGCGTTTAGCAGTGTTATTGTCGATCGGTTGATCGCGTTGACGGCGCTTTTGATGATTTGTGCATTCAGTATGCCGTGGATATTCAATTTGACCGGTGGTGGTCAGGCCTCCTGGGCAGTTGTTGTGCTAGTCGTGGCGGGAGTAATGGGCCTCGGCTTCGTGTTGATGCTTGAGCGATTGCCGGCAAGATGGAATCACTGGCGGGTAGTGCGAGGCCTTGTTCGACTAGGGGCACATTTGCGGAAGGTGTTCGTCAATTTTCGCATAGCAGTGACAACGATAGTCATTTCGGCATTGGGCCATATTGTTACTGCCATATTGGTGGCGGTCATCGGGTTTGCGGTCCGGATTCCTTTGAGCCTGACCGATTGCCTGTTGTTGGTGCCGCTGGTAATGCTGATTGCCATGGTTCCGATATCTATTGCTGGATGGGGTGTGCGAGAAGGTGCCATGGTGGTTGCGTTTGGCTTCATCGGCGTTGCCCCGGCTGATGCCTTTTTGCTTTCGCTGCTTTTCGGCCTCGCTTTGCTGGTGGCCAGTTTGCCCGGGGGACTGTTATGGTTGGCCGGACGCAGGCATTCAAAGTTACCAAGCCAGCGTTTTGATGGATCACCCCCTTTCAACCAAGGATGACATGAATCTCGAATCGACTACACTGCCGACTTCGGCCCGCAAGCGAGCTATTCGCGAGCTTTCGGAGAATCTCGCGCCGGAAAGAGAAAAATGGGTAGGGCGCAACGCTTTCTTCCATGATGAAGATATTCGCTATATGCGCTTCCTTATTCCCGAAGGGTTGCGGGTCCTCGATATGGGCTGCGGAACGGGCCGACTGCTTGCGGCGCTCAAGCCCTCCAAAGGCGTGGGAGTGGATTTCAGTAATGGGATGATCGAAATTGCAAGAACCCAATATCCCGAATTGGAATTTCATGTTGGCGACGTTGAGGATATCGCCTGTATCGCCCCGCTTGAAGGGCCGTTCGACGTAATTATTATGTCCGACACGGTAGGCTCCCTCGACGACTGCGAGGAAACTTTCGCGAACCTGCACCGGCTTTGTACGCGCGAGACGCGGGTCGTGATCGCCTATTACTCCCGCATGTGGGAGCCGGTTTTGAACGTTGCGGAGAAGCTTGGCCTGATGATGCCGCACCTCCAGCAAAACTGGCTTTCAACAGAAGATATCGGCAACCTGCTGCGTTTGGCGGATTTCGAAGTCGTCAAACGTGAATGGCGCCAGCTCATGCCGAAAAAAATGCTCGGGCTGGGAGGTCTTATCAACCGATACATTGCGCCTATCGCCATCATTCGCCGTGCCTGCCTGCGCAATTACGTCGTTGCCCGGCCAGTTCGAAACAGGGTGATGGGCTCTATGTCCACGACAGTTCTAATTCCATGCCGTAATGAGCGAGGTAATATCGAAGCCGCAGTTCAGCGGCTACCGAAGTTTTGCGATGACATGGAAATTATTTATGTGGAAGGGCACAGTAAGGATGGAACCCTGGATGAAATTCACCGGGTGATTGCCAAGTACCCTGACAAGGACATAAAAGTATTCGTGCAGGATGGAAAAGGCAAAGGAGATGCCGTGCGCAAGGGTTTTGCCAATGCCCGTGGTGACATACTGATGATTCTCGATGCGGACCTTACTGTGTCGCCAGAAGCGCTGCCGAAATTCTACCGGGCACTGGTTACCGGCAAGGGAGAATTTATCAATGGAACTCGGCTCGTTTACCCGATGGAAGATCAGGCGATGCGCTTTCTTAATTTGCTGGCCAATCAGGTTTTTGCCTGGCTGTTCTCGTGGTTACTGAATCAGCGTTTTACCGATACGCTTTGTGGTACTAAGGTACTCACCAGGCGGCATTATGAGCAGATTGTGGCTAATCGCAACTATTTTGGTGAGTTTGACCCGTTTGGCGATTTCGACCTCATATTCGGCGCAACGAAAATGAACCTCAAGGTAACGGAAGTGCCCATCGCATACGCCAGCCGCACTTACGGGGAAACACAGATTTCCAGATTCCGGCATGGCTTGCTACTGTTGCGCATGGTGGTGTTTGCATTCAGAAAACTCAAGGCGTTCTGATGGTTGATGCGACGCTGTGGGAGCACCGGCTGATCTGGGAAAAGAAACCAGTGCTGAGAGCAATATACTCAGATTATTATCGGCGGATCGTCGCCGAGTGCAGGCATGGCTTGACTCTGGAGATTGGCGGCGGGACGGGGAATCTCAAGGCCTTTATCCCGAATGTGATCTCTACCGATATTGTGCCGGAGCCTTGGCTTGATGCTGCAGCCGATGCACAATTTCTTCCCTTTCGCGATGGTAGTTTGAATAACATCGTGGCAGTGGATGTGTTGCATCATATCGAATATCCTATCCGTTTTTTGCGTGAAGCAGAGCGGGTACTTCAGCCCGGTGGCAGGCTTATCCTGGTGGAGCCTGCTATCACACCGGTAAGCTGGGTGTTCTTCCGCTTGTTTCATCCCGAGCCGGTGATTATGGGAGAGGATCCGCTGCGTGAAGGACAGAGGGATCCAAACAGGAAGCCGTTTGATGCAAACCAGGCAATCCCCACTTTGCTATTTGGGCGTTATCGGGAGAGGATGGCGGCGTTGGTTCCGAGCCTCAGTCTTGCACAGTTTGAAAGAATGAGCTTGTTTGCTTATCCTCTATCCGGCGGGTTTCGGCCTTGGAGACTCATTCCGCAATCGATCGTCGAGCCTATGCTCGGCTTTGAGCGCAGACTTGCTCCCATGCTCGGCTCGTTGATGGCATTCAGGCTGTTTGCAGTATTGGAGAAACATGATGATAGCATGGATTCTTCTTCGGGACGTACACATAGG
>DATKUY010000039.1:0-71278 GCA_035530375.1 Sulfuricella sp. | reverse complement strand
TCGACCATGCTCATCGCCTGGTGTTTGTGCGGGTCGAATTTTTCGCCCATCGGGTGGATTTCGCTGAGGTTGAATTTTTCGAACACCGATACCAGTTGTTTGAGCGTCAGTTCGATGCCGCTTTTCATGCTGGCGACATCGGCGGTTTCCACCTTGATAGCGGCTTCCAGGCTGTCCATGACGGCCAGCAGTTCGGACGAGAAACCTTCGACCGCGAATTTGCGCGCATTGGTGATCTCGGATTCGGCGCGCTTGCGGATGTTGTCCGCATCGGCCTTGGCGCGCAGCCATGCGTCGTGGTGTTCCTGGGCAGTCAGTTCGGCCTGCTTGAGCATTTCCTCCAGGCTCGGCATGATTTCGGCATCGGGCGGCGAGTTTTCGCCTGCGGTTGGATTCTCGTCCAGCTTTTCGAGAAATTCTTCCTGGTCGATTTTGTTTTTTTGATCTTCGGGTTGCATGGTGTCCTCCTGATGACAATGCAACCCTATATGGAGTGTGGTCTGTTTATTTCAAGAGGGGAGGGATGATATTTTTGAGTAGAGCGGGAACATTCTTTACAGTCCGCGACAAGCCTTGTCCCGGACTGAACTATTTTTGATGAATCATACTGCCAGGTCGACCTGCTGCACCGTGCCGGCGCTGCCATTTTCGTTGAGATAAATGCCGGTGGATTTGATCTGGCCGTCCAGCTGGTTCTGGCTGTTTTTGAGATCGAATGACGTGTCGACATTGCCGAGGTAAATTGCGCCAACGTTTTTCTGCGTCAAGGTGCTCAGGGTATCGTTACCGCCGGCATCCTTGGTCCAGACCTTGAGCTGCTTGTAGACAGCATCGTTCTCATCGATCCAGCCGTTCTTGTCCTGATCGTAAGCCGACAGTTCCTGGAAGCCGTTGCCGCTGGCGGGGCCGAATAATTCGCTGCCGTTGTTGATCTTGCCATCGCCGTTCTTGTCCAGCGCGAGAAAGCCGCTGCCTGCGCCGACAAAGGAAATCTGGTCTGCCGATCCGTCGGCATTGAGATCGAAACTGAACTTGGTGCTGGTGAGCTGAGCTGCGCTACCGGAGAAATTGATCACCAGCGGGTCTTTTTTCTTCGCATCGCCCAGGCGCAGGCTGGTATTGCTTTCCTCGTAGTGTTCGCGGCTCATGGCGAGATCGAGAGTGAACTTGATTTCCTTGCCGTCGGCGGTCTTGACCACGCCTTGTGCGGAGAAGCTGGTTTGTTCCGCTTCGTAACTGGTTTCGTGGCGGTCGTATTCGACGCCGAATCCGGCCGGCTTGGCTTGTTCTGGCGCTGGCGCCACATTGCCCGGGTCGGGGGTGTTCTGGACGGGCGGGGCAGGCTGGACATCCTGCAGCTGAGTCAGGTTGATTTTCTTGCCGGTGAGCGCCTCCACCATCAGTTTGATCAACAGGAAGCGCGGGTCTTTTTCCAGTTCTTTTTGCGGATCGATTTTCGCTGTTTTGCCGGACGAGTCGGCCTGTGCCGCCGCCTGGCTTTCTTTCGACAGGCTGACCATGTCAGCTGCGCGGGGGGTATTTTGCGCGTTGCCGCGCCCCTCGAAATCCGGGCGTTTGTCGCCGACCCACATTTTGAGCGATTCCTGCACCGTGTGCTGTTCGATGGAGGCATGCTGGCTGGTCAACTGGATGTTCGAGCTTGCGATCTTCATGATGTGTTCCGTCCCGGCAGATAAGTTTTACATCAGGTTTATCGGTCATTTGGGTTGGAACTTGATGGCTGCGGGCATGAAGATTTTGCGGTTTATGCAAAACTTTCATGGTGTTATGTAGATACTGCGGAAATATCCGCAAGAACCTTAAGAGGGTATCGTTTGATATTGAAAACTGAAGGGTTTTAGTCCTTTGCACCCATTGCCAAGGCACGGGTGCGCGAGGCGGCGCGAGTTTCATCATCCTGCTCGCTGCGCATCCAGCCTTGCAGATGTTCGGTAACGATGGTGCGCAGTGCCATTATCCAGTCCTGCCGCTCGTTGAGGCAGGGGAGGTAATGGTATTCCTTGCCGCCCGCGCCGAGGAAGGTGGCTTTACCTTCCATGGCAACTTCCTCCAGCGTTTCCAGGCAGTCGCCGACGAAGCCGGGGCAGATCACGTCCGCGCGTTTCACCCCTTGTTTGCCGAGTTCTTCCAGGGTGGCCGCAGTGTAGGGCTTGATCCATTCGGCGCGGCCGAAACGCGACTGAAAGCAGATGCGGTATTGCTGCGGTTCGAGTTCCAGCGCCTCGGCCAGCAGTCGGCCGGTTTTCTGGCATTCGCAGTGGTAGGGGTCGCCTTTTTCCAGCGTGTAGCGGGGCAGGCCATGAAAGCTCATCACCAGCACATCGGGGCGGCCATTTTTTTGCCAGTTCTCGCGTACGCTGGCGGCAAGCGCGGCAATGTAGCCGGGGCGGTCGTTGAAATGCCGGATAGTGCGGATTTCCGGAATGTCGCGCATTTCCCCTAGTGCCTTGAACACTGCGTCCATGGCCGAGGCCGTGGTGCTGGCGGCATACTGCGGGTAAAGTGGCACGATCAGGATGCGGTCGCAGTGCTGCTGCTTGAGTTTCTCCAGTCCGGCCGCGACCGAAGGGTTGCCGTAGCGCATGGCGAATTCGACTGCCGTAGCGGATGATCCGAGCGATTCGCCGAGATAACCCCGCAGCAGCTTTGTCTGGCGTTGGGTATGGACGAGCAGCGGCGAGCCTTCCGGCGTCCATATCTGGGCGTATTTTTCCGCCGATTTTTTGGGCCGGGTGTTAAGGATAATGCCGTTCAGGATCAGCCACCATAGCGCACGGGGAATTTCCACCACGCGCGGGTCGCCGAGAAATTCCCTGAGATAGGTCTTTACCGCAGAGGCGGTGGGTGCATCCGGCGTGCCGAGGTTGATCAGGAGGATGCCGGTTTTGGCGGCGGTGCCGTGGCGGTAAGCGGGCTCGGTGCGGTAAGACACGATCAGTGATACGACAATGCGCTGGAAAGCAGCTTGGCGGTGATGTCCACGATCGGAATGACGCGTTCGTAGGCCATCCGGGTCGGTCCGATTACGCCGACGGTGCCGACGATCTGGCCGTCCACTTCATAGGGTGCGGTCACCATGCTGCATTCGTCAAGCGGCATGCGGCCGGATTCGCCGCCGATGAAAATCTGTACGCCCTGGGCGTGCTGACTGATGTCCAGAAGCTGCAGCAGGGTGGTTTTCTGATCGAAGGCGTCGAACAGTTTGCGCAAGGACGCCATGTTGGAGGACAGGTCTTGCACATGCAGCAGTTTGCGTTCGCCGGACAGCACATAGCTGTCGGCGCCTTCCCCCATTGCTTCGCTGCCGGCTTCCATTGCCACGGCCATGAGCGCGGTCATATCGTGGTGTAGCTGCTTTAGTTCGACTTGCATTTTGCTGCGCACTTCTTCCAGAGTACAGCCTGTATAGTGCTGGTTGATGAAATTGGCCGCCTGGGTGAGTTCCGAGGCAGTGTAGACCTTCTCGCTGAAGATGATACGGTTTTGCACGTTGTCGTCGGTGGTGACCAGAATCAGCAGTATCCGCTTGTCGGAAAGGTTGACGAACTCGATATGCCGGAAGGCGATGCTGCGGCGTTTTGGCGACATTACGATGCCGGCGAACTGGGTCAGGTCGGATAGCAGTTGCGAGGCGGATGCGATCAGTTTATGCGGGTCGTTGGGATGGAGCTGGTTTTCCAGTTGGTGCACTTCGATGACGCCCAACGGCTGCACCGTGAGCAGGGAATCCACAAAGAAGCGGTAGCCGCGCGGCGTGGGGATGCGTCCGGCGGAGGTGTGCGGGCTGATGATGTAGCCCATCTCTTCCAGGTCGGCCATGATATTGCGGATGGTGGCAGCACTCAGGTCCAGCCCGGAAAACTTCGACAGGGTACGGGAGCCGATCGGCTGGCCTTCGCTGATATAGCGTTCCACCAGGGTCTTGAGCAGGATTTGCGCGCGTTTGTCGATCATTTTAAAAACGGCTTTTAGCCACGGATAAACACGGATTAACACAGATAAAACATGTGGTTGAAATAATTTCGTTTCTTTCCCGGATGGTGAGCGGCGAAC
This sequence comes from Sulfuricella sp., assembly GCA_035530375.1. Lineage (GTDB taxonomy): Bacteria > Pseudomonadota > Gammaproteobacteria > Burkholderiales > Sulfuricellaceae > Sulfuricella. The sequence continues at coordinate 67,204 of DATKUY010000039.1, read as the reverse complement.
AACATACAAGCCCCCGATAATCCGTGAACATCTGTGTTAATCCGTGGCTAACCGCTTTTTCTGGGATCATAAATTCAGCCATGCATTTTACGATATGCAGTTTGATTGATAGTACCACCAAAAGTTTAATTATGGTCTAATTCGCGACATGAGTCAGCTCTTCAAAACTGTTGCCCTGATTGGCAAATACAATAGTCCGGAGATCGGCGATCCGCTGCTGCGCCTGGCCCGGTTCCTTGAGGAACGGGAGTACGGCGTGCTGGTGGAACGGCAAACGGCCGAAAGCACCGGCGTGAGCGCATTTCCCGTGGCGAGCCTGGAGGAAATCGGCGAACAGGCCGATCTGGCGGTGGTGCTGGGCGGCGACGGCACCATGCTGAATATCGCCCGCTCACTGCACGGTTATGAAGTGCCGCTGGTGGGCATCAATCAGGGGCGGCTCGGTTTCCTCACCGATGTTTCGGCGGAAACCATGCTGGAAACCATGGCCGAAATTCTGGCTGGCGATTACCTCAGCGAAGCCCGCTTTCTGCTTGCGGTCACCATCCGCCGCCACGGGGAGAATGTTCACGAAGCCTGTGCCTTCAACGATGCGGTGGTGAGCAAGGGTGCTACCGCGCGCTTGATCGAACTTGAGGTGTTCGTCGATGGGCAGTTCGTTTACAGCCAGCGTTCTGACGGCTTGATCGTATCCACTCCGACCGGCTCTACCGCTTATGCCCTGTCTTCCGGCGGGCCCATTCTACATCCCACGCTGGAAGCGCTGGTGCTCGTGCCGATCTGCCCGCATACCCTGAGCGACCGGCCCATTGCGGTGAACAGCGAAAGCACTATCGAGATTCTGCTGCTCCATGCCGACGACGCACGCGTCCACTTCGACGGTCAGCGCCATTTTGACTTGCAGGAAAACGACTGGGTGATTGTGCGCCGCTCCAGGCAGATGGTGCGCCTGCTTCACCCTTTCGGTCACAGCTATTACGACATGCTCAGGCAGAAGCTGCATTGGGGGGAAAAACTGTGAGGAGTGATGAGGGATGGGTAATGGGGAGTTGTTTTTTCCCGGTCATTCATCACCCATCACCCATTCCACGATCATCATGCTCCTGACCCTCAACATCCGCGATTTTGTCATCGTCGACCAACTTGAGCTTGAGTTCCAGCCCGGCTTCACCGTGCTCACCGGCGAAACCGGGGCGGGCAAGTCGATCCTGATCGATGCACTGTCGCTGGTGCTGGGCGAGCGCGCCGATGCGGGCGTAGTGCGCGCCAATGCGGCGCGCGCCGAGATCGAGGCCGAGTTCGATAGCCGCGCTTTACCCCAACTGCAATCCTGGCTGGACGAGAGCGACCTCGGCGGCGACCCCGGCGTGTGCCTGATGCGCCGTGTGGTGGATGCGGGCGGACGCTCCCGCGGTTTCATTAATGGCCGTTCCGCCACCCTCCAGCAATTACGCGAGGCGGGCGAATTTCTGGTGGACATTCACGGCCAGCACGCCCACCAATCCATGCTCAAGACGGCTGCCCAGCGCGAGCTGCTCGACGCCTATGCCGGCCAGGGGCGCCAGGTAAAGGAAACGGCGGCAGCCTGGCGCGAGTGGCAGGCGCTCAGGCGGGCGCGGCTGGAACGGGAAAAGAATGCCGCCGTTTATGCCGAGGAACTGGAGCGGCTCGAATGGCAAGTAAAAGAATTGGCGGCGCTGAATTTCTCCATTCAGGAATGGGAGGAATTACAGGCCGAACATGGCCGCCTGTCCAACGCCGCCAGCCTGATGGAGGGCGCGCAGTACGGACTTGAAGTTTTGTCCGAGAGCGACATGGCCTGTCTGGCGCAGGCCAACGGCGTGATCGCCCGCCTCAACAATCTGGTTGAATACGATGCCGGCCTGCGGGAAGTACTGGACCTACTGGTGCCGGCAGAAGTGCAGATGAGCGAGGCGGTTTATGGCCTGCGGCATTATCTGCAGCGCCTGGATCTCGACCCTGAGCGGCTTGCCCAGTGTGAGCAGCGGCTGGGAGAAATACACGACACGGCGCGCAAATACCGCGTCACCCCTGAGTCGTTGCCCGAACTACTGGCGGAAAAAAATGCGCGCTTGAGCGAATTAAGTGGTTTCGGCTCCGGTGGCGATGAAACTCAGCGCGAAGCGGCGGCGCAATCGCATTATCTCGATCTTGCCGGAAAATTGAGCGCGGCTAGGAAAGAGGCGGCACAGGCGTTGGCAGAAAAGGTCAGCGCCGCGATGCAGTCGCTGGCCATGGTAGGCGGCCGTTTTGAGATCGCCCTGACGGCATGCGACGGCGGTTCATACGGACTTGAGGAAATTGAGTTTCAGGTCAGCGCCCACAGCGGCTTGCCGCCCAAGCCGCTGGCCAAGGTGGCCTCCGGCGGCGAGTTGTCGCGCATCAGTCTGGCGATCCAGGTCATCACCAGCAAGGTGTCGCTGGTGCCGACCCTGATCTTCGACGAAGTGGATGTCGGTATCGGCGGCGGCGTGGCGGAAATTGTCGGCCAATTATTGAAAAAGCTCGGCGCCGAGCGCCAGGTGCTGTGCGTCACCCACCTGCCACAGGTGGCGGCGCAAGGCGACCATCACTGGCAGGTCAGCAAGGACATGCGCGACGAGAGCGTGGTCAGCCGCATCCGGGTGCTGGAGCGGGCGGTGCGCATCGAGGAAGTTGCCCGCATGCTGGGCGGGGTGGAGGTGACCGATACTACCCGCAAGCATGCGGCGGAGATGCTGGGACTTTAGTTCACAGCGCCGTCAGCCTGGCCAGCCAGTCGCCGAACACGGAAGTGAGCACGATCACCAGCGGCACCGCATAAAAATAGGCGCGCATCAGGTTGCGCAGGGTGCGGTTCGCCGTTTTCAGTTCCATGAAATGATCGATGATTATCCTTCCCTTGAAGGCCATGGTCGCCACGATGATCAGCGTAATGGCGAAGCTGGGTTCGGCGGTCTCGCCGATTAACGCGCCGCCCAGCGTCAACGCCAGCAGCAAAAGCCAGAGCCGGTCTATGAATTTTTGGCGTGTCATTGTCGTCCTTCAGCGCAACAGATAAAGCAGCGGAAATATCACCAGCCACACCAGATCGGTGGCGTGCCAGTAGGAGGCGAACGCTTCCATGCCATCATGTTCTTGCGGCGAATAGGCGCCGGTCCGGGTGCGCACGATCACCCACAGCAGCCCCATGATGCCCCAGACGACATGCACGATATGGGTGAAAGTCAGGTAGTAATAAACCGCGAAGAATATGCCGGTGTCGCCAGTGATGCCATGGCTGACGTTCCAGCGAAACTCGAAGGCCTTGGTGACCAGATAGCCGCATGCTGCAATCAATACCAGAAGTAGTCAGCGGACACTGGCCTGTTGCCGGTTCTGCCGGATCGCCAGCACTGCGTTGGCGACGAAGTAGCTGCCCGAAATCATCAGCACCGTATTGAACGTGCCGGCAAACAGGTTCAGTTTTAGCGGGCCATCCCTGAATTCCTGCGGGAAGTGCACCTTGGCGATGAAATACACGCCGAACAGCAGCGCAAACTCGGTCATCTCGCTCAGAATGCCGGCCCAGATTCCTTTGTTGTCGGGGATTGCACCTTCGGCGGGATGCTTCAGAACGGTGGCTGTAGTTGATAACACGGTGGCACCTTGGGGTGGCGAGAATAAATTCGTGATGAACCGGCGGGCAGACGAATTTGCAGTTGACTCCCTTGCGCTTAACGATTCCTAGGCCTGGTTTTTCGGCATCGTCAGCTTGAACTCTGCGCCTCCCTCGATATTGCGCATATCGATGGAACCATTCATATGCTCCATGATCATTCTGGACATGTAAAGACCGATGCCGGTGCCTTTTTCCCGCGTGGTGAAGTAAGGGTCGAAAATTTTCGGCAGCGTTTCTGGCGTAATCCCGCCGGCATTGTCCCTGACCGTGATCCATGCGGTGTCTTTATCCTGGCTCATCGCAATATCGATTTTTCCATTTTGCACATTCCTGTCAAGCAAGGCATCTTTGGCGTTGTTGAGCACATTGAGCAGCACTTGGGATAACTCATTGGGGTAGCCGACGACTTGTATGTCCGGTTCTTCCTTGATCGTGACAGCGATATTATGATTTTTGAAGCCGGCATTGACGATGACCAGCGTGTGCTTGACGATCTTGTGAATGAGGAATGCCTTCTTTTCTTTCTGCGGCTTGAAGAAATCGCGGAAATCGTCGATCGTCGAAGACATTTTCTGGATGATTTTCTGCCCCTCTTCCACGAACCTGTTCATGTTTTCCTGGTTTAGTTCGCCGTATTCGAAATCATCCTTGACGTTGGTCTGCAACAGCGCCAAGGCATTGAGAGGCTGGCGCCACTGGTGGGCGATGTTGCCGATCATCTCACCCATGGCGGCAAGGCGCGATTGCTGGATCAGCATGCGCTCATGCTCCATGCTCTGGTGGACGGCCTCCTCCACCCGTTGTTCCAAGGTTTCGTTCAGTTCCCGGAGCTGCATTTCCGTTTTTTTACGTTCGGTGATGTCGCGAATGACACCCAGTGCGTGCCACTCGTTTTGCATCTTGACAGCGGAAATCGATAGCTCGATTGGAAATTCCTGGCCGCCCTTGCGCAATGCCGTCATCTCGACGGTTTTTCCGATCATCGGCCCTTCGCCGGAAACGCAAAAATGTTCGAATCCTTTGCGGATGTCGTCGCGGTAGCGGAGCGGGGCGAGCAGGTCATGCAGATTCTTGCCTAGCGCCTCGCCCGCCGTATAGCCGAAAATGGTTTCCGCAGCCGGGTTGCAGTAGGCGATTTCTTCCGACTGGCCGATGATGAGAATGGCCTCCTTGGCCGACGAACTGATGAGGCGGAATTTTTCCTCGCTTTCCGCCAATGCTTCGCTCTTTTTCTGTAGATCCGCAGTGCGTTGCCTGACCAACTCCTCGAGGTGATTCTGGTGCATGTGCAATTCATCTTCAAGCCGCTTGCTTTCGGTGATATCGGTCCAGACACCCAGATAGCCGATGAAATTCCCGCTTTTCGACTGTTTCGGAACGCCGCTCGCGCGTACCCATAGCGATTTCCCGGTGTCTACCCGTAGCGGAAACACGATGTCGCGATAGGACGATCTGGCTTCGATCGAGCCCAGCATTTGTTTCGCACCACCCGAAGGTTGAGCCGGATCTAGAAGGCTGGCCAGATTCCGGCCAACTACGCCATCCCGGATTTCGGAGGGGCCGGATCGGCTGGAAAAATTGGTCACAACTCCTTCGGCGTCGGTTTCCCACAGCCAGTCATTGGCATTCTCCGTGACGATGCGAAGCCGCTCCCGGCTTTCATACAGGCTGTTCGTGGTCTTGCGCAATTCGGCGATAATGGTCTTGATATGGCTGGCAAATGGCCGGAAGATGAAAGCGGCTTCCAAGGCGAGAAGCAGCAAGGTAAAAAGCCAGAGCAGGGTTTCCGCTTTTTGCAGGCGGCCTATCGCTTCTTCCCCTTCGCGCTGGTACTGGCTGACCATCTTGTCGAGAGAGGAAACCAAGCGTGTCGGAGAAACGGTAATGATGTAATGCAGTTGCGGGTTGTCCGGCGTCAGCTCTTCATCATTTGCCCGGAGCAGGGTGCGAACCGCATCGAGATATTCTTCTACCTGACGATCGAGCGCATCCGGGCCATCGAAATACATGGCGTGCACGGTAGGCGACATGGTTGACGGCAGCCCCATTTCAGGGTTGCCGCGCGTCAAGCCCAAGTGAGACCGCTGCATGAGGTCGGCGGCCGCCTCAAGTTGGCGTCTGATCTCTGCGCGATCTTTTTCCGGGGTGTGCAGCAGGCGCGACGAGAACAGGGCGGTTCGCTGGCTGAGCATGCGTTGCCGACCGCTTACATTGACGATTGCGGCGGTGCTTTTCTGCTCGGAAATTACCAGTCGCAAGCTGATCCATGCTGCGGTGGAAAGCGTCGCCACCAGCGTCAGAGCGATCAGATAGCGCCAAGTCAAGGCGCGGGCGATGATCAATCCACTATTCATTTTAGGGTATGTCTGCCGGGCCGATTTGGTTTCGATTATACGTTTCGGCGGAATCGATTCGCCTCTGTTCTAAGTATAGTCCTGAATGCGTTGATTCACCCTTGCCCGGGAGCGTTTTACGGCGAGTCAATCGTTGTGCTGGCGGAGGCTGGTGATTTGACGGTGATGGTCGTGGGTGCCAGATTCCAGGCGCCCTGTTAATCAGGTCTTGTTCGGGCAGTTCGTCTTGGTACAATCGGCAAACAGGTACAGCGAGTGGTCGCGGATGATAAATCCGCGCTCTCTGGCGATTTTGTCTTGTTTTTTCTCGATGTCCGGGTCGTAGAATTCCTCCACCTTGCCGCACTGCAGGCAGACCAGATGGTCGTGATGGCAGCCTTGATTGAGCTCGAAGATAGCCTTGTCACCCTCGAAATGGTGGCGGATCAGCAGTCCGGCCGCTTCGAACTGGGTAAGCACCCGATAGACCGTAGCCAGTCCGACATCCTCGCCGTCAGTCAGCAGGATTTTGTACACATCCTCGGCGGTGAGGTGACGCACGTTGCTGGTTTCGAACAGGTTCAGGATCTTCAGTCGCGGGGTGGTGGCCTTGAGTCCGGCATTTTTCAGGTCCTGGGAATCGCCCATGAGTCAGCCCTAATGTTTCAGTGGGTCAATCATATAATGTTTGGCCTGCGCTTTCCAGCGCTTCATGGGATGTTATAATGCTGCCACTTTATTGTTTTCTGCCGGGATTTTTATGAAATCCGTTCTGCGATCGTTTGTTGTCATACCCGTTCTGCTGTTCGTCGTTGCCTGTTCCGTGACCGACAGGGTTACCGAAAAAATTTCGCCCTACAGGATCGATATCCAGCAGGGGAATGTGGTCACCCAGGAAATGGTGGCAAAGCTCAAGCCCGGCATGACCAAATCCCAGGTGCGCTTCATTATGGGAACTCCGCTGATTACCGATGCATTCCATGCCGACCGCTGGGATTACGTTTATCGTTTTCAGAAAGCCGGCAAGCTGACGGAAGAGCGCAAAATGGCGCTGTTCTTCGAGCAGGATAAGTTGCATCGCGTTCAGGGAGATGTGGTGGCAGCCACGCCCGAGTCAGCGGCGGAGGCGGAAGCGGCGAAAAGCGCCGCTGCGGGCGTTCCGGTAAAAGCTTCGGAGCCATCGGCGCAGAATGCGGCGCCCGCGCAAGAGGAAAAAGGTTTTTTCGGAAAGATGATGGACAAGATCGGCCTGTAAAGTCGGATTAGTAAAATGACCCTATTGAATATAGCGATTGCAGGCAGCTCCGGGCGTATGGGCCGTGCCCTGCTCGAGGCGGTGGCGCCGGCGCCGGACATGCGACTCGCCGCTGCCCTGGAGCGGCACGGCAGCCCGTTTGTCGGCAAGGATGCGGGCGAACTGATCGGCGCACCGTGCGGTGTGGCGATCAGCGACGATATCGGTGCCGCGCTCAAGGGGTGCGATGTATTGATCGATTTCACCCGTCCCGATGCGACGCTGGATCACCTGAAAACCTGCTGCGAGCTTGGCGTCAACATCATTATCGGCACCACCGGTTTCAGCGCCGTGCAGAAGGAGCTGATCGCCGATGCCGGTCGCGATATCGGCGTGGTGTTCGCGCCCAACATGAGCGTCGGGGTGAACCTCAGCCTCAAGCTGCTCGACATGGCGGCGCGCGTTCTGAACGAGGGTTACGATATCGAGATCATCGAGGCACACCACCGCCACAAGGTGGATGCCCCGTCCGGCACCGCCTTGCGCATGGGTGAAGTGGTGGCCGGCGCGCTCGGCAGGGATCTGGCGGAATGTGCGGTTTACGGCCGCGAGGGCGTGACCGGCGAGCGCTCCCCCTCGACCATCGGCTTCGCCACGGTGCGCGGCGGCGATATCGTCGGCGACCACACCGTGCTGTTTGCCGGCACCGGTGAGCGCATCGAAATCACTCATAAGGCCAGCAGCCGCGCCACCTTTGCGCTGGGCGCGTTACGCGCAGCGCGCTTCCTTGTCAGTAGCGGCAGGGGGCTGTTCGATATGCAGGACGTGCTCGGTCTACGTTGATGGTAGCGCCGTAATCCGGTATAATTCAGAAAATTAAAAAGCGGGGAGGGCGCAAGCCCGCCCCGCTTTGCATATCCGCTGCTAATCCAAGGAGTTCCTGTGCCGCATCACCAGACCGCCATTCTCGCACTTGCAGATGGGACAGTGTTTCGCGGTATTTCCATTGGCGCCGCCGGCCACACTGTGGGCGAGGTGGTTTTCAATACGGCGATGACCGGGTATCAGGAGATTCTGACCGATCCGTCCTATTGCCGCCAGATTGTTACGCTGACCTACCCGCATGTCGGTAGCACCGGCACCAATGCCGAAGATGAAGAATCAGGCCAGGTTTACGCCAGTGGCCTGGTGATTCGCGATTTGCCGATCCAGTCCAGCAACTGGCGCAACGGCGAGGATTTGAGCGCCTATCTCAAGCACCATAACGTCGTCGCCATTGCCGACATTGACACCCGCAAGCTGACCCGTCTGTTGCGCGAAAAAGGGGCGCAGAATGGCTGTTTGATGGCGGCGGGGCCGGCGAGCGGAACGCTCGGCGCATCCCCGCCGGACATGCCCTATTCGGGTATGGCGGGAGAAATCGACGAGGCCAAGGCGCTGGAGTTGGCGCGTGCTTTTCCCGGCCTGGCTGGCATGGATCTGGCCAAGGTGGTGAGCAGCGACAAGCCCTATGACTGGCAAGAAGGCGAATGGAAACTCGGTGATGGGTTCAAGAAATTCGACAATCCCCGATTCCATGTGGTCGCCTACGATTACGGCGTCAAGCGCAATATCCTGCGCATGCTGGCGGAGCGTGGCTGCAAGGTGACGGTGTTGCCTGCCCAGACCCCCGTTGAAGAGGTTTTCAGGCTCAAGCCGGACGGCGTGTTCCTGTCCAACGGGCCGGGCGATCCGGAGCCGTGCGATTATGCCATCGACGCGATTCGCGCCATTCTGGACAAGGGCATCCCGACCTATGGCATTTGCCTCGGCCATCAATTGTTGGCGCTGGCTTCCGGCGCGAAGACACGCAAGATGAAATTCGGCCACCACGGCGCCAACCACCCGGTGCAGGATCTCGATACCGGCCGCGTCATGATTACCAGCCAGAACCATGGCTTTGCGGTTGACGAGGCGACGCTGCCGGCCAATCTGCGCGTGACCCACAAATCGCTGTTCGACGGCAGCAACCAGGGCATTTCCCGCACCGACGTGCCGGCCTTCAGTTTCCAGGGCCACCCCGAGGCGAGCCCCGGGCCGCACGATGTGGCTTACTTGTTTGACCGTTTTATCGGTCTGATGCAGCAACATAAACTTTGATTTGAACCGCGGAGACGCGGAGGCGCTGAGATTGAAATGCTCAAAACCCTCCGTGCCTCCGCGCCTCTGCGGTTAATGCGAAATGCCAAAACGTACAGACATTAAATCCATCCTGATCATCGGCGCCGGCCCGATCGTCATCGGCCAGGCGTGCGAGTTCGACTATTCCGGCGCGCAGGCTTGCAAGGCGCTGCGCGAGGAAGGCTACAAAGTCATCCTGGTCAACTCCAACCCCGCCACCATCATGACCGACCCGGAGATGGCGGACGTCACCTATATCGAGCCGATTACCTGGCAGGTGGTGGAGAAGATTATCGCCACCGAGCGGCCTGATGTGCTGCTGCCCACCATGGGCGGCCAGACTGCGCTCAATTGCGCGCTCGATCTGGCGCGCCACGGCGTGCTGGAAAAGTACAACGTGGAAATGATCGGCGCCACCAAGGAAGCGATCGACAAGGCCGAGGACCGCGAGAAATTCAAGAAGGCGATGGAGAAGATCGGCCTCGCCTGTCCGCGCGCAGCGATTGCCCACAGCCTGGAAGAAGCCCTGCAGGTGCAGGCGATGGTCGGCTATCCCACCATCATCCGGCCTTCCTTCACCATGGGCGGTTCGGGCGGCGGCATTGCCTACAACAAGGAAGAGTTTCTTGCGATCTGCGAACGCGGCCTGGACGCTTCGCCGACCAAGGAACTGCTGATCGAGGAATCTGTCATCGGCTGGAAAGAGTTCGAGATGGAGGTGGTGCGCGACAAGAAGGACAACTGCATCATCATCTGCTCGATTGAAAACTTCGATGCGATGGGCGTGCATACCGGCGACTCGATCACCGTTGCGCCGGCTCAGACCCTGACCGACCGCGAATACCAGATCATGCGCAACGCCTCGCTGGCGGTGCTGCGCGAGATCGGCGTGGAAACCGGCGGCTCCAACGTCCAGTTCGGCATCAACCCGGACGATGGCCGCATGGTGGTGATCGAGATGAACCCGCGCGTGTCGCGCTCCTCCGCCCTGGCTTCCAAGGCGACCGGCTTCCCGATCGCCAAGGTGGCGGCCAAACTGGCGATCGGCTATACCCTCGACGAGTTGCAGAACGACATCACCGGCGGCGCAACCCCGGCCTCGTTCGAACCCTCGATCGATTACGTCGTCACCAAGATTCCGCGCTTCGCCTTCGAAAAATTCCCGCGCGCCAATAATCGCCTGACCACCCAGATGAAGTCGGTGGGCGAGGTGATGGCGATCGGACGCACTTTTCAGGAGTCGTTGCAGAAGGCGCTCAGAGGCATGGAGACCGGCAATGACGGGCTCGACGAGAAGACCTCCGACCGTGAAATAATCGAAACCGAGCTGGGCGACCCCGGCCCGGATCGTATCTGGTACATCGCCGACGCGATGCGCTGCGGCATGACGCAGGACGAAATCCATGCGCTGACCCATATCGATCCCTGGTTCCTGGCGCAAATGGCCGATTTGGTGGCACGCGAGCAGGCGCTGAACGGCCGCAGCCTGGATTCCCTCGGTTTTGCCGAAATGCGCGAACTCAAACGGCGCGGTTTCTCCGACCTGAGGCTGGCGAAACTGCTGGGCGTGAGCCAGCATGATGTGCGCGCGCGCCGTCATGCGCTCAAGGTGCGTCCGGTCTACAAACGGGTCGATACCTGCGCTGCCGAATTCGCCACCGACACCGCCTATATGTACTCGACCTATGAGGAAGAGTGCGAATCGGAGCCGACCGACAGGAAAAAAATCATGGTGCTGGGCGGCGGGCCGAACCGCATCGGCCAGGGCATCGAATTCGACTATTGCTGCGTGCATGCCGCGCTGGCGATGCGCGAGGACGGCTACGAGACCATCATGGTCAACTGCAATCCGGAAACCGTCTCGACCGACTATGACACTTCCGACCGCTTGTATTTCGAGCCGCTGACGCTGGAAGACGTGCTCGAGGTGGTTGCGGTGGAAAAACCGGTCGGCGTGATCGTCCAGTACGGCGGCCAGACGCCGCTGAAGCTGGCGCGCGATCTGGAAGCCTACGGCGTGCCGATTATTGGCACCAGCCCGGATATGATCGATGCTGCCGAAGACCGCGAGCGCTTCCAGAAATTGCTGCACGAACTGGGGCTGAAGCAGCCGCCCAACCGCACCGCGCGCGCGCCGGAAGAGGCGATCCGGCTGGCCGAGGAAATCGGCTATCCGCTGGTAGTCCGCCCTTCCTACGTGCTGGGCGGCCGCGCCATGGAGATCGTTCACCAGCAATCCGACCTTGAACGCTACATGCGCGAAGCGGTCAAGGTTTCCAACGATTCGCCGGTGCTGCTCGACCGCTTCCTCAACGACGCCACCGAAGTCGATGTCGATGCGATCTGCGACGGCACCGATGTACTGATCGGCGGCGTGATGGAGCACATCGAGGAAGCCGGCGTACATTCCGGCGACTCGGCCTGCTCGCTGCCGCCGTATTCGCTGTCGGCGGAAATCCAGGACGAGATGCGCCGCCAGACCGTGCTGATGGCCAAAGGGCTGAACGTGGTCGGCCTGATGAACGTGCAGTTCGCCATTCAGGGCGAGACGGTCTACGTGCTCGAAGTCAATCCGCGCGCCTCGCGCACCGTGCCGTTCGTTTCCAAGGCCGCCGGCCTGCAGTTGGCCAAGATCGCGGCGCGCTGCATGGCGGGGCGGAGCCTCAAGGAACAGGGCGTCACCCACGAAGTCATCCCGCCTTACTACTCGGTCAAGGAAGCGGTGTTCCCATTCATCAAGTTCCCCGGCGTCGACCCCATCCTCGGGCCGGAAATGAAATCGACCGGCGAGGTGATGGGCGTGGGCTTGACCTTTGCCGAGGCCTTCGTCAAGTCGCAACTCGCCACCGGCGCAAAGCTGCCGTCCGGCGGTCGCGCCTTCATCAGCGTGCGCGCTGGCGACAAGGAAAAGGTAATCGATATTGCCCGCAACCTGGCGGAACTGGGCTTTAGTCTGGTCGCCACACGCGGCACGGCGGCGGCGATTTCCGCTGCGGGCCTCGAGGTGACGCCGGTGAACAAGGTGCATGAGGGGCGCCCCCATATCGTCGATATGATCAAGAACGGCGAGATCGGTCTGATCGTCAACACCATCGAGGACAAGCGCGGCGTGCACGATTCCTATGCGATGCGCAACGCCGCGCTGCAGAACAAGATTACCTACTACACCACGCTGGCCGGCGCGCGCGCTGCCTGCGCCGGTATCCAGCACATGAAGGAGCTGCAGGTATACGACTTGCAGGGCCTGCACGCCCGGCTGAATTAATTTGTCCGGCCATACTGCAATCCAGGAATTTTAGGAGAGAGGAATGAACAAGGTTCCATTGACGGTCATCGGTGCGGAACGGTTGCGTGCTGAATTGCACCAGCTGAAGACGGTTGAACGTCCCAACGTGATTGCGGCCATCGCCGAAGCGCGCTCGCACGGCGATTTGTCGGAAAACGCCGAATACGATGCCGCCAAGGAGCGCCAGAGCTTCGTCGAGGGGCGCATTGCCGAAATCGAGAGCAAACTGTCCAACGGCCAGATCATCGACCCCAAGCTGCTTGATGCCGATGGACGCTGCGTATTTGGCGCGACGGTCGAACTGGAAGACCTGGAAAGCGAAGAGAAGGTGACCTATCAGATCGTCGGTGACGACGAGGCCGACATCAAGCAGGGAAAAATTTCCATCAGCTCGCCGATCGCCCGCGCGCTGATCGGAAAATACGCCGGGGACGTCGCCGAGGTGCAGGCGCCGGGCGGAGTGCGCGAATACGAAGTGTTGGATGTGAGGTACATTTGAGTCATGAGGGAAGAGGAATGGGTTTCCTCATCACCCATTTCTCGGTACTCATCACCAACATAAATGAAAAGATTTACTGACAATCTTGCGCTAATCGCCATCACCATTTGGGTGGGCGGCTTGTGGGTAATCGGCTATCTGGCGGCGCCGGTGCTGTTCGCCTCGCTAGACGACAAAATGCTGGCTGGCATGCTGGCCGGCAGGATGTTTGTCTGGATCGCCTATGTCGGCATGGTCTGCGGTTCTTACCTGTTGGTTCACCGTCTGGCGGTGTATGGCGGTTCAGCGTTGAAGCAGGGATTTTTCTGGGCGGTGCTGACGATGCTGCTGCTTACTCTGGCCGGTCGTTTCGGCATCCAGCCGATTATGGAAAACCTGAAGGAACAGGCATTGCCGAAGGCCGTGATGGAAAGCATGTTCCGCGACCGCTTCGCCCACTGGCACGGAATTTCCAGCATCGTTTACCTGTTTGAAAGTCTGCTTGGCCTGGTGCTGGTGTTGGCGCCGCGCCGGGGTTAGCACCTGTTATTGGTGATGAGTGATGAGAAATGGGTGACGAGAAAACCCATTACTCTTTAGGCAGTACCAGCCGGGGTTTTTCGGCGGGCTTGTAGACAATCAGGATCTTGCCGATATGCTGTACTGCAGCGGCGTGCAGGGTTTCGCAGATTTCCGCCAGTTGGCTTTCGCGTGCAGCCTTGTCGCGGCTGTGCGACTTGACCTTGATCAGCTCATGGCTGGCGAGGCTGAGCCCCACTTCCTTCATGACCGCTTCGGAAAGGCCTGCATCGCCGATGGTCACGACTGGATTGAGAGCATGGGCCTGAGCGCGCAAAAAACTTTTTTGCGCTGAAGTAAGCGGTAACATAATGATATCCTTGGAACGTCTTTGAAAAAGGCTCGCAGTTTACCCGATGAAGCCCACTAAAACCAGCAAAGCCTGGATGAGCGAGCACGTCAACGACCCTTATGTCCAGCGCGCGAAGCTGGAGGGCTATCGCTCGCGCGCTTCGTACAAGCTGCTGGAAATCAACGAACGCGACCATCTGCTCAAGCCCGGCATGAGGGTGGTGGACTTGGGGGCGGCGCCCGGAGGGTGGTCGCAGGTGGCGGCCAAAAAGCTGGCGGGCAACGGCAAGGTGGTTGCACTCGACCTGCTGGAAATGACGCCGTTGGCGGGGGTGACCTTCATCCAGGGCGATTTCCGCGAGGATGCGGTGCTGGCCGAACTGGTCAAGGCGCTGGACGGACGCCCGGTGGATCTTGTGATTTCCGATATGGCCCCCAATATAAGCGGTATCGCTCTTGCCGATCAGGCGCGTGCAATGCATCTTGCCGATCTGGCACTGGAGTTTGCCGTGCAGCATTTGAAACCGGGCGGCAGTTTCCTGGTCAAAGTATTTCAGGGTGGCGGCTTCGATGAATATATCCGCGCCATGCGCGGACATTTCACGCAGGTGGCGACGCGCAAGCCGAAAGCTTCGCGTGGCCGAACCAACGAAACCTATCTGCTTGGAATCGGTTTAAGCAGGTAGTCCGCCGCAAAGCGGATGCTCATATAAAGAGCTGACATGAGCCGAACAAAGGGTTTAGAATTTGTCTGCATGTGCAGGCTTGAGGAGAGATTTTGAATAATTTGATGAAAAATATCGCGGTCTGGCTGGTGATCGCACTGGTGCTGATGATGGTGTTCAACCACTTCGGCCAGCGTCAGTCCGTTCAGGCGCCGCTGGAATATTCCCAGTTCCTTGAAGAAGTGAAGCAGGGGCACATCGCCAAAGTGTCGATCGAGGGCCACGTGCTGAAGGGGGTGACAACCGACGGCAAGCGCTTTACCTCCTATGCGCCGTCTGACCCGTGGATGGTGAGCGATCTTCTCAAGAATGGCGTGGTGGTCGAAGCCCGGCCCGAAGAAGAGCCTTCCTTTCTGATGAACTTGTTTGTCTCCTGGTTCCCGATGCTGCTGCTGATCGGCGTCTGGGTGTTTTTCATGCGCCAGATGCAGGGCGGCGGTAAGGGCGGCGCGTTCTCCTTCGGCAAAAGCAAGGCAAGGATGCTCGATGAGACCACCAACACCGTGACCTTTGCCGATGTCGCCGGATGCGACGAGGCCAAGGAGGAAGTATCCGAACTGGTCGAATTCCTGCGCGACCCCGGCAAGTTCCAGAAACTGGGCGGGCGGATTCCCAAAGGCGTGCTGATGGTCGGCAACCCCGGCACCGGCAAGACCCTGCTGGCGAGGGCCATTGCCGGCGAGGCCAAGGTGCCGTTCTTCAGCATTTCCGGCTCCGACTTCGTCGAGATGTTCGTCGGCGTGGGCGCGGCACGGGTGCGCGACATGTTCGAGCAGGCCAAGAAAAATGCGCCCTGCATCATCTTCATCGATGAAATCGACGCAGTCGGCCGCCAGCGCGGCGCCGGCATGGGCGGCGGCAACGATGAGCGCGAGCAGACCCTGAACCAGTTGCTGGTCGAACTGGACGGTTTCGAAGGCTCGGTCGGCGTTATCGTGATCGCCGCCACCAACCGCCCGGACGTGCTGGATCCGGCATTGTTGCGCCCCGGTCGCTTCGACCGCCAGGTGGTGGTGCCTCTGCCCGACATCCGCGGTCGCGAGCAAATCCTGCTGGTGCACATGCGCAAGGTGCCGATGTCGCCCGACGTGCGTGCCGACATCCTGGCGCGCGGCACACCCGGATTTTCCGGCGCCGATCTTGCCAACCTGGTGAATGAGTCCGCTCTGTTCGCGGCGCGCGCCAACAAGCGCCTGGTGGACATGGAGGACTTCGAGCGCGCCAAGGACAAGATCATGATGGGCGCCGAGCGCCGTTCCATGGTCATGCCCGAGCACGAGCGCAGGAACACGGCATACCACGAGGCCGGACATGCGGTGGTGGCAAGGCTGCTGCCGAAAACCGACCCGGTGCACAAGGTTACCATCATCCCGCGCGGACGCGCCTTGGGCGTGACCATGCAGTTGCCGACCGAGGATCGCTACAGCATGGATCGCGAAACCATCCTGCAGAATATCGCAGTGCTGTTCGGCGGGCGCATCGCAGAAGAAGTGTTCATGGGGCAGATGACGACCGGAGCCAGCAACGATTTCGAACGCGCGACCGAAATGGCGCGGCGCATGGTGACGCAATGGGGCATGTCCGATGCCTTGGGGCCGATGGTCTACGGCGAGAACGAGGGCGAGGTGTTTCTCGGCCGTTCCGTGACCACCCACAAGAATGTTTCCGAAGCCACCATGCAGAAAGTGGACGCCGAGATCCGTCGCATCGTGGATGCGCAGTATGCCTTGGCGCGCCAGTTGATCGAGGAAAACCGCGACAAGATCGAATTGATGGCGAAGACCCTGCTGGAATGGGAAACCATCGATGCGGATCAGATCGCCGATATCATGGAAGGCAAAGAGCCGCGTCCGCCCAAGCCGAGTCAGAGCACGACGCCGACGCCACCTTCGGACAGTGCGCCGACGGCGCCGGTCACGCCGACCTCGCACCCGGCGCCGGAAGCTTGAAAAGTTGGTGATGGGTGATTGGTAATGAGTGATGGGGATTCTCCCCACCCATTACCCGTTACCCATTACTCATCACCCAAAATGCTTCATTGCGGCCGTTTCACTCTTCCTCTCAATCGCCCATTGATCATGGGCATCGTCAACGTCACCCCCGATTCGTTTTCCGACGGTGGCCATTGCGCCTCCCCTGTTTCCGGCATCGGGCATGCCCTGCGCCTGCTCGATGAAGGCGCCGATATTCTCGATATCGGCGGCGAGTCGTCGCGCCCCGGCGCGCTGCCCGTCAGCATCGAGGAGGAATTGCGGCGGGTGCTGCCGGTAGTCGAGGCGCTGTGCGGCAGGAACGTGCCGCTGTCGGTCGATACCTGCAAGGCCAGGGTGATGCGTGAAGTCATCGCTGCGGGCGCGGCCATGATCAATGACATCGATGCATTGCAGGGAGAGGGCGCACTCGATGCGGCGGCGGACTCGAGTGTGGCGGTGTGCCTGATGCACAAGCATGGTACGCCGCAGACCATGCAGCATGCGCCTCGCTACGATGACGTCGTGGCTGAGTCGATGGCGTTCCTGCAAGCGCGCATGGCTGCGGCGCAGGCCGCAGGCATTGGCCGCGAGCGGCTGGTGGTCGATCCCGGCTTCGGCTTCGGCAAGCTGCTGGAGCACAACATCGCCCTGCTGCGCCAGCTGGATCGTTTCACGACGCTGGGTGTGCCGGTGCTGGCTGGCTTGTCGCGCAAATCCATGCTCGGCCAGATCACCGGCCTGGAAGTGAACGAAAGGTTGATCCCCAGCGTCGCCGCGGCCGTGATTGCGGCGATGAAGGGTGCTAAAATTATCCGGGTGCACGACGTGAAGGCGACTAGGGAAGCATTGCAGATCGTGAATGCCATCAACCTGTAAAAAAGCAGTTTAGCCACGGATTAACACGGATGCGCACGGATTATCAATGCGTTGCCTATCTCCTCTGGCGCGCCTTTCCGGTGAATGGCAAATTTTCAGCATTGCGTTGTTCTATCTGTGTTAATCCATGTTCATCCGTGGCTAGTAGTCGTTTTTAGCAAGGAAAATAATGACCAGAAAATATTTCGGCACCGACGGGATACGCGGCAGGGTCGGCGATGCGCCGATCACGCCTGATTTCGTGATGCGCCTCGGTTATGCAGCGGGCAGGGTGCTGGCCGCTTCGGAAAAACGTCTGCCCCAGGGCGAGCACCCGGCGGTAGTGATCGGCAAGGATACCCGCATCTCCGGCTACATGCTGGAATCCGCGCTGCAGGCCGGGCTTTCCGCAGCCGGGGTGGATGTGCTGCTGCTCGGGCCGATGCCGACCCCGGCGGTGGCCTATCTGACCCGAGCGCTGCGCGCCCAGGCGGGGATCGTCATCAGTGCCTCGCACAATCCGTTCGAGGATAACGGTATCAAATTCTTTTCGGCATCCGGCACCAAGTTGCCGGACAAAACCGAGCGCGCCATCGAGAAAGCGCTGGACGACCCGATGCAGACCATGCCCTCGGCGCAACTGGGCAAGGCGCGCCGCATCAACGATGCCGCCGGGCGCTACATCGAATTCTGCAAGAGCACCTTCCCCAGCGAGCTCGATCTGCGTGGCATGAAGATCGTGGTGGACTGCGCCCACGGCGCTACCTACCATGTCGCGCCGCCGGTGTTCCATGAGCTTGGCGCCGAAGTGATCGCCATCGGCAACCAGCCGGACGGCCTCAATATCAATCACGAATGCGGCGCGACCAGCCCGCGTGCGCTGCGGGAGGCGGTGAAGCAGCACCACGCCGATCTGGGCATCGCACTGGATGGCGACGGCGACCGCCTCGTCATGGTGGACGGTTCCGGCGAGCTGTTCGACGGCGATCAGTTGCTCTACGTGATCGCCAGGTATCGCCACAAACACGGCCTGCTCAAGGGCGGCGTGGTAGGCACCCAGATGACCAACCTCGGCATGGAACATGCCCTGGATAAAATGAAGATCCCGTTCGCCCGCGCCAAAGTGGGCGACCGTTACGTGATGGAGATGCTGGGCGAGCGCGGCTGGCTGCTGGGCGGCGAAGGCTCCGGCCATATCCTCTGTCTCGACCGGCACAGCACCGGCGACGGCATCGTCTCGGCGCTGCAAGTGCTGCTGGCGTTGCGCGTGTCGAAGAGCACGCTGGGCGGCTTCACCAAAGACCTGACGCTGTATCCCCAGGTTCTGATCAATGTGCCGGTGGTCAGGGGGTTCGATTGCAGCGAGAACGTCAGGGTTATGGCCAAGCTGACGGAAGCGGAACTCGCTCTGGACGGCTCCGGCCGGGTGCTGTTGCGCGCCTCCGGGACAGAACCGGTATTGCGGGTGATGGTGGAAGGCAAGTCCGCCAAGGATGTCAGGCGCTGGGCCGAAGCGATCGCCGAAACAGTGCGTCAGGCGGTGGGTTAAATCAGAGGCCTAATCCCCGATTAACGCGGACGGCATTTTGCAGGGCGTGCACACCCTTGGAAACTGTCTTAAAAACATCATGAATGTGGCCAGGGATTGCCGTTTAGCGGCGGCCAATCTTAACCAAATTTTCCAGTGATGTAGCAAGCGTAGCCCGGATGGAATGAAATGAAATCCGGGATTTCCCGGTACCCCCACGGAAATCCCTTTATTCCGCTGCCAATGCGGTCTGGGCGGCGCTCCCGGATTTCGCTACGCTTCATCCGGGCTACCTTTCTAAGGTTTATTGATCAGCCAAACTTGCCCGTGATGTAGTCTTCCGTTGCCTTCTTTTTCGGCGTAGTGAAAATCGCGTCGGTGTTGCCGAACTCGATCAGTTCGCCCAGGTACATGTAGGCGGTGTAGTCGGATACGCGGGCCGCCTGTTGCATATTGTGGGTGACGATGATGATGGTGTAGTCCATCTTCAGTTCGTGGATCAGTTCCTCGATGTGCGCGGTGGATATCGGGTCGAGCGCCGAGGCCGGCTCATCCAGCAGCACCACTTCGGGTTTCACGGCAATGGCGCGGGCGATGCACAGGCGCTGCTGCTGGCCGCCGGACAGGCTGTTGCCGCTCTGTTTCAGTTTGTCTTTTGCTTCTTCCCACAGCGCTGCCTTGCGCAACGCCCATTCGACGCGGTCTGCCATCTCGTGCCGATTCAGGTTCTCATAGAGTTTCACGCCGAAGGCAATGTTGTCGAAAATCGACATCGGGAACGGCGTGGGTTTCTGGAACACCATGCCTACCTTGGCGCGCAGCTTGTTCATATCCTGTTTGGCATCGAGAATATTTTGCCCGTCCAGGATGATTTCGCCGGTGGCTTTCTGTTTCGGGTAAAGCTCGTACATGCGGTTGAAGGTGCGCAGCAGGGTGGATTTGCCGCAGCCGGACGGGCCGATGAAGGCGGTCACTTTCTTTTCCGGAATGCTCAGGTTGACGGATTTCAGGGCGAGGTAACTGCCGTAATGAAAATTCAGGTCTTTGAGGACGATTTTCGGATTGGCGATGACAGTCTGGTTCATTGTTTCATTCCGTTAGGCAATTCAGTACGATGGGCTCTTCTGGCGGAAAAATACGCGCGCCAGGATATTCAGGGTCAGCACCGCGAAGGTGATCAGCAAGGCGCCTGCCCAAGCCAGTTTCTGCCAGTCTTCATAGGGGCTCATGGCGAACTGGAAAATCACCACCGGCAGGTTGGCCATCGGCTGGTTCATGTTGCTGCCCCAGAACTGGTTGTTCAGGGCAGTGAATAGCAAGGGCGCGGTTTCCCCGCTGATGCGCGCCACCGCCAGCAGGATGCCGGTCAATATCCCCGTCGTGGATGCGCGCAGGGTAACCAGCATGATGACTTTCCATTGTGGCGCGCCGAGCGCGGCGGCGGCCTCGCGCAGGCTGTTCGGCACCAGCCGCAGCATGTTCTCGGTAGTGCGCACCACCACCGGGATGACGATCAGGGCGAGCGCAAACGAGCCCGCCCAGCCGGAGAAGTGGCCGATGCTGACGACGTAAACTTCGTAGACGAACAGCCCGATCACGATCGACGGCGCCGATAGCAGGATGTCGTTGATGAAGCGTGTGGTTGGCGCGAGCCAGCCTTTCTGGCCGAATTCGGCCAGATAGGTGCCGGCGAGAATGCCGACCGGTGTGCCGATCAGGGCAGCCGCCATGGTCATGAAAAAGCTGCCGGCAATGGCGTTGAGCAGGCCGCCCTTGCTGCCCGGCGGCGGCGTCATCTGGGTGAGCAGGGAAAGGTTTAGCCCCTGAAACCCCTGTGCGACCAGCGTCCAGAGTATCCAGCCGAGCCAGAACAGGCCGAACACCATGGTGAACAGTGAAATGGTCAGGTTGAAGCTGTTGATGAACCGTCTGCGGGCATAGAGAGAAATCATGGCGTCGGTTCTTTACGATTGCTGGCCTTCGCGCTTGGAAAGCTGCATCAGCAACAGCTTGGAAAGCGACAGCACAATGAAGGTAATCAAGAACAGGATCAGGCCCAGCTCGATTAGCGCGGAAGTGTAAAGTTTGCCGACCGCTTCGTTGAATTCGTTGGCCAGGGCGGAGGAGATGCTGTTGCCCGGCATCAGCAGGGAGGTGCTGAGTTCGTGGGAGTTGCCGATGACGAAGGTGACCGCCATGGTTTCGCCCAGCGCTCGCCCGAGTCCGAGCATGATGCCGCCGGCCACGCCGATCTTGGTATAGGGCAGGACAATGTGCCATACCACTTCCCAGGTGGTGGCACCGAGGCCATAGGCCGATTCCTTGAGCATCGGCGGCACGATATCGAACACGTCGCGCATCACCGAGGCGATGAAAGGGATCACCATGATCGCCAGGATCAGCCCGGCGGTAAGCATGCCGATGCCCATCGGCGGTCCCTGAAACAGCGGGCCGATCAGGGTGGAGTTGCCGAGATGTGCGGTGAGCCAGGGCTCTACGTTATCGGCGAAGGCCGGTGCGAAAATGAACAGGCCCCACATGCCGTAGATGATGCTCGGGATGCCGGCCAGCAGTTCCACGGCGATGCCGAGCGGGCGTTTGAGCCAGCGCGGCGACAGTTCGGTGAGGAACAGGGCGATGCCGAAGCTGGCAGGGATGCCGATCAACAGGGCGATAATCGAGGTGGCGAGAGTGCCGAAGATCGGCACCAGCGCGCCGAATTTCTGCGTGACCGGGTTCCATTCGGAACTGAACAGGAAACCGGGGCCGAACGCCTTGATCGAGGGCAGGCTGCCCAAAAACAGGGAGAGCACGATGCCGGCCAGGAGGATGAGGACCAGGAAGGCAAATCCCTTGGTAATATTGCGGAAAGCCAGGTCCAGCAAATGCTGTCGCTTCAGGTGTGAGTCGGAGAACGGTCTGGTCATGGGATCAATATGGCAAGGTCAGGGCGCACGGGTGTCGAG
Organism: Sulfuricella sp.; assembly: GCA_035530375.1. Lineage (GTDB taxonomy): Bacteria > Pseudomonadota > Gammaproteobacteria > Burkholderiales > Sulfuricellaceae > Sulfuricella. Next base: position 45,135 of record DATKUY010000039.1, on the reverse strand, counting down.
GTGTTCCTTGAGGCGCTCCTTGGTTTTGGTGAAACGGTCAAGACGCCAGTCCTTCAGAACCGCCAGCGCCAGTTCGAAATCATTGTAGTCGAGCTCGTAAATCGCCTTCAGGTTGAAGCTTTCCCCTTGGTGGAGCGCCAGGATCAGTTCCTTGAAAATCAGCGAGGCCGGTTCGTCCGGATTTTTCAGCAAACGCTTCTCGATTTTTTTCAGGGTGTTCATTAAAGCCTCCCAATTAGGGCTGGTGGGGGGGGTGCTGGACAGCATGGCTGCGCACCAAAGCAGGCCAATTATACTGGATATCTTCCAGGTAGAAAGCAGCTGACTCGATTTGCTGACCTATTTCATGTGTGTCATCAGGTTTCATGCCGGCTATTTTGTCGCGGGCGCGGGTCAGGCCGGCGATCGCCGCGTTGAGTTGAGATTGGATAATTTCATTGATGTTCATCATGGGCTCCTTCAGGGCCGGATATTCAGCAGAAGCAATGTTACGCCCGAATTGTGACAGTAATATTAAGACCCGCCGGCCATCTTTTTCGCTAAGGCATCCAAGCCTTTTCGGCAGAGGGGGCGAAAAAAACCCCCGCAACATAGCTGCGGGGGTTTTTAGGCTGATGTGAAATGATTGAAGTGAAAATCAGTTCCACACAGTCTTGCCAGATACGTCCTTGATCTGGGCTTTCCAGGCGTTTTTGACCAGCTTGGTGACGCTGTCCGGCATCGGGATGTAATCCAGTTCGAGCGCCATTTTATCGCCATTGGCGTAGGCCCAGTCGAAGAACTTCAGGACTTCCTTGGCGTTCGCCGGTTTGTCCTGCACCTTATGCATCAGGATGAAGGTGGCGCCGGTAATCGGCCAACTGGCCTTGCCGGGCTCGTCGGTGAGGATTTCATAGAAGCCGGGTGCCGTGGTCCAGTGAGCATTGGCGGCGGCAGCCTTGAACGCATCGGCCTCGGGCTTGACGAACTGGCCTTCCTTGTTCTGCAACTGGGCGGTGTTCATCTTGTTTTGCAGGGCGTAGGCATATTCGACGTAGCCGATCGAGCCCTTGATGCGCTGCACATAAGAGGCGACGCCTTCGTTGCCCTTGCCACCTACGCCGGCAGGCCAGGCCACGGCAGTATCGTTGCCAATCTTGTCCTTCCATTCGGTGCTGACTTTAGCCAGGTAGTTGGTGAAAATGAAGGTGGTGCCGGAGCCGTCGGAACGATGAACCACGGTGATGGCCTGGTCGGGCAACTGGGTTCCCTTGTTCAGCGCGGCGATGGCTGGGTCGTTCCACTTCTTGATCTTGCCCATGAAGATGTCGGCCAGGACGGTGCCGTTCAATTTCAACTGGCCGGCGCCCATGCCGGGCAGGTTGATGGTCGGCACCACGCCGCCCATTACCGCCGGGAATTGCATCAGGCCGTCCTTTTCCAGCACTTCAGGCTTGAGCGGCATATCGGAAGCGCCGAAATCCACGGTCTTGGCATTGATCTGCTTGATGCCGCCGCCCGAACCGATGGACTGGTAATTCAAGCCGGTGCCGGTTTTGGCCTTGTAGGCTTCGGCCCATTTGGCGTAAATCGGGAATGGGAAGGTTGCGCCCGCGCCGGTGATGTCGGCGGCGAAAGCAGCCGGGCTTAGGATCAGCGCCAGAGCGGCGGAGGTGACCAGCTTTTTACCAAATTCAAATTTCATCGATGTTCTCCTGATTGGATCAAAGAAAACAGGGGGCATCCCTGTTGACCAAGCGCCATGATAGGGCGGCAATATTACAGAATTATTACGAAAGCAAACGGCAAGCCGCCTCATGAAACCGCTGCCTGTGCTCAGGACTTGACCAGGTTGCAGCGGATAGCCAGGCGGACGAGTTGGGCGGAGTTCTCCAGTCCCAGCTTTTTCATGATATGGGAGTGGTGAACCCCGACGGTTTTGGGGCTGATCGAAAGGGTGCTTGCGACTTCGGATACCGAACGCCCCTCTGCAAATAGCTGGAACAACTGGAATTCGCGCGTGGAAAGCGCTCGCAAGGGGTCTTCGGCGGAGTCGAACAGTTGCCGGGTTGCCATGTTCGTGACGTGTTTGGGATCGATGAAAGGTTTTCCTTGCGCCACCTGTCGCACCGCTTCCACCATCTGCACTATGCCGCCCTGCTTGGTGAGGTAGCCTGTGGCGCCGGCTTCCAGCGTCCGCAAAATCAGGATCTCGGTGTCGTGCATGGTGAATACCAGGATGCGGGCGTTGGCGTCCCTGGCCTTGATGCGGCGGATGGTTTCCATGCCGCCGATGCCGGGCATGCTGAGGTCGAGAATGACCACGGTTGGCGCGGATTCCGCATAGATGAGGCAGGCGCTTTCGCCATCGCCGGCTTCCGCTATCACCCGGATGTCCGGCGTATTGTCCAGCAGGCGGCGGTAGCCGTCCCGCACCACTGGGTGGTCGTCCACCAGCAGCACCGTAATCGGTTTCGAAGCGGTATTATCGTTCATGGTTTATTTGTCCGGATATAACCAGCGGCAGGCGGACTTCGATGCGCGTGCCATGTTTCGGTGAACTGTACAGGTCTAAATCGCCATTCGCCGCGGCTACCCGTTCGCGCATTCCCAGCAATCCCAGTCCTTTGACCGGCAAGCCGGCGTCCATGCCGATGCCGTCATCCTCCACCGCCAGTCGCAGCATTTCGGTGGCGAATGGTATCTCCACCACGCGGCGCAGTTCCACCGATACCTGGCTGGCCTGGGCATGGCGAGTGATATTGGTGAGCGCTTCCTGAACGATGCGGTACACGGTGATATTGAGGTCTTCTCTTAAACCGGCAAGATCGCCGTCCAGCATCAGGTCGCAGGCAATGCCGGGGTGGCGCTTGCGCCACTGCGTCACCAGTTCCCGCAGGCTGTCTGCCAGCCCTTGCGCATCCAGCAGGCTGGGGCGCAGGCGGTGCAGCATTGTGCGGATCACCTTGTGCACTTCGCTGGCACTGTTGCTGATGGCCTGCGCGCTTTCGTGGATGGCGGGATTCTGCCCGTCGCAGCTGAGATTGCAAATCGCCTCGGCTTCGGCCTGTATCGCAGTCAGCCATTGGCCGAGGTCGTCGTGCAGTTCGCGCGAGAGATGGCGGCTCTCTTTTTCCTGCATGTCGAACATGCATCGAATGATCAGGCGATTCTGCCGCAACAGTTCCTGGGCGCGCTGTTTGGCTTCCCGGATCGGGCTGATGTCGATAACAAAACCGTGCCACAGCACGCTGCCGTCTTCCAGTTTTTCCGGTCGCGCCTCTGTCAGGCGCCAGCATATGCCCTGTTCCGGCAATTCCACCCTGAATTCATATTGGCACGGTTGCAGGGTGCGGGCCGATTCCTGTAAGGCGGCGATTAAACCGTCGCGGTCATCCGGGTGCACGCGGGCGAATAACGGCGAGGCATCATTTCGCACCTGTGTCGGCGTGAGTTCGAAGATGTTACGTATCCCGGCGCTGGCAACAGGGAAGCAGGAATGTCCGTCCGGGAATAACCGGTACTGGTGGACAAAGCCTGGAACCTGTTCGGAAAGGTCGACGAGAAGGTCATGGCTTTGCTGGAGTTTTTCTGTCAGTAACCGGGTTTTGCTGATGTCGGTGTGCGTGCCGATCATGCGCAGCGGCTTGCCCGCGGCATCGCGGCTGACCGCCATGCCGCGGGCAAGTACCCATTTCCAGCTGCCGTTCCTGCACTTCAGGCGGTATTCGTTAGCGTAGCTTGATGCCTCGCCGTCGAGATAGGCATGCAGGTGGGCCATCGCCTGTAGTTTATCATCCGGATGGATGCGCATTTCCAACTCGTCGCACCGGTTCTCGATCTCGTTTTCGGCATATTCCAGCATTTCTTTCCAGCGTTTTGAAAACAGCATTTCGCCGGTCTGGATGTTCCAATCCCATACGCCATCGCCGGCGCCTTCCAGCGCGAATTTCCAGCGGTACTCGCTCTCCTGCAAAGCCAGTCTGGCTTTCTTCTGTTCGGTGATGTCGGTTATTATCATGCGGCAACTGCGGGGTCGGCCAGATGTTGCAGCCATGGCCGTGCTTTCCAGCCGGACATCTTTCTGGTTGTGCTTGAGCTTTACTTCGGCGACGATATTGCCGGAACAAGTGCATGCCTGATGCAGGTATTGAGAAAAATGCTGGCGGTCACCCTGATTCAGGTAAACGGAAAAAGGCTTGCCGATGATGTTGGCGCGCGGCCGGCCCAACATCATGGCTCCGGTCAGGTTGATTTCATGGATGAATTCGCCTTCGCCCAGAGTAAGGTAGCCCACCGGGGCGAAATCGTACAGGTCAATATAACGGTCGCGCGCTTCCTCAAGCTCCTGCCGTGCTTCCCGCAGTTCATGGTTCTGCGTTTCCATCTCGATCTGGTGGATTTTCAGATCCTGCAGCAGGCGCATTTCGTTGCTCGCGCACTCCAGCACGGTATTTTCCCGTAACTGCCCGATCTCTTCGAGAGATTGCGCCTTGCTCTGTCTGGTATGGTCAGTCATCGGATTTTTCGTTCCGCTTTTTTATGCAAAAAGAATTCGCGCTTCGACACAAAAGCAAGCCATATCATATTCTACAATGATATGTTTCATATTAAGGCATAAAACGGATGGAAGGGGGAATGGAGATGGATTTATGCCTTGCAACAAAGGATGTTGCCTGGCCGGCGTGTTCCTGCCGGCACAACAGGGCTCTTGTGGGGTAATGCGGAAACATTGTCTGCGCCTGGTTTCAACATTAGCGCAGCCATGTTGCCATCATTCCGCGGCAATTCCGTCGCCATTTGCAAGGTTCAGCGCAGTCGTGGCGTTTTTCGGTGGCGAAACAGGGCGCCTCGTCAAGGAGCAGTTGAAGCGCCTTGATCACCTGGGTTTGCGGGATAAGGCGCTCGCCTTCATTGAGGGGCGTGTCTGCCGTGGGCTGCCATTGCGCGGTTCGGGCCATGCTGTTTCTCCATGGAGTCAAAGTATGAATCGATAGTGGCACCTGCGGATGATTTTAAGTCAATCGGTCGCGTCCGTGATATACGCAGAATGCTTAATCTGCGCTAAGGAAATTCCTTAGAGCCTGTTTCAGTCGAGTGCCTGTTTGACGTGTCCGATTGCAACTTGACCTTTATGCGGAGTAAAGTCACCGGGTGCCATCCGCCGACATTCACAGGAGCTAAACATGGCCAAGTCCACCAAGGCGGACGAACCTGCCAGACCCGCAACCAAAACCACCCGCCGCGACAGGCCGGTTGTGGATGCAGTGCCCGCGACTGTGCACAAGAGGCGCGCCGCCGGCGACAGTCCCTTTCCCATCGTCGGCATCGGCGCATCGGCGGGCGGGCTGGAGGCGCTGGGGCAATTTCTCGGCCATGTTCCTGCGGGCAGCGGCATGGCTTTTGTCGTCATCCAGCATCTCGACCCTACTCATAAGGGCATGATGCCGGAACTGCTGCAGCGCGCCACCCGCATGACGGTTCAGCAGGCGAAGAACCGCATGAGGGTCAAGCCGGACTGCGTTTACGTGATCCCGCCGAACAAGGATATGTCGATCCTGCATGGCGTGCTGCACCTGCTCGACCCGATGGCGGCGCGCGGCCTGCGCCTGCCGATCGATTTCTTCTTCCGCGCGCTGGCGGAAGACCGGCGCGAACGCAGCATCGGCGTAATTCTTTCCGGCATGGGCTCGGATGGGGCGCTGGGCCTGCGCGCCATCAAGGAAAAGGGCGGGCTGACGCTGGTGCAGGAGCCGCTTTCGGCCAAATTCGACGGCATGCCGCGCAGCGCCATCGATGCCGGGCTGGCCGACATCGTCGCCGCGCCGGAAGCGCTGCCGGAACATATCGTCGCCTACCTGCGCCACGCTTATTTGCCTGGCCGGCTCGAGCCGACGCTGGAGAGGAAGAGCCAGAGCGCACTGGAAAAGGTGGTGATCCTGTTGCGGGAGCGCACCGGCAACGATTTCTCGCTGTACAAGAAAAACACCCTGTACCGCCGCATCGAGCGGCGCATGGGCATTCACCAGATCGATACCATTGCCAATTACGTCCGCTTTCTGCGCGGCAATACCCAGGAGCTGGATTTGCTCTTCAAGGAATTGCTGATCGGCGTGACCAGTTTCTTTCGCGACCCGCCGGTTTGGGAATTTCTGGTGAATGAGGCAATTCCCGCGATCATGGCGGCCTATCCTGCCGGCAAGGCATTGCGGGCATGGGTGCCAGCCTGCTCCACCGGGGAGGAAGCCTATTCCCTGGCGATAGCATTCAAGGAGGCGCTCGAGCAAGTCGGGCCGCAGGCCCGGTTCTCGCTGCAAATCTTCGCGACCGACCTGGATCAGGATGCCATCGACCGGGCTCGCCAGGGCGTCTACCCCGCCAACATCGCCGCAGACGTTTCGCCAAGGCGCCTGAACCGGTTTTTCATCGAAGACGATGCCGGCTACCGGGTCAGCAAGGAGATCCGCGAGATGGTGATTTTTGCGCCGCAGAACATCATCATGGACCCACCTTTTACCAAGCTGGACATCCTCATCTGCCGCAACTTGCTGATCTATCTCAGCCCGGAGCTGCAGAAAAAGCTTATACCGCTGTTTCACTACGCCCTGAATCGCGACGGTATCCTGCTGCTCGGCACCTCCGAGACCATAGGCGGCTTTACTACCCTGTTCGTGCCGCTGGAAGGCAAGGTGCGGCTCTATCGGCGAACCGATACCCCGATGCAGGCGGTTGGGGTTGAATTTCCGACCAAGCCTTTTCCCGCCATGCCGGATTTTTCCGAAGAGCCCAAGGCCGTGAAGCCAGCCGTCAATCTCCAGTTGCTGGCGGATCAATTGCTGCTGCAGAAATTTTCCCCGGCAGCCGTGCTGGTGAACAGCGCGGGGGACATTGTTTACATCAGTGGGCACACCGGGAAATATCTGGAGCCGGCCGCCGGCAAGGCCGACTGGAATATTCATGCGATGGCCCGCGATGGGCTGCGCCACGAACTGACCGCCGCACTGAGGAAGGTGGTGAAGCAGCGCGGCAGCATCACCCTGGAGGGGCTGAAAGTGGCCGCCAACGGCGGGCAGGCGCAAAGCGTCAATCTTGCCGTGCATGCCATCGAAACGCCGGAGGCGCTGCGGGGCATGGTGATGGTGGTGTTCACCGATGTGCCGGCGCCGCCCTCGAAGGCGCGCGACAGAACGCCAAATGACGCCGACAGCGCTGCGCTGGAGGAGTTGCGGCAGGCCCGTGAAGAAATTCAGTCTCTCCATGAGGAAATGCAATCTTCGCAGGAAGATCTCACTTCCGCCAACGAGGAGCTTCAGTCCACCAACGAGGAACTTCAATCCACCAATGAGGAGTTGACCACTTCCAAGGAGGAATTGCAGTCGCTGAATGAGGAACTCCAGACCGTCAACGCCGAGCTGCAATCCAAGGTGGACGATCTGTCCTGGGTGAACAGCGACATGAAGAATCTGCTGGACAGTACCGGCATTGCCACCGTGTTCCTCGATGGCGAAATGCATGTGCGGCGTTTTGCCGTCAAGGCGACCGGAATTTTCAAGCTGATACCGGGCGACGTCGGGCGCCCGCTCAGCGATATCGTGATGGATTTGCAATACCCGGAACTGCAGGAAGACGCGCATGAAGTCCTGCGTACGCTGGTGTTTTCGGAAAAGGAGGTTGCCGCCCATGACGGCCGCTGGTTCAAGGCGCGGATCATGCCGTATCGCACCCTGGAGAACGTGATCGACGGTGTGGTGATGGCCTTTGCCGACATCACCGCTGCCAAGAAACTGGAAGCGGAGCTGCGGGAAAAAATCGGTGCCGCGAACTTGAGCACGGAGTGACCGCCCCGCGCAAGACGGCCAGCTAACCATGATTGACCGGGATGCCCTGAAACAGTATCATGACCCGCTTTGCAAAATGAGAATTACGGCGATGCGGGAAAAGTTGGTTGCAGGTAACTGGAAGATGCACGGCAGCCTGGCGCAGAACAAGGCGCTGCTGGAATCGGTCAGCGCCGGCATGGCGGGCGTGAAGGGCATGAAGTGCGCGGTGTGCGTGCCTAGCCCTTACCTGTTCCAGGCGCAATCCCTGCTGCAGGGCACGGCGATTGCCTGGGGTGCGCAGAACCTGAGCCAGCACGAGAAGGGCGCATTCACCGGCGAGGTTTCTGCGGCGATGCTGCTGGATTTCGGCTGCAAGTATGTGCTGGTCGGCCACTCCGAGCGCCGCGCCATGTATGGCGACGACGATGCCACCGTGGCACTGAAATTCGAGGCGGCGCAAAAGGCCGGTCTGACGCCGATCCTGTGTATCGGTGAAACGCTGGAAGAACGCGAATCCGGCATCACCGAGACGGTCGTGGCGCGTCAGCTTGACGCGGTGACCGTGAAGCTGGGCGTGGCTGCGCTGTCCAGGGCGATCGTGGCTTACGAACCGGTCTGGGCGATCGGCACCGGCAAGACGGCTTCGCCGGAGCAGGCGCAGGCGGTACATGCCTTTATCCGTGGCAAGATCGCCGCTCAGAGCAAGGATGTTGCCGATAGGCTGGTGATTCAGTACGGGGGCAGCGTCAAAGGGGCGAATGCGGCAGAATTGTTCTCCATGCCGGATATCGATGGCGGCCTGATCGGTGGCGCTGCGCTGGATGCGCAGGAGTTTTTGGCGATTTGCCGCGCGGCACAGCGCTGATTTTTTGAGGTAACAATGGAAACACTGGTTTGGGTTGTTCATATTATTGCGGCGCTGAGCGTCATTGGCCTGGTGCTGATGCAGCATGGCAAGGGAGCGGATATGGGTGCGGCTTTCGGTAGCGGCGCTTCCGGCAGCCTGTTCGGTTCCAGCGGTTCGGCCAATTTCCTGAGCCGGGCCACGGCGATTCTTGCCACGGTGTTCTTTCTGACCAGTCTGGGACTGACTTATTTTTCCAGTCACAGGACCAGGCAGGTAGGCTTGATGGAGTCGCATGGCAGCGTGGTTCAACCGGTCGCTCCGGTTGATGCGGCAAAAGTGGTGCCCGTAGTTCCTGCCCAGGGTAATGCGGCCGGATCGAAGGCTGGAGAAATACCAAAGTAACACCTCTGTTTTTGAATGCCGATGTGGTGAAATTGGTAGACACGCCGTCTTGAGGGGGCGGTGGCGAAAGCCGTAGCAGTTCGAGTCTGCTCATCGGCACCAGATTTCTAAAAAAGCTCGCCTTCTGGTTGAGGGGGAGTATAGTTGGATCAGTAAATAATAATTAACTGATGCATGGTTTGGACGTGCGCCATGACGGGACGTCCGGCCCGGCTTAAAGGGAAATGGGCTGCACATGCTGGAAAATTATTTTCCGATTTTGCTGTTTATCATGGTCGGCCTGGCTATCGGGGTTATTCCCATGGCAATGGGCGGGCTTCTTGCCCCCCATCGTCCCGACGACAAAAAAAACTCTCCTTATGAATGCGGCTTCGAGGCCTTCGAAGACGCGCGCATGAAGTTCGATGTGCGCTATTATCTGGTCGCCATTCTGTTCATCCTGTTCGATCTGGAAATCGCCTTTCTTTTCCCCTGGGCGGTGGTGTTGCAGGAAATCGGCTTGTTCGGTTTTCTCGCCATGATGATTTTTCTCGGCATCCTGGTGGTCGGCTTCATTTACGAGTGGATGAAGGGAGCGCTGGAATGGGAATGATGGCCGCGTATGCTATCGACAGTCATGGCCACGGCGTAATGGAGGTGCGGCGTGGGTATTGAAGGCGTTTTCGAAAAGGGCTTTGTCACCACCTCCCTCGATACGGTTTTCAACTGGGCCAGCACCGGCTCGATGTGGCCGATGACCTTCGGTCTCGCCTGTTGTGCGGTTGAAATGATGCAGGCCGGCGCTTCACGCTACGACCTCGACCGTTTCGGCATCGTTTTCCGTCCCAGTCCGCGCCAGTCCGACGTGATGATCGTGGCCGGCACCCTGACCAACAAGATGGCGCCCGCCCTGCGCAAGGTCTATGACCAGATGTCCGAGCCGCGCTGGGTGATTTCGATGGGCTCCTGCGCCAACGGCGGCGGCTATTATCACTATTCCTATTCGGTGGTGCGCGGATGCGACCGCATCGTGCCGGTGGATGTCTATGTGCCGGGCTGCCCGCCGACGGCGGAAGCGTTGCTCTACGGTTTGATCCAGTTGCAGAACAAGATCAAGCGCACTCATACCATAGCCCGTTAAGCGCCATGAAACTGGAAATTCTCAAACAAAACCTGCAAGCCGTATTGGGCGACAAGCTGGTCAAACTCTCCGGGCATGTCGGCCAGCTTGCGGTCGAAATCAGTCCGGCGCACTGGCTGGAAGCGGCGCGCATCCTGCGCGACCATCCCGATCTGCGCTTCGAGCAGCTCACCGACCTGTGCGGCGTGGATTACAGCACCTATGGCGACGGACGCTGGCAGGGGCAACGTTTTTGTGCCGTGGTGCACCTGCTGTCGGTGAGCAACAACTGCCGCGTGCGCATCAAGGTGTTTGCGTCCGACGATGATTTTCCGGTGCTGGATTCCGTGGCGGAAATCTGGCCGGTGGCCAACTGGTTCGAGCGCGAGGCGTTCGACATGTTCGGCATCATCTTTACCGGTCACCCCGACCTGCGCCGCATCCTGTGCGACTACGGCTTTATCGGTCACCCGTTCCGCAAGGATTTCCCGCTTTCCGGCAACGTCGAAATGCGCTATGACCCCGACCAGCGCCGCGTGATTTACCAGCCGGTGAGCATCGAGCCGCGCGAGCTGACGCCGCGCATCGTACGCGAGGAGAACTACGGTGGCTGAGAAGCTATGCCAAAAACTACTGCGCGGGCGTGATACGGGATCGGGCGATGCTCGGAATCCTCATGTACTTTTATGTACATTCCGGTTCCTGCGCTTCGGCCTCACCCATCTGACGCCCGCTCGCTACGTTTTTGACACAGCTTCTTCGTGGCACGGAAAAACTGTTGAGGTGCTGCATGGCTGATATCCGCAATTACACGCTGAATTTCGGCCCGCAGCACCCGGCTGCGCACGGCGTGTTGCGCATGGTGCTGGAGCTGGACGGCGAGGTGGTGCAGCGCGCCGACCCGCATATCGGCCTGCTGCATCGCGGCACCGAGAAGCTGGCCGAGCACAAGACCTTCCTCCAGGCGATGCCCTACATGGACCGCCTCGACTATGTGTCGATGATGAGCAACGAGCATGCCTACGTGATGGCGGTGGAGAAGCTGCTCGGGCTGGAAGTGCCGGTCCGCGCCCAGTACATCCGCGTGATGTTCGACGAGATCACCCGCATTCTCAACCACCTGCTGTGGCTCGGCGCACATGGGCTGGACATCGGCGCGATGACCATATTTCTCTATACCTTCCGCGAGCGCGAGGACCTGATGGACTGCTACGAGGCGGTCTCGGGCGCGCGCCTGCATGCCGCCTACTACCGTCCGGGCGGGGTTTACCGCGATCTGCCGGACACCATGCCGCAATATGAAGTCGCCAGGATGAAGGTCCATAGCGCCCAGGCCGTGACCGACATGAACGCCAACCGCCAGGGCTCGATGCTGGACTTCATCGAGGATTTCACCAACCGCTTTCCGGCCTGTGTCGACGAATACGAAACCCTGCTGACCGATAACCGTATCTGGAAGCAGCGCACTGTCGGCATCGGCGTGGTGACGCCGGAACGTGCGCTGGCGCTGGGTCTGACCGGCCCGATGCTGCGCGGTTCCGGCGTGGCCTGGGATCTGCGCAAGAAGCAGCCCTATGAAGTTTACGACAAGATGGATTTCGATATTCCGGTCGGCGTCGAGGGCGATTGCTACGACCGCTACCTGGTTCGGATGGAAGAGATGCGCCAGTCCAACCGCATCATCAGGCAGTGCGTCGACTGGCTGCGCGTCAATCCCGGTCCGGTGATTACCGAAAACCACAAGGTGGCGCCGCCTTCGCGTACCAACATGAAGCAGAACATGGAAGAGCTGATCCACCACTTCAAGCTCTTCACCGAGGGCATGCATGTACCGGAAGGCGAGTGTTATGCGGCGGTGGAACACCCCAAGGGCGAGTTCGGCATCTACATGGTATCCGATGGTGCCAACAAGCCTTACCGTCTCAAGATCCGCGCCCCGGGCTTCGCCCACATGGCGGCGATGGACGAGCTGGCGCGCGGCCACATGATCGCCGACGTGGTGGCGCTGATGGGGACTTTCGATATTGTGTTTGGTGAGATTGACAGATAGGGCTGTTTTCCACGGATTAACACGGATGCACACAGATTAAACCCAGGCAATATCCGTGTTAATTCGGGGCTAAAAAATAAATTATGCTTTCAACTGAATCACTCAAGAAGATAGATCGCGAGATCGCCAAGTACCCTGCCGGGCAGAAGCAGTCGGCGGTGATGTCGGCGCTGCGCATTGCCCAGGAAGAGCAAGGCTGGCTTGCGCCCGAAACCATCGAATTCGTCGCCGGTTATTTGGGCATGGCGCCGATCGCGGCGCATGAGGTGGCGACCTTCTACAACATGTATAACCTGCAACCGGTCGGCAAGTACAAGATCACGGTCTGTACCAATCTGCCCTGCACCCTGATGGGCGCGGAGTCGGCGGTGGATCACCTGAAGCGCAAGCTCGGGATAGGTTTTGGCGAAACCACGCCGGACGGCAAGTTCACCCTCAAGGAAGGCGAGTGCATGGGCGTCTGCGGCGACGGCCCGGTTGCTCTCGTCAACAATGTGCATCTGTGCGCCAGGCTGACGCCCGACGAAGCCGACCGCATTCTGGCGGGACTGGAGTAATCATGGCGAACGAGGTCATATTCCATTCCACCCACCTGCCTGAGTCCTGGAAGCTTGAGAACTACCTCAAGGCGGGCGGCTACGACGCACTGAAAAAAGTGCTGGCCGAAAAGATTTCTCCCGATGAAATCATCAATCAGGTCAAGGCTTCGGTGCTGCGCGGTCGTGGCGGCGCGGGTTTTCCCACCGGCTTGAAGTGGAGCTTCATGCCGAAGAATTACCCCGGCGACAAGTATCTGGTCTGCAACAGCGACGAAGGCGAGCCCGGCACTTTCAAGGATCGCGACATCATTCGCCTCAACCCGCACCAGTTGATCGAAGGCATGATCATCGGCGGCTACACGCTGGGTGCAAAAGCCGGCTACAACTACATTCACGGCGAGATCTGGGCAGAATACGAGCGCTTCGAAGCCGCACTGGACGAGGCGCGCGCCGCCGGATTGCTGGGCAAGAACATCCTCGGCAGCGGCTGGGATTTCGACATCCACGCCCATCATGGCTACGGCGCCTATGTCTGCGGCGAAGAAACCGCGCTGCTCGAATCGATCGAGGGCAAGAAGGGGCAGCCCCGTTTCAAGCCGCCGTTTCCGGCGAGCTACGGTCTTTACGGCAAGCCGACCACGATCAACAACACCGAGACGCTGGCTTCGATTCCCTACATCGTCAAGCACGGCGGCCAGAAATTCCTCGAACTGGGCAAGCCCAACAACGGCGGCACCAAGATTTTTTCGGTTTCCGGCCACGTCAACAATCCCGGCAACTTCGAGATCGGCATGGGCACGCCATTCAGCGAGCTGCTGGCAATGGCCGGCGGGGTGAAGGACGGGCGCAAGCTGAAAGCGGTAATTCCGGGCGGTTCCTCGGTGCCGGTACTACCGGGCGAGATCATGATGGACCTGACCATGGACTACGACTCCATCGCCAAGGCCGGTTCCTACCTGGGCGCGGGTTCGGTGATCGTGATGGACGACACCGTATGCATGGTGCGGGCGCTGGAGCGCCTTTCCTATTTCTATTTCGAGGAATCCTGCGGCCAGTGCACGCCCTGCCGCGAGGGCACCGGCTGGCTGTATCGCGTCATCCACCGCATCGAGCACGGCCTGGGCAAACCGGAAGACCTCGACCTGCTCGAATCGGTCGCCGGCAACATCATGGGCCGCACTATCTGCGCCCTGGGCGATGCCGCGGCGATGCCGGTGCAGGGCATGCTCAAGCATTACCGCAATGAATTCGAATATCACATTCAGCACAAGAAGTGCATGGTTTAATGGACATGCTAAATATCGAAATTGACGGCAAGCAGCTAACGGTCGAACCCGGCACCAGCATTATCGATGCGGCCGATGCGGCGGGCATCTACATCCCGCGTTTCTGCTACCACAAGAAGCTTTCCGTAGCCGCCAATTGCCGGATGTGTCTGGTTCAGGTCGAGAAGGCGCCCAAGCCGTTGCCTGCCTGCTCCACGCCGGTGACGGATGGCATGAAGGTGATGACCCGCTCCGAAACCGCGATCAAGGCGCAGAAGGCGGTGATGGAATTCCTGTTGATCAACCACCCGCTCGACTGCCCGATCTGCGACCAAGGCGGCGAATGCGAATTGCAGGATCTGGCGGTGGGCTACGGTGCGGGTGCCTCGCGCTACACCGAAGAAAAGCGCGTGGTGTTCAACAAGAACATCGGCCCTCTGATTACCACCGACATGACGCGCTGCATCAACTGTACCCGTTGCGTGCGCTTCGGCCAGGAAATCGGCGGCATGATGGAGATGGGCCAGATCGGCCGCGGCGAGCACGCCGAAATCACCACCTTCATCGAGCGCTCGATCGATTCCGAGCTGTCCGGCAATATCATCGACCTGTGCCCGGTCGGCGCCCTCACCAGCAAGCCTTTCCGCTACAGCGCACGTGCCTGGGAGCTGACCTCGCGGCCTTCGGTCAGCCCGCACGACGGGCTGGGCGCCAACCTCACGGTGCAGACCAGGAACAACCGGGTGATGCGCGTGCTGCCGCGCGACAACGAAGACATCAACGAGTGCTGGCTGTCGGACAAGGACCGCTTCGCCTACGAGGGCCTGAATTCCGCAGACCGATTGCAGCGTCCGATGATCAAGCGCGACGGCGTGTGGCACGAGTGCGACTGGCCGGTGGCGCTCGAATTCATTGCCACCCAGCTCAAGCGCATCCGCGACGAGCAGGGAGAAGAGCAGATCGCGGCCCTGGCTTCTCCCCACGCCACGCTGGAAGAGCTTTATCTGCTGCAAAAACTGCTGCGCGGCATCGGCAGCGATAATATCGATCACCGCCTGCGCCAGTCTGATTTCAGTGCGGACGCCGGTTTGCAGGGCGCGTCCTGGCTGGGGATGAACATCGCCGATCTGGGCAGGCTCAACAGCGTCCTGGTCGTCGGCAGCACCTTGCGCGCCGATCATCCTTTAATTGCGTTGCGCCTGCGCCAAGCGGTTAAACGCGGCGCGCAGCTCAACCTGATCAACCCGGTGGACGACGACTTGCTATGCCCGGTCGCCAATAAGGCCATCGTCGCGCCCGACGCGATGGTGCACGCGCTCGATCAAGTGCGGCGCGCGCTGGCCGGTGAATCCGCCGACGCCCCCGCACAGGCAATCGCCGCCAGCCTCAAGGACGGCGAGCGCAAGGCAGTGCTGCTCGGCAATCTGGCGCAGCATCATCCGCGTTATGCGGAGATGCATGCCTTGGCGCAGCAGGTTGCCGAGCTGGCCGGCGCTCAACTCGGTTTCCTCGGCGAGGCGGCAAACAGTGTCGGCGCCTATCTGGCCGGGGCGCTGCCGACCGCTGGCGGCATGAATGCCGTGCAGATGCTCGACGATCCGCGCCGTGCCTATATTCTGCTGGGCGTCGAAGCGGAGCTGGATAGTTACAACCCGACCAGAACATTGGCCGCATTGCAGGCGGCGCAACTGGTGGTTTCGCTCTGCGCTTACCAGGGCAAGGCGCCGGACTATGCGCACGTGCTGCTGCCGGTGGCGCCGTTCACGGAAACTTCCGGCACTTTCGTCAATACCGAAGGCCGCGCGCAAAGCTTCAATGCCGTCGTGAGACCGCTGGGCGAAACCCGCCCGGCCTGGAAAGTGCTGCGCGTGCTGGGCAACCTGATGGAATTGGCCGGTTTCGACTACGATAGTTCGGAACAGGTGCAGGCCGAAGCGCTGGCGGGCGATATCGGCGCGAAATTGAACAACCGGCTGAAAGCGCCTGTCGCCGGTACGGCAGGCCGCTCCGTACACGGCTTGCAGCGCATCGGCGAAGTACCGGTTTATCACGCCGATGCCATCGTGCGCCGCGCCGCCGCGCTGCAGAAAACTGCCGCCGCGGCGATTCCGGCTGCCTGGATGAGCGCCGAAACGCTGGCCAAGGCGGGTGTGGCCGAAGGCATGGACGTGGCAGTCCGTCAGGGAGGCGAAGGCGCCGTTCTCAAGGCGATGCGCGACGACCGCCTGCCTGCGGGCTGCGTGCGGGTGGCCGCCGGGCATCCCGCGACCGCCATGCTGGGCGGACTTCTGGATGAGATCGTGGTGGAGCGGGCAGAACAATCATGACTGGACTAATCTCGCTTCTTCAGGAATTTTTCGGCTTCGCCTGGCCGCTGGTGTACAGCCTGGCCAAGATTGTCGCCATCGTCGCGCCGCTGATGCTGGGTGTGGCTTACCTGACCTACGCCGAGCGCAAGATCATCGGCTACATGCAGGTGCGCATCGGCCCCAATCGCGTCGGTCCCAAGGGCTGGCTACAGCCGATTGCCGACGCGCTGAAACTGCTGATGAAGGAAATCCTGATTCCTGCCGGCGCCGACAAGAAGGTATTCCTGCTCGCACCGGTACTGGCCATCGGGCCGGCATTGGCGGCATGGGCAGTAGTGCCGTTTTCGCCGGAACTGGTGCTGGCTAACATCGATGCCAGCCTGCTTTACATCATGGCGATCACCTCGATGGGCGTGTACGGCATCGTGCTGGCGGGCTGGGCGTCGAATTCGAAATATGCTTTCCTCGGCGGCATGCGCGCCGCGGCCCAGATCGTTTCCTACGAGATCGCCATGGGTTTTGCCCTGGTCGGCGTGCTGATGGCGGCGCAGAGCCTGAACCTGGTCGAGATCGTCAAGGCCCAGCAGGGCGGCATGTTCAGCTGGTACTGGCTGCCGCTGTTCCCGTTGTTCATCGTCTATTTGATCTCCGGCCTGGCGGAAACCAACCGCGCGCCGTTCGACGTGGTCGAGGGCGAATCCGAGATCGTCGGCTTCCATGTCGAATATTCGGGCATGGCATTCGCCATCTTCTTCCTGGCGGAATACGCCAACATGATTCTGGTCGCGACCACGACTTCCCTGTTGTTCCTGGGCGGCTGGAACCCGATCTTCGATTTTGCACCGTTCACCTGGATACCCGGCTTTTTCTGGCTGGTCGCCAAGGTGCTGTTCGTGCTGTTCCTGTTCCTCTGGTTCCGTGCCACCTTCCCGCGCTATCGCTACGACCAGATCATGCGCCTGGGATGGAAGGTGTTCATCCCGGTAACCCTGGTGTGGATCGTGGTGGTTGGCGTCGCCATGCAGACCCCCTACGGCTACCTGTTCCATTGAGGGGAAGAGCGTGAACAAGATCAAAAGCTTTTTTTCGACTTTCCTGCTGATCGAGCTGCTCAAGGGTATGGCGCTGACCGGGCGCTACATGTTCGCGCGCAAGATCACCATCCAGTTCCCCGAGGAACGCACGCCGATGTCGCCGCGCTTTCGTGGCCTGCACGCACAGCGCCGTTACCCCAACGGTGAGGAGCGTTGCATCGCCTGCAAGCTGTGCGAGGCGGTCTGCCCGGCGCTGGCGATCACCATCGAGTCGGCGCAGCGCGATGACGGAACACGCCGCACCACGCGCTACGACATCGACCTGACCAAGTGTATTTTCTGCGGCTTCTGCGAAGAAGCCTGCCCGGTGGACGCGATCGTCGAAACCCGGATATTCGACTATCACGGCGAGAAACGCGGCGACCTCTACTACACCAAGGAAATGCTGCTCGCCGTGGGCGACAAACAGGAAGCGCAGATCGCTCATGACAAGGCGGCGGATGCGAAATACAGATAAAAATGAACCGCAGAGGCGCGGAGGCGCAGAGAAAAGCATGGCGATTATCCTCCGCGTCTCTGCGTCTCTGCGGTTAAATATGAATTTGGTGAAAGTTTCATAATGAACTTTGAAACGCTGGTTTTTTACTTCCTCGCGACGATCCTGCTGTTCGCCGGCCTTCGCGTGGTGACTTCGCGCCATCCGGTGCATGCGGCGCTGTTTCTGGTGCTGGCGTTCTTTACCGGGGCGGGCCTGTGGCTGTTGCTGGAGGCCGAGTTCCTGGCAATCACACTGGTGCTGGTGTATATCGGCGCGGTGATGGTGCTGTTCCTGTTCGTGGTGATGATGATGAATCTGAATATCGATAAAATGCGCGGTGGGTTCTGGTCCAATCTGCCACTGGCGGCTTTCGTCGGCATCCTGATGGCGATCGAGATGACGCTGGTATTGATGGCGGACGGCCGCACCGCAGAATCCGGTCCGTTGTCCCATGCCGCCGGCTACAGCAACACCAAGGAGTTGGGCCGCCTGATTTATACCGATTATGTTTATTCGTTCGAACTCGCCGCCGTGATCCTGCTGGTGGCGATCGTTGCTGCAATCGCAATCACGCTGCGTCGCCGGACCGGCACCAAGCACCAGAATCCGGCATGGCAGGTCAGCATCAAGCGCGAAGACCGCGTCCGAATGGTCTCGATGCCGTCGGAAGCCCTAGAGGATTCCGACTTTCTAGGGGCTGAAGCCCCTGAAAGATCGGATAAAAAAGGGGAATGACGTGCTGACACTGACTCATTATCTGGTTCTCGGCGCGCTGTTGTTCGCCATTAGCGTGGTCGGCATCTTCCTCAATCGCAAAAACCTGATCGTCATCCTGATGGCGATCGAGCTGATGCTGCTGGCGGTGAACATGAACTTCGTCGCCTTTTCCCATTATCTGCACGATACCGCCGGGCAGGTTTTCGTGTTTTTCATCCTCACGGTTGCTGCAGCCGAATCGGCGATTGGCCTGGCGATTCTGGTGGCCTTATTTCGAAACATGAATACGATCGACGTAACCGAGCTGGATCATTTAAAGGGGTAATGAGGGATGGGTAATGGGTGATGGGAGAAAGTCCGGAAAGTCGGGCACCCATTCCTCATCACCCTTCACTCATCACGAGATGCCATGACTGAAATGCAAAAACTCTATCTGCTGGTGCCGCTGGCGCCGCTTGCCGGTGCGGTGATCGCCGGCCTGTTCGGCTGGCTGATCGGGCGCGCTGCTTGCCACTGGGTGACCATACTCGGCGTGGCGGTCTCCTTCATAACGTCCATAGTGATATTTCAGGACGTGCTCGCCGGTCACACCTTCAACGGCAGCGTTTACACCTGGCTCACCACCGGAGAAACCCGCTTCGAGGTCGGCTTCCTGATCGATCGTCTCACTGCCCTGATGATGCTGGTGGTGACTTTCATCTCGCTGATGGTGCATATTTACACCATCGGCTACATGGCCGATGATCCTGGCTACCAGCGTTTCTTCAGTTATATCTCGCTGTTCACCTTCTCGATGCTGATGCTGGTGATGGCGAACAACTTCATTCAACTGTTCTTCGGCTGGGAGGCGGTGGGACTGGTGTCGTACCTGCTGATCGGCTTCTGGTACACCCGCCCGACGGCGATTTACGCCAACCTCAAAGCCTTCCTGGTCAACCGTGTCGGCGATTTCGGCTTCCTGCTGGGCATCGGCCTGGTGCTGGCTTATTTCGGCACGCTGGATTATGCGGCAGTGTTCGCCCAGGCGCCGCAGATGGCGAGCCACACCATCACCTTGTTCGAAGGGCAGACCTGGTCGCTGATGACGGTGATCTGCATTCTGCTGTTCATCGGTGCCATGGGCAAGTCGGCACAGTTCCCGCTGCATGTCTGGCTGCCCGATTCGATGGAAGGCCCGACCCCGATTTCCGCCCTGATCCACGCCGCCACCATGGTGACCGCGGGCATCTTCATGGTGGCGCGCATGTCGCCGCTGTTCGAGTTGTCCGAAACCGCGCTGTCCGTGGTGATGGTGATCGGCGCCATCACCGCGCTGTTCATGGGATTCCTCGGCATGATCCAGAACGACATCAAGCGCGTGGTGGCCTATTCCACCCTGTCCCAGCTCGGCTACATGACGGTGGCGCTTGGCGCCTCGGCCTATTCGGTCGCGATCTTCCACCTCATGACCCATGCTTTCTTCAAGGCGCTGCTGTTCCTGGCGGCGGGCTCAGTCATCATCGGCATGCACCACGATCAGGACATCCGCAACATGGGCGGCCTGCGCAAGTACATGCCGATCACCTGGATCACCTCCCTGATCGGTTCGCTGGCGCTGATCGGTACGCCGTTCCTGTCCGGCTTCTACTCCAAGGACAGCATCATCGAGGCGGTCGGGCTGTCGCATCTGCCGGGTTCCGGTTTTGCCTATTTTGCGGTAGTAGTGGGCGTGTTCGTCACCGCTTTCTATTCCTTCCGCATGTATTTCCTGGTGTTCCACGGCAAGGAGCGTTTTTCGCTGCATGCGTCGCACGGTCACGATGGTCACGGCCATGGCGGCGCACCGCACGAGTCGCCGCTGGTCGTAACTCTTCCGCTCATCATGCTGGCGATCCCATCGGTAGTGATCGGCTATATGGCTATTCAGCCGATGTTGTTCGGGGACTACTTCCAGGGCGCGATTCATATTTCGGCGCATCACCCGGCCATGGAAGAGCTTGCCGGCGAGTTTCGCGGCGCGGCTGCGATGGCGCTGCACGCGCTGACCGCCTTGCCGTTCTGGCTGGCGCTTTCCGGCGTGGGGGTGTCATGGTTCTTCTACCTCAAGCGTCCGGATATTCCCGAGACGATCAAGCGGCGCTTCAGCCTGATTTATTCGATACTCGAACGCAAATATGGCTTCGACGAATTCAATGACTGGTTCTTCGCCGGCGGCGCGCGCCTGCTGGGCCGCAGCCTGTGGAAGGGCGGCGATGTCGCGGTGATCGACGGATTTTTCGTCAACGGCACGGCGCGCATGGTGGGGTGGATATCCTCGCTGGTTCGCCAGTTCCAGTCCGGTTACATTTTTCATTACGCATTCGCCATGATTATCGGTGTGTTCGTACTGATGACGCTGTTCGTGAAGGGATAAGAACAAGATATGTCTGCTGGTCTGTCATGGTTGAGTCTGGTTATCTGGGTGCCGATCGCGGCGGGTGTGGTCGTGCTCGCTACCGGCAGTGATCGCAATGCCGGAATGGCACGGGTGCTGGCGCTGATTGGCGCGCTGGCAGGCTTCGCTGTGAGCCTGCCGCTGTACACCCAGTTCGACACCCTGCAGGCGGGCATGCAGTTCGTCGAGATCAGCCCCTGGATCGAAACCTTCAAGGTGACCTACCATCTTGGCGTGGACGGCATTTCCGTGCTGTTCATCCTGCTGACCAGCTTTACCACGCTGCTGGTGGTGATCGCCGGCTGGAAAGTGATCGAGAAGCGCGTCGCGCAGTACATGGCGGCCTTCCTTTTCATGTCCGGCCTGATGAACGGCGTTTTTGCCGCGCTCGATGCGGTGCTGTTCTACGTGTTCTGGGAAGCGATGCTGATCCCGATGTTCCTGATCATCGGTGTGTGGGGCGGACCGAACCGGGTCTATGCGGCGGTCAAGTTCTTCCTCTATACCCTGCTCGGTTCCCTGCTGATGCTGGTGGCGTTCATTTATCTTTACAGCAAGACCGGCACCTTCGAGATCCTGGATTTCCACCGCCTGCCGTTGACCATGACCGAGCAGATCCTGATCTTCTTCGCCTTCTTCATGGCGTTCGCAGTCAAGGTGCCGATGTGGCCGGTGCACACCTGGCTGCCGGATGCCCACGTCGAAGCGCCCACCGGCGGTTCCGTGGTGCTGGCGGCGATCATGCTGAAAATGGGGGCCTACGGCTTCCTGCGGCTGTCGCTGCCGATCGTGCCGGACGCGAGCCATGCCCTGTCCGGCTTCATGATCACCCTGTCGCTGATCGCCGTGGTCTACATCGGTCTGGTGGCGCTGGTGCAGACGGACATGAAGAAGCTGATCGCCTATTCCTCGATTTCGCACATGGGCTTCGCCACCCTCGGCATTTTCATCTTCAACGCCTACGGCGTGGAAGGTGCGCTGGTGCAGATGATTTCCCACGGCTTCATCTCCGCCGCGCTGTTCCTTTGCGTCGGCGTGCTGTACGACCGCATGCACAGCCGCATGATCGCCGATTACGGCGGCGTGGCGAACCGGATGCCGATTTTTGCCACCTTCTTCGTGCTGTTCGCCATGGCCAATTCCGGCTTGCCCGCGACCAGCGGTTTCGTCGGCGAATTCATGGTGATCATGGGCGCGATCAAGACCAACTTCTGGTATGCCTTCCTCGCCGGCGCCACGCTGATTTTCGGTGCAGCCTACACCCTGTGGATGGTGAAGCGGGTGGTGTACGGCGCGGTTACCAACGACCATGTCGGGCAGCTTGCCGACATCTCGTCGCGCGAGTTCCTGGTGCTGGGGCTGCTGGCCGTTGCGG
The DNA here is from genome assembly GCA_035530375.1 of Sulfuricella sp. Lineage (GTDB taxonomy): Bacteria > Pseudomonadota > Gammaproteobacteria > Burkholderiales > Sulfuricellaceae > Sulfuricella. Next base: position 22,748 of record DATKUY010000039.1, on the reverse strand, counting down.
TGCTCGGCATGGGACTGTATCCGCTACCGTTTACCGAGGTGATGCACCATTCGGTGAGCAACCTGCTGTCGCATGTGGCGCAGAGCAAGCTTTGAGAAAGACCTAGAATGACATTCGCCACCCCCAACCTGATCCCCGCCCTGCCTGAAATCTTCGTGCTGATCATGGCATCGCTGATTCTGGTGGTGGACTTGTTCCTGTCCAACCGCAACCGATACATCAGCTATGCTCTTACCCAGTTGACGTTGCTCGGCGCGGCCTGGATCACCATCAGCACCGGCAGCCAGGATGTGGTTTACACGTTCAACGGCATGTTCGTCGGCGATGTGATGGCCAATGTGCTGAAGGTGATGACCTACTTCGCCGTGGCGGCAGTGCTGGTCTATTCCCGCAGTTATATTCAGTTGCGCCATCTGTTCAGCGGCGAGTTCTTCGTGCTGGTGCTGTTCGCCATGCTGGGCATGATGGTGATGATTTCCGCCAATCATTTCCTGACGCTTTACCTCGGACTGGAACTGCTGTCCCTGAGCCTGTATTCGCTGGTCGCTCTACAACGGGATTCGGCGCAGGCGACCGAGGCGGCGATGAAGTATTTCGTGCTGGGCGCATTGGCCTCCGGTTTGCTGCTCTACGGCATGTCGATGATCTATGGCGCGACCGGCAGCCTGGAAATCGGCAAGGTGGCTGCCGCCATCCAGCAAGGGGGAGGGAGCAGAACCATGCTGGCGTTCGGCCTGGTGTTCATCGTTTCCGGGCTGGCCTTCAAGCTGGGCGTGGTGCCGTTTCACATGTGGATACCGGACGTCTACCATGGCGCGCCGACCGCGGTAACGTTGTTCATCGGCTCCGCGCCGAAAATCGCGGCTTTCGCCTTCGTCATGCGCTTGCTGGTGGAAGGCATGCAGGGGCTGCTGCATGACTGGCAGGGCATGCTGGTGATCATGGCGGTACTGTCGATGACGATCGGTAACCTTGCCGCTATCGCACAGAGCAATATCAAGCGGATGCTGGCCTATTCCACCATCTCGCACATGGGCTTCCTGCTGCTCGGTCTTCTTTCCGGCACCTTGAACGGCTACAGCAGTTCGATGTTCTATGTGCTGTCCTATGTGCTGATGAGCCTGGGCACCTTCGGCATGATACTGCTGCTGTCGCGCCGGGGGTTCGAGGCGGAAAATCTCGACGATTTCAAGGGGCTGAACCAGCGCAAACCCTGGTATGCCTTCCTGATGCTGTTGCTGATGTTCTCCATGGCGGGCGTGCCGCCGACAGTGGGCTTCTACGCCAAGCTGTCGGTGCTGCAGGCGGCGCTATCGGCGGGCTTTGTCTGGCTGGTGGTGTTCGCGGTGCTGATGTCGGTGATCGGCGCGTTCTACTATCTGCGCATTATCAAACTGATGTATTTCGATGCGCCGCTGGATCAGGCGCCGATTGATTCCCAGCCTGACTCCGGCATGCTGATAAGCCTGAACGGTCTGGCGGTACTGGCGCTGGGCATCCTGCCGCAACCGCTGATGGCGCTGTGTGCTTATAGCATCCAGAGATCCCTGTTATGACGCAGGTCTGGACTGTCCTGATACTGGCATTTGCCGCAGCCAATCTGCCTTTCCTGCTTGAACGGCGCCTGTTCGTGCTGCCGGCTGGCAAAGGCGGCAAGAACATGGGCTGGCGCCTGCTGGAACTGGTGCTGTTGTATTTTGCCGTGGGCGGCATTGCGTACCTGGTGGAAAAAAACATCGGCCCGGTTCAGCGTCAGAACTGGGAGTTCTATGCCACTACCGGATGTCTGTTCCTGGTGTTCGCCTTTCCCGGTTTCATTTATCGCTTTCTCTGGCGCCGCAAAGGCACCCTGACCTGATTTCTCCCCCTGCCGTCTGGGTGGAGGCCGTTGAGCCGCAATCCGGGAACGCGCTCTGATTGTTTTGCTCTTCATCTGGTTTGAATAGAGAACTCATGGATGCCCCTGATTTAACCGAAAAACAGTTATCCACCCGCAACGTCTACGACGGCTGTCTGTTGCACGTCCGGGAAGACCGGGTGATGCTGCCCGACGGAAAAACGGCAACGCGCGAATACATTGTCCATCCCGGCGCGGTGGTGGTGGTTCCGGTGCTGGATGACGGCGACATCCTGATGGTGCGGCAGTTTCGTTACCCGTTGAACCGCGATTTTTATGAGTTGCCCGCCGGCAAGATCGATCCCGGCGAGGATGTGCTCGCCTGCGGCCAGCGCGAGTTGCAGGAAGAAACCGGCTATGCCGCGGAAACCTGGCAGTTCCTGACCACGATCCACCCCTGCATCGGCTACTCCGACGAGAGAATATTGATCTATCTGGCGCAGGGCTTGAGCGAGCATGGCCACCGGCGCGACGAAGACGAGTTTCTCGAGAACGTCCGGCTGCCGCTGGCGACCGCCATGGAATGGGTGCGCGACGGGCGCATCAGCGACGTAAAGACCATGGTTGGCTTATTCTGGGCAGAGAAGATCGTCTCCGGTCTGTGGCACCCTTGAATTAACGGTTTCCGCCCCTATTTATAACAGGGCTATTTTTCATTCGGAGAGAAAACAGCATGACCATCGAAGCACATAAAGAAACACTGGGTTTCCAGACCGAAGTCAAACAGTTGCTGAAACTGATGATTCACTCCTTGTACAGCAACAAGGAAATTTTCCTGCGCGAGCTGGTTTCCAACGCCTCCGACGCCGCCGACAAGCTGCGCTTCGAAGGGCTCGCCGACGATGCCCTGTTCGAGGGCGATTCCAACCTGAAAATCCGGATTTCCTTCGACAAGGCGGCGCGCACCCTGACCATCTCCGACAACGGCATCGGCATGTCGCGCCAGGAAGTGATCGAGCACATCGGCACCATCGCCAAATCCGGCACGCGCCAGTTTTTCGATGCCCTGACCGGCGACCAGGCCAAGGACGCCAACCTCATCGGTCAGTTCGGCGTGGGTTTCTATTCCGCCTTCATCGTGGCCGACAAGGTGACGCTGGCCACCCGCCGGGCGGGCCTGACCGCTGAGCATGGCGTGTGCTGGGAGTCGGCCGGCGAGGGCGAATACACCCTGGAAACGGTCGAAAAAACCGGCCACGGCACCGACGTGACTCTGCACCTGCGCGAAGGCGAGGACGATCTGCTCAGCAGTTGGCGCATCAAGAGCATCATCAAGAAATATTCGGACCACATCACCCTGCCCATTCTCATGCAGAAAGAAGAATGGGACGCCGAGAAACAGGAGAGCCGCATCACCGACGAGGATGAAACGGTGAACCGCGCCAGCGCGCTATGGGCCAGGCCGAAGAGCGAGGTGACCGCCGAGGAGTACGAGGAATTCTACAAGCACGTGGCGCATGACTTCGAGCCGCCGCTGGCTTACACCCACAGCAAGGTGGAGGGCAAGCAGGAATACACCCAACTGCTCTACATTCCGGCGCGCGCGCCGTTCGACCTGTGGGACCGCGAGGCGCGTCACGGCATCAAGCTGTATGTGCGCCGGGTGTTCATCATGGACGACGCCGAGCAGTTGATGCCGCGTTACCTGCGTTTCATTCGCGGGGTGATCGACTCCAACGACCTGCCGCTCAACGTCTCGCGCGAGATTCTCCAGCACAGCAAGGATATCGACAGCATTCGCGCCGGTTCGGTCAAGAAGGTGCTCGGCCTGCTGGATGACCTCGCCGCGAACGACAAGGAGAAATACGCCAAATTCTGGGGCGAATTCGGCCGGGCGATGAAGGAAGGCGTCGGCGAAGATCCCGCCAACAAGGAGCGTATCGCCAAGCTGCTGCGCTTCGCCTCCACCCATGCGGATACGGCGGATCAGACCGTGTCGATGGACGATTACGTCGGGCGCATGAAAGAGGGGCAGGACAAGATTTATTACGTCACCGCCGACACTTTCTCTGCCGCCAAGAACAGCCCGCACCTGGAGATTTTCCGCAAGAAAGGCATCGAGGTTCTGCTGCTGTGCGACCGTGTCGACGAGTGGGTGGTGTCCCACTTCACCGAGTTCGACGGCAAGCCGTTGCAGTCCGTGGCGAAAGGCGAGCTCGACCTCGGCAAGCTGGCCGACGAGGCTGAAAAGCAGGAGCAGGAAAAGGAAGCCGGAGAATTCAAGGCGTTGCTCGACCAGGTCAAGGAAGTGCTGGGCGAGCAGGTCAAGGAAGTGCGCATCACTCACCGCCTGACCAATTCCCCCGCCTGCCTGGTGGCCGACCAGCACGACATGGGCGGCAATCTCGCCCGCCTGCTGAAATCAGCCGGGCAGGAAGCGCCGCAGACCAAGCCGATCCTCGAAATCAATCCACAGCACCCGATCGTGCAGAAGCTCAAGGCCGAAGCCGGCGGCGAGCGCTTCGGCGATTGGAGCCACATCCTGTTCGACCAGGCGCTGCTGGCCGAAGGCGGGCAACTGGAAGACCCTGCTGCTTTCGTGCAGCGGCTTAACGGCCTGCTACTGGCAATGGCGGGAAGTTAAGTTTTTCTGCACCCAATAAACAAGGGCGCTGCGGCGCCCTTGTTTATCGGGTATTCGCCGCTTTCCCCTTGATCTGCATGGGGGGTGGCGCTATTACCTAACTGCTAAAGCGCGCACTATCATTTGCTGCACTTCCGTCGTGGCATGCATTGGGATTAACTCAACCTCTGTATGCGATGAGGCAAAGACCCTGAAAATTTCGTCGGCAAATGCTTGTCCTATTTCTTCTACCCCAGAAAAATCCAGAACTACCGTCTTGAATTTTTCAAAGCGAGATACCAGACGTTTTGCTTGTGAACGAGAAACCAGTTTCTCACCTTCATGACGGGCCAGTCGCACCGGAACAATGGTTTTACTGAAAGTAAATTCGTCTGGCTCCGCAAATTGCGAGTAAATCGAATTCAGTGTGCGCTTGCTATCATTATCCAATCTTAAAAATACACGCGTCCCCGGTATGTCTTTGTCGTCATCTATCAGCCAGTCATCTTGCTCGGCCTTGTGAGAAAAATAGAGTGTGCGGGACATAATTGCGAACGAATCAAAAGCTCGTGAAGTGAAAAATATACCTTCCCCGGAATGGTGGGCCGGGTCTGTAGTAAACTTGCCTTTTGCCAATTCCAGAATTGCTTCTCTTGGATCGTAAAGATTGCCCAGTCGCTGGATATGGTGAAAAATTCCCTCGCCATCATCGCTAATCAATATTTCCACATCTAGCGCAGTGCGTGTGAAGTGAATAGTAAGCACAGTTCCCTCGGAATGGTCTATGGCGTTGTTAACCATTTCGGTGAAACCGTAATGCCACATGTCGCGCACGTTTTCCGGCAAATCCGCTATGTGTGGCGCAATGTTCTCAATCCAGACAATATCTTCCCTCAAGCCAGGCAATGGAAATTTCCAGGACTGCTCGATCAATGGAATAAGCCAGGAAGTCTTGGCATTTCCCTTGCCAGATGAACTCACCATCTTTGCATTCTCAAGAGCGTTGAGATGGCGTCCGGCTGCCTGCCTGGAAATATCAAAATGCCGAGCCGCTTCCGCTGCAACATTGCGGGCTTTATTGCGGCACATATTCAATATGAACTGCCTAATTTCCGAAGTTTTCGCTCTCATATATCGTAAACAATTATGTGATTTATCGTAAACTATTGTAAGTGCTAGCGACAACATTGCAAGGATTTTTTGACAACATTTCTACTTTTACTGCCATCTAAAAGCCTTTTTCATGTTTGGTCAGCATCATCATTTCGGCAGCCTCCATCAGCCTAGCAGTGGAATTTCAAGGCAGAAAAACAACCACTTCCCAGTGCCCAGACTCGTCCGAACCGGCGAGTCAGTACGCACCGGAAATCAACCACGAACTACCGATACCCGTTTATTTCCGTTGCGGCGAGAGGTCGCCGGTGTGCAGGCCGAAATCTCCGCTGCGTCGGTCCTTGAAGAAGTGCCGCAAGGTGTTGCGGACGCTGGTAAAGGCCAGGTCTTTCCAGGGCATGTTTTCTTCGCTGAATAGTGCCACTTCCAGGCTTTCGCTGCCCGGCATGAAGTCGAGGTCGAGCAGGCGGCTGCGGTAGAACAGGTGCACCTGGCTGATGTGCGGCAGGTTGTAGAGGGTGTACAGGGCGATGATTTCGACGCGGGCATTGGCTTCTTCCGATGTTTCGCGCATCGCGCCCTGGGCGGTGGTTTCATGGTTTTCCATGAAGCCGGCGGGCAGCGTCCACAGTCCGTGGCGCGGTTCGATGGCGCGGCGGCACAGCAGGATATTTCCTTCCCATTCGGGAATCGCGCCCACCACCATTTTCGGGTTTTCGTAGTGAACGGTGCCGCAGGCGTCGCAGATGTAGCGCGGCAGACGATCTCCGGGCGCGACTTTCAACTCGACTTTCGCGCCGCAATGGCTGCAATAATTCATCTGGGAACGTTACCAAAAAACACGATAAATGGATAGAGACAAACGCGTTCCGACTTCATGCACATTTTCAGTGGATAACTTTGTGGAAAACTTGTATGAATGGAGTCCAAGTGTATTGCCGATAAGGGAATTGGTTGAGATGGTTAAAAATCAGGCTAAAAATTAGATCAATAAAAACAATATGATAATTAAATACATACTTGCATCATGGAGTTAGCCGTCAATGTGTAACCATCCTCTGCGAAGTGTGCATTAATTGCCGCATACCGGCATGCTCCCATCATTGTTAATGTCTTAATCAGTAAGTATTTTCTAGATGGAGGTAAATTTATTCCAATTGCGGCCGATATAAATAGACGATACGCTAGAATCAGGAACATCGTGTTGCCTGGGGCGCCATTACAATTGAAAAATAAAATCTTATCGACTCTCGCGTTTCCCGGTGGTTTTCTCAAGCGATTTGCGCTGGCGGCGGCTTTGTTGTGTTTTGCGTTTGGCGCCGAGGCCGCTACCTGGTCGACAGTGGTGGCCAACGAGAAAATGCGTATCGAAGTCGATCTGGCCAGTTTGATACGCCGGGGAGCTGTCGTGACGGCCTGGGACCGGGAAATTTATTCGGCGGACGAGCAGGCGCAACCGGGGGATTTTTATTTCAAATCGTCAAAGTCGCTGGTTCGCTATGGTTGTGATGCCCGCATCGCGGAACTGCTGATGAGAGTGTATTACGCCGAGGATGGCAGCGAGATCAAAATTATCACTGCCGATTACTATGGCAGGCCGAATTATGTGATTCCCGATACCGCGGGAGAACAGAAATTCGAGTATGTCTGCAATTACAAAAAACCCGAGAAAAAGAAGCCGGCTGTTGTTGCCGTGAAGAAGAAGAAAGCAAAGCCGAAAGAGCCCAGCAAGGCTGTTGCAGCCAAGGCGGTTGATGCCAGAACCAAAATAGTCGTGCCGGGAGCCCCACTCAGAGGGATTCCCAGATATCTTCCGATCCGCAGGCAAAATTAAATCCGGCCTGAATCGCCGGCAGTAGATTTAATGCCCGACGCAACCCGCCGGCAGCAAAGCCGCCGTTTTCCCGGTGGCATAATAGGCCGCCAGTCCCACCCACTCTTTGACCCCCATCGCCATTTCGCCAAGATGCCCGGCCAGGCCGAGGTCAATGCGAAGAAGGTTGCCGGGCCAGGCACGGTGGTCCACCGGATATGGGATCACCGGCCATCCCGCCCGGCAGAAAATTCCGACTGAGCGCGGCATGTGAAAAGCGGATGTAATCAATATCCAGTTTTCCCCGGGAGCGGGTTTGACCAGTGCCTTGCTCAACACGGCGTTTTCAAAAGTGTTTCTGGATTCTCTTTCAAAGGTGATCCGCGAGACGTCCAGCCCCTGCTGTTCAAATAACCTTTTCGCCACATCCGCCCCTTTGTGCGCCTGGTTCACCATGCTTCCGCTCCCGCCTGCAAACACCAGCTTCGCTTCAGGGTATCGTCTTGCCAGAGCCAGGAATGCCAGCAGGCGCTCCGCGCCATCGCCTAGCTCCACCTGATTCCATATGGCGGAAAGGTTTGCATCCTCGGCGCCGCTCAACACGATAATCCCATCGATTTTTTGTGGCAGAACGGGATTTGCAGAAAACCTTTTTTCCAGCGGATAAAGAACCCATTCGCCTACAGGGAAGAGCGCCACGATCAGCATGGCAATGGCTGCAAGACCCAGTATCCGCTTTGCCATCCGGTTCATTCCATGCCATAGCAGCGCCCAGGTCACGAGCGCCAGAATCACTAGCAGACTGTCCGGAGCGATGATCAGCCACGCCAGCTTGGATAACCAAAAGAAAACCGAGTCCATTCTTCATGTGCTCCGGCGAATTGGCGAATCACTCCTGCGGCGGTTCGAAATCCCGGTAAAGGGTGTGGTTGCTTTTCAGGCGTTTTTCCAGGAATTCTTCATCCCCCGCCTTGAACCCGATAAATTGAAAGCCAATTCGGAACGAATTTTTAGAAAGTATGGTGTAAACCACACGGCTCTTGATTTCAAGGATTCTTTTACTGTGTGCGACATTGAGCGGCGGAACCGCCAGCAATAAAGTCACATTGCCTTTATAAAAGATATTCTGATCGCAGTGGATGCTGATTCCACCCATGGAAATGTCGTTTACCCTGCCATGGAAGGTGTCCTTGCCTTTATCTTCATCGAAGACGATAGCCATCCGCCATCTGACCAAATAGCGTTCTTGCTGGCGTATGTTTGTGCGAGTCTCGACCGGCTTGAGGACGGGGAGCGCATCGGCTTCGCTGCACGCTTCTTCGGCCAGAATTTCCAGTGCGTCGAAGTGTTCCTCAAGGAGTTCGCTATCGCTTGTTTTATTCATGATGCATGATTTTTCAGTGGTGAAACCCACATTTCTGGCTATTGTGCCGGTCGATCGGTCAGTTGTTTTTCATCGGGCAGACAACATGCCCTGGGTATTGCCTTCCCGGTTCTTAATCCCGGTCCGGCCTCGATAAAATCAAAGAATTACGTGCTCTGACATATCGGCCAGGAGGGCTGGTGCCCCAGAGACGAATCGAACGTCCGACCTACCCCTTAGGAGGGGGTCGCTCTATCCACTGAGCTACTGGGGCGATACGCCATTTTACACGGGTTGACGTCGGCTTGGGAGTATCAGTCGGCCATAAAGCGGCGGGCAAATGCTCAGTTGCCGGTAATCGGGACGATTTTTGTAAACTCACTGGCGGTTGAGCTGGCAGAAAGAGCCGATCTACAGGAATATTTTCCGGTTTTGCCCTATGCTCAAAAAATGAGACAACTTCTTCTGACGGCGGTCAGTGACACCCCTGCACAGGCATTCATGGAACGCCGCCAGGTTTGACAACCCCGGTGCTTGTTGCCTAAAGTCTCTTCATGAAAGACGCCTCCACCATGTCGGAAGCTGAAGCGAACCTCGAAATGTCGGAAGAGGGCGCCGTCATTTATTTCTCCGGTACCTGGATACTGCGAGATTCCCGCTTGCTTGAGAAGTGCCTGGAGCGGCTTTCCATGCCTCAACCTGGACCTGTGACGGTAGATTGTTCATCGGTCAACGACCTGGATACTGCCGGAGCATGGCTGATCTTCCGTACCATCCGCCAACTGGAAGCCATGGGATGCACTGTTTCAACGCGGGGTTTGCGCCGGGAGCATGGGGCGTTGCTTGATCTGATCCGGATACACGCCGTTGAGGAGGGAAGGGCGGTAGAGGAGCAGCGTGGCTTTCTTGAAAGGACAGGCAGGAAGGTCTGGCTCCATCTGGAGCAATTGCTGGGTATCCTCTCATTCCTGGGTGAAACCAGCCTGGCTACCTGGCGCTGCCTGATGCAGCCCTCGCGCATACGATGGCGTGCCATCCTGTTCAATCTTCAAGTTGCCGGATTCAATGCTCTGCCCATTGTCGGCTTGCTTGCCTTTCTCATTGGAGTGGTCATTGCCTACCAGGGTGCCGAGCAGTTGGCGCGCTACGGTGCCAATATCTTTGTCGCTGATCTGGTGGGGCTTTCCATCCTGCGCGAAATGGCTCCGCTTCTGACGGCAATCATCGTGGCAGGACGTTCGGGATCGGCTTATGCGGCGCAGATCGGTACCATGAAGGTTACGGAAGAGATCGACGCCCTGCAAACTATTGGCGTTTCGCCAATGGACTTGCTCGTGTTGCCCAAGATGGTCGCGCTGATTATAGCGCTGCCCTTGCTTACGGTATATGCCGATATCCTGGGTGTGTTCGGCGGCATGATCATGGCTCAAAGCCAGCTCAATATCAGCTTTGTCGAATTTCTCGATCGATTCGGCGATTCCATCCAGGTCAGTTCATTTCTCGTCGGTGTTGGCAAAGCCCCGGTTTTTGCGGCAATAATCGCCCTCGTTGGCTGCTTCCAGGGGTTTCGCGTAAGCGGCAGCTCAGAAAGCGTGGGCAGACAAACAACGGTCAGCGTGGTGCAGGCGATTTTCCTTGTTATCGTCTTTGACGCGCTATTTTCCGTGATCTTCAGCTGGCTGAAGATATGAGCACACCAAACGATCCGGTCATTGAAATTCGCCATCTGCATACCCGTTTTGGCGCGGCAGTGGTGCACGAGGATGTAAGCCTTACCGTGCAACGTGGAGAAATCTTTGTTTTGGCAGGGAGCAGCGGCTGCGGGAAATCGACTCTATTGAGGGAAATTATCCAGCTTCAGCGGCCAGTTTCCGGCACAATTAAAGTATTCGGCAATGAAGTTCAGGGGATGAGTGAAGAGGATGCCCTGTTTTTGCGCCGCCGGCTGGGTGTCATGTTCGAGCGCGGAGCACTGTTCAGCGCACTTACAGTGGCTGAAAATGTCAGCATGCCGCTGTATGAGCATACGGATCTGAGCGAAAAACTCATCAAGGAAATCGCGGCCGTCAAGATCAGTCTGGTCGGTTTGCCAGCGAGTGCCAGAGATAAATTTCCTTCCGAACTCTCTGGCGGCATGCGCAAGCGGGCTGCGTTGGCAAGATCCATCGCACTCGATCCGGAACTGCTGTTTCTGGACGAGCCCACGGCTGGTCTTGATCCTCTGAGCGCCGGCGGCCTTGATGAGTTGGTAAAACACTTGAAAGAATTGCTCGGATTGACCATTCTGATAGTAACGCACGATATTGACTTGCTCTGGCGAGTCGCGGATCGGGTAGCCATTCTGGGAGAAGGGCATTTACTGGGGATGGGCACCATGGAAGAATTATCGAAGCTGGATCACCCCATGGTGCGCGAGTATTTTTATGGACCGCGCGGTCGTGCGGCTTGGGAGCAGGCGTGGAATCGAAAGTAAATTTCGCCATTGTAGGACTCTTCACCCTGCTGCTGGGTGCGGCTTTGGTCGCCATTCTGCTTTGGTTAGGCACGGACGGCCGATATCGCAAAACCTACGATTCCTATTATGTTTTCATGAGCGAGTCCGTTTCCGGCCTCAATTTAAATGCCTCGGTAAAATATCGCGGTGTCGAGGTCGGCAACGTTCGCGGCATTGCGCTGGACCCATCAAACTCCGAAAGGGTAAGACTGCTGCTCAAAATCGAGCACGGAACCCCCGTCAAGGTGGATTCTGTAGCCGTGCTGCGCACGCAAGGGCTGACCGGAATCGCCTATGTCGAACTTTCCGGAGGCAGTTCACAGTCTCCCTTGCTGAAACCCGGACCCACCGGGGAATACCCGGTAATCCAGGCAGGGCCGTCATTGATGACACGGCTGGATACCGCGCTGACCAGCCTGCTGGCGAGCATCAATGGCGTTGCCGACAAGGTCAATGCCGTGATGGATGAGGACAACCGTCGTACTTTCAAGCACAGCCTGGAGCAAATCGATAAAGTTACACGCGCTCTGGCTTCGCGCTCAACATCAATCCAGGCCAGTGTCGATAATGCCGCACTAACACTGAAGCATAGCGCACGCGCCAGCGCTGAACTGGAACAACTGATCGAGCATGTCGGACATAGCGCAGAAGCGGTGGAGCGCTTGGCAAATGAAGCTTCACACACAACAAGAGAGACCGGTCGCGCTGTGTCCGCTGTACCAGACACACTTCAGGACATGCGGCTGCTTGTCAATGATTTGAGGGATTTAAGCGCCTCGTTGCGTCGGGTAAGCGACCAACTGGAAAGCAATCCAGCCACCCTGGTATTCGGGAAGCCTCAGCCCGAGCCGGGTCCTGGCGAATAGGGGAGTTGGCAGAATGTGGCATTTCCGTGGAAAAAAATACGGCAGCAAGACCATCTCCCCGGTTTTGATCCTGGTGCTTGCCGGCTGCGCAAGTTTCCGTCCAGTGGAAACGGAGTTTCAACACACTTACCTGATAGAGGCACAACCAAGCCAGGCAGAGCATGTCAGACCGATCCCATTGACCCTGTCTATCAGCCCGATTCGTGCAATGCCGGGTTACGATACGTCACGCATGGCTTTCGTGCGCCAACCCCATGTCCTCGAATATTTCGCCAGAAACCGTTGGGTGGATTCTCCCGCGAAGATGATCGCTCCTCTGTTGGAAAGAGCGCTGGAAAGGCAAAGCGGATTTCGTGCTGTGACCTCTGCCGCTGAGACATCAAGAGGCGATATTCGCCTGGATATGGAACTTGTCCTTCTGCGACAGGAATTCATGAGCTCCCCCAGCCGGCTTCACCTGAAATTGCGTGTCCAGCTTGTCGAGCAGGCAAATCATCGGGTGTTGGCTACCAAAGAATTCGAGGCATTCGAAAACGCGCCCAGCGATGACCCGTATGGCGGAGTTCTGGCGGCAAACAGCGCGTTGCCCGGATTGCTTGGGCAAATCTCCGATTTTTCGGCCTACTATGGCACTTTGCTATCCAATCCTCCCAAATAAACAGGTTAATCAGAAGAGCGTAATCTATTATTTCTCCATGTGCGCCACGCTGGCGACGGAACGAATGTTGATAGCGTCATGATTGAGACAGGCAAACAAATGGAAACACCCTCGATACACCCCTTTTTAAGGCACCTGCCCGAAGACATGGCGGGATTGGCCGAGCTCAGCCTTGATCTGGGCTGGACCTGGAGTCACGCGGCGGATCTCTTGTGGAAGGAGATGGCGCCGGCAGTCTGGGCGCGAACCAGGAACCCATGGCTGATCCTGCAGAACATTTCGCAAAAAAACCTGGAGCAGTTGGCCAAGAACGAGGAATTCCGGGCCAGGATCGAGCATTTGATGCAGGCACGGCGCGATTATTCTTCGGCCCGCACCTGGTTCGGCAGCATGCATCCGGATAGTGATGCGCTTGTCGCTTACTTCAGCATGGAATATGGCCTGGCGGAAGCCCTGCCGCTGTATTCCGGCGGACTGGGGGTGCTGGCCGGCGATCACCTGAAAACCGCAAGCGACCTGGGCGTGCCGCTGGTCGCGGTGGGGCTCTTGTACCAGGAGGGCTACTTCCGCCAGATGCTCGACGCCCGCGGCAGGCAGCTTGAAATATATCCCTACAACACGCCCGCCAATATGCCCATCACGCCGGTTCGCGATGCCGACGGCGGCTGGCTCGGGGTGCCCATCGAGCTTCCGGGGCGGACGCTGATCCTGCGCGCGTGGCAGGCGCGGGTGGGAAGGGTGAACCTGTACCTGCTGGACAGCAATGATCCCATGAACAGCCCTGCCGACCGCGGCATCACCGGCAAACTGTACGGCGGCGGCGTGGAGATGCGCCTGGTGCAGGAGATCGTGCTCGGCGTTGGCGGATGGCGCACGCTGGAGGCGCTTGGACTGCATCCGGATGTATGCCACCTCAACGAGGGTCACGCCGCCCTGGTAACGCTTGAACGGGCGCGGCAATTCATGGAGGACAATCGCGTCGATTTCTGGGAGGCGCTTTGGGCAACCCGGGCCGGCAACATATTCACCACCCACACCCCGATAGCCGCAGCTTTCGATACTTTTCCGCTGGGTCTGCTTACTGAATACGGCACTACCCATTACGCCACGCAACTGGGCATTTCGCCGCACGAACTGCTGACCTTGGGCCGAAGGGATGCCGAATCAGACGGTGAATCGTTCAACATGGCCTATCTGGCTGCGCGCACCTGCGGCACGATCAATGGTGTGAGCCAACTGCATGGCGCAGTCAGCCGCCGCATTTTTCAGGGGCTTTATCCGGATTGGCCGCAACGCGAGGTGCCCGTTGGCTATATCACCAATGGCGTGCACGTCTCCTCGTGGGACTCGCCCTGGGCTGACAAGATATGGACCGGCACCTGCGGCAAGGACCGCTGGTTGGGTATGCCCGAAAAACTGTCAGGCGCCATCCGGGAGCTGAGCGACGAGGCGCTGTGGATATTTCGCAGCGAGGAGCGGAGCGATCTGGTGCATTACGCGCGCCATCGGTTGGCACGCCAACTCGGCCAGCGCGGCGCGGACGCCGAAACCATTGCGCAGGCCGGCAATATCCTGGACCCGAACGTGCTCACGCTCGGCTTCGCACGGCGTTTCACCGAGTACAAGCGGCCCAACCTGCTGTTGCGCGATGCCGGGCGACTGGCGCGGCTGCTGACCGGCCAGGCATGCCCGGTGCAGCTTATCGTCGCCGGCAAGGCCCATCCGCTGGACGAAACCGGCAAGCGCTTCATCCAGGCATGGACGGAATTCGAGCTCCGTCCGGAGGTTCGCGCGCATGTGGTATTTCTGGAGGATTACGACATGAATCTCGCGCAGGAGATGGTGCAAGGCGTGGATGTGTGGATCAACACCCCGCGCCGGCCATGGGAGGCAAGCGGCACTTCCGGCATGAAGGTCCTGGTCAACGGCGGTCTTAATCTTTCCGAACTGGACGGCTGGTGGGCCGAGGCCTACGCTCCCGAAGTCGGCTGGGCGCTGGGCGATGGTATGGAACATACCGAGCCGGGCTGGGACGATATCGAAGCCGAGCAGCTTTACTGCCTGCTGGAGCAGGAAATCGTGCCCATGTTTTATCGCCGCGATGCGCAAGGCATCCCGCGCGAGTGGACGGCGCGCATGCGCGCCAGCATGTCCCAACTTGCGCCGCAATTCAGCAGCAACCGTATGCTGCAGGACTACGTGCGCGACGCCTATCTCCCCGCCGTTGCGGCGTATCGGAGGCGCAGCGCAGGCGGCGGAAGCCTCGCAAAAGAGCTCGCTGCCTGGGAATCCACAGTCAGACGGCATTGGCATGAGGTGCATCTGTCGAACAAGGAGGTGCAGCAACGGCCGGGCGGATGGTTCTTTGCCCTGCATGTCTATCTGGGCGAAATCCCGCCGGAATTCGTGCAGGTGCAGATGTACGCCGACCCGCTGGAAGACGATGCGGTGACGGTGCAGGTAATGGAATGCCAGGCCGGCATACCGGGTGCAACCCATGGCTACATTTACCAATGTTTTATCGCTACCGAACGGTCTGCCGCCGATTTCACGCCGCGGGCCGTCGCCTGGCATCAGGAAGCCCGCATTCCGGCCGAGGTAAACCTCATTCACTGGTTTTCCGGTTGACTGAAAATGAAAACGGCAATTGCTTAACCGCAGAGGCGCAGAGGAATAAATGGGGTGCACCAGATTTTCCATCTTTCCAAATGGATGAGGTCGCGTAATGCTGTAACTCATGGTTTTTTTCTTTGCGCCTCTGCGTCTCTGCGGTTCAACCGGGTTTTTAAAACCGCAGCATTAACTGCTGGGATGCCGAAGTGAGATAGTGGTTTTACGCTAAAATTACCGGATGGAAAAAATCGATTACAGCCGCCAATTTGCGCCGGGGCGGAAGGGGTATGTCCGGTTTCGCGATATTCCGCCCGAACTGGTCGCGCTTCTCAATCGCGGTAAAATCGAAACGGCGACCCTGACCGAGCAGGCGGCGATGGATTTTGCCGTTGTGCTGCCGGAAACGTTGCGCGACTGGTCTGGCGATGTGGCGGGGCTGGCGCGTGAAGCGGCATGTCGGGATTTTTCCGGGCATGGGCTGGTGAAGCGCATGGAACTGGCTGGCCGGGTGCTGGGCGAGAACGGCGCATTCGGCAGCACGCAGGCGCTGCGGCAGCTAACCGCTCACCCGGCCGATACGGTGCGGGGTTTTGCCTGCTTTGCCATCGCCCTGCATCCGGAGCTGGGATTTTCGGAGAAATTCATGGCGATGAGGCCGCTGGCCGCAGACCGCCATTTCGGCGTACGCGAATGGGCCTGGCTGGCGTTGCGGCCGGTTGTCGCTGCCGCCCCGCTCGATGCGATCGCCCTGCTGAACGGCTGGACATCTGAGCCGGATGCCAATCTGCGTCGTTTCGCCGTTGAGATTACGCGGCCACGCGGGGTATGGGCAAAGCACATTCCGCTGTTGCAGGCGGAGCCCTGGCACGGACTGCCTTTGCTTGAGCCGTGCCGCCGCGACGAAGCCCGCTATGTACAGGATTCCGTGGCCAACTGGCTGAACGACGCCGCCAGGAGCCAGCCGGAATGGGTCGGGGCGCTGTGCCGGGGGTGGTTCCTGGATCATCCGGATGACCAGGCATGCCGCTATATTTCACGGCGGGCGCAGCGTAATTTAAACCTATAAAAAGCAGATTAGCCACGGATTATCAAAGAGTTGATCTTCTCTTCGTAATCACTTTTCGGGTGAGCCGAAAATCGTCAACAACCCCTTGTTTTTATCTGTGTTAACCCGTGTTCATCTGTGGGTAAACGCGGTTTTTAGGACCGGACAGGCGATGACAAAACGGCAGCCCGGTGCCCTGTGATAAAATTACGCTTTTGGCTGTTCCGCTGGAATTTTATGAGGAGTTTGAAATATGGTTGCTTTTACTGCTGACGAAACCGCACAGATCAGGCAGGCCCTGGAACAGCGCCATCGACAGCTGCTCGAGGAAATTCGCGATGAACTGGCGCGTTCTGGCGAGCAGCATTACATCGATCTGGCGGGCCGCGTGACCGATCTGGCAGATGAGTCGGTGGCGGATTTGATCGCCGACATGGATGCGGCAATAGTTGATCGGCAGGTTATCGAGGTGCGCGAAATCGAGGTGGCGTCCAGTCGCCTCGCCGCAGGTGATTTTGGCTCTTGCGTCGATTGCGGAGCCGACATTCCGTTTGCGCGCCTGCTGGTGTATCCAACCGCCGTGCGCTGTATGGCATGCCAGGCCGTACACGAAAAAACCTATGCTCACGAAGGTAACCCATCGCTTTAAAAAGCAGTTTATCCACGGATTACCGAAAGTAGGCGCCTCTAGGCGACACGGATGTGCACGGATTACCAAGGATTGTGTCAAGCACATAGGTCACCCTTAAGCGGGTAGCTGGCTTATGCGCAGCCATTTGTTTTATCGGTGTCAATCCGTGTGCATCCGTGGTTAAAAGCCGTTTTTAAGTTCATTTATCACCAGGCGATTTCGCCGCGTTTCGGTTTTATCTCATTATGCCTGTCGTTACACTGGAAAAAGTTTCCCTCGCCTATGGCCACCATCCCTTGCTGGATCAGGCGGATTTGCAGCTCGACACCGGCGAACGGGTCGGCCTGATCGGTCGCAACGGCGGCGGCAAATCGAGCCTGCTGAAGATCATTGCCGGCGTGGCGTTCCCCGACGACGGCAAGGTGTGGCGCGCTCCGGCGCTGAATCTGGCCTATGTGCCGCAGGAGCCGCAGCTCGATCCCGGCCATACGGTATTCGAAGCGGTGGCCGAGGGGCTGGTGGGCCTGAGCCAGTTGCTGATCGATTACCATGCGGTTTCCCACGCGCTGGGAGAAGAGGGCGCGGACGTCGATGCGTTGCTGGAGCGCATGCAACACTTGCAGGGCGAATTGGAAGCGCGCGACGGCTGGCGCCAGCAAAGCCGCATCGACGCGGTGATGAGCCGCCTCGCCTTGCCTGAAGATGCCCTGGTTTCGTCGCTTTCCGGCGGCTGGAAAAAGCGCGTGGCGCTGGCCCGTGCGCTGGTTGCCGAGCCGGATGTGCTGGTGCTGGACGAACCCACCAACCATCTGGATCTGGCCGCCATCGAATGGCTGGAGGAACTGCTCAAGTCCTTTGCCGGCGGCGTGCTGTTCGTCACCCACGACCGGCGCTTTCTCGACAATGTCGCCACCCGCATCATCGAACTGGATCGGGGGCAGTTGGCCAGCTTCCCCGGCAACTTCTCCGCCTTCCAGCGCAGGAAGCAGGAAATGCTCGAAGCGGAAGAGACGCAGAGTGCAAAATTCGACAAGGTCCTGGCCCAGGAAGAAGTGTGGATACGCCAGGGTATCAAAGCCCGGCGCACCCGCAACGAAGGCCGCGTGCGGCGGCTGGAGCAGTTGCGGCGCGAGCATACGGCACGCATCAATCAGACCGGCAAGGCCCGGCTCGCACTCGATGCGGGAGATCGCTCCGGCAAGCTGGTGGCGGAACTGGAGCATGTTTCGAAATCCTTCGGCGGCAAGCCCATCATCCGGGATTTTTCCACGCGCATCATGCGCGGCGACCGCATCGGCCTGATCGGGCCGAACGGCGCGGGCAAGACTACCCTGCTCAAGCTCATCCTGGGCGAGTTGCAGCCCGATTCCGGCACGGTAAAGAGCGGCACCAAGCTCGCCGTCGCCTACTTCGACCAGATGCGCGAACAGCTCGACGAGGACGCGACGCTGATCGACACCATCAGCCAGGGCAACGACTTCATCGAAATCGGCGAGGTGAAGAAACACGTCATCAGCTACCTCGGCGATTTCCTCTTTCCACCGCAGCGGGCTCGCGCCAAGGTTTCTTCCCTCAGCGGCGGCGAGCGCAACCGCCTGCTGCTGGCACGGCTGTTCACCCGTCCCGCCAACGTGCTGGTGCTGGACGAGCCGACCAACGACCTCGATATCGAAACCCTGGAACTGCTCGAAGAGCTGTTGCTGGAATATTCCGGCACCCTGTTCCTGGTGAGCCATGACCGGACGTTCCTCGACAACGTGGTGACCTCGACTATCGCTTTCGAAGGCAACGGCCGGTTGGCCGAATATGCCGGCGGCTATGAGGACTGGCTGCGCTGCCGGCCGCGCGCCGCAACCGAAGCCGAGAAAAAACCCGCCGCTGCCGCCAGGATGAAGGCGGCAGAGACCAAGCCAGCGACAAAAACCCGGCTTTCCTTCAAGGAAGTTCGTGAGCTGGAAGCTCTGCCCAAGCAGATCGAGGCGCTGGAGCAGGAGCAGCAGACCATCGGCGAGAAACTGGCGGACGGCGAGCTTTACCGCACCGACCCCGGCGAGGTAAAGCGCCTGCAGGCGCGCAATACCGAGATCGAGGAAGAACTGCTGAAGGTGCTGGCGCGCTGGGAAGAACTGGAAGGAAAGCAGTGATTGATGTTTCTCATTGCGGATAATGAGGGAGATGTTGTTATATTGGTGCTCGTCCTAATTACCGATTACCTGTGATCAAAAATCTGTTTTTTCTGCTGCTGGTTTTTCCCCTGACTGCGTCGGCAGCCTTCCCTTCGTTTCAGGCACTGATCGACGCCACGCCTGCCGGCGGGACCTTGCGCCCCAAACCGGGCACCTATGCCGGACCGGCAACGATCTCGCGCCAGATCATCATCGATGGCGGCGGCAAGGTCACGGTGGATGGCGGCGGTACCGGCTCGGTGCTGATCATCAATGCCAGCGGCGCCGTGGTGCGTGGTTTACGGCTGACCAATTCCGGTGATTCCCACGACCGGCTGGACACCGGTATTGCGCTAAGTGGCGATGAAAACAGCATCGAGGACAACGTGGTCGAGGGCACGCTGTTCGGCATCAGCCTGAAACGGGCCAACCACAACATCCTGCGGCGCAACCGCATCCGTTCCAGACCGGCGGAACTGGCGATGCGGGGCGAGAGCATCCGCCTCTGGTACAGCATGGACAACCTGGTCGAAGGCAACGACATCGATCAGGCGCGTGATCTCGTGCTGATGAATTCGCCGCGCAACCATATCGTCGGTAACGTCATCCGCAACAGCCGCTACGGTATCCACCTGTTTTTTTCGCCGGATAGCGTGATCGAGCGCAACTCGCTCTATCGAACCGCCACCGGGATCATTGTGCTGAATTCCGACCGGGTGTCGGTTCGACACAACCTGATATTCCACTCGCTGGGCGTGAGCGGCGTGGGGCTGGCCTTCAAGATGAGCGAGGAGGGCGTGGCGGAAGGCAATGAGATCGTCCATTGCGCCGTCGGCATTCTCGCCGATTCGCCGATCGAAGCCGCGGGCAGAATCCTGTTGCGCGGCAACCGCATTGCCCACAATGCCATCGGCATCCGTTTTTACGGCGAGCGCGGCGGTCATGCCGTGTATGGCAACAGCTTCGAGAACAACCTTGTCCATGTCACCATGTTTGGCATCGGTGACGCGCTCGCCAACGATTTTCGCGGCAATTACTGGGATGACTATCAAGGCTTCGACCGCAACCATGACGGGATCGGCGATATCCCCTATGAACTTTATGCCTACACCGACCGAATCTGGATGGAAATTCCCATGGCGCGCTTTTTCCGCAACTCTCCCGCGCTGGAACTGCTGGATTTTCTTGAACGGCTGGCGCCATTTTCCGCGCCGGATCTTATCCTGCGAGATCCAGCGCCATTATTCAACAAGCCTGCCTGGCGGCTAGGTACATCTGAAAAAACGGCGATTCAACCTAAAAAAAACAGCTCAGCCACGGATTGACATTGATATACACGGATTATCAATGTTAATCCGTGGCTAAAATGGTTTTTGGATTCAATCGTGTTTTTCAAGTTTGTCTTTTCGGAGCGGGTCGAGCAGAGGCGACAAACCGTTGTGATCCAGCTCCTGCATCAGCGCCAATAGCCGACCGATTTCTCCGGTTGGAAAACCGGTGCGGGCAAACCAGTTAAGGTACCGTCCAGGCAAGTCGGCAATCAGGCGGCCCTTGTATTTGCCGTAAGGCATGGCAACGGTAACCAGGCGCTGCAAGTCTTCAGGATTCACGCAACATTTCAAGCCCCGATCATCTGGCGGATCACCGAATTGAAGGGGCCGACCCACTCTTCGGCGAACTGGTTGTCGCAGGCATTGACTTCCGCAATGGCGCGCAGCATGGAGCGGCTCTGGCCGCGGTGGGCATGTTTCAGCATCACCGCTTCGAAGGCGTCCACCATGGCCAGGATTTTGGCGCCGGCGCAGATCTGGTCGGCCATCAGTCCGGCCGGGTAGCCCGCGCCGTCGGACATTTCATGGTGCTGCGCCACCATTTCTGCGGCAGCCTTCCAGTTTGCCATGCGCTCCAGCAGGCCCGCGCTGAAGCCGGGGTGGGCATGCAGGGCTTCCTTGTCGCCCTCGCTGAGCTTCCCCGATTTGAGGAGCCAGACCGACTCGGGCAGGAGCGTCATGCCGATATCGTGCATGTAGATGGCGGCCTCCAACTGCACCGGATCGACCGGTTTGCCTGCGGCCCGGTTGGTGGCCAGGGCAAGGTGCAGCGTGCGGACGGTGCGGCCGCGAAAATGGGGGGAACGGCTTTCGAGCTGTTGTGCCAGCGAGCGGAAGAAGCGCAGGTCCGCAGCGATTTCATTCTGGGCGCGGGGAATCGCGGATTGCTCCACTTTGCCGGTTTCGACTTCCGCCCCGATGACGACGGGGCGGAAGCTGGTAACCAATTCGATGATGTCGCTGATCATCGCATCCATCTGGTTCTGCTGGACTTTACTCAGCCTTTCCAGGCCCTCCACCAGCTTGACGAGCTGCAAGTTGGCGAGCGGCTTGCCCCCGGCCATCGTTTCCACGGCCAGCTCCAGACGGTCTATTGTCAGCAGAATCATTTCGCCGAGCAATTCGGTAAACCCCAGCTCGCCTGATCGCACCCGCCCCAGCAGGGTTTCGAGCGGGTGGCTGATAATCACGCCGATTTCCACCTTGCATAAGGCTGCATCCCCCTTGATGTTGTGCAGGGTGCGAAACAGGTTGGACAGGATCACCGGGTCGGCGGGAGACTGTTTGAGCCGGGCCACGTCCTGCTCAATCTGGGGAGCGAGATCCTTGAGGTTGTCCTGGTATTCCTCGAAAGACTCGCGATCTTCGATCTTGGGCTGGGTCAGTGCTTGCAGGTTTGCCATTGGGTATTCCCTTGTTGTCGGGCAGATTTATCCTTTCCGGATAGTATCGGTGCTCGATGGATGTGGCAATAGCCCTGGGGGTTCGTGTCCGCCGGGATCGCACCCTGGTCGCCGATGATCGCGGTGCTGTTCACCATGCACTCCTGGCGAGAATCGGAACAGGCAGGGCCAGGAAAATTCGCCATGACGTCTCCGTGCGATGGCGAAGTCAGGAGATAGCCTGGTAATACAGGTTTTGCGGGTGATTGGCCTGAGCGAAAAAAAACCAGCGTTCGGCGAGCAATCCCGCATATTGAACCAGAAAAGCGGCGGACAGCAACACCGTCGCGGAAGTGGAAAGCCCGCTGGCCAGGAGCAGCAAGGGCAGCGCGAACACCGTCACCAGGAATATCCATTTGACCGAGCGCAGCAAGCTTATCCCCTTGCCGTGGAAGAATTCCCGGGTGTTGAACGAGCCGCCCATGAACCCCTGCGATTGTTGTGCAATTTTGTTATGGCGCACGCCTATCGCCGATTGCAGGGTGGATTTCGGTTTCAGGCGGGCGTTACGCACCAGCGATGCAGCGCGCGTCACCAGCGCCAGCAGGGTGATCACCATTGCCCATTTGCCGTAGAACCCCACCAGGTCGGGCGCGGCATAGACCGAATAGGCCGTCGCCAGGGTAAAGCCGGAAGCGCTGCCCAGAAGCAGGTAGTTCACCACCGTAAGGGGGCTATGCCATTCCTGCAGGAATTTCAGGCAGGCGTAAATCATCGCCGTGCAGACAAACAGGATGAAGCACAGCACCGTGCC
>DATKUY010000038.1:0-107171 GCA_035530375.1 Sulfuricella sp. | reverse complement strand
CAAACCGTCCGTCAAACACCGCAGCCGTAGCCTTGTCAGCAAATGATTTGATCATGTTGTGGTTTCCTTTCACGGCGCCATCACGGCGTTAGTTTGGTGGCTTGGTCAGAATTGACTTGGCATTGCAAATGCTAACCCTTTGCGTTAGTATCGTCAAGCGTTACTATTTGCAATGTTGATTGCGCCGAATGAAAAATCCGGTGCAATGCGCTACGCTTATTGGCACCCTACATGGAGTTTTACGCGAGCTGCCGGTGACGAGAGCGACGAAATACATCACCCAACCGGCAATTCCAACACCGCCACCAACCCACCCTCCGCATGATTGCGCAGAACCAGCGACCCCCCATGCTGCTCCGCAATATTGCGGGCAATAGACAGCCCGATCCCGGTGCCGCCGGTATCGCGCGACCGTGAGGTCTCCAGCCGAAAGAACGGGTCGAACACCGCTTCCAGCTTGTCTTCCGGGACACCTGCCCCGCCATCCCGCACCTGCACGATCACTTTCCTGCCTTCCAGGCTGGCCGTCACCCGCGCATAGCCGCCGTATTTCACCGCGTTGTCGATCAGGTTGGTGAGGCAGCGCCGCATCGCGTTCGGGCGTGCCGTGACGGAAACCCTGGTCTCTCCGCTCAGGGTGACGTCCTGCCCGGCTTCTGCGGCATCGGCGCAGACGCTGTCGAGGATCGAGTCGAAATCGGTGCGCTGCATCGGCTCGGCAGAGTTCATGCTTCTTGCGAGGTCGAGGCCGTCGCGGATGGTGACCTGCATCGCGGCGAGGTCTTCGACCAGCCGGGTCTGTAACTCTTTGTCCTGCACTTTTTCGAGGCGGAGGCGGATGCGCGTCAGCGGCGTTTGCAGGTCGTGGGTGATGGCCGCGAGCATCTGGGTGCGTTCCTGCATGTAACGGCGGATTTGCGCCTGCATGGTGTTGAAGGCGGAAGCGGCGCGGCGCACTTCGGTCGGGCCGCGCAGGGCCAGCGGCGGCTGTTCGATGTTGCGGCCCAGCTTGGTGGCGGCCTGGGCCAGTTGCCGCAGCGGCTGGATCGACATGCGCGCAACGGCATAGGCGAGCAGGACAAGGCAGCCGGCAAAGAAGAAGATGTAGAGCAGCAGCCGGGACTTGGGCGGTGCGGCGGGCGGCGGGCGGCGCGGCTGCATGACCAGTTGCAGGTAGGCACCGTCGCCGAGCGAAAGGGAGATGGCGCGGCAAATGGCTTTTGCGCCGGGCGGCAGGCGCTCTGGCTCTGGCAGGACGGCGCTGCAGGCTATTTTCTGGGCAACGACCCCGCGATCATCGCCCAGCCGCTTGAGCAGGGCAGTGGTGAGATCGGCATCCGGCTCGCCGCCGCTGATCGGGGCGGTGGCAATGGTGGCGCTGAAGCCGTTGCGGTTCGCGGCTGCGGCGACCCGGGCTTTGGCTTCGCGCGGCGTTGCGTCGAGCATCAGCACCAGTTGTTCGACGCGCTCGGCCATGTGCAGCGAGCGAATCTGCGAGATGTCCATCTGACGCTCGCTGTCGGCGAGGAGGAAGGTGAGGGTGGCAGAAGCGAAAATGCCGCCGACCAGGATCAGGAAAACGCGGCCTACCATCGAGCCGAAAAATGCCTTCACATCAGTTCTCCATGGTGACCTGGGTTGCCAGCACGTAGCCTTCGTTGCGCACGGTCTTGAGCAATGCGGGCGCCTTGGCGTCCTCGCCCAGCTTCTGGCGCAGGCGGCTGACCTGCAGGTCGATGGAACGGTCGAAGGGGTCGGCGTCGCGGCCGTGGATCAGGTTGAGCAACTGGTCGCGGTTCAGTACCCGGTTGGGACGTTCGAGAAAAATCCTGAGCAGCCTGAATTCCGCGCCCGATAGCATCACCACCGTATTCTGCGGGCTGAGCAGATGGCGTGCCGTCAGGTCGAGCGTCCACCCCGCGAAGCGCAGGCGTTTGGCGCTGGGCAGTTCCAGGTTCGGCGGCAATGCCTGGGTGCGGCGCAGCACGTTGCGAATGCGCGCAAGCAGTTCGCGGGGTTCGAAGGGCTTGGGCATGTAATCGTCGGCCCCCATTTCGAGTCCGAGTATGCGGTCGAGCGGATCGCCGCGCGCGGTCAGCATGATCACCGGCAGGCTGGAGCGCGCGCGCAGGTTGCGGCAGAGCGTCAGGCCGTCTTCTCCGGGCAGGGTGAGATCCAGCACGATCAGGTCGATGCGGACGCTGTCCAGTATCCGCCACATGCTTGTCCCGTCGGCTGCGCCGTGCGTGCGAAAGCCGTTTGCGTCGAGGTATTCGCCAAGCAGCGAGCGGATTTCCCGATCATCGTCTACGAGCAGAATGCTGGGTTGCGTATCCATGAGGGACATTATGCCGAAACCGGAAGAAATCGGCAGCGTTGAATTGTAGCCGCAGGTATCAAGCCGTCGAATCGACATATAACGATACAAAATGAACATATTCAGGATACATGGGAGTGGTGAAATGCTCATCGTGCACTTGCACTTTAAATTATTCAGGAGATTCAGCCATGACCAAGTTTCGTAAAAACATCCTGCTGATCGGATTGGCAACGCTCGGCCTCGGCAGCGCACCCATTCTGGCGCTGGCCAACACCGGGTGTGGCCCGATGGGCGGCGGGTCGGAAAAATTCGCCCAACAAATCGAAAAACGCCAGGCCCGGTTACACGACAAGCTCAAGCTTACCCCGGAGCAGAATGCTGCCTGGAAAACCTTCAGTGAAAAGATGAAACCCTCTGGTCCCCGTAGCCGGCCAGATATATCGGCGATGGAGTCGCTCCACGCACCCGAGCGCATGGAAAAGATACTTTCCATGATGAAGGAGCACGAAAGCCGGATGGCCGAACGGGTTGTGGCGGTCAAGGAGTTCTATGCCGTCCTGACGCCCGAGCAGCAGAAGCTGTTTGACGAGCAGTTTGCCAAACATCGTCGGCGCTGAGTTCTGGCTTTCCTTGTCTAAAACTTGATAAACGGACTGGATCGTGGCTCGAACGAATCATTCCCGCCATGATCCAAATGAATGGATTCAGTAAGCTCCCGGATTACTCCAGGCCATTTGAGGAGACCAAAATGAAGATGATCAAGACGATAAGCCTGATGCTAGCCTTTTCCACCTTGGCGGCACTGGCTCCCTTGTCAGCCAACGCCGACCGCCGCGATGATGGGCGTCACGACGAGGGCCGCAACTGGCATGGCGATATACGGGAATTCCACAATCGCGACCTCCCGCGCTGGCGTGCCGGGCACTGGCATCACGGCGCTCACGAAGGACGTTTGGGTTGGTGGTGGGTGGTCGGGGGGCTGTGGTATTTCTACCCACAGCCGGTCTATCCCTATCCCGATGCTTATACGCCGCCAGTCGTGGTAATTCAGCAGCCGGCATCCCCTGCGGCGCCTGGCGCACCGGCGGCTCAGGCGCAATATTGGTATTACTGCACATCGGTCAAAGGATATTACCCCTACGTGCCTTCTTGCCCGGAGGGATGGAAGACGGTGCCAGCGACCCCGCCCGGCGTGCCTGTTCAATAATTAAAAGCTGGCAGCAACGCATCCATGATATTTATTGAGACGGCTTTTTAGGAGAGTGGCGATGAATTTCAGCAAGACGGCGCTGTATGTGGTGCTCGGCGTAGCGCTTGCCGGTTGCGCGTCTACCCCGGTCGGCCCGAGCGTGGCGATCATGCCCGAACCCGGCAAGCCATTTGACCAGTTTCGGCTGGACAATGCCGAGTGCATGGCCTTCGCACGCCAGCAGATTGGCGTGGATCCGAATGAGGTGGCACGGGAGCAAGTGGTTACGGGGGCGGTGGCGGGCGCTGCATTGGGTGCTGCATCCGGAGCGCTCGTCGGGCATGGACATGAACGCAGCGCCGAGTCGATGGCGGGCGCGGGCCTGATCGTCGGCTCAGCCGCCGGCGCAAATGCAGCGAACCTGAGCGCCATGTCAATACAGCGCCGTTACGATCTCGCCTACCAGCAGTGCATGTACGCCAAGGGCAACCAGGTTCCGGGCTATGCGTCACCGCGCTATATCCCGCCGCCCCCGCCTCCCCGGCCTTAATGCTGAAGGGGGCAGGTGGCGTCTTTGAACCGGATCGCAATCAGGCCGTTGTTATCGCCTTCTGCACCACCGCCAGCAGATCGGCGGGCAGGGCGGGCGCCAGTTCCAGCGCGGCTTTGTGGCCGCGTTCCGACATTTTCTTCCAGGTCTTCTGCACGATGCCGATCAATTTCGGCTCGGTGTAATGCGGGGCGAAGGGGATGAAATAGTAGGCCAGGAACACCAGGCAGATCACGTCTTCGAGCGTCTGGCCGTCCGGATCTGCCAGCTTGATGCGGTCCTTCAGCAGCAGTTCCTTGACCTTCTCGCACATCACATCGTCGTAGCCCACCTGTTTCATGATCGCGGCGGCGGTATCGCCGTGGAACTTCGCCAGCGTGGTGCGCCAGTCGTTGTAGCCCTTGCGGTTCATCGGATAGTCGCTGCGCGGAATCTTCCAGCGGCAAATGTGCTGGGCGCGCGCGGCGAGCTGAAGTGCCTCCGAGGCATTGGGTTCGAACTTTTTCAGCCAGGCCGTCATGCGCTCGGCGTAAAGCTGTTCCTTGGTGTATTCCTTGCCCTCGAAAATTTCCTTGTTGGGGTCTTCCGCATTGGCGGCGTCGAAACGGGCAATTGCTTCCTTGAAGCGGTCGGATGTGGCGGTCATGGTGGGATGCGCTCTCAAAGTAAAAAAATCAGATCGCCATGGTATACAAGGCCTTGTTTCTTGTTAACAAGTAATTTTTATGCCGCAAATGAACAGGGTCGAAGAAATGCCTGAACGACCCGTGTTCGGGCGTTTTCCCCGTCCGCTCAGTTGTCCAGGCCTTTCTTCAATAATTCGGCTACTACCTCGTTCAATCCGATCCGGCGTGCTTGCGCCAGCGCCTGAATCTGCTTCACCAGATCGCTGTTGAGCTTGACGGCGAAGGGCACCAGGCCGAGTGCCTGATCGAGCTTGCGCTGTTCGCGCCGATCCACTGCAGGCGCCGCTTCCTTGCCGAAACGACCGGGCGCACCGGACTGCTTTATTTGGCTGTTGATCTTTAAACCAATGTTTTTTTCCAGGTCGGTTCTTTTCACGGTTTCCTATCCTCGTTGAATTTAAAGTGAGGGCGTCTCTTCGACCTTTTCGGCCATGCCCGTCAAAACCGGCGGCAGCCCCGTTAAGCGCCGGATGACGGCTCAATCCGGGGTATCCCGCGCAGCTTGCGCAGTTCGGCAAGGCAAAAATGAATATACGCCAACCCGATGTAGATCGGCAGTAAAAGATTAAGGAAAGGCACGAACTGGACCAGCCCCAGCAGCCCTCCCAACAGGTACATTTTCCCACCGGACCGCTCCAGCACCGACTGGAACTCGTCAGGCGTGGCGTGATCGGCGAGCGCATCATAGCGGAACAGCCGCTGGTTCAGGTAGGCCGAAAGCAGGATGGGAACCGCCACCGCAAAAGGGCCGAACAGCCACAGCGGCAATGTAACCAGCCACAACACAGCAAACACGAGAATGCCGGCCACCCCGTTCCAGATGGAGCCCAGCACCGTGCCCCCGTGTTTCATTTCGATGTCGGGATAGTCCCTGCCAGCCACGAAACGCAGCATGTACGGCATCGCGATCACAGCGGCGATCAAAAGAGCCGTCACCACGCCCATCGGCACCAGTAGCAGGAAAGCCAGAGCGATGGCGGCGGTCCGCGCCGCCCAGCCCAACTCGTGCCCGCTCAGAAAGGCTTGCACCGCGGTATGATCGATCAGGCCTTGCAGGCTGGCTACCCAGTCCGACCAGAAGAAAAATGCCAGTCCGCCCCAGATGACGGCCGCCATGACGGTGGGCCAGAGCGCCAAAGCGAGCATCTTGGGGTGGAACAGGCTGCGCAGTGCGCGCAGCAATGCCGTTAATATGTCTTGCATGGCGAACTCCCTTGATTTGCCGGGTCAACCCAAGAAAATTCTGATTAAGTGCGGTACAAGGTACTATAGCAGAACACTTCTTGATGGGAGGACCCCCCTCATGCTCCACTGGGCAGACTACCTGAAAATTTTCATGGCGCTGGTGATTATCGTCAATCCCGTCAGCGCGCTACCGCTGTTCGTCAGCATGACAGCCAGCAACACCGAAGCGGAAAAGAAAAACATCGCGCGCATCGCCAGCTTTTCAGTGGCGGTGGTGCTGGTCCTGGCAGCGCTGATCGGCCAGCCGCTTCTGGCTATCTTCGGCATTACCATCGCATCGTTCAAAGTGGGCGGCGCAATCCTGATCCTGCTGATGTCCATTTCCATGATGCACGCCGCGCCCAACCGGGAAAAGCAGACGCCCGAAGAAGCCAGGGAAGCCGTAGATAAAGAAAACATCGCCGTGGTGCCGCTGGCCATTCCCCTGCTATCTGGCCCTGGTGCAATCTCCACCACCATCGTCTACGCTACGGAGCGTTCGTCACCGGCACATCTTGGCATGATCATCCTGTGTTGCCTGCTGGTGGCGCTGGCAACCTGGATGGCGCTCAGGCTCGCCACGCCAGTCAGCAAATGGCTGGGGGAAACGGGAGTAAATATTGCGATACGATTGATGGGTCTGTTGCTGGCAGCAGTGGCGGTGGAGATACTGGCGAGTGGGTTGGTGGTTTTGTTGCCGGGGTTGAAATAAGGGAAAGGGAAGGGGGGTGACCTCTTTCGCCCTTTTCCGAAAAATTTCAATCTCGAGTATCAGGGCCGGTTCCCGCCTTTTTCAGCGGGGCAGATCGTCGTACACCAACTCACCTTCACGCATATGGAATACACCCGGTCCACGCTCGGCAACTATTTTATGACGCATCCCGCTGACGAGCACTTCAACACCCTCGTAAAGCTTTTTTTCCACGATGACTTGCCCGTCTTCCGATAGCTGGAGTTGCTTGTTAAGCACCTCGAATTCTTCACGCACTGTTGTCGCATGTGTTCGCGCATCGAGATATGTGTTTTCGGCCCGCTGAAAGGATTCCGGCGAAATTTTTCCTGGATTTTGCTTGGCGAATGCCAGCACTTTTTCCATCTCCGCCATCTTTTTATCCCACTCGTCCTGCTCGGCGGCCAAGCTACGCAGCCGTTCGTGCATTAGAGGGTGGAATCCCACTTCCACCACTGTGTTCTTCATGGCCTGGGAGCCGATCACTTTCGCCTTGACCAGCAAGGTTGCCCGGACAGATCCGCCGATAATTTGCCCCTTGCCGCTGGAATTCTCGTTTCCTACTATGATCTGGTTGGCGGCGAAGAGATCGCTTTGCATTGCGGTGTCTTCAACATAAATACTGTCCTCGGCAAACACCCAGGTATTCTGGATGAAGCGGGCGGTGAATGAGCCCTTGCAGTGGATGTGGGAAACCTCGCGCTTACCTTCGCCGGCATCGGCGCGGCCAATCACCCCGCCTTTGACCACGATATCGCCCCCGGCTTCCAACGTCGACTCTCCGGACGTAGCCTCCACTGTGCCGGCAATGTGGATATCGCCCGTTGCCCGGATGGACATGCCGGCATGTACGTCTCCACGCACACTGACCGTGCCGTCGAAGACAATATTGCCGGTGCCAAGATTGACTTGCTCTGCGCTATAAGTCGGCTCGACGATCACGCCATTCGTCACCAGCACGGGTTGGCCGGAAATGGCGGCGACCAGAACATCCGGATCATCCTCGGCAGGCGCCACCCCGCTTAGGTTGGGGGTAAACACCACTTCTTTGCCGGGAGTGGCCGGAATCTCCTGGCCGAGCACGGTTTCGCCGGGTTCGCCTGCCGTGGCCGGAATGCGCCGTACCAGAGCTTCTCCAATATGGACGACCAGGACGTCTCCAAGGTTGCGGTAATCCGCCAGACCGTGTTCATCGAGTTGCGGGCGGCGCTCCTTCATGATGGGAATCTGGCTTTCTACCCGGCCATCCTCGCCATGTACGGGCTGGCGACCGCTTGCGATCAACACATTGTCGGCCTGGCCTGTTTCAATGGCCCGTTCGATGGCCTCGTTATCAAGCCCGAAAACCACCCCCGCCTGCTCGATGGCGCTATGCACCTTGTCCGAGGTAACGGGAGCGCCGCCAAAAGGTGGCGAAATAGTCAGGTACGCGGCCATTTTGCTGGCCTCTAAAGCCACGCTGGCCTCTCCGTCCCTTTTCTCGCCGATGGCCAGATCAAATGCTTGGCCGATACGAATTTTCTTGAT
This sequence comes from Sulfuricella sp., assembly GCA_035530375.1. Classification (GTDB taxonomy): domain Bacteria; phylum Pseudomonadota; class Gammaproteobacteria; order Burkholderiales; family Sulfuricellaceae; genus Sulfuricella. Next base: position 98,945 of record DATKUY010000038.1, on the reverse strand, counting down.
CACTTCCGGCAAAAGCCGGTCGAAAATAAACAGCTCGGGAAATCGCTCCGTCAGTTCAGCCTTCAGCAATTCCAGGCCTATTTCGTCAGTTGTTTGTCCCGGCTGACCCGGCTGAAAAGAAACCATCAACTGACCTTCGTACTCGGTCAGCTTGAGTGTCAACCCTCTTTCTTCTAGCGTCCCCATCTTGCCCCCTTGATCCAATTTTGTAACCAAAACTTCCAGGCAGGCCCATCCTCATGAATAATTTATGCCACAAAATATCGCGGAACAAAGACTTTAATAACCGATTGCATACACAACTGCATAAACAAGTAAAAGTAATTCGCCTCCTTGTTCTTTGCCTTTTTTCACCGGGCCCTACAGGCTCTGGCGGAGTCGCCGTGCCGCGTCTTCGTCGCGCGCGGCGGCGATTTCCCGCATCACGCCGTCCAGGTCGGCCGGCTTCTCGCTGCGCTTGAAGCGGCCGGTCAGTTCGATTTCCGGGCGCAGCTCGCCGCCCTCGTAGAGCGACCAGATTTCCTTGCCGTAGTCGGTGGCGCGGAGCTCGGGGGCGAAACGGCCGAAGTAGGCCGTCAGGTTGTCGACGTCCCGTTCCAGCATGGCGCAGGCGTGGTTGTTGCCCGCGGCATCGACGGCTTGCGGCAGGTCGATGATGACCGGGCCATCGCTATCGACCAGCACGTTGTACTCGGACAAATCGCCGTGGACGACCCCGGCGCAGAGCATGCGCACGACCTGGGTGATGAGTATGCGGTGATATTTTCGGGCCTGCTCTTCCGTCAGCACCAGATCGTTGAGCCGCGGCGCGGCGTCGCCGTCGTCGTCGGTCACCAGTTCCATCAGCAGCACGCCCTCGTGGAAATTATAGGGCTGCGGCACGCGCACCCCGGCAGCGGCGAGGCGGTACAAGGCGTCTACCTCGGCATTTTGCCAGGCGGCTTCCTGTTCTTTGCGCCCGTATTTGGAGCTCTTCTCCATGGCGCGGGCCTGACGGCTGTTTTTTACCTTGCGGCCTTCGGTGTAGCTGACGCTCTGGCGGAAGCTGCGTTTGTTGGCCTCCTTGTAAACTTTTGCGCAGCGGACATCGTCCCCGCAGAGGACGACAAACACCATGGCCTCCTTGCCGCTCATGAGTTGGCGGAGGACCTTGTCGACGAGTCCGTCCTGGACGAGCGGTTCGAGTCTTTTCGGAATTTTCATTGGTGCCTTATTTGTCCATGCTGCCTGCCGTAAGCGGCAAGCAGGCGCTGGTGTGTGTTGCAGCCTATCGGTGTTGGCCCCGGTGCGGCCAAAACGAAAGATATATATGCTGGATTAAACGCCACATCCTGCTGAATTACAATAGAATTAATCCTGTCATGCTGCCTTTGTGCGGCTCCCTCAAATTACGCCCCTCTCCTTCAGCTCGCTCTTCAGATAGGCATAATAAATCGGCGCCGCAACCAGCCCAGGCAGGCCGAACGCGGCTTCCATCACGAGCATGGCGGTCAGCAGTTCCCATGCCTTGGCCTTGATTTGAGAGCCGATGATTTTGGCGTTGAGGAAGTACTCCAGCTTGTGGATGCCGACCAGAAACAGCAGCGATGACGCTGCCAACTGGAAGGAGTAACCGAAGCTGACGATGACGATGGCGGTATTCGACAGGATGTTGCCGATGATCGGGATCAGGCCGGTGATAAAAGTGACCACGATCAAGGTGGCGGCAAAGGGGAGCTTGACGCCGGCCAGCGGCAGCGCGACGCCCAGGTAAAGCCAGGTGAAAAAGGTATTGATCGCGGCGATTTTCGCCTGGGCGAAGACGATGTCGCCGAATGCGGCGCTGAATTTGGCGGTGCGTCCGGTTAGCGCATTAACGAAGGGTTTGCGGACTTCGACGGCAACCATTTCATGGAGCGAGAGCATGGCACCGATGATCATGCCGATCAGCACATGGGCCAGGGTATGGCCGGCTTCCTTGCCGAGTAATTGCAGTTCGCTGGAGTGTTCGCGCAGCCAGTGGGCAAGTTGGGTTTTCAGTTCTTCCGCATCGCGCGGCATGGCGCTGTAAATCCATTCGGGAAGAGCGGCGCGCGACGATTCCAGGATTTCGGCCAGTTTTTCCATGAACGGGGCAAGCCCACCGCTTTCGCTGTGGTGAAGGAAGGTGCGCATACCGATCGCGCCCGCCACCAGCAGGGTGATGACCAGCGTGGAAACCAGCACGACCGACAGGATTTTGGCGTTTCTGCCGGACAGCCGGGTGATGGCAAGCTTGATCGCGGTGATGTGAACCAGGTGGTAAACCAGCAGGCCGGCGATCAGCGCGGGCAGCAAGTGGAGTTTGAGTACCAGGAGCAGGAACAGGGCAGCCAGCAGCCAGGCGGCGTGGCGATAAGTTATAGTTTCATTCATATTGGGTGGCTGCGGCGGGTTGGGTACGGGCATTATCGCCTGAAACGGCAAATCCTGCATGATAGCGGGCTTGTTCTTGTAAAGCGGCGAATCCGCCCCATATAGAAGCAGCGTTGTTTCATCGTTGTTTCGTAGTCAATTGAGATATAATCTTGTTTTTTGGAGGGTGTCATGCCAATTTACGAATATCGTTGTTCTTCCTGCGGTTTCCAGAAGGAATTTATCCAGAAAATGAGCGATGCACCGCTCACCGCCTGCCCTGAATGCAAGCAGGAAACCTTCGCCAAGATGTTGTCCGCCGCCGGCTTTCAGCTCAAGGGCAGCGGCTGGTATCAGACCGATTTCAAGAATGCCAAGCCCAAGGAAGAACCGAAGCCGGCCGCGCCTGCCTGCGGTAGCGGTGGCTGCGGCGGTTGCGCCGTATAAATGATCAAGAAGTACTTTATCACCGGCCTGCTGATCTGGGTGCCGCTGGGCATCACGGTGTGGGTGCTGAATCTGCTGATCGGCAGCATGGACCAGAGCCTGCTGCTGCTGCCGCAGCGCATGAGGCCGGAAAGCTGGCTGGGGATGTATTTGCCTGGGGTGGGTGCGATACTGACTATCGCGGTGATTTTTTTGACCGGCGTGCTGACCGCGAACATCGTCGGCCAGCGCCTGGTCCGCTTCTGGGAAGGCGTGCTGGCGCGCATTCCGGTGGTGAAGTCGATCTACTACAGCGTCAAGCAGGTTAGCGATACGCTGTTTTCCGGCAAAGGCGAGGCTTTCCGCAAGGTGTTGCTGGTGCGTTATCCCCACCCGGAGGCCTGGTCGCTGGCGTTGCAGACCGCCGTTCCGAGGAATGTGGTGCCGAAGCTTGAAGGCGAGTACGTAGGGGTATTTATTCCGACCACGCCCAGCCCGGTCAACGGTTTCTATTTCTTCGTGCGCAAGAGCGACACCATCGAGGTCAATATCAGCGTGGACGATGCGCTCAAGTACATCGTTTCCATGGGAGTGATGGCTTCCTCAGAGAAGGAATCGCCGGTCAGGGTTTACGCAGGCGACTAGAATTATCCGGATTTTCCGTTTTTCTTCCCCTATCAACAAGATTCTAAAAATTGGATTGTAAGTATGCGAACCCATTATTGCGGCGACGTCAACAGTAGCCACCTGCAGCAAACCGTTACCCTGTGCGGCTGGGCGCATCGCCGCCGCGACCATGGTGGGGTGATCTTCATCGACCTCAGGGACCGGGAGGGTCTGGTGCAGGTGGTGTGCGACCCCGACCGTGCGACGACCTTCGCCACCGCAGAAACGATTCGCAGCGAGTTCGTGCTGAAAATCACCGGCCTGGTGCGCAGCCGTCCGGAAGGCACGATCAATCCCAATCTTTCCACCGGCGAGATCGAGGTGCTGGCGCAGGAGATCGAGATTCTCAATGCTTCGGCCCCAATCCCGTTCCAGCTCGATGACGAGAACCTCAGCGAAACCGTGCGCCTGACCCACCGCTACCTCGACCTGCGCCGCCCGGCGATGCAGAAGAACATGATGCTGCGCTACCAGGTGTCCAAGACCTTGCGCCACGCGCTCGACCAGAACGGCTTCATCGAGCTGGAAACGCCGATGCTGACCCGCTCCACGCCCGAAGGCGCGCGCGACTATCTGGTGCCGTCCCGTGTTCATCCCGGCTCCTTTTATGCCCTGCCGCAATCGCCGCAGTTGTTCAAGCAGTTGCTGATGGTGTCGGGTTTCGACCGTTATTACCAGATCGTGAAATGTTTCCGCGACGAGGATCTGCGCGCCGACCGCCAGCCCGAATTCACCCAGGTCGATATCGAAACCTCGTTCATGACCGAGCAGCAGATCACCGACATGGTCGAGGAGATGGCGCGGAACCTGTTCAAGAGCGTGCTCAACGTCGATCTGCCCGCCTTCCCGCGCATGACTTTTGCCGAAGCGATGCGCCGCTACGGTTCCGACAAGCCCGACCTGCGCGTGACGCTGGAGCTGACCGAACTCACCGACGTGATGAAAGAGGTCGATTTCAAGGTATTCAGCGCCCCGGCCAATTCGCCTATCGGCCGCGTCGCGGCGCTGCGCGTGCCCAAGGGCGGCGAAATCACGCGCGGCGAGATCGACGCCTACACCCAGTTCGTGTCCATCTACGGCGCCAAGGGTCTGGCCTACATCAAGGTCAACGACGTCGCCAAGGGCCGCGACGGCCTGCAGTCGCCGATCGTCAAGAACCTGTCCGACGCTTCGCTGAAAGCGGTGATCGAGCGCACCGGCGCGACTGACGGCGACCTGATTTTCTTCGGCGCCGACAAGGCGAAAGTGGTCAACGAGGCGCTCGGCGCCCTGCGCGCCAAGATCGGCCATGAGCGCGGTTTTGCCGAGGGCACCTGGAAACCGCTGTGGGTGGTCGATTTCCCGATGTTCGAATATGCCGAGGAAGAAAACCGCTGGGTTGCCCTGCACCACCCCTTCACCGCGCCCGCCGAAGGCCACGAGGAACTGCTGACCAGCGACCCCGGCAAAGCGCTGTCCAAGGCCTACGATTTCGTGCTCAACGGCTGGGAACTGGGCGGCGGCTCGATCCGTATCCACCGCCAGGACGTCCAGTCCAAGGTGTTCCGCGCGCTCAACATCGGCGCCGAGGAAGCCCAGGAAAAATTCGGCTTCCTGCTCGAAGCCCTGCAATTCGGCGCACCGCCCCACGGCGGCCTGGCGCTCGGTCTCGACCGGCTGGTCACGCTGATGGCCGGGGCGGAATCGATCCGCGACGTCATCACCTTCCCCAAAACCCAGCGCGCCACCTGCCTCCTGACCAACGCCCCGAACGCGGTGGACGAGAAGCAGTTGCGCGAATTGCACATCCGCCTGCGCCAGCAGGTGCAGACCTCGGTCGAGGTGGAGAAGACCTGATCTTTGCTGGTTCGCACAAGGAAAAGGGCGGCTAAGAGGCCGCCCTTTTTTTGCCCGTTTTTCCTGCGGTCAGCGGACGCCTTGCCCGGAGGGCAGGGGTGATTCCGTGTCTGCTGTTTCATGAATCCGCCTGCAAGCGGGCGGAGGAAGCGCTTATGGGCAGGTGCTCAAGTCGGTAAAGGATAGGCTGCCGGTGATATGGCCGGCGGCGAAGTTCTGGCAGGTTCCGTTGCTGTGGACGTTGCCGGTCGAGGACGTCAATGTCGTGTTTCCGCCGCCAGTGTTGAAGAAGGCGTAGTAGTTGTTCGCGCCGTGGCTGGCACTCAGCGTGTTCCCTGTTATCGTCGCGGTGCTGTCGATCATGACGAGGGCTTCCGCGGTGGCGCCGGCGCTGGCGCTGATGTTGTTGCCGCTGATCGTGATGTTGCTGGCGTTGTTCAGGGCTACCCCTATGCCCGTGTTGGCGCCGCTCTCCGTACCAGTGATGGTGTTGTTGGAAAGGGTCACGCCGCTGATGCCGTTGACGTAGATGGCGGCAATTCCGGCACCCGCGTTTCCAGAGTTGGAGATCGTCAGGCCGGTCAACGTGCTGTTGTTGGCCAACGCGAAGGTCGAAGAGTTCACGCCGCCGCCTATGCCGCCGGCAACGGTGGCGCTGGGCAGGCTCAAGGCGGCGGTGCGCCCCGAGGCGCTTTTCACGGTGAGCGAGCCACCTCCCATCACGGTTTGTCCGGCCTGAAGCGTGGTGGTTGCAGTGGTGTTGAAGGTGCCGGAGAGGATTACCGTGCTGTTGGCTCCGGCGGCGGTCACTGCGCCGGGGAGCGCTGCGCCGGCGGTGGTGGCGCTATCCAGCACCGTGATCGCGCTGCCGCCTGCCGTTTGGGTGGCGGTTTCCACTAGCATCGAGGCGACTCGGCTCTGGGTCACGATATCTACGTCGCGCATTACCGGCGCGGCCATGCGGCGTTCCTGAGCGTTGAGCGTGCTGGGGCGCGCGCTTTCCTTGCCGAGGGGGATGCGCAAGCGTAGGGAAAGGAAAGACTGGCCGCCCCGCGTATTGTCGTGTTGGGCCTCGGCACCCAAGAATAGCCCCGCGCCCTTGCCGAGCCAGGGTAGTTCTTCCATCGTCAGTTCGGCGCGAACGCGCGGCCCCTCTACCGTCAGCACATCGTCGCTGAAGCGGTAACCGCCGAGAAAAAGGCGAAACTGGCGGCGAGCTTCGGGGTCGAACAACGGTAAACGCCAGCCAGCCTCGGCGTCGAACCCTTTGAGGGCGCGTTCCTCCCGGTCGGTAGTGGTGAGCTGGACCGAAGCGCCAGACAGTGCGGCGCTGCTGGTTTCGCCAAGATCACGCACCCGCGTGCCGATGGGCACATAGCCGTTGGCGCGGAAATCCAGATCGCGCCCCAGCGCCTCGACGCCCAGCGTACCCTGGTTGAAGAAATTGCCCGTGTCGCTACGGCGGCGGTCGAAATAGCCGTAGGCGCCCAGGTTCCAGCCATCCTGCCGCATGCGGCGCACGCCGAGGCCGAAGTTGCCTTCGCGGCTGGCGTTGTCGTCGAAACGTCCGCGCAGGTTGGCGAAGACCAGGGTGCGGTTATCCTGGGAGATCGGCAGGAACAGGTCGGCTTCGCCGAGATTGCGCTTGTTGCCGAGCTTGGCCTCGGCATCGATGTGCGGACCCCATTTGGGGCCGGTGTCGCCGGGCGGCAGCTCCTGAGCCATTGCGCCAAAAGAGAATACCGCCAGCCCGCACAGCCCGACGATGCGCCAATCCCTGATTCCTGCCATAGCCCTGCTCCTGAACAAATCGGTTGTTTCTCGGGAATACCCCGAGATTGAGAATTATCAATTATGCCTATGTGTTTGTTTTTGTTGTACCCCCTAATCAGGGGGAAAAGGTCAGGAGGCTTTGCCGAGCCATAGTGCCATCAGCGTTGCGCGGTTGTTTACGCCGAACTTGCGGTATATGGCGCTGACGTATTCGTGGGTGGTGTGGTAGCTCTGATTCTGGGCTATCGCGATTTCCTTTTCGGTCAGCCCGGACAGCAGCCCGTGCAATACCTGCCGTTCTACCGGAGTCAGGGGCGACCCGGCCACCAGCAGACAGTGGGAGAGCATGATCTGGCGATGGAACCACTTGATACCCCGCAGGGTGTAGGCGCTGATATCTCGTTCGGCCTCGGTAAATGGTGGGCGATCCAGAGTGCTATAGATACCGAACAAGGATTCCGCATCCTCGTTTATTGGGAAAGAGACCCAGATGGCATCCGCCTTGCCTAGGTCGCGGTAATAAGCCTGATAATATGGAGTCTCAAACCACTCGGGAGCGACTATATCCCGCAACCGGTTAGCGCGAAAAATACCCGCTCCCTCCGCATTGCGGATGGTGGTTATATCCGCGACCCCTTGTTCCAGCTTCGCCATCTGTTCCCGCACACCTTCATCCAGTAATGGCGAGGGGTGCAGGAAGCGGACGACGCGTGGCCGCCAGCCCTTCACCGGATCGCCGGAAAAATCGCCTGATAAACGCACTGCACCCACCCAGCAGGCATTTTGGGCGCCGACCAACTCGCACAATCGTTTCATCAGGTGATGAAGTGCCTCATCGGCCTGCGAAGCCTCGAAATCGGCGAGTTCGTCCCACAGGGCATGAGTGCGTTCATGGAACGATTCGGTAGATGGCATGGTGAAACCGATATTCAATGGAAGAATGTATAAGTCATGGAAATCATATAGAAAAAATAAATTTTTAGCTAGGCCGGGGTTTTTGGGATACGGTTCCTGCTCGTCTTGTATTCAACAGGGTTGCTGCGGTGAAAAGTCCGATCCTGATGATACATCTCGCGCTGAACATCACGGGTGCCGCTTGTCTGGGCGATGGGGAACTGAAACAATACGGCATGTCTTATAAAATTCCCATATCCATCCTGGTGGTGATTTACACCCCTGATCGGCAGGTGCTGCTGCTGGAGCGCGCCGATCATCCCGGTTACTGGCAGTCGGTGACGGGCAGCAGCGAGCCGGGCGAAAGTTTGCGCCAGACCGCAGTGCGCGAAGTGCGCGAGGAAACCGGCCTGGATGCGGAGAAGTACACGCTTATCGACTGGGACTTGCAGTTCGACTTCGAGATTTTCGCCGAATGGCGCTACCGCTATGCGCCCGGCGTGACGCATAATGTCGAGCATGTGTTCGGGCTGGAACTGCCGCAGCCCGTGGCGGTCGAACTGGAGCCGCGCGAGCATCTGAATTTCATGTGGATGGCGCATGAGGAAGCGGCAAAAAAAGTTTTTTCCTGGACCAATGCGGCGGCGATCGAGCGTTTGTGCCCCGGTCCGGATTCCCGGATCTTGCAGCACCAGGCCAATCCCGCAATGAGAAAGTGATAAAATGTCGGGGTTTTCCCCTCAACATGAATGGATTTCCTGCCCATGCAAATCGTTTGCCTAGATCTTGAAGGCGTATTGGTTCCCGAGATATGGATCGCCTTTGCCGAACGCACCGGCATCCCCGAGTTGCGCCTCACTACCCGCGACGAGCCCGATTACGACAAGCTGATGAAGTACCGCCTCGGCATCCTGGCCGAGAAGAAGCTCGGTTTGCCCGACATCCAGGAGGTGATTGCCGGCCTGGAGCCGATGCCGGGCGCGCGCGAGTGTCTCGACTGGCTGCGCAACCGCTTCCAGGTGGTGATCCTGTCCGACACTTTCTACGAATTCGCCATGCCGTTGATGAAGCAACTGGGCTGGCCCACCTTGTTCTGCCACCGCATGGAGGCCGATGCCGAGGGTATGCTGGTGAATTACCATCTGCGCATGCCGGAGCAGAAGCGGGAATCGGTGAAGGCGTTCAAGGCGCTTAATTTCAGGACGATCGCTGCGGGCGACTCCTACAACGACACCGCGATGCTGGCCGAAGCGCATGCCGGCATCCTGTTCCGTCCGCCGGAAAACGTGGTGCGGGAGTTTCCCCAGTTCCCCGTGACGAAGGATTACGAGGCGCTCAAAGCGGCGATCCTCGAAGCCAGCGCCCGCATCGGCGAATAAAGAAACGCGAACCATGGATTTGAAAGACATTCCGCCTTCCGCCGCATTGCCTTTTTCCGATTTTCAGTCGTTGCCGGACGAGGTATGCCAGCCGCGCATCCGGGCTGCCAGGGAAAAGCTCGGCAAGCGACTGGTGATACTGGGCCACCATTACCAGCGCTCCGACGTGTTCCAGCACGCCGATTTCACCGGCGACTCGCTCAAGCTGTCGCGCCTCGCCGCCAACTCGGAAGCGGATTACATCGTGTTCTGCGGTGTTCACTTCATGGCCGAGGTGGCGGATATCCTGTCGCGTCCCGAGCAAATCTCGATCCTGCCGGACTTGTCGGCGGGCTGTTCGATGGCGGACATGGCGACGCTGGCGCGAGTCGAGCGGGCCTGGCGCGAACTGAAAGCGGTGTGCGACCCCGATGCAACTTTTACTCCGGTCACCTACATCAATTCGGCCGCCGACCTGAAAGCTTTCTGCGGCGAGCACGGCGGCATCGTCTGCACTTCCAGCAACGCCCCTAAAATTCTCGAATGGTCATTCGCCCGGCGCGACAAGGTGCTGTTCTTTCCCGACCAGCATCTGGGGCGCTGGAGCGGCCACAAGATGGGCATCCCGCTCGATGAAATGGTGTTGTGGGACTGGGATCAGCCGCTCGGCGGCCTGACTCCCGAGCAGATAAGGAAAGCCCGGATCATCCTGTGGAATGGCCTGTGCTCGGTGCACATGATGTTCCAGCCGTCGCACATCCAGCGCTTCCGCCAGGAGCACCCGGATGGATTCGTGATCTCCCACCCGGAATGCAGCTTCGAAGTATGCGAACTGTCGGACTTCGTCGGCTCCACTGAATACATCATCAAGACCATCACCGAGGCCGAGCCCGGTACGCGCTGGCTGGTGGGCACCGAGCTGAATCTGGTGAACCGCCTGGCGGAGCAGCTCAAGGCTCAGGGCAAGATCGTCCAGTTCATGGCCTCCACCGTGTGCATGTGCTCGACCATGGCGCGCATCGATCCGCAGCATCTGGCCTGGTGCCTGGAGAATCTGGTTGCCGGCCATGTGGTGAACCAGATCAAAGTACCGGTCGAAGAGGCCGAATTGGCGCGGGTGGCATTGCAGCGCATGCTGGATGCTTCTTGAAAAGTGATGAGTCAAGAGTGATGGGTGATGAGAAACCGGAGGAGGCTTTGTTTTTGGCGTTACCCATTACCCATCACTCATTACCCCTTACGAATAAAAAATGACACATCCGATCCGGGTCGTCACCTATAACATCCACAAGGGGTTCTCCCAGTTCAACCAGCGCATGGTGCTGCACGACCTGCGCGACCAGTTGCGCGGCATCCATGCCGATATCGTGTTCCTGCAGGAGGTAGTGGGCGCTCACGATCTTCACGCAAGGCAACATCTGAACTGGCCGGTCACATCCCAATACGAGTTCCTCGCCGATTCCATCTGGCAGGATTTCGCCTACGGCAAGAATGCCGTTTATCCCGAAGGGCATCACGGCAATGCGATCCTGAGCCGTTTTCCGATTGTCAGTTGGGAAAATATCGATGTGTCCGCCCATCGTTTCGAGCAGCGCGGTTTGCTGCACTGCGAATTGAGGATGCCGGGATGGGACGAGACCCTGCATTGCGTCTGCCTCCACTTCGGCCTGTTTTCCCGCGGACGCCGCATGCAGTTGTCGGCGTTGCGCGACAGGATCGAAAAGCTGGTGCCGCCTCACGCGCCGCTGATCATCGCCGGCGATTTCAACGATTGGCGCAACGAGGCATGCGATACGCTGGCCCGCCAGATGCACCTGAAAGAGGCGTTTGGGGTGACCAATGGCCGCCCCGCCTGCAGCTACCCGGCGGCGCTGCCGATGTTCCGGCTCGACCGCATTTATGTGCGGGGATTGCACGTGACCGCCGCCGAAGTGCATAGCGGCAGGCCGTGGTCGAAAATTTCCGACCACGCCGCATTGTCTGCCACCGTCCATAGGGCATGATGGATCTGATCCCCGGCAACCGCCTGACCCTTCTCAAGAACGGCGCTGAATATTTTCCGGCGCTGGGGGCCGCCATCGACAGCGCGCACCGTGAAATTTTCCTGGAATCGTATATTTACGAGCACGACGAAACCGGCAGACTGATCGGCGAGGCGTTGAAACGGGCGGCCAGTCGGGGCGTGACCGTGCACCTGCTGCTTGACGGCTTTGGTTCGAGAACGCTGCCGGAGTATTTTGTCGAAGACTTGTGTGCGGCGGGCGTGCAGCTCCTGCTTTATCGCCGCGAAGTTTCTCCCTGGCGGTTCAAACGCCACAGGCTGCGCCGATTGCACCGCAAAATCGCGGTGATCGATGCGCGTATCGCGTTCGTCGGCGGCATCAACGTGATCGACGATATGGATACGCCCGGTCAGATTCCGCCGCGTTTCGACTATGCGGTTGCTGTCGAAGGGCCGTTGCTGGCGGGGATTCTCCAGGCGGTGAAGCGTACCTGGTCCCTGGCAGCTTGGCGGAAGATCCGCCTTTATCGCAGTCGGAAACAAAACAGGCCCCTGCATCCGGCGCCTTGCGGCAGCATCGAGGCCGCCTTCGTCAGACGCGACAATCTCCGCCACCGGCGCGACATCGAGAGCGCCTATCTTGACGCCATCGCTTCGGCCAAGGAAGAGGTCATCATCGCCAACGCCTATTTCCTGCCCGGCAGGCGCTTCCGGCAGGCGCTGATCCAGGCCGCAGAGCGTGGAGTGCGGGTGGTGCTGCTGCTGCAAGGGCGGGTGGAGTACATTCTGCTGCATTATGCTTCGCGCGCCCTGTACGGCGTGCTGCTGGATGCGGGCATCGAAATCTACAGCTACAACAAGAGTTTTCTGCACGCCAAGGTAGCGGTTGTTGACGGGCGCTGGGCTACCGTGGGTTCTTCCAACATCGATCCGTTCAGCCTGATGCTGGCGCTGGAAGCCAACGTCGTGGCGCTCGACGCCGGGTTTGCCGCTGCGCTCAGGGCGAGCTTGCTGCAGGCGATCGGCGAGGGCGCGCAGCAGGTCGCTCCCGACCGTTGGCGTCAGCAGCCGCTTTACAGCCGGTTTCTGGCATGGGCGAGCTACGGCATGGTGCGAATCCTGATGGGAATGGCCGGCTATGCGCGCCGCTACGAGGAAAGCTGAGCGCCTTTATCTGAGAGGGGTGAAATGCTAATATCAAGCTTTTGCAAAGAATACCGAGGAAGTTATGGCAGGTCATAGCAAGTGGGCTAACATCAAGCACAAGAAAGCCGCAACGGACGCCAAGCGCGGCAAGATTTTCACTCGTCTGATCAAGGAGATAACCGTAGCCGCCAAGATGGGCGGCGGCGATATATCGTGCAATCCGCGCCTGCGTCTGGCGGTGGACAAGGCGTTTGAAAACAATATGCCGAAGGATAACGTCGAGCGTGCGATCAAGCGCGGCACCGGCGACCTCGAGGGCGTGAATTACGAGGAGTTGCGCTACGAGGGCTACGGACCGGCTGGCGTGGCGGTGATGGTAGATTGCCTGACCGACAACAAGACCCGCACCGTGGCCGACGTGCGTCATGCTTTCGCCAAGCATGGCGGCAACCTCGGCACCGACGGCTCGGTCGCGTTCCTGTTCAAGCATTGCGGGCAGATGCTGTTCGCCCCCGGCACGGACGAGGACAAGCTGATGGAAGCGGCTCTGGAAGCCGGTGCGGAGGACGTGGTGACGAACGACGACGGTAGCATCGAGGTGACCACCGATCCATATGGGTTCGCCGCCGTCAAGGAAGCGCTGACCAAGGCCGGGTTTCAGCCGGAGCTCGGCGAAGTGACCATGAAACCGGCCAACGAAACCGAACTCACCGGCGACGATGCAACGAAAATGCACAAGTTGATCGACGCCCTGGAGAGCCTCGATGACGTGCAGGAGGTTTACACCACCGCCGTCATGGACGAGGAATAGAGATCCGCATCCTCGGCATAGATCCCGGCTTGCGCGTGACCGGGTTCGGCTTGATTGAAAAAACCGGCCAGCAACTGGCCTATGTCGCCAGCGGCTGCATCCGTACGCCGAGCGGCGAATTGCCGCAGCGGCTGAAAGTGATTGTCGAAGGGCTGGCGGAAGTGATCGCTACCTACAGCCCGGAGCAGGTGGCGGTGGAGAAAGTATTCGTCAACGTCAACCCGCAGTCCACGTTATTGCTTGGGCAGGCACGCGGCGCAGCGATTTGCGCGGCGATCCTGAGGGATTTGCCGGTGGCTGAATACACCGCTCTGCAGGTGAAGCAGGCGGTGGTCGGGCATGGCAAGGCCGCCAAGGAACAGGTGCAGGAGATGGTCAAACGCTTGCTGCATCTCGAGGGCGACCCCCAGGCGGATGCGGCGGATGCGCTGGCCTGCGCCATCTGTCACGCTCATGGTGGGCAGGGACTGGGCAAGCTGGCAACCGCCGGATTCCGGATGAAAAATGGAAGGCTCGTGAAATGACAGTAATGGGCGATGAGCGATGAGTGATAAAAAACGGTGGCACGCGGGGTTTCTCCCATTACCCCTTACCCATCTCTCATTACCCATGATCCGGATAGGCAGATCTGAATGATAGGCAGAATCAGCGGCACTCTTCTCGAAAAGCATCCCCCGCTGGTGTTGGTGGATGTCGGCGGCGTCGGTTACGAGATCGACGTGCCGATGAGCACTTTCTATAACCTTCCCGCCCTCGGCGAGAAAATCGCGTTGCATACCCAACTGATCGTGCGCGAGGATGCGCACCAGCTTTACGGTTTCGCCACCCTGGATGAACGCGCCGCTTTCAGGCAGTTGCTCAAGATCAGCGGGGTCGGGCCGAAGCTGGCGCTGACTATCCTCAGCGGTATGTCGGTCGCCGAATTGTCCCAGGTGGTCGCTGCCCAGGAAGTGGGCCGGCTGACCAGGATTCCGGGCATCGGCAAGAAGACCGCCGAGCGCCTGCTGCTGGAATTGCGCGACAAGCTGCCGGGCGCGGCGGCGGCCTTGCTGTCATCCGGGGCCGGGCACGCGCGGGATGCGCGCAACGACGTCCTGGAGGCACTGCTGGCGTTGGGCTACAATGAGCGCGAAGCGGGCTGGGCGATCAAGCAACTGCCCGGCGACCTGAATGTTTCCGACAGCATCCGCCAGGCCCTTAAATTGTTATCCTCCAAAGCATGATCGAAACAGACGATCTCAAAGCCGGCAGCCGCCTGATCTCCGCCGCGCCGATTTCATCCCGGGAAGAGGCCGCGGAGCGCGCCTTGCGCCCCAAGTCGCTGGAGGAATATGTCGGACAGGAGAAGGCGCGCGAACAGTTGGAGATATTCATCCGGGCGGCCCGCGGTCGCAGCGAGTCACTCGATCATGTGCTGCTGTTCGGCCCGCCGGGGCTGGGCAAGACCACCCTGGCGCATATCATCGCCCGCGAAATGGGGGTCAATCTGCGCCAGACCAGCGGCCCGGTGCTGGAGCGCCCCGGTGACCTTGCCGCGCTGCTCACCAACCTGGAGCCGAACGATGTCCTGTTCATCGACGAAATCCATCGTCTTTCCCCGGTCGTCGAGGAAATCCTTTACCCGGCGCTGGAAGATTTTCAGCTCGACATCATGATCGGCGAAGGGCCGGCGGCGCGCTCGGTGAAGCTGGACCTGCCGCCCTTTACGCTGGTTGGCGCCACTACTCGTGCCGGCATGCTGACCAACCCGCTGCGTGACCGTTTCGGCATCGTGGCGCGGCTGGAGTTTTACACTCACGGCGAATTGAAGCAGATCGTGGCCCGTTCGGCCGGGCTGATGGATGTTGAGCTTTCCGACGACGGCGCTACGGAACTCGCGAAACGCTCTCGCGGCACGCCCCGCATCGCGAACCGGCTGCTGCGCCGGGTGCGCGATTATGCCGAGGTCAAGGCGGACGGCAGGGTGACGCGGGATGTGGCGGATGCCGCGCTGATCATGCTCGATGTGGACAAGGTCGGGCTCGACATGATGGACCGCAAGCTGTTGCAGGCGGTACTGGAAAAATTCGGCGGCGGGCCGGTCGGGGTGGAAAACCTGGCGGCGGCGATCGGAGAGGAGCGCGATACCATCGAGGACGTACTCGAGCCTTACCTGATCCAGCAGGGCTATCTGATGCGCACTCCGCGCGGGCGGGTAGCGACGCAAATGGCTTACCTGCATTTCGGCCTTGCCCTGCCCAGGTCGTCGTCAGGCGATTTGTGGGAGGGCTCGCAGTGACCGGTTGTTGTCAGGCGGGTGTCAGGATTCCTCTCTATCCTGCATTCCGGTCTTGCTGGGGCCGGAATGGGTGAGCACGCTGGATCGACGCAGTCTGAAGCCGAGACGTTCGCTTGGCCGGTGCGTGTTTATTATGAAGATACGGATGCCGGTGGCGTGGTGTATTACACCAACTACCTCAAGTTCATGGAGCGCGCGCGCACCGAGTGGCTGCGCGCACAGGGTTTCGAGCAGCCGGAGTTGCTGCGTGACCATTTAGTGATTTTCGTGGTGCGATCTGTGCAGATAGAGTATCTTCGCCCCGCGCTGTTCAACGATCTGCTGACGGTAAGCGTGCGCCTCCACGAAGCAGGCCGCAGCTGGATCGAGCTGGATCAAACGGTGGAGCGCCCAGACGGGGGGCTGTGTCGCGAGGTGCTGGTGAAGGCGCGGGTCAAGATCGTTTGTGTCAACGGGCAAACCTTCAAACCAGTACAGATTCCCGCCCCGGTTAGAGAGAAACTTGAAAGGATATCGTGAACGTTACGCAAGACCTGTCTTTTTTGAGCCTGATCACACACGCCAGCGTGCTGGTACAATTGGTCCTGCTGATCCTGCTGATGGCCTCGGGGCTGTCCTGGTATTTTATTTTCGGCAAGATGTTTTCCATCCGCGCTGCGGTGCGCGAGGCGGACAGGTTCGAGGATGAGTTCTGGAGCGGCGCCGATCTCAGCAACCTGTACCAGCGTGTCAGTTCAGGCCGGACGCAGGCGGTGGGGATGGAAAAGATTTTCGAGGCCGGTTTCAGGGAATTTCTCAAGCTCAAGCGGCAGGGGCGGATGGATGTCGCGGTCATCATGGAGGGTACCCGCCGCGCCATGCGCGCGGCCTGCCAGCGCGAGCTGGACGCACTCGAGCAGCATCTGGCTTTCCTCGCCTCGGTCGGGTCGGTCAGCCCCTACATCGGCCTGTTCGGCACGGTGTGGGGCATCATGAACGCGTTCCGCAGCCTCTCCAACGTAGTGCAGGCGACCCTGGCGCATGTCGCGCCGGGCATCGCCGAAGCGCTGATTGCCACGGCGATGGGCTTGTTCGCGGCGATTCCGGCGGTGCTCGCCTACAATCATTTTTCCCATGACGTGGATCGGCTGGCGACCCGCTTCGACAGCTTCATGGAGGAATTTTCCAATATCCTGCAAAGGCAGACGAATACTTGATGAATCGTCGCCCCCGCCGCTTCATGAACCAGATCAACGTCGTGCCTTATATCGACGTGATGCTGGTGTTGCTGATTATTTTTATGGTGACTGCACCGCTGATCAATCCGGGGCAGATCGAGTTGCCTTCTGTGGGGCAATCGCTCAAGCCCCCGGTGGCGCCGCTGGAGGTGGAGATTCGCACGGACAACAGCCTGCATTTGCGCGACCGCGAGAAATCCGGCGCGGAGCGCAAAGTTACCCTGGACGAGCTGGTCGACGCGGTCAGGGAACAGCAACAGCGTAACCCCGAGCAGGCCGTGGTGATCTCGGCGGACAAAAACGTGCGCTATGAGGCGGTGCTGAACGTGATGGACAAGCTGCAAAGCAACCATGTGAAGAAAGTCGGGCTGCTGGCGAAGCCCCGGGCTGGATAATGCCGCCGACAGATCGCAAGGAACCGGGCAGGAAGTGGGCGATTGTTCTGGCTGTTCTGGTGCACCTGATTTTTATTGCGGTGCTGGTGTTCGGAGTCAGTTGGCAGAGCAGGGAAGCCGGGCCGGTGATGGCGGAGTTGTGGTCCAGCCTGCCCGCGCCGGCGCAAAAGGTGGCGCCAAAACGCGAGTCGGAGCCGAAACCGCAACCGAAAGCAGTGCCGGAGCCGAAACCGCAACCGAAACCGGAGCCCAAGGTGGAGCAGCCCAAACCGCCCAAGGTCGACATCGAGCTCAAGGCGAAAGAAAAGGAAAAGAAGCGCAAGGAAGAGCTGAAAAAACTCGAGGAACAGAAGAAAGCCGAAGCGGAGAAACGCGAGCAGGCCGAGCTGAAGCGCCAGCAGCAGGAAAAGCTGAAGCAGGAGCGGCTCGTGCAGGAGCAGCAGCGCGAGGCGATGCGCCAGCAGCAGGAAGCGGCACAGGCTATCGCCAGGCAACAGGCATCGGCCAGGCAGCGTGAAGTAGATGGCTACAGGCGGAAAATTAGCGACAAGGTTAAGCGGTTTATCAATAATCAGACTTGCCAGCAGTTGAATAATCCAAAAGTGGAGTTTGATATTACGTTAATGCCCACGGGCCAATTGCTGATGGAACCAAGGCTCAGGAAGCCGAGCGGCAACGTCATGTGCGACCAGGCCATCGAGAAGGCGATTTTGCTGGCGCAGCCGTTGCCCTTGCCGCCGGCAGAATCAGGTCTTTTTGGGGAGTTCAGGGAACTTCATCTGGAACTTCAACCTAATGACTGAGAAGCGGCCCAAGCCGTTTTTGAGGGATGGAATTTTTTAAATGAGAATGGCAATAAATCGGATAATGAATTTTGGGCATTTTTTTGTTGCCGTGTTGCTGGCGGCATCGGGAAGCGCAAATGCAGCGCTGACCATCGAGATCGTTGGCAGCGGTGCCAATCAGGTTCCGGTTGCGGTCGTGCCGTTTGCCGGCGAAAGCCTGTTGCCGCAGGCGATTACTAGCGTAGTCGCGGCTGATTTGCAGCGTTGCGGCCTGTTCAAAATTGTCGATTCCGTCGGGATAACGCCCGAACCGCATGAGCCGGCCGAGGTGAATTACCAGGATTGGCGCGCGCGTAGCGCCGAGGCGCTGGCGATCGGCAGTATTTTGCAACGCCCGGATGGCAAGCTGGAAGTGCGCTTTCGCCTGCTCGACGCGGTCAAGCAGGTGCAGCTTGCCGGCTATAGTTACATTATCGATGCCGCCCAGTTGCGCGCCACGGCGCACAAGATCGCCGACCTGATTTACGAAAAATTGACCGGCGATGTCGGCGTATTCGGCACCCGCATCGCTTACATCGTCAAGAGTGGCAAACGCTACGAACTGCAGGTGGCGGATGCGGATGGCTACGGCGCCCAGACCGTGCTGGCGTCAAACGAGCCGATCATTTCCCCGTCCTGGTCGCCAGACGGCACCAAACTGGCCTATGTGTCGTTCGAGCGCAAAAAACCGATCATTTATATCCAGTCTCTTGCCAGCAGCCGGCGCCAGGTGCTGGCCCAGTTCAAAGGCAACAACAGCGCGCCGGCCTGGTCGCCGGACGGCAAGCAGCTCGCCATTGTGCTGACCAGGGACGGCAGTTCGCAGATTTATCTGGTCAATGCCGATGGCAGCGGGCTGAAGCGCTTGAGCTATAGTTCTTCCATCGATACTGAACCCAGCTTTTCGCCGGATGGCATGTCAATCATTTTCACCTCCGATCGCGGCGGCAGTCCGCAGATATACCGCATGGCCGTCAGTGGCAATGGCGCGCAGCGCCTGACTTTCGAGGGTGATTACAACGTCTCCCCGCATTTCAGCCCGGATGGAAAAAGTTTCACATTCATCCAGCGTATTAACGGATCTTCCTTCAATGTCGCGCTGCAGGATCTGGCGTCTGGCCAGATGCAAGTGCTGACCGATACGCACATGGATGAATCCCCCAGTTTCGCGCCCAACGGTAAAATGTTACTCTATGCAACAGAAATTGGTGGGCGCGGAATATTGGCCGCTGTTTCGAGCGATGGCCGGGTAAAGCAGCGGCTGTCCACCCGGTTTGGCGATGTGCGCGAGCCCGAATGGGGGCCGTTGTCGAAGGATCAGTAATTTAACTGTAATTCCAATGAGGAGAAGAGAAATTGAATAAAATATTGCTCGGTACTTTGTTAGTCAGCCTGTTGGCCGGTTGCGCAGGGCAGGATGTGAAAGAGCAACCCAAGGCCGGGGTTGAGGACAAATCCGCGTCTCAGACCGCCCAGACCGCGCCGTCGGAGCAGAAAGCGGTTGAAGCCAATCCTTTGAAAGACCCCAACAACATTCTTTCCAAGCGCAGCGTTTTTTATGATTTCGACAAGTACGATGTAAAAAACGAGTACAAGCCGCTGGTTGAAGCGCATTCCAAGTACCTGACCGGTCACAAGGATGCCAAGGTGGCCGTGCAGGGCAATTGCGATGAACGCGGCAGCCGCGAGTACAACCTTGCCCTCGGCAATCGTCGTGCCGACAGCGTCAGGAAAATGATGAACGTGCTGGGCGTGCCGGACAGCCAGATTGAGACTGTCAGCTTTGGCGAGGAAAAACCCCGCGCTACTTGCCATGACGAATCCTGCTGGAAGGAAAATCGTCGCGCCGATATCGTTTACCAGGGCGAATAAGCCGTGCGTCGCCTCGCGCTTTTCCTGATCCTGTTCCTTGGCGGTGTTTCGCTGTGTTCTGCCGGGCTGTTCTCGGACGATGAAGCCCGCCAGAAAATTGCTGCGTTGCAGCAGCAGATTCAGGGGATGGAGGAGCGCGTTGCGCAAATGGAGAATACTTCGCGATCCCAGGGTGTGGGGCTGTTGTCCCAGCTGGACGCGCTCAAGTCTGATCTGGCCACGCTGCGCGGACAGATTGAAGTACAGACCCACGACATCGAAACCACGCAGAAGCGGCAACGCGATCTGTATGTCGATCTCGATAATCGCTTGCGCAAGCTGGAGCGCGTTGGCGGACCTGTTTCGGAAACGCCGGTTCAGGCCAATCCCGGCAAGCAGGCGGCTCCTGATCCGACGCAGGTGGCTCCGGCCGCCGGCACAGATACTGTTGATGAGCCTCAAGAATATGATGCCGCTCTGGCTTTATTCAGGGCAGGAAATTACCAGGGCGCCATCGCCGGTTTTCAGCGCTTCATCAGCGCCTATCCCAACGGCCAGTTAGCTCCCAGCGCGCATTACTGGATCGGCAATTCCTACTTTAACCTGCGCGATTATAAAAATGCGATTGCCAGCCAGCAGAAACTGGCCAGCCAGTTTCCCGATAGCGCCAAGGTGCCGGATGCGCTGCTGAATATTGCCAGTTGCCAGCAGGGGCTGGGCGATACGGCAGCAGCAAGGAAAACGCTGGAAAGCATCGTGGCGAAATATCCACTCAGCAATGCGGCGGTTCTGGCCAAGAATCGCCTTGCCAAGATCAAATAGCCAGTCAGTGCCTCTGCCCACGCTGCGCGTCAACGAAATATTCTATTCCCTGCAGGGTGAAACCAGCCGCGTCGGTTTGCCCACGGTGTTCGTCCGCCTGACCGGTTGCCCGCTACGCTGCAGCTACTGTGATACCTCCTACGCCTTTCAGGAAGGGGAAATACTGGAATTGCCGGAAATTCTCGGCAAGGTGGCGCAATATCATGCGCGCTATGTCACGGTGACCGGCGGCGAGCCGCTGGCTCAGAAGAATTGTCTGGTACTGCTGCGGCAGCTATGCGATGCGGGCTATGCGGTGTCGCTGGAAACCGGCGGCGCACTGGATATCTCCAATGTCGATCCGCGCGTTTCCAGGATACTTGATATCAAAACGCCGGGCTCGGGCGAATCCGAAAGAAACCGCTGGGAAAATCTGGAATGTCTGACACCGCAGGATGAAGTGAAGTTCGTGCTGTGCGGCGAAGAGGATTATCTGTGGATGAAACAGGTGCTTGGCGAGAGGCATATCGCCGATCATTGCCAAGTGCTGTTGTCGGCATCGCAAGGTCAGCTTGAACCGACTGTGCTGGCAGAATGGATGCTGCGCGACAACCTGCCCGTACGGCTGCAAATCCAGTTGCACAAGCTGTTATGGGGCGATGGGCGGGGAAAATAAAAAAGGCAGGACTTGCGCCCTGCCTTTTTAGATGATGCGAAGTAAAAATTACTTGGCAGCTTTGTCGTCTTTTTTCTCTTCTTTCTTGGCGCCTTTCTTGGCGCCTTTTTTGGCAGCTTTGTCGTCTTTTTTGGCTTCGTCTTTCTTGGCCTCTACCTTGGCTTCTGCCTTAGCTTCCACCTTGGCTTCAGTTTTGGTGGCTTTAGCAGCGTCAGCAGCAACAGCGGAGAAAGAAACAGCGGCGAAAGCGGCGATCAATGCGGTCAGCAATTTGTTCATTTTGGATTCCCTGTTATTTAACTTAATAAATCGAAATTAATGGTTTGATTTAACACCGTAAAATTCACGGCGTTGGAAGTATAACGTATAAGTCTTCCATGGGGTTGACAAGATGGAATGTTTTTTTACCAGATACGGTTTTTTTTGCCGTTGCGTGGGTAGAAACGCAATAAAAAAGGCAGGGCGAACCCTGCCTTTTTTATTGCTATGCCGAGATTACTTGGCAGGAGCGGCTTCAGCAGCAGGAGCGGCTTCTTCTTTCTTTTCTTTCTTGGCATGCTTGGCTTTCTTGGCATGCTTGGCTTTCTTGGCCGGCTTGGCAGCTTCAGCCTTAGGAGCTTCGGCAGCAGGAGCGGCAGCATCAGCAGCAACAGCGGAGAAAGTAACGGCAGCGAAAGCAGCGGCGATCAGGGCGGACAACAGTTTGCTCATTTTAATTCCTTTAACTAGTTAAGGTTGAATTCAATTGACACGATTTGCGTGTCACATCCAATAACGACTGATTGTTGGCCCGGTTGACAGCCTTGCTGAAGTTATTTTCAAACATTAATTTCCCGCCACTCTCCCGGTGCCAAGCCATCAAGATCCCAGTCGCCAATGCGCCAGCGGATCAGGCGCAGGGTGGGCATGCCGATTTTTGCGGTCATGCGGCGTACCTGACGGTTCTTGCCTTCCTGGATAACCAGCTCAATCCAGCTGGTGGGGATGTTTTTGCGGAAGCGGATCGGCGGTGTGCGTGGCCACAGCTCGTCGGGTTCGTCGATGACGCGCGCCTGGGCCGGGCGGGTGACGAAATCGTTCAGGTCGACGCCGTGCCTGAGTCGTTCCAGTGCGGCTTCATCAGGAATTCCTTCCACCTGTACCCAGTAGGTTTTGGGCAGCTTATGGCGAGGATCGCTAATGCGGTGTTGCAAAGGCCCGTCATCGGTTAAAATAAGCAACCCTTCGCTGTCGGTATCTAGGCGCCCCGCCGGATAGACGCCGGGCAGCGGTATAAAGTCTTTCAGCGTGGCATGCTTGCCGTCGCTGCTGAATTGGGTGATGACGCCAAAAGGCTTGTTGAACAGGATTAGGCGGCTCATGGAAATATTATATAGGACTGGCCCGGAGTAGACATGACGCAAAAATTTCAAGTGCCACCCCAAGGCAGCAAAATCACGGTTAACGCCGATTTTTCCCTGAATGTTCCGGTCAATCCGATTATCCCCTTTATCGAGGGTGACGGCACGGGCGTGGATATCACTCCGGTGATGCGCAAGGTGGTGGATGCGGCGGTGGACCAAGCCTATGGCGGCAAGCGCAAGATTGCCTGGATGGAAATCTATGCCGGCGAGAAAGCAACCAGGGTTTACGACCCCGATACCTGGCTGCCCGAGGAAACCGTCCAGGCGCTGAGGGATTATGTGGTGTCGATCAAGGGCCCGCTGACCACGCCGGTGTCGGGCGGCATCCGCTCGCTCAACGTGGCGTTGCGCCAGCAGCTCGATCTTTATGTCTGCCTGCGTCCGGTGCGCTATTTCCAGGGCGTGCCCAGTCCGGTGAAAACACCTGAGAAGACCGATATGGTGATCTTCCGCGAAAACACCGAGGACATTTACGCCGGCGTGGAATGGGAAGCCGGTTCGCCGGAAGTGAAAAAAGTCATCCGGTTTTTGCAGCAGGAAATGGGCGTGAAGAAAATCCGCTTCCCCGACTCCTCTTCGATCGGCATCAAGCCGGTATCCATTGAAGGCACCGAGCGTCTGGTGCGCAAGGCCATTCAGTATGCCATCGACAATAAGCGCAGGTCGGTAACGTTGGTACACAAGGGCAACATCATGAAATTCACCGAGGGTGGTTTCAAAAAGTGGGGCTATGAGCTGGCCCGGCGCGAATTCGGCGCCGAGCTGCTGGACGGCGGGCCATGGATGAAACTGGCGGATAATTTCGGTGGCATCGTGATCAAGGACGTGATCGCCGACGCTTTCCTGCAGCAGATTCTTTTACGGCCCGAGGATTACGATGTAATCGCCACCCTGAACCTGAACGGCGATTATATTTCCGATGCCCTGGCGGCTCAGGTTGGTGGTATCGGCATTGCGCCGGGCGCCAACCTTTCCGATAATGTGGCGATGTTCGAGGCGACTCACGGCACTGCGCCGAAGTATGCCGGCAAGGATTATGTCAATCCCGGTTCGATCATCCTGTCTGCGGAAATGATGTTGCGCTACATGGGATGGCTCGAAGCGGCGGATCTGATCGTCAAGTCGATGGAGCGGGCGATCCTGGCGAAAAATGTGACCTATGATTTCGCCAGATTGATGGAAGGTGCAACCCAGGTTTCCTGTTCGGCCTTTGGTCGGGAGATGGTGGCGCGGATGAAATAGGCCCCGGATATCATGAATGATTTATGGCTTCAGGTTTTTTTGGGAATATTTTTTTAAATTTACCTAAATAAATTATGGCGATAAGCCGATATATCTAGAAAATGGTTTTACATTCGCTGGTAACATGGTATACACTTTTTGCCAGCAGAGCTTTGAGTCTTGGCCTTGGGGAGGGAACATGCAGTTAAACTGGATAGCAGGGTGCGCATTGCTGGCGGCATCCGTAGCCATGGCTGGCGAAACTGGCACGGTGCAAGGCCAGACTGAACCGACTACGGGTATTGTGTCTCCGTCCGAGCCGCAGCCGGAAAATAGCGACACGCCTGCCGTCTTTCGTCATTCCGGTCTTAACCTGCGTTCGTCGTCGGCAATGGTGGTGGACCAGAAGACCGGTCGCACGCTGCTTGGCAAGAATACCGATGTGCGCACGCCAATTGCTTCCATCACCAAGCTGATGATGGCGATGGTGGTGCTGGATGCACAACTGCCCCTTGACGAAAAAATTTCCATCAGTAGCGAAGACAGGGACTCGCTGAAAGGTACACATTCCAGACTCAAGGTTGGCGTGACGCTCAGCCGCCGTCTGGCTCTGCAACTGGCTCTGATGTCTTCTGAAAATCGCGCCGCCGCCGCCTTGGCCCATGCTTATCCGGGCGGATTCCCTGCCTTTGTCGCCGCCATGAACCGCAAGGCAGACAGCCTCAACATGAAGCATACCCACTTCGTGGATTCCACCGGCCTCAACTGCGACAACACCTCGACCGCCCAGGACCTGGTGAAAATGGTGAACGCTGCATACAGTTATCCCCTGATCCGCGATATCACCACCACGGGTTCCTATGATGTGGCGATGCGGGGCAAATCATTGCGTATGCAATTCAAAAATACCAACATGCTGGTGCGAAACAAGGCTTGGGATATCGGACTTTCCAAAACCGGGTTTATCAACGAGGCGGGGCATTGTCTGGTGATGCAGGCAAGCATCGCCAATCAGCCGATGATTATCGTGTTGCTTGATTCCTGGGGCAAGCAGTCGCGTATCGGTGATGCCCAGCGCATCAAGAAATGGATGGAAAGCAGCCGTGGCGCCAAGCTTCGCGCGGCCATGTTCAATACGCCAAAAAAGGGATGGAAAACCGTCGTGGCGGCCAACTCCGCATCGGATAGCTAGAGGGCCTCTCATAAATATCATGGGATGCGTCGTATCCCCAGAAAGCCCGGCAAATTTCCTGTCGGGTTTTTTTTATTTCTATGCGCGTGCGGAGGATCATTTTTAACAAGTAAAGGACCCTTCTAAAGACGGTTGCCCACCCGTTCTACCCGGCATTGATTCGTTTTTCGCTGGCGGCCAGTTCATCCACGGTATTGAGGTTGAGAAATGCGTGTTCATCCTCGAATGGCACCTCGATACGGCGAAGCCCAGCTTGCCATTCGCCGACTCGGCGGCCACCCTGGCCGATGAAATGCACCAGGCCGGACAGAAGGTTGCGGTGGCACAAACAGGCTGCGCGATGGATCTGTCCGCCGCAAACAGGTAGGGCAATATCCGCGCCGCTTTCATCAAGCGCGTTTGCCAATCGTCCGACCAGATCGTGGGGCAGAAATGGAGTGTCGCACGGCGCGCACAGAATCAGCGGGTGAGTCGCTTCGGCCATGGCGCGGCATAGTCCGGCGAGAGGCCCCTGGAAATCCGGCGAGATATCCGTCAGCACCGGTCGGCCGAATTGGCGGTATTGGTCGAGATTGCGGTTGGCACTGATGAACAGTTCGTCTACCTGCGGTGCGATGCATTCCAGCACCCATGCGATCAGGGGGCGGCCTCCCAGAAGCGTCAGCCCCTTGTCGGTACCGCCCATGCGCCGGGCTTGGCCGCCTGCCAGGATGACAGCGGAGATTTTGGGTTGTCCGGTCGTCATGCGAGGTTAACTCTCGATCTGTTGATTAAGGCGTGCGCTGGAACAGGCGGTAGCGCTCCGATTTGTCTCCGGGCCGGTTGCCCTCCCAAATCTTTCGCCATTCCGGGCCGGGAAGAGTATCCGGATCATTGGCATTGCCTTGAGCCAGCAGTAAATCACATTCGATGCCCTCGTAAACTTCAGTGCGCCGGGTGACGATGCCGGCGTAGTACTCCAGCAAGGCGCGTTGCGGCTCGCCCAGGCTGCTGCTGGAGATGCACTTGTGCTGGGCAGGCAGCGACCGCTGCAGAGAGGCGATCATGGCGCGGTAGCTTTTTCCCGCATCGAGCCAGGGCAGCCAAAGCGTCATGATCATGATCCAAACCAGGGTGATGCCGGCGGCCCAGTTGATCACCGTGCGTGGGTTGCGGGGCAGGGATTTTACCCGGAACACGATGATTAGCCAGGCGATGGTCGCGAGCAGGGCGATTGCGAAATGCAGCGGTTCGAAGGTCGGGGTGTAGCCGGGCTGCAATTCTCGCAGGTGCTCGGCCCGGGCTGCGGGGTGGCCGCTGACCAGGGCGAACCAGAAGAACCAGAACAGTCCGGCAAAGAAGCCGAAGGTCATGATGCTGAACCAGTTCAGCGCGCTGGCCGCACCACGCCGCAGGCTGGCGACACCCGGTGCGGCGAGCAGGGAAAGCGGCAGCAGCATCGGCAGGGCATACACCTCGCGCGCGTCGGAAGCTGCACTCAGCACCGCCAGCATGACCAGAAAGAGGGTGAGAGAAAGTTGGATTTCGGGGCGCTTCAGGCCGGCGCGTCCGCCGTGCCACAATGTCCACAGCCCGATCGGCAGTGCCGGCCAGGCGAACCAGGGCAGGATTTCGAAATAATGCCAGTGGCCGTTGCCGGGGCCGAGATGGGCGAAGCCGAAGAATCGTCCCAGATTGTTGATCCAGAACCATTTCATGAAAAGGTCCGGTGAGCGCAGATAGAGGAGGGTGGGCCAGACGACAAGCCAGGGCATGATCGCGAAAAACGCGACAGCCAGGCAGGAGGCATAACTCCTGCTGCGCCAACTGCGGAACAGGATCGGCAGCAACAGGGCTGTCATTCCGATTATTCCCGGCGCCAGCAACCCCTTGGACATGAACCCGATGCCGGTGCCGGTGCCGAGCCAGAAGCCCGCCAGCAGGGCGCTCCGTCGGCTCAGGGCGAATCCGTAGATAGCCACGGCGAAGCCGGTCAGTAGCGCAATGTCGGTGATCATTTCATGACCGCGGATCAGCAGTCCGAGGCAGCCGATCAGAATCAGCACGGTGAGGCGTCCATGGCCTTTTCCCCATAGCGCCCTGCCTGTGATACCGGTGAACAGCAGCGTGAGCGCCATGAAAAATCCGGTGGCCAGGCGCGCTGCATCTTGCGGCGGAAGCAGGGGTGAAAACATTTTTCCGAATAATGCCGCGCTGATGTAGTACAAAGGCGGTTTTTCCATGAACGGTTCGCCGCCCAATGTCGGCACGATCCAATCGCCGCTCCGCAGGATATGGTAAACCAGCCCGAAGCTGTAAGCTTCGTCGGGTTTCCATGGCTCATGGCCGATCAGGCCGGGGACTATCCAGGCAAGGCAAAGCGCCGCCAGCATTAACAAGGTCGAGCGGTTGCCGGAGAAGCTGTGGGTTGTGGGTTGATTCATGGAGTAATGGCTTTATTCTATTGTTTTAAGTAATTGCCCTGGCCGCAGTTCGCCAGTGGGGTAGGCGTGGTTCATCAGGCGCAGGTAGCCATCGGCATTTTTGCCGAGGGGGGTCAGGAGCGCCAGATTGGCGAAGGTTTCCCCTTTTTTGGCGGGGCGGGTGCGGACAAGCATGGGCTTTGCCAGTTTGCGCTCGGTATCCTGCAGGACGTGAAAACTGGTAATCGTGGCGGACATGGATTCCCGGTAGCGGTTGTAAATGGCGGGGGATTTCGCAGTGGCGGCCAAAACGAAAGTTTTTTCCTTGAGGTAAACGGCGCCGGCCCTGATCGGCTTGCCTTGGCGGGTGCCGCTGATGACGGCGGCGGGCAGACCGTTGATCGGAGAGGTGTCCAGTTCGCTGCCGGCGTCCAGCCGGATATTGCGGCGCAGGAAATCCGCTGGGGCGCCGCGCGCCGGACCGGCCATTTGCAGTTCGATCAGCGCATCATTACCTGGGCTTGACGCAACGACCTTGTCGGGCTGGTTCTTGATCTTCCAGCCAGGAGGGAAATCCAGCGCGAAGCCCAACTCCCCGTGCAGGAACCGGTTGCCGCGAGCGATGCCCTGGCTTGGGCTGTCGCCGAAAACCAGCCCGTTGATCTGTGCCAGGTAGGCGGCCTGGTGATCGTCGGCTCCGGGCTGAGCCAGGCGGTCAGCTTCGCTGACCACCTCCTTGAGCCTGGTATCGTTGTCCGGGTGGGTGGCGAACAGGCCGTGGTAGTGCATCGGTTCGCGGCCCTCCTCACGGGCGATCTGGGCGTCGAACAATTCCTGGTTTTTCAGGATACCGATCACCTTCACCATCGCCTGCGGATCGTAGCCCGCGCGCGCCAGATATTCCGCGCCCAGGCGGTCAGCCTCCAGTTCGTGATCGCGCCCGTAACCGGATATCAGTGCATTGCCGAATTGGTTGAGCAGATCCTGCGCGCCCTGCGAGCGCAAATCCGGCACCAGAATCGAGCCCAGCGCTATGCCGATGCCGGCGGCCATTGACGCACTTTGTTGTCGCACGGCGTGACGCGCGGTGACATGGCCGATTTCATGCCCCAGCACAGCGGCCAGTTCGGCCTCTGAACTGAGGTAAGCCATGATGCCGCGGGTGATATAGATATAGCCGCCGGGTAATGCGAAGGCGTTGATTTCCGGGCTGTCGACGATGGTGAAGTGGTATTCCAGGTTGGCGCGGTGGCTTTTGCGTGCGAGGCGTTGCCCGATATCGTTGACATAGCGTTGTAGCGCCGGGTTGTCATATACCCCGTATTCCTTGCGAACGTCCGCATCGGCCTGCTTGCCGGTGCGGATCTCGTCGCTTTCGGACATCGTGACGAAGTTTTGCCGCCCGGTAACCGGGTTGACCGCGCAGTTGGCCAGCAGGGCCAGGCAGAGCAGGCCGACAACCAATCTGAAAGCGCGAGAGAGTTTCATGGCGGAGTATTTTAAACCAACCAACCCGTATGTTTCATGAATTCGCGCGATCATCGCGCGAATTCATGAAACATACGGGCTAGTGTACATAAACAAAAAAGGCAGCCTCAAGCTGCCTTTGATGTCACTGCGATGTGTCAAGATTACTTCATGCCGTATTTCTGACGGAATTTCTCGACGCGGCCGGCGGTGTCTATGGTTTTTTGTTTGCCGGTGTAGAACGGGTGGCACATTGAGCAGACTTCGATGTTCAGTGCTTTGCTCATGGTAGAGCGGGTCTTGAACTTGGTGCCGCAGCTGCAGGTTACATCGATTTCGGCGTAATCAGGATGAATTTCCGGTTTCATGGCTTAAAGTCCTCGGGGGGAATCTGGCGGCTTTTGGGAGCCCAATTCTTAAAAACCGGAATTATCCCTTAAAAATCGCTTGTTATCAAGTCCGTTTACCCTCGACGCATGGAGTCGAAGAAATCGGCGTTGTTCTTGGTTGCCCTGACCTTGTCGAGGAGAAACTCCATCGCTTCCAGATCGTCCATCGGGTACAGCAATTTACGCAGTACCCAGATCTTTTGCAGGATGTCGGGCTTGATCAGCAGTTCTTCCTTGCGCGTGCCGGAACGGTTGACGTTGATCGCCGGGTATAGGCGTTTCTCCGCCATCTTGCGATCCATGTGGATTTCCATGTTACCGGTGCCCTTGAATTCCTCGTAGATTACATCGTCCATGCGCGATCCGGTATCCACCAGCGCAGTAGCGATGATGGTCAGCGAACCGCCTTCCTCGATATTGCGCGCCGCACCGAAGAAGCGCTTGGGGCGCTGCAGGGCGTTGGCGTCCACGCCGCCGGTGAGCACCTTGCCGGAAGCAGGTACCACGGTGTTGTAGGCGCGTGCCAGGCGGGTAATCGAATCGAGCAGGATCACCACATCCTTTTTGTGCTCGACCAGGCGCTTGGCTTTTTCCAGCACCATTTCGGCGACCTGGACATGGCGCGTGGCGGGCTCGTCGAAAGTCGAGGCGACCACTTCGCCGCGCACCGTGCGCGTCATTTCCGTCACTTCTTCCGGCCGCTCGTCGATCAGCAGAACGATCAGGATGACTTCAGGATGGTTGGCGGTGATGGCGTGGGCGATATGCTGGAGCATCACGGTCTTGCCGGATTTCGGCGAGGCCACCAGCAGGCCGCGTTGGCCCTTGCCGATTGGCGCGACCATGTCGATGACGCGGCCGGTGATGTTTTCTTCAGCCTTGATGTCGCGTTCCAGAATCAGCGGCTGGTTCGGGAACAGCGGCGTCAGGTTCTCGAACAGGATCTTGTGCTTGGAGTTTTCCGGCGGTTCGCCGTTGACCTTGTCCACCTTGACCAGCGCGAAATAACGCTCGCCCTCCTTGGGGGTGCGGATTTCACCCTCGATGGAGTCGCCGGTATGCAGGTTGAAGCGGCGGATCTGCGAGGGGCTGACGTAAATGTCGTCCGGCCCTGCCAGGTAGGAAGTATCGGGCGAACGCAGGAAGCCGAAGCCGTCCGGCAAGACTTCCAACGTGCCTTCACCATAGATGCTTTCGCCTCGTTTGGCCTGGTTCTTCAGCAAGGCAAAAATCAGGTCCTGCTTGCGCAGGCGGCTGGCGCCCTCAATTTCGTTGGTGATCGCCATTTCGACGAGTTCGGTGACGGGGAGATGTTTTAAATCGGATAAGCGCATGGCGGTATGGTCGAGTGAATCAAGAGAATGAGAATGTAAATCAATGAGAATGTAAATCTGGAAAGAGTGCGGCGGGAACTAACTTGCGCCTGAGCCCAGAAAGGGCAGGTCAGGCGCAAGGTTAATGGCTTTATATGTTGCTGTCAATAAATGCGGTCAGTTGCGATTTGGACAGGGCGCCGACTTTGGTCGCCTCGATGTTGCCGTTCTTGAAAATCATCAGGGTCGGGATGCCACGGATGCCGTATTTCGGCGGCGTGGCCTGGTTTTCGTCGATGTTGAGCTTGGCGATCTTGAGGCGTCCGGCGTATTCCTGCGCCACTTCGTCGAGTACCGGTGCAATCATTTTGCACGGGCCGCACCAGTCCGCCCAGTAATCGACCAGCACGGGCAATGGGGATTGCAGGACTTCCTGTTCGAAGGTGTCGTCGGTGACGTAGTAAATATGCTCGCTCATGGGGTTTTTGCTCCAATTCAAAGAGAATCAACGGAAAAATATAGTGAAACGCTGCGACCGCTTGATGATTTTTATTTGTTTGTAGTTGTGTTGTAACAGACGAACTGCCAGCTCTTGTGGGCCGGGAATGAAATTTATCTTTTCACTTTATATACCAACCAAAAAAATCCAGCAAGGGGAATGCGTTGTTTATGTATTCCTGTTTCGGGATAAAATCCGATGGTTCCCCACTTTTTTCTGGCACTCACCACATTCATGGTTATGCGGAAAACCACCGAATCCAGCCTGTTGCGCAGCGCCGCGCAGGAGATCGTCGCGCTTGAGCGGGAGTGCCTGCCCAACCTGGCCGACCTGATCGTTCTCCTGCCCAATTTTTATGCCGCCGATGCGATGGGCGCGGCGCTGTGCGAGGCAGCGGCTGGCGGTGCGCTGTTGTTGCCGCGGATGACCACCTTGACGGAGTGGGCCGCAACGGTGCCGCTGGATCGCGAAACCGCACCGGACAGTTGCCGTGCGGCGCTGCTTTATCAGGCCTTGCGCAGCCGCAACTGGTTTGCCGATGCCGATTTGTGGCATATCAGCCGCGAACTGCTCAGCCTGTTCGACGATATTGCCCGGCAGGGCGTCAGCCTGCCGACTTCCTATGCTGAATTTGTCGCCTGGCTGGAGCAGGCTTACCAGGCACGATCCGGTACGCCGCTGCAATTCGAAGCGCGGCTGGTGCATGAGCTGTGGTATGCCATGAGCCGGGACAATGACGACAGCGTGGACGGCATCACTGCTTATCATATGCGGCTGGGGCGGCTGGCCGACGATGCCTGCGCACCCCTGTACGCGGTCGGCTTGTCCGGCCTGACGCCGATGGAGCGGGATTTCTTTCGCCGTTATGCCGGGCGCCAGCCGGTGCAACTGTTCGGCTGCGACGAGAATTTCCCCGATAATGCTGTCGGCGCATTGCTGGGAACCGCTTGGCAGCCTCCGATCTCATCGGAGGAAAATGCGGCGCCGAGCCTGCGCGAGCGCGCCACGGTTTTTCGCCGCAACCACCCGGCAAGTCCGCTGCGTGAAAATCTGGCGTTGTTTCCCGCGCACAGCCTGGAACAGGAAGCCGAAGCGCTGAGCGAAACAATTCGCGATTGGCTGCGGCAGGGCAAAACCGCCATCGCGGTGATCGTCCAGGACCGGATGGTGGCGCGGCGTGCCCGCGCACTGCTGGAACGCAGCCAGATACTGGTGGCGGACGAAACCGGCTGGACATTTTCCACCGTGGCGGCGAGCGCCGTCGTGATGCGCTGGCTGGACGCCATGGCAAGCCGGTTTCACCATCTCGATCTGCTCGATCTGCTCAAGTCCCCGCTGATTTTTTCCGACTGGGATGCCGGTTTGCGCAAACGTGCCGTTTATCGCCTGGAGCAGCTGGTGCGGCGTCACAGCGTGGTCTCCGGCCTGCACCACTACCGCAATCTGGCTCGGCGTGAGGATGCGGTTGAAGTGCTCGACCTGCTGGCGCGGCTGGAACAGGCCCAGGCTGGATTCGGCGGACGCAAGCGCGCCCTCTCGGCGTGGCTTGCCAGCCTGCTCGAAAGTCTGGATACCCTCGGCTTGCGCCAGGGCCTGGCACAGGATTTGGCCGGGGAGCAGTTGCTGCGGCTGTTGGCCCGTCTGCAAAGAGAATTGAGCCGCGATCAGGGCGTGTTCTCCCTGAGCGAATGGCGGCGCTGGCTCGACGGCCAGTTGGAGGCCGCCACCTTCCGCGATACCGGCATCACCAGTCCGGTGGTGTTCACCCATCTCGGTGCCACCCGGTTGCGCCGCTTCGATGGCGTGATCGTGGCCGGCGGCGACGCCGCCCATTTTCCGGGGCAGGGGCGGGAAAGCGCCTTCTTCAACCAGTCGGTGCGGGTGCAACTGGGGCTGCCGACGTTCGAGCAGGAACTGCGCCGGACCATGCTGGATTTTTCCGAACTGCTGGCAAGCTGCGGCGCCATGCTGGTGACCTGGCAGGCGCAGAAAAACGCCGAGCCCAATCTGGCCAGTCCGTGGATAGAAAGGCTGGAAGCTTTTCACGAGCTGGCTTATGGCGAAGGGCTGCCACGTCTGCTGATCGGGAATATGGCTGAGGAGGCCGGCGTTTCTCTTCCCCGGCCGGTTACATCCCGACCGATACTGCCGCCAGAACTGGTTCCGGCCAGCCTTTCCGCCAGCGGCTACAACAGCCTGATGGCCTGCCCCTACCAGTTTTATGCGCGCCACGCCCTGCACCTGAACGAGCTGGACGAAGTGCAGCAGGCGCTGGAGAAAAAGGATTACGGCGAACACGTCCATGCCATCCTGCACCATTTCCACCAGCATTATCCGGTCATCGGCGGCCATGGGCGCGTAGAACTGGAGCAGGCGCTGCGCGAGATCAGCCGCGAGGAATTCAAACAGGCGCTGGAGGCGGATTATCTCGCCCGCGCCTGGGCCTTGCGCTGGGAAGCGCATATTCCCGCTTACCTCGACTGGCAGGCGGCGCGTGAGCGGGAAGGCTGGCGCTGGCACGACGGCGAGCTGAAACGTATGCTGGAACTGGCGCTGGACGAAGGGCGCAATCTGACCTTGAAGGGTCGGATCGACCGCGTCGACACCCGGTCGGACGATGGCGAAGCCGCTTACGCGGTGCTGGATTACAAGACGCAGAGCCGCCTCGTGCTGAAGAAAAAGCTGGAAGCCCTGGGCGAGGACGTGCAGTTGCCGGTGTACGCCCTGCTGCTGGGGGGCGCAGTAGTCGAGGCGGCGTTCGTGCCGGTGGACGAGGAAGGCGAGATCAAGGCGGTGCCGCAGGAAGAAATCCATGCGCTGGGCAAGTCCACCGAACTGCGGTTGCGCGAGCTGTTCAACGGCATCTATCGCGGTGCGACGCTGCCCGCCCAAGGCAACGACCAGGCCTGCGCCTGGTGCGAGATGAGCGGCCTGTGCCGCAAGGATTACCGGGATGACCATGATGGAGTTTAAAGAGACGATCAACAGCTTTCACCGCGAGGTACGCCAAGGAACGCGAGGTACACCATGAATTCAATTTCCTTTGCGTACCCTGGCGTCCTTTGCGGTGAAATGTTTTTAGCGACATTATGGACCGTGTCATGCTGAACCGTGATGGAAGTGCGATCAACCGCGCCGCTCTCGACCCCACCCGTTCGGCGGTGGTCGAGGCCTGTGCCGGCAGCGGCAAGACCTGGCTGCTGGTGTCGCGCATCGTGCGCCTGCTGCTGGCCGGTGCCGCGCCGTCCGAGATTCTGGCGATCACCTTTACCCGCAAGGCGGCGCAGGAAATGGCGTCGCGCCTGCATGACTGGCTGCGCCTGCTGGCGCTGGAGTCCGATGACGAGGTCAGAAAATTTCTGCGCGCGCGCGCCGTGCCGGAGCATGAGATCGAGAGCCTGCTGCCGCGCGCCCGCAGCCTGTTCGAAACCTTCCTTGCCGCCCAGCCCGGCATCACCATCAACACCTTTCATGGCTGGTTTTTGCAACTGCTCCAGCGCGCGCCGCTGGACAGCGGCGTGGGCGGCGACTGGGGCCTGCTGGATCAAACCTCCACCCTGCTCGAGGAGGCATGGCAACTGTTCGCCGAAGCGCTGCGCACCGAGCCCGATTCAGAAACGGCTCAGGCGCTGGATTTCCTGTTCGCCGAATACGGCCTGCACAGCACCCGCAGCCTGCTGCTCGATTTTGTCGCCAGACGCGCCGAATGGTGGGCCTATACCGAAGGCGCTGACGACCCGGCGCAATTTGCCGCCGAAGCCCTGCGCCGTGATCTCGGGGTGGAACCGGAGCGGGACGTGGTTGCCGAGCTATTCGCGGATAATGATTTAACACTGGATTTGCAGTCCTTTCTGGGGCTGCTGGAAATCAACACGGATACCGACAAGGGGCTGGCGGTCGGGCTGGCGCGAGTTCTGGCGGTGGCGCCCTCTCCCCCGACCCCTCTCCCACAAGTGGGCGAGGGGAGCATAAGCCCCTCTCCCGCAAACGGGAGAGGGGTCGGGGAGAGGGATATCTCCGAACGCTTCGAAGCGATCTTTGCCATATTCTTCACTCAGAAAGGCGAACCGAGAAAGCGCAAGGCGAGCAAAGATCAGGCAAAGCGTCTGGGCGCGGAGGGCGAAGCGCGCTTGCTTGAACTGCATGGCCGCTTATGCGAGCGCCTTACCGCTGTGCGCGATGCGCTCACCGCCCAAGCCGCCTGGCGCTTCAACCTTGCCGCCCTGCGTTGCGGCGCAGAATTTCTGGCGGCCTACCAGCGTCTCAAGGAAGAACGGCGGACAGTCGATTTCACCGACGTGGAATGGCGCGTCCACCGCCTGCTCAACCATTCCGACCATGCCGAGTACATGCAGTACAAGCTCGATGCGCGCTACCGCCATATCCTGCTCGACGAGTTTCAGGACACCAATCCGCTGCAATGGCAGATCATGCGTTCCTGGCTCGATGCCTCGGCGGGAGCCGGCAGTGCGCCCACCGTCTTCCTGGTGGGCGACCCGAAGCAGGCGATCTACCGTTTCCGCCGTGCCGACGCGCGCCTGTTCGGCATCGCCGCCGATTTCCTCGAGCAGGGCTACGGTGCGGCCCGGCTGCAGCAGA
The DNA here is from genome assembly GCA_035530375.1 of Sulfuricella sp. Classification (GTDB taxonomy): domain Bacteria; phylum Pseudomonadota; class Gammaproteobacteria; order Burkholderiales; family Sulfuricellaceae; genus Sulfuricella. Next base: position 63,133 of record DATKUY010000038.1, on the reverse strand, counting down.
ACGTCTCGCGCCGCAGTGCCACGCCGGTGCTGGCGGCGGTCAACCGTCTGTTTGAACAAGAGCCGGCGTTCACCGGCTTCGAGTCGCACCAGGCGTTTCATGGCGAGCTGCCGGGCCGGGTGGAAGTGTTGCCTTTGGCAGAAGCAGGGGAAGACGCTGAAGCGTCGCTAGCGGCAATGACCTTGCGCAATCCCCTGATCGAGCCGCTGCATGAGGCGGAAGATCAGCGCGTCGAGCGGGAAGCGCAGCAACTGGCGGGAAAAATCCGCAGTATCGTCGGTCAGTGGCAGGTGACAGCGGAAAGTGGCGAGGAAAGGCCCGCCGAGTTCCGCGACATTCTGCTGCTGAAGCGCAGCCGTACCCGTCTGGATATTTACGAAAGGGCGTTGCGCGATGCGCGCATCCCCTATGTCAGCTCGCGCCAGGGCGGCCTGCTGGACACGCTGGAATGCCGCGACCTGATCGCGCTGCTGACCTTCCTCATCACTCCGTTCGCCGACCTGTGCCTGGCGCAGACGCTACGTTCGCCGCTGATCGCCTGCACCGACGAGGATCTGATGGCACTGGCGAGCGAGGCCGACGGTTCCTGGTGGGCGCGCCTGCATGCCGTGGCCGGGCGCGAGCAGGCCAGCCCGGCATTGCGCCGCGCCTTGGGCCTGCTGCAAGGCTGGCTGGCATTGACCGACCGGCTGCCGGTGCACGACCTGCTCGACCGCATCTATTTCGAGGGCGAGCTGCTGCAGCGCTACCATGCCGCCGTGCCGGAAGCGATGCGTGGCGCCGTGCAGTCCAATCTCCATGCCTTCATGGAGCAGGCGCTGAAGCTGGACAGCGGCCGCTACCCCAGCCTGCCGAAATTCATCAACGAACTCCAGCAACTGCGCCGGGCGCGCGCAGAGGAAGCGCCCGACGAAGGCATCGTCGGCGATGCCGGCAATGCGCTGCGCATCCTTACTATCCACGGCTCCAAAGGGCTGGAAGCGCCGATCGTCTGGCTGCTCGACGCCAATGCCGCTCCCCGTAACGAACGCGGCTACCGGGCCATGCTCGACTGGCCGCCGGAAAGTGCCAAGCCGCAGAATTTTTTCCTGTATGCCGGCAAGCGCGAACGCGCCGCGCAATGGCAGCCGGTGTTCGATGCCGAGGCCGAACAGGAACGGCGCGAAGACCTCAACCTGCTGTATGTCGCCATGACCCGCGCCCGGCAGGCGCTGATCGTCAGTGGCTGCGCGTCCACGCGCGGCACGGCGGAAGGCTGGCACGGAAAAATCTGGAACGCCGTGGCCGGCGAAGAGGCCGTGGAAATTTGCGAACTCGGCCAGATGCCCTTGCTATCCCCCGATGCGGCGCAGGCGGAAACCGCCGCCCCGGTTTTTCATGTCGGCTCAGCGCCGCTCATGCCCACCGGCAAGCGCATCAGCCAGAGCCTCACCGCCGCGCAGCGCCACGGCATCCGGCTGCATGCGCTGCTGGAGTGGGTCGCCCCGCCTGCGGCGGTGCTTGACCGGGTTTGGCTGCAAGAGAAGCTGGACGTGGATGGGGCCGAATTTGATGCGCTCTGGCAGGATGCCATGAACCTCATGCAGGCTCCGCATTTGCAGCGCTTCTTCGATCCGGCATGTTATCTCAGTGCCTGGAAAGAACTGCCCTACCGTACGGCGGCAGGCGACAGCCGGCGGCTCGACCGGCTGGTCGAGTTCGAGGACAGTGTCTGGATACTGGATTTCAAGGCCGCCGAACGGGCAGAGGAAGCGAATCTGGCGGCTTGCGCCAAGCCTTATCTGGGTGTGATGCGGGAGTATCTTGACGCCATGGGCGGGGTGTTTTCGGCCAAACCGGTTAGGGCGGTGTTGGTGTTTGGGAATGGGTTGGTGTTTGAGGTTGATTAGCCGGGGTTGGGCTTTAATTGTTAAGTGTTAGTCGGTTTTAATTTGAACTTGCGCTCAATTAAACTCCATTTTTCCAAGTGCTGCTCAAGATCGCGCTTCCAAATTGCGCAGTGAAAAGACTCAATATTTTTGGGTGCCTGCCGACCTTTATAGTTGTTGTGAAAATAATCTTGAAGCCACCCCAACTGAAATACATAAAATGCGTCTTCCCCCAATTTTTTTTCAACTGCGACAAATACACAAATTATTTTCTTGTCCAGATTTTGATTGAGTCCATTAATTTTTTGGCCCTGTTCGGTCACGGTTACATCCAAAAAAGAACGAACATCAAATTGCCAAGAATTTCCGTTGATGGCCTTTACCTGGATAGATGTAGATATCCCATTGGCAAACGAAAGAATATCTATATCAGGCACATTACCTGCAAATGGGGTCGCAATAATTCCTCGTCTTCCAAGCTCAGCAGTTACTAGGTGTTCACCGATCTGGCGTGTTAGCTGTGTACTCAATCCTGTTGCCATGTGGCTGTAGCCTTCTTAAATTTTGAATTCGCCGCAAATGAATATGGAGCTAGGTGCGATTAAATTTTGTATTGGAATGTTAGGTCTTTGTTCTAGTTGTTACAAGCGGTGATAGGTTTTGAGTGCGCTACGCGCAGTTGCTTATATGCCGGGGGCTGCCCGGCAGCAGGTTACTTTATTTTGCTTGTCCAAAATAGAAGTAACCAAACAAAAGGACACCCACCCGCACCGGCCCTGTGGGCTTCCCTCGATTTTTCGAAAAGATCGGGGGCCGTCGGCTGCGGCTGTTTGAGCGCAACGCGCGAGTTTCCGCAGCCGCCCGACCTTTTCGGAAAATCGAGGCGGCACAGAGGGGGAAAAACGGGTGGTCGCAGCAAGTCGATTTTCTTCGCCTCCGCCCCTCTCTCCAGCTCTCTCCCGGAGGGAGAGAGGGCTACTGTTCCTTCCCCTTCATAGGGGAAGGCCAGGATGGGGATGGGTTGTTTGGTTTAACTTCCCCTTGAGCCGCCGCCGAGTAGCGCAGACAAGCCGGGAGATTTCTGCGCGGATTGTTTGAGCGCGTAGCGCGAGTTCCGCAGCAGCCCGGCTTGGCGAGCAACGCAGGGCACCTGTAGCGAAGCGAAAGGCGGTGGATAGGGAGTTGTACGAGTCAAGCCCATTACTTATGCCAGCACCAATTCAATATCTGTCAGTTTCTCGGCCCGCTTGATCAGCTTCCTGTCGAAAGTGGCGAATCTCCCGGCACGGCGGCTGCTGGCGAGGTGCAGCGCATCGGCAAAATCGAGTCCCTGTTCGAAACCATCGAGTGCTTCGGCGACTTCACGCGGCTGCTCTACCGTGACATTCGGCAAGCCGACGATATTGCGTAACGCCTGCAAGATGACTTTCGGCGGCAATTCATAAGAAAAGCGCAATACCCATTCCGATTCAAGCAGCACGGTCTTCGAGATGAAAATCTGTTTGCTGGCAAACAGCGCCGCCGCGCGGCGCGCTTGCAGCGTGTCATCGTTGGCGAGCAGTCTGACGACGAGGTGGGTGTCAACCGCGAGCATGGCGAGCCTTGACGCCTTTTGCAATGGCGTTTTCCATTTCTTCCAGCGTTTTCACCGGGCCTTTGTAGCCGGTGCAGCCGATCACGTCTTCCAGGCGCGTCGGCTTGAAAGCCTTGGCTGGCCGGAGCAGAACGCCATCGGGCGTGTCCTCGATCGTGAATTCGGTGCCAGGCACCCAGTGATGCGACTCCCGCACGGATTTAGGGAGAATCACCTGCCCTTTGCTGGATAACCGGGTTGTTTCCATTTGATACCTCTAATTGGTAAGACGGGGTAAGATGTGACTATACGCTCCGCCATCGCGCATGACAAGAATGTACGGATAAAGTCAGGGCATCTCTAAAGTGGCTTGTTGGTTGCTGCGGCTGCATTCTTCTGCCAGCTTTCCAGTTTTCCCCTCATCCTCTTGTAATGCGACCCCCGCCAATAAACCCGCCCACATTCCGGGCAAACCAGCAGCGCCTCTCCCAACTGGCGAACATCTTCCGGCACCTGCAGGGCGTGTTCCGCCGTGGCAGGCTGGAGCGGGGCGTTGTCCAGCAAGCAGCGGGTGAAGGCGTGGCCGAGCCAGTCGATGTCGAATCTCGCGCTTAGCGCCGCCGCCTGGGTGTCGAGCGAGCCGAAGGGTAGCTGGATGACGCGATCCCTGGCGGCCTTGTGATCCATGATCTTGCGGTCGGTGGTGAGCAGCCAGCGATCCTGGTCGATCGCCTCGCGCAGAATCTGCGCGTCCGTGGCGGACGCGTCTGCCAGCGTGGTGTCGATTCCGGCGGCGCGCAGGTAGCGGGCCAGCCGCGCCAGCATGACGTCGCACAGGAAAAGAGCGGAAGGTTTCATAATCCTAACTATAATGAAACGGTAGGTGAACCGATTAACTTTTCGTACGACAAGGAGATAGATGATGGTTAAGACATTATGGTTGTTGCCGCTGGCGGCGGGGATTGCCGTTGCGTCCGCGGTCGCTGTTGCCGAGGAGCCGGCGAAGCCGCAGGTACAGACTCGCCAACAGGAGCAGATTTATGGTTCGCAGATGATGACGCGGGAAGAGCGCACTGCCTATCGCGCCAGCATGCGTGCCGCGAAGACCCCGGAAGAGCGCGAAAAAATTCGCGCCGCGCATCATGAGCAGATGAAGGCGCGCGCCAAGGAGAAAGGCGTTACCTTGCCGGATGTGCCGCCTGCGAGGGGCGGTGGTATGGGTCCTGGCGGCATGGGGCCGGGCGGTGGCATGATGGGTCCCGGCGGCGGAATGGGCGGGGGTTCCCGCGGGGGCTATTAGAAGCGCTGGCAGGTAGTTCCCTGTTGCCTGCTAGTGGCGGCCGGTGCTGCCGAAGCCGCCTTCGCCGCGATCGCTTTCCTCGAAGCTTTCCACCACGTTGAAGTCGGCGTGGATCACCGGCACGATCACCATCTGCGCGATGCGTTCCAGCGGGTTGAGGATGAAAGGCGTGTGGCCGCGGTTCCAGCAGGAAACGAAGAGCTGGCCCTGATAGTCCGAATCGATCAGCCCGATCAGGTTGCCGAGCACGATGCCGTGTTTGTGGCCCAGGCCGGAGCGCGGCAGGATCATCGCCGCCATGCCGGGGTCGCGCAGGTGGATGGCGAGGCCGGTGGGGATGAGTTCGGTTTGCCCCGGATGGATGGTGAGCACATGCTCGGTGCAGGCGCGCAAATCCAGACCCGCCGCGCCCGGCGTGGCATAGCTGGGCGGGTGCTGCTTGAGGCGTTCGTCGAGGATTTTGACGTCAACGGTTTTCAGGTTTTTTTTCATCTCAGGTTGGACCTCTTTCCTTGTGGTAGAGCTTGGCAACATGTTCGATAAGCTGCCGGGCCAGCGCAATTTTCGGTGCGCGCTGCAGCGGGTGGGCGCCATCGTCGTCAAACAGGATCAGTTCGCTTTCTTCGCTGCCGATGGCATCCTGCACCAGGTTGGCGGCCAGCAGCGGCAGGTTTTTGCGCTTGCGCTTGATCTCGGCAAATTCGTAGAGGTTTTCGCTTTCTGCCGCGAAGCCGACGCAGAACGGCGGATTGGGCAGGTTCATCACATTCGCCACGATATCCGGGTTGGGCGCCAGTTCCAGCGTGAAGATATGCGCGTCTTTCTTGATCTTCTGTTCGCTCGGGTTGAGCACGTAATAATCGGCTACCGCAGCGACGCTGATGAAAATATCGGTGTCGGCGATTCCGCCGTTGACCGCATCCAGCATTTGCTGCGCGCTGGTGACGGACAGGGTTTTTGCCGCAGCCGGCGGCGTCAGGCAAGTCGGGCCGGAGATCAGCGTGACGGCGGCGCCGGCTTCGATGGCGGCACGGGCGACGGCATAGCCCATCTTGCCCGAACTCAAATTGGTGATGCCGCGCACCGCGTCGATGGCCTCGAAGGTCGGGCCGGCGGTAATCAGCACGCGCTTGCCTTGCAGCCGTTTGGGGTACCAGAACGAATCGACGTCCTCGATCAGCGTTTGCGGCTCCACCATCCGTCCCATGCCGGTTTCGCCGCAAGCCTGGGCGCCGCTGGCCGGGCCGAGGATGGTTACGCCGTCGCGCTTCAATTGAAAAATATTGCGCTGGGTGGCGGGGTTGTCCCACATTTCGCGGTTCATCGCCGGAGCGGCCAGCAGCGGGCAGGAGCGCGCCAGACAGATGGCGGAAAGCAGGTCGTCCGCAGCGCCGTGCGCCAGCTTGGCGAGAAAATCGGCGCTGGCGGGGGCGATCAGCACGGCATCGGCGCTGCGCGTGATCTCGATGTGCGCCATGCCGTTGGCGCTGCCGCCATCCCACAGGTCGGTCAGCACCGGTTTGCCGGAGAGCGCCTGGAAAGTGGCCGGGCCGACGAAATGGCGGGCAGCTTCGGTCATGACCACCTGTACCTCGGTGCCGTTTTTCACTAGCAGGCGCGTGAGTTCAGCCGCCTTGTAGGCGGCGACGCCGCCGGTGACGCCGAGAACCAGGCGTTTTGTTGCCACTTCGGTAATCAGATCGATCATAATGATCCTAATTCTACTTGAAATAAAAAGAATTTGTCATGGCGATAACAGATTGGCCCGAAGGCGAGCGGCCCAGGGAAAAACTCCTGAAGAACGGCGCGGCAACGCTTTCAGAAGCAGAACTGCTGGCGATTTTTCTGCGCACCGGCGTGACGGGGAAAAGTGCGGTGGATCTGGCGCGCGATCTGCTTGCCCGTTTTGGCAGCCTGGCAGCGCTGTTTGCGGCGGGGGAAAAGGAGTTTTGCCTGACGCACGGCATGGGCGCCGCGAAATATGCGCAGTTGCAGGCGGTGCTGGAGATGGCGAGGCGCGCATTGCACGAGGAGATGTCGCAGCGCGATGCGCTGTCCTCACCGCAAGCCGTGCGCGATTACTTGCGGCTCAGGTTGCAGGGCTTGGCCCACGAGGTATTCATGGTGCTTTTCATGGACGCACAGAATCGGGTCGTTGCGAGCGAGGAACTGTTTCGGGGTACGCTCACTCAGACCAGTGTTTATCCGCGCGAGGTGATCAAGCGCGCATTGCACCACAACTCAGCCGCGGTGATCCTCGCGCACAACCATCCCTCCGGCATGGCGGAGCCGAGCCATGCCGACCAGTCATTGACGCAGGCGTTGAAAAGCGCGTTGATGCTGGTGGATGTCAGGGTGCTCGATCATTTCATAGTCGCCGGCGGCGGCTTCTTGTCGTTCGCGGAGCGAGGCTTGCTCTAGGAGTTTGCCGGATTTGCAGTCGGTTTCCTTCCATCTATGGAACGAGGTTTGTCGGCCGGAATGAAATTTTATCTTGAGTTGTCCTGCGGAAATATGGTATAAATCGCGTTTTTCGAATTCTATCTTTGGAGCAACACCATGGCCCGCGTATGCAAGATCACCGGCAAGAAGCCGATGTCAGGGAATAACGTTTCCCACGCCAACAACAGGACAAAGCGCCGTTTTCTGCCGAACCTGCAAAACCGCAAGTTCTGGGTTGAAAGCGAAAACCGCTGGGTGAGCATGCGCCTTTCGTGCGCGGCTCTGCGCACTATCGACAAGAACGGCATCGATGCCGTGCTGGCCAAGCTGCGTGCTCGCGGCGAATCCATTTAAGGAGCTGAAAAATGGCTAAAGGCGCACGCGAGAAGATCAAGCTGGAATCCACTGCTGGAACCGGCCACTTTTACACTACCACCAAAAACAAACGCACCATGCCGGAAAAAATGCTGATCAAGAAATTTGATCCGGTGGCGCGCAAGCACGTGGATTACAAGGAAACCAAACTGAAGTAAGCAGTTTTTCCCGGTATTGCCCAACAAAAAACCCGCTCTGGCGGGTTTTTTGTTGGGCAGATTTTTTAAACAGCTTGTTATGTTCTCGGTGCCACGTTCTTTATCTGCGCCAGCCCGAACACCGCCAGCATGCGGATATAAGCCCAGCCGATGTCGAATTCGTACCATTTGTTCGACAGCCGGGCGGAGCCGGCATAGGCATGGTGGTTGTTGTGCAATTCCTCGCCACCGATCAGGATGCCCCAAGGCAGGATGTTACGGCTCTGATCCGGGCTGGCGAAGTTGCGGTAACCCCACCAGTGGCCGATACCATTGATCACGCCCGCTGCCCAGAACGGAATCCAGGCCATTTGCACGCCAAAAATCAGGATGCCGGGAACGAGTCCGAACAGGGCGATATTCAGCAAGGCCATGATCGTTATGCCAAAGCCGTTGTACGGCGCGTAAAGGTTGCGCTCCAGCCAGTCGTCGGGCGTGCCGCGGCCGTAAATTGCGATCGTTTCGGGTTTGCTGCTTTCGCTGCGATAAAGCAGCAGCCCACCCCACAGCACACTGTTGATGCCGAGGACTTGCGGGCTGTGCGGGTCGTGGTCGGTTTCGCATTTGGCATGGTGTTTGCGGTGTACCGCCACCCATTCACGCGTCACCATGCCGGTGGTGAACCATAGCCAGAAACGGAAAAAGTGGCTGACCAGCGGGTGCAATTCCAGCGCCCGGTGCGCCTGATGGCGATGCAAAAAAATGGTGACACTGGCGATGGTGACGTGCGTCAGCCCCAGCGTAGCCAGCACCAATCCCCACCATGGTAGATCCAGGATGCCTGAGAACATGGATTCGATTCCTTATCTAAATAATAACCCAATGGCTATTGTATACCAAAATAGTCGGGAATAAAGTCCGGAAGCTGTCAAGCCGGTCGGATGTCAGGCGAGCGGCTGTCCGCCGCCGATGATGCGGATGTCTCGTTGCGGGTAGGGAATTTCGATGCCGGCCTCCTGGAATTTGCGCCAGATTTCCAGGTTGATGTCCGATTTCAGGTTGAGCTGGCCGTTTTCCGGGTCGTCGATCCAGACGCTCATTTCCAGATCGATGCCGTTGTCGCCGAATGACTTGAGAAAGACCTTCGTCTCCGGGTCGGCAAGCGCTCTGGGTTGATTTGTCGCAGCTTCCTTCATGATCGTCATGGCACGCTCCAGATCGCTTTGGTAGCTGATCTGCATCGGAACGCCGATGCGTATCCGGCGGTCGGTATAGGAATGGTTGATGACCGTGGAACTGATCAGGGTTTCGTTGGGGATGATCGCTTCGGTGCCGTCCAGCCCTTTCAATACCATATAGCGGGCGGTCAGTTTTGAAACAGTGCCGAAACGCCCGTCCACGGTCAGGGAATCGCCGGGATGGATGGAACGGTCGAGCAGAATAATGAAGCCGCTGACGTAGTTGCTGGCAATTTTTTGCAGACCGAAGCCGATGCCTACGCCCAATGCGCCGCCGAATACCGAAAGCACGGTGATGTCGATGCCGGCCAGCGGCAGGGCGACCAGAACGCCGAGCACGATCAGTGCGGCGCGGATCAGCTTGGACAGCACCACGCGCAAATTCATTTCCAGATGTTCTGCGCTCATTACCCGGTTTTCCAGCACTCTCCCCATCCACATCGCCGCCAGAAGGGTAATAACGACGGAGAGTATGCCGCTCAGGATGATGAGCAGCGAAATTTTCTGTTTGCCGATATTGAAGCTGAGATCGTCCATCGCATCCAGGATTTCGGGCAGGAAGCCGGTGAGATGCAAAGCGAGCCCGATCCAGATGGTCATGGCAATAAAACGCTCGGAGCTGTGAAGCCAACCGCTCGGAGCGAAAATTTTGCGCAGGGCATAGACGGCAAGGCGAACCAGTGCTAGTGCCAGCAACAGGGAAACAGCGATGTTCAGCAGATTGACGGAATGCCAGTTCTTGAGTACGGTCTTGCCAACCACCACCAGCAATAGCGCGATCAGCGGAAAAGCGATGCGGGAAACACCGCCCAAACCGACCTTCAATGCGCCTTCCGATTTCGGCAGATGGCTTCTCAACAAGTGAGTGAATCCCCAGGCGAGCGCCAGGCTGAGTACCAGAACGGGCAGTTGCCACAGAATTGTGGTTTGGTCCAGATCGGTAAAAAAATTGACCAGCAGGCTGTGGGTGTTGTGTGGCATGGGCTGAGTCGGCATGTCAGAGGAATTGATTTATTCTAGCATGACTGCGCGGCGTGCCGGCTTCCGGCTGCGCCAACCTGCAAAAGGCCGGTTATCGCGTTATAGCCATTTTTTCTTGCGGAAATAGACCTGCATCCCGATGCCGACGGTCGCCATCAGCAGCAATATCGCCGGATAGCCCCAGCGCCATTCCAGTTCCGGCATGTGCTTGAAATTCATGCCGTAGAGTCCGGCGAGGAAGGTGAGCGGCATGAAAATGGTGGCAATCACGGTGAGCACCCGCATCACCGCATTCATGCGGTTGCTGACGCTGGACAAATAGATGTCGAGTAGGCCGGTGGCGAGATCGCGGAAGGTTTCGAGCGAGTCGATGATGTGGATGGTATGGTCGTAGATATCGCGCAAATAGATTCGTGATGCCTGCTTGAAGAATGGCGATTCGCCGCGCTCCAGAGAGCTGATCACGCTACGGAAAGGGAGTACGGCTTTGCGCAGGAAGATCAGCTCGCGCCTGAGTTTGTGGATTCTTTGCAGGGTTTTTGGCGTTGCGTCGGCGATGACATCTTCCTCAAGCCGGTCGATTTCTTCCTCCACCTTTTCCAGTGCGACGAAATAATGGTCGACCACCGCGTCGAGCAGGGCGTGGGCAAGGTAATCCGTGCCGCCCTTGCGGATGAGGCCCTTGGCGTTCTTGATACGCTCGATGATCGGGTTGAAAATATCGCTCTCCCGCTCGCGGAAGGAAAGCAGGAAATTTTGCCCCACAACCAGGCTCAACTGCTCGGCAACGATACTTCCGTGACGGTCGAAGGACAGCATCTTCAGAACGATAAAGACGTAGTCGCCAAAATCTTCCATCTTCGGGCGCTGATCGGCATTCATGATGTCTTCCAGCACCAGCGGATGGAGTCCGAAGCAGTCGCCGATCTGTTGCAGCGGTTCGATCTGCTGGATGCCCTCCACATTGACCCAGGTGATGCCGGTCGCCGCCCTGGCGGCGCAATAGTCCTCCGTAGCGCCAGCCTCTTTGTCGACGTAATTGGCTTCGTCGAAATTAATCAGGCGGATTCGGCTTTTTTCGCTGCGCTTTTCCCCGATATGAATCAGCGTGCCGGGTGGCAGACCGGTCTTTTTCGAGCGCTTGATATGTTTTGGCATGATTCCTCACCCGGCGGGGTACGATAATGCATATCAGGATAGCATAACCGCCTGCTAGAACCGGGCGGTTACGCTCAAGCGCAGCGCGCGCGGCTCGGCCGGGTGGGTGTGTATATCAGCCACACCCGCAGCCGGCTCGCCGGCCAGTCGCGAGGTGTAGTAGTAATCGATATCGCTGACCTGACGATTTAGCAGGTTATAGGCGTCCAGCGCGACCTGCCATTGCTTGTCGAACTTGTAGCCGATACGGGCGTTGATCAGGGTGGACGATTTGGAGCGCACACTGTCGTCCTCGATCAGCGGACGCGGACCGAAGTAGCGCAGGCGCATGCCGCCGTGCCAGCCCCGCTCGCTGTCGAGTGATACACCTACTGAAAAGGTTTTTTCGATTGCACCGGGAATCAGGTTGCCGGCCGGGTCGTCATCGGTGAAGCATGCCCGCGAGATAGCCAAGTCGGCGTCCAGCGTCAGCCAAGGGTTGGGCCGGTAATAGTTGGCCCACTCCACGCCCATGCGGCGACTGGGGCGGCTCGGCTCGGTGGTGCCGGCATCGCCGACGAAAATCAATTCCGAGGCGGTGTCCAGCCGCCACAACGCCAGGGCACTTTGCCAACCCGGAAGGGGTACGGTGCGGACGCCGATTTCCGCGCCGCTGGCGCGCACCAGTGGCGTCACCCTGTCCGCCGGAGCGAGGGTTTTCGGGTCGAGCGCGAGGGTTGCGCCGCGGGCGTCGTTGCTGTGGAAACCGTCGCCGAGGTTGAGGTAATACTCGGTCTTGTTCCATGGCCCGAAGATCAGGCTCAGTTTCGGGCTGAGAAGATGGTCGCCGATATCGCCGGAGTTGGCGGCCAGACTGCTGGCGACATGGAAGCGGTAGAAGTCGCCGCGCAGGCCGGCAACGCTGCGAAAGTGGTCGCTCCACTGCACTACCGCCTGATAATACGGGGAAACGCTGGTCTGCACGACATGGTCGGCGCGGGTGACGGCGAGGCGTTGCTGCGCCTGGGTGTGGTAAAGCCCGACGCTGATGATATTGTCGTTGCGTACCTGTATACCAGCGCTATGCTCGATCTCACGCCCGCCCCACTTGCCGGCCCAGGCGTGGTTCAGCGCGCCGCCGGACACCACGCGCCGGTCGGCCTGCTCGAACTGGTCGCCGTTGACGGGATCGTCGAGGAAGTAAGTGAAGTTGGAGAACAGGTTGAGGCGGTAGTCGATCAGGTATGCGCTGGCCTGGGTCGTCGTGTCGTTGCCGGTTTCCCGCCAACCGCCGGAAAGGCTGTAGCGGTAAGTTTTGCCGCCATCGGTCGGGTCGATCGCGCCGTAGCGCGAGATCAGGCCGCTATCCAGGGCGCGCTGCGGCACCTGGTCGGTGCTGTTCCAGTCGGCTTGGTAGGCCATCGCGGCGAGGTTGAAGCCGTTTTGTGTCGTGCCTCGGCTGTAGCGCAGCACGCCATTGAGCTTGCCGTAGGCTTCCGGGTTATCCCATGGCCCGTCGTTGCGGAACGCTTCCACCGCCATCAGCAGGTTGCCGTCGGCGAGTTGTGGCGAGGCTGCCGCCAGCATGCGGCGGTAGCCGAAACTGCCGGCGCCGAGTTGGGCGATACTGCTTTCCAGTTTGTCCGCGTAACGGATATGCACCGCGCCCGCAGCCGAGAAATCGCCTTCTTCGGCGTAGTAGGGGCCTTTCTTGTAACGCATGCCGGCGACCAGTTCCGGGATCAAAAAGTTGAGGTCGGCCCAGCCTTGGCCGTGGGCATGGGTCGGCATGTTCACCGGCATGCCGTCGAGGCTTATGGCCAGGTCGGTGCCGTGGTCGAGATTGAAGCCGCGCAGGAAATACTGGTTGGCTTTGCCGTCGCCGCTGTGCTGGGTGATGATGACGCCGGGCACGACTTCCAGAATTTCGCCGGGGCGCAGCAGCGGGCGGTTCTCCAGTTGCTTGGCGGTGATCGTGCCTTGGCTTGCGGCATCCGCTACCCCGATCAGGTTTTCCGAGCTATCCCTGACCACGACTTCCTCCAGTGTCTGGATGCCGCCGGCTAAGGCGTTAGAGTCGGCAAGCAATGTCAGTGTAAGAAGAAAAAGAGTTTTGTCATACCGCATGACGAAAAGATCCCCTTTAGTGAAAGTTGTTCGGATTCAGTTTTCGGAAGAAAGCGGCGCGAGCGTGGCGGGCTGACGGCGCGACAGGTGCAAGGCGAGATAGAAGCTCAATGCCACGATGACGACCACGGCCAGTCCCATCAGCAGTTCGCGTCCCTCGGTGTGGGCGCCGACTTCGGGGAAAAAATATTTGACGATGCCGAACGCGCCGACCAACAGGCTCAAGCTGCCCACCGTCAGGCCCATCACGCGCGAAGCAATCAGCGCGCGCTGGTCGGCGCGGTTGAGCAAATGCGAAATCCACAGACCGTTGATGCCGTCGGTGGCAATCATGCCGAGCATGAAAGCCAGGCCGAGTACCACCGAGTATAGCCAGCCTGCCATGCTCGATGCGGCCAGGGAAAACAGCGCGGTCTGGCTCAAGGTGTCGAAGGAAAGGGCGAACAGCGCGCCGATGCAGGCGATCAGCACGGGATGGCTGGCCTGGCTGAGTCTGCCCAGCCAGCGACCTTTCAGACCGGTCATGCGCACCACTTGGTCGGGGCGGGCGCGGATGACGGCAAGGAGGTTGACCGCGCCGAGCGCGAGCAGGAACAAAATCGAAATCCATGCGCCCAAATCCTCGATCCAGGCGGGTATCGCCCAGCGCTTGGCGACGAGGCCGACCAGCACCGCCACCGCCATCACCACGGTGCCATGGCCGAGCGAGAACAGCAGGCCCGACCAGCGCGACAGCCGGGGTTTGTTGGCGGCGGCGTTGAAGCGGGTCAGGCCGTCGATGGTGGCGAGGTGGTCGGGATCGAAGCCGTGTTTCAGCCCCAGCACGAATACCAGAGCCAGCAGCGCGAGCCAGTCGTTGGGCAAATTTTCCATCTCGGGTTCCTTGCGGTTATGATAACTTTAATAATCATCATACATGTTTCGTGCCATAGTTACAGGGCTCCTTGTCTTGCATGGAGTCCTGCCTATTCCCGGGAATAATTTGGCGGTAAGCTGGATTTCTGGCGCGGCATTTATCTTGCATGAAAGAGAGGCTATGGAACGTTTTACCTTTTCCCTGGACGAATCGCTGGCGCGGCAGTTCGACGATCTGATCAAGAGCCGCGGCTACCTGAACCGTTCCGAGGCAGTGCGCGACATGCTGCGACAACAGCTTGAAGCGCGGCGCATCTGCAGTGCCGAGGCGCCCAATTGCATCGCCAGTCTGAGCTATGTCTATAACCATCACGAACGCGACCTGGCGGCGCGGCTTACCAGCCTGCAGCACGCTCATCACCACCTCAACCTGTCCACCATGCACGTCCACCTCAACCACGACGATTGCCTGGAAACCGTGATTCTGCGTGGGCCGACCGCCGAGGTGCGGGCTTTTTCGGATAGCGTCATCGCCGAGCGCGGCGTGCGCCACGGCCAGCTCAACCTGATTCCGGTCAACCTGGATGTGGAGGAGCATGAGCACGGCGCGCATTCCCATCTGCACAGTCATCCCAACACCTGAGCGACTGCAGCCATGTCCGGCGTGCTCGACACCGTCGGACCGCTCGCCGAGACCAGGCAGAGGGTGCAAATTGTGACAACCGAAGGGCGGGGCACTGTCTGGTGGTCGAGGTTCATCCGAGCCGTAATTAATATATACATGAATGGCATATGTTTGTTACACTTGAAAAACCATAAAGTTAGAAAATCATGATAAAAATCAATAATTAATAAAAAGGTGGGGTATGGCTTCGTTATTCTGGTTGCAATGCGGCGGGTGCGGCGGCGACACCATGTCGTTTCTCAATACCGAATCCCCGGATATGATCGAGTTGTTCGACATCCTCGGCATTCAACTCCTGTGGCATCCGTCCTTGTCGACCCTGTCGCCCGTGGCACAGAACGAGCTGGTCGAAAGCCTGACCCAAGGGGAACAAGCGCTGGACATTCTGGTGGTGGAAGGCGCGATCATTCGCGGCCCCGCCAGCACCGGCATGTTCGACGTCAGAAATGGACGCCCTAAAAAGGATCTGGTGTCGGCGCTGGCGGCACAAGCGCGCATGGTGGTCGCTGCCGGCACTTGTGCCGCGTTCGGCGGGATAGGCGCCGACAGCGATATCCAGGCCACCGGTTTGCAGTTCCTGAAAAAACAGCCCGGTGGGCTGCTCGGCAAGGATTTCCGTTCAAAATCCGGCTTGCCGGTGATTAACCTGGCGGGCTGCCCGTGCCATGCCGAAGTCATGGCCGGTACGTTGTCCGCGCTGGTCGCCGGGCAAGCGCTGGAACTGGACGAATTCAACCGGCCGCTTGACTGGTACGGCATGACGGTGCATCAGGGCTGCACCCGTAACGAATATCACGAGTACCGCGTCGAGGAATGGGATTTCGCCCAGCGCGGCTGCCTGTTTTTCCACAAGGGCTGTCACGGGCCGCTGGCCGATGGGCCGTGCAACAAGTTGCTATGGAACAACCGCTCGTCCAAGACACGGGCAGGCGTACCGTGCTTCGGCTGCACCAGCCCGGAATTCCCGATGCCTTTCCCTTTCTTCGAAACCCGCAACATCGAGGGCGTACCCATCGAGTTGCCGAAAGGCATCAGTCGCGCCCATTACATGGTGTACAAGGGGATGGCCGCTGCGGCCGCGCCGGAGCGCCTGAAGAAGCGCGAAACCAAGGTTTGAGCGGGAGCCTGCCATGACGAGAAGAATCATCCGCGACATTCCCCTCAACCGCGTCGAAGGCGACCTGGAAATCCGCGTCGAACTGGAAAACAATCGGGTTGTCGATGCCTGGAGTTCAGGCACGATGTTCCGCGGCTTCGAGAACATTCTGGTGGGTCGCGGCGCGCTCGATGGATTGGTGATCACCCCTCGCGTCTGCGGCATATGCAGCACCACTCACCTGATGGCGGCAGCCAAGGCGCTCGACCATATCGCCGGGGTCGATCTACCGGATAATGCCGTCCGGCTGCGCAACGTGACGCTGATGGTCGAGCATTGCCAGAGCGACGTGCGCCAGTCGGTGCTGATGTTCCTGCCGGATTTCGCCGCGCCGGTTTACGCGGCGCACTCGTTATACGCCGAGGCAGTCAAGCGCTACGCGCCGCTGGCAGGCGAGCGCTGCATCGACGTGGTGCGGCAGACCAAGACCCTCCTGGAGATCATCGCCATTCTCGGCGGTCAGTGGCCGCACAGCTCGTTCATGGTGCCGGGCGGCGTGTCCTATATTCCGCCACTGGCCGAACTGAACCAGTGCCGCCATATCCTGAAACATTATCGCAGTTGGTATGAAAAAAGCGTGCTCGGCTGTTCGCTGGAACGCTGGCAGGCAGTGCAAAGCGCCGCCGATCTCGACGCCTGGCTGAACGAGAGCGATGCTCAGCGCGACAGCGATGTCGGCTTCTTCCTGCGCTTCGCCCGCGAAGCTGGACTGTTCGCCTTGGGGCAGGGGCACGGCCATTTTTTATCCTGCGGTTCGCTGGAACTGCCCGGCGACAGCGCCGTCGCCGGCAGCGGCGCGGGAACACAATTGGTCGGATCCGGCTTCGTCGCCAGGGATGGGCATGCGCAGCCCTTCGACCAAGCCCTGGTGGCGGAGCATGTCGCCTCGTCGTGGTACGCCGATTACGATGGCGGAAAACACCCGTTCGAGGGCGAAACCGTTCCCCATGCCACCGGCGCCGACGGCAAAAAATACTCGTGGAGCAAAGCGCCGCGCTACGCCGGCTTGCCGGCGGAAACCGGGCCGCTGGCCGAACGCATCGTCGGCGGCGACCCGTTGTTTGGCGACCTGCTGCGGCGCGACGGCGCCAACCTGGTCATTCGCCAGTTGGCGCGTCTTACCCGTCCGGCAACGCTGCTGGCCGCTATGGAAAGTTGGCTAGGCGAAATGGCCGCGCGGCCCGACCAACCCTATTACGAGCCGGTTCCGCCCATCAAGGACGGGCGCGGTTTTGGTCTGGTCGAGGCAGCGCGCGGCGCACTGGGGCATTGGGTGGAGATTCGCGACGGCAAGATTGCCCGCTACCAGATCGTCACCCCCACCGCCTGGAACGGTTCGCCGCGCGACCATGCGGGGGTGCGCGGGCCATGGGAGGAAGCGTTGATCGGTACCCCGATTGCGGATATCGACAACCCGGTGGAAGCCGGCCATGTGGTGCGCTCCTTCGACCCGTGCCTGGTATGCACGGTGCATGTGGTCGGCGCCGATAAAACCCCGTTGCGGTGTTGAAATCGTGACCCAAACCGCCGTCATCTGTCTTGGCAACCGCTTCGTTCCGGGCGACGACGTCGGTTGCCGCGTGTTCGACTGCCTGACAGGCAGCGCTATTCCGCAGGGCATCGAAGTATTCGACGGCGGTTTGTGCGGCCTGGATCTGCTGCGGCTGGTGGAAGGCAAGTGCCGCGTGGTGTTCGTCGATGCCTTGGCAGGCGTGGCGGACGCCGACGGTATTGTGGTGCTGAGCCGCGAACAGGTGGCCGGTTACGCCGGCCGCTATGGCCATGGCGCAGGATTGCCTTACCTGTTGCAGTTGTTGCCGCAGGTATGCGCGGCGCCGCTGCCGGAAATCGCGCTGGTCGGTGCGGAGGGCGCGATGGATGAACCGGCTATCCGCGCACTGGCCGAACGCAGCATGGAGGTCGCCATTCATGGAGCGTCATGATCCAACCCTGACAGCCGGAAATGACGGGCACACAGCGCTCGAAGCGGAGAACCGCATGCTGCGCGAGGAAATCCGCGTGTCGCGGGAAGCAGCGGAAATCACCGCACAACTGGTGGTCGAGCAGTTCGAAAAAACCGAAGCCATCCTGACCCGGCTCCAGGCCGCCGGCGAGCGCCTGAACGAAAACAACGCCGAACTGGAAGAAGCCAACCAGCGTTTGCAAAATCTGGATCAACTGAAGTCGGACTTCCTCTCTTCGGTCTCCCACGAATTGCGCACCCCGCTGACTTCCATCCGCGGATTTTCACAGTTGATCGACCGCGAGTTCACACGCAGTTTCGCGCCGCTGGCAGGGGAAGACGCCGGACTGCAAAAGAAAGCCGCCCGTATCGAGGAAAACCTGAAAATCATTCTCAAGGAATCGGAGCGACTCACCCGTCTCATCAACGACGTCCTCGATCTGGCCAAGATCGAGGCCGGGCGAACCGATTGGCACGATGCCCCGTTGCAGGTCGCCGCCTTCATCCGGGATGCGGCCAACGCGGTGCACGGCATGTTCGAGCAGAACCCGGCGGTCGAATTACGCCTCGAAATCCAGCCGGGATTACCTCTATTCATCGGCGATGCCGACCGCATGCAGCAAGTGCTGGTGAACCTGCTCAACAACGCCGCCAAGTTTACCGATCAGGGTTCGGTGACGGTGAAAGCCTTCCTCAACCCGGAAAAGCTGATCCAGATGGAGGTCCACGACACCGGCATCGGGTTTCCGCAGGAGGAGGCGGAGGCGATTTTCGACAAATTCCAGCAGGCCAAGCACGGCGACACCCTGCTGGATCGCCCCAAGGGAACCGGCCTGGGGCTGGCGATTTGCCGTGAAGTCGTCGGCCGGCACGGCGGGCGGGTATGGGCGCAATCGCAACCCGGCCAAGGCAGCGTGTTCACCCTGGTGCTGCCGCCCGCCGCCGAGGGGCTGGCGGAAACCGTAGCAATCACTTCCCGCATCGCCTCCTTCGTCGAGGAGGGAAAACATCGGGAAGCCGCTGGCGAATCTGTGGCCGGCAAGGAGGGTAAACCCAAGGTGCTGGTGGTGGACGACGATCCGGGTGTGCGCGATTACTTCGCCCAACTGCTGCAGGAACAGGAATATGAGGTGATTACCGCGGCGGACGGCCAGGCGGCGCTGGCCATCGCGAAAAGCCACCGGCCGGATTTGATTACCATGGATCTCGCCATGCCGGTGATGGACGGGCGCACGGCCATCAACCTGCTGCGCGCCGACCCCGAGCTGAAACGTATCCCGATCATGGTGATTTCGGCCATCCCCGGCTGGGAAACGGCGGGAGGGGATGTCGCCATGAGCAAGCCGCTGGACGAAACGCGTTTTGTGGAAAACATCCATTTGTTGCTGAACGACGCGACCGCCGGCAACGTCGAGACGAAAAAAGTGCATTTTCTCGTGCTCTACGAAGAGGGGCGGTCGCCGACGATGGTGCCGGGAGGCTTCGCCGCTTACTGCGAAGTGGGTTTCTGCCCGATCAAGGAACTGCCCGCTCGCATCCAGGCAGGATTTCAGGGCATGGTGGCGATTCCGGCCGACCTGCTCAACCAGGTCGATATCGGCTTTCTCAATGCCACGCCCTCGCTGGAGGTCATGATCATGCCCGTGCCGGCGGCGGCACGCAAAACCCGGACGGAAATGGCAATGAACGACAGAATGACTATTGGAGAACACGAGGAGTGAAAATGCAAAAATCGCGATTGTGCGCGCAAGATTCTGTAAATGACACGAGCAAGACGGCGGGTTATCCCAAGGCAGTCTGGGCGAGGGTGGCAAGACCTGAGCGAGGATGTGCCAGGAGTACGAATTTTTACTTGTAGGGAAGAACGATGAAGAGCATTGCGTTCAAGCTCAGATTGGCAAACCTGTTGCCGCTGGTGATACTCGTGGTTCTTGCGATATTGATCGTGGCCGGCAAGAAGACCGATCTGCTGCAGGAGAGGAAGCTCAAGACCCGTCATCTGGTCGAGACGGCCTACGGCGTGCTGAATTATTACCAGCAACAGGAAAAGCAGGGCAAGCTTACGGGCGACGCTGCGCGCAAGGCGGCGGTCGAAGAGATCAAAACGCTGCGCTACGCGGGCGAGGAATATTTCTGGATCAACGACCTGGGCGCCCCCGTGCCGAAAATGGTGATGCATCCGACCGTGCCGAGCCTCGATGGCAAGGTGCTGGACTCGGCAAAGTTTAATTGCGCCACCAGCATGCAGGAGGGCACCGACGGCCGGGTGGAGACTACCGACGGCAAGATGAATTTGTTCGTCGCCTTCGACACAGTGGCAAACAAGGCGGGCCACGGCTACGTGACCTATCTGTGGCCCAAGCCCAAGCAAGGCGGAGGCGTGACCGAAGAAATCTTCCCGAAGATGTCCTATGTGAAGAAATTCGCGCCTTGGGGCTGGGTCATCGGTTCCGGCATCTACATCGACGACATCGATGCGCTCTACTGGAAGATGGTATGGAGTTTCGCCTTCATCGTCTTGCTGCTTGGCGCGGCGCTGTATGCCATTTCCACAATTATCGCGCGGAGTATTGCGCAACCGATCGCCGATGCCGCGCGGGTCATGGGCGAGATCGAGGTCAGCGGCGACCTGCGGCGCCGGTTGCCGGAAACGGGCGGTTTGGAGGCCGTCGGCATCGCCAGGGCCTTCAACAAACTGGTGGTCGACCAGTTCGAAAAAACCGAGGCTATCCTGACCCGGCTCCAGACCGCCAAGGATGCGGTGGACAAGGCGAATGAAGAGCAGGCAGCGATTTTCGAGTCGTCAACGTTTGGCATTGCTTTCATCAAGGATCGTGTTGTGGTCAGAGCCAATCGCAAACTCGAAGAGTTGTTAGGCTATGACCCAGGTGAGCTTTGCGGGCAACCGACGCGGTGCTGGTATCCGGACGAGGAAAGCTATCGAGCTGTCGGCGAAGCTTATCGCGATTTGGTGCACGGCAATACCCACCAGCGAGTCATGAAGATGCAGCACAAAGACGGGTCTCTTTTCTGGGCCAGGCTGAGCGGCTGTGCACTCTCCATCGATCCGACACATGGCTCGGTATGGACAGTCGAGGACGTTACCACTGAATACGAGGCCACAGAAGCGATGCTGCGTGCGAAGGAGATGGCGGAAGATGCAGAAGGGAAGCTGCGCGACAGCTATACGGAGTTGGAGGAGGCAAATCGGCGTTTACAAAAACTCGATCAACTGAAGTCGGATTTCCTTTCCTCTGTTTCCCACGAATTGCGCACGCCGCTCACTTCGATCAGAGGGTTCGCCCATCTGGTCGAGCGCGAGTTTTCCCGCAGCTTCGCCCCCCAGGCGTTCGATGACGCCGGGTTGAACAAGAAATCCGAACGCATCCGGGAAAATCTGGCGATCATCCTCAAGGAATCGGACCGTCTCACCCGCCTCATCAACGATGTTCTCGACCTGGCCAAAATCGAGGCGGGAAGGGTCGAGTGGCGCGATGCGCCGGTGCAGCCCGGCGTGCTGGTGCACGATGCGGTCAACGCGGCGCAAGGGATGTTCGATCTGAAACCCGGTGTCGAACTGAAAGTTGAAATCGAGGACGGATTGCCGCTGTTCGTCGGCGATGCCGACCGCATGTTGCAGGTGCTGGTCAACCTGCTCAACAACGCCGCAAAATTTACCGACCGGGGCGCGGTGACGGTGCAAGTTTTCCTCAACCCGGAAAACCTGATCCAGATTGACATCAGCGACAGCGGCATTGGATTCCCCCCGGAAGAAGCTGAAACGATTTTCGACAAATTTCAGCAGGCCAAGCATGGCGACACCCTGATGGACAGACCCGCCGGCACCGGTCTGGGATTGGCGATCTCGCGCGAGATCGTCGAGCGGCACGGCGGGAGAATCCAGGCGCAATCGCAGCCGGGCAAGGGCAGCGTGTTCTCCGTGTTGTTGCCTGCCACTGATAGTCTGGCGAATGCGGCCGACATCTCCTCGCATATCGCGCCATCAGCCGCCGAAGAGCAGTATGAGGCGAGACCATCCGGCATGGGCGGAAAACCCAGGGTGCTGGTGGTGGATGATGACGTAGGTGTGCGCGACTATCTCACCCAGTTATTGCAGGAACAGGGCTACGACGTCATTTCTGCGGCGGACGGACAAGCCGCCATGGGTGCCGCGCAAGCGCATCGCCCCGACCTGATTACCATGGACCTCGCCATGCCGGTGATGGACGGACGCACTGCGATCGCCAGGCTGCGCTCCGACCCGGAGCTGCAACACATTCCCATCATGGTGGTTTCGGCTTTCTCCGGCTGGGAAACGGCGGGCGGGGATTTGGCCATGGGCAAGCCGCTCGACGAGTCGCGTTTCCTGAAGAATATTCATTTGCTGCTGGGCGATGGCGAAAGCGCGGAGTTGAAAAAAGTGCGCTTCTTGATGCTCTACGATGTGGAGCGGAATTCGGCGATGGCACCAGGCGGCTTCACCGCCCATTGCGAGGTGGATTTTTGCTCCATCGATGAGCTGTCCATTCGCATCCGGTCAGGCTTTCAGGGTATGCTGTTGATCCCTACCGATTTGCTCAACAAGGTGGATTTAAGCATGTTGAACGCCATTCCCTCTCTGGAAGTCATGATCATGCCCGTGCCGGCGGCACGCGAAACCCGGACAGAAATGGCAATGAACGACAGAATAACTATTGGAGGACACGATGAGTGAAAATGCAAAAATCGTTATTGTGGACGACGAAACCCACATCCGCTCCCTGCTTGAGCAAACCCTGGAAGACCTGGAAGGGGAACCGGAAATCCTGGTGGCCGTCAACGGCGCTGAAGGATTGGCGCTGATCGAACGCGAGCACCCCAAGCTGGTGTTTCTGGATGTCATGATGCCGCTTATGAACGGTTATGAAGTCTGCGCGGCGGTACGGAAAAATGCTGTGCTGACTGATATAACCATCGTTATGCTGACCGCCAAGGGTCAGGAATCGGATCGGGTGCGCGGCCTGGAAGTGGGTGCACATCGCTTCGTCACCAAGCCATTCGATCCCGACGAAATTCTAGATTTGGCCCGCGAGATTTTGGGACGGTCATGATCAAGGCGGAACACTATCTCAAACCCGCCTGGGCGCGTCGGCAGTTCGAGCTGGCGCTGCCTCTGCTGCCGCCCGGCACTGGCGTGGCGCTGCAACTTGGCGGCAAGCGTCTGGTGGAAATGAATGAGGCCGGCCACGACTTGATCGAGGGTGCTCCGGATGTGCAAGCCTTTCCTCTGATGTTGGAAGGAGAGCGGGTGGGAACGTTGCTGCTGCGCCTGCCTGCGGGGGGCGAAACCGCACAGGCGCAAACCTGGGGCGACCTGCTCGCCCATGTCCTGCAAGGGATGCTCGAGGCCGAACACGGGCGTCGTTCGGTCGCGCGCGAAACGCTCGAAAGCTACCGCGAGATGGCTTTGCTGCAACGCGCCGTTACCGAGCTCAACCATTTCCTCAAGCCCACCGCCGTGGCAGCTTCACTGCTCAAGGAATTCGACGGGCGCAAGGATGCCGCCGATTATGGCGCGGTTTTCCTGCGCAACCCGGACAGCGCCAGCCTGGAGTTGATCCAGTCTTTCGGCGAGAACGCCGCAGACGCATTTTCCCGGCTTCAGGGCAGCCGCCTGTTTGCTGAAATGACTGTCCGCGAAACCGGCGACATCGTTAACGATTTGCCGGCTTCGCCGCTGTGGGCCGGGGAAGTTGCGGATTTCCGGGCGTTGCTATGGCTGCCCCTGATCGCCCATGGCGAAAATCTCGGCCTGCTGGTGCTGGCCTCGCGCCATAGCGATGGCTTTGCCGCGGGCGACTTGAAACGCGCGCAAACGCTATCCTCCGTTGCTGCCACCGCGCTACGCAATGCCCAGCTTTATGCCGCCGAGCAGGATATGTTTCAGTCCTTCGTCCGCGTCATCGCCACCGCCATCGACGCCAAATCGCCCTACACTGCCGGCCACTGCCGCCGCGTGCCGGAGATTGCCCTGATGATCGCGGATATGGCGCACCAGGCCGACAGCGGGCCATTTGCTGATTTCGTGCTGGACGAGGACGAGCGCAATACCCTGCAAATTGCTGCCATGCTGCACGACTGCGGCAAAGTGGTCACGCCGGAGTGGGTGGTCGATAAAGCCACCAAGCTGGATTGTATCGAAAATCGTATCCACTTGATTGCCATGCGCTTCGAGGTGCTGCGCCGGGATGCGGAGATCGACCTTTATCGCGCGCTGGCCGAGGGAAAAGACCAGGAAGCCGCCAGGCGGATATGTCAGGAGCGTTTACGCCAGCTTGACGAGGATTTTGCCTTCCTCGAAAAATGCAACCGGGGTGCCGAATTCACGTCCGACGAACATGTGGCGCGGATTCAGAATATCGCCCGCAATACCTGGCACAATTCATGCGGCGAAGAGCTCCCGCTGCTGACCGAAAATGAGATTTACAATCTTTCTGTTCAGCGCGGTACGTTGAACCCGGAAGAGCGGAAAATCATCGAGGATCACGCTGTCCATACCATCAACATGCTGTCGCAAATTTCGTTTCCCCGCTCTTTGCGCAACGTCACGGAATATGCCGCCGGCCACCACGAGCGCATGGACGGACGCGGTTATCCGCGTGGGCTGAAGCGCGACCAGCTTTCCGTCCCGGCGCGCATCGTGGCCATCGCCGACATCTTCGAAGCGCTCACCGCGCCCGACCGGCCCTATCGCAAGCCAGGCACGCTGAACTGGGCGATCGGCATCATGCACCGCATGAAGCTGGACAACCACATCGACGGCGAATTGTTCGACCTGTTTCTGTCAGAAAAAATTTATTCGACTTACGCCCAAAAGCATCTCGCCGCCGAGCAGATCGACGAAGTCGATATCGCGCGCTATCTCGACTAGGATACGGCGTGGGGAATCTGTTCAAATCAAGTTTGTTTGCCCGGGTTTTTTTCACTACAACGGCGGCCGTCATTCTGTTATTCGCCGTCATGTACCTGCTGTCCGTGCCATTTATCCAGAGCACCGTCGAGGGTGTCGAGGCACGCAGCGCACATACCGTCCTCAACGATGTTTACGAGACGGTGGAGCAAATCCACCGCGACCTCGAAAACAGCCGCCAATCCCTGCTGCTGGCGCGCAAGCAGGAATTGCGCAATATCATCGCCGTGGTCGAATCGCGCGCCGGCTGGCTGGAGCAGCAAATCCGGGCGGGAAAGCTCACCAAAGAACAGGCCAAGCGCATGCTGCTCGAGGAATTGCGCCATATCCAGTACGGTCACAGTGATTACGTGTGGGCGTCGGATTATCATTCGGTCCTGGTGTCCCACCCCGATCCGAAGCTGAACGGCGCTGATTTCTCCAACCGGCGCGACGTGCACGGCAACCTTATCGTGCCGCCGATGGTGGCAGGCGCCAGGGCCGCCGGCGAAGGTTTCCATTCCTATTGGTGGCGCCGTCTGGGCGAGGAAAAGCCGATCGAGAAGCTGACTTTCTACAAGCATTTGCCAGCCTTTGAACTGGTCATTGGCACCGGTGTTTACATCGACGACATCGAGGCCGCATTCAACGCCAGACGCGCCACCGCCATCGGGGAATTGCGGCGGCGGCTGAGGGCCACGCGCCTTGCCAAAACCGGTTATGTGTATATTTTCGACAGTCACAACCAAATGCTCATCCATCCCAATGCGAACATCGAAGGAAAAAATATCGGCAACATGCTCGATCCGTCCACGCGCAAGCCGCTTTTCTCGATGCTCATGGCGGTGGCCGACCAGCCGGAAGGTCTGCGCTATCAATGGGACAGTCCATCCGATCCCGGCAACTATGTTCATGACAAGATTTCCTGGGTGCGTTATTTCCGGGGGTTCGACTGGTATATCTGCTCTTCGGTGTATGTGGAAGAACTCGACGAGAGCGCACGCATACTCAGAAACCGTGTGCTGGCGGTATTTGCCGTCACCCTGTTGCTTTCCATCGCCCTGGTTTACCTATTCGTGAAGAGACTCGCCGATCCGCTCAAACACCTGAGCGACACCGCCCTGCGGGTGGAAAACGGCGACCTCGATGCGCGTTGCGCGCTGCAGCGGGACGATGAAATCGGCGTGGTGGCAACGGCGTTCAACGGCATGGTGGACCGCCTGCAAGACAACATCCGGCATCTCGACGCCAGGGTCAGCGAGCGCACCGCCGAACTGGAAAAAGCCAACGAGGAACTCAAGGAACTCGACCAGCTCAAGTCTGACTTTCTTTCCACGGTGTCCCACGAGTTGCGCACGCCGATGACCTCCATCGTCGGCTTCGCCAAACTGGTGAAAAAGAAACTGGAGGAGGTGGTGTTCCCCAACGCCGCCGCGGACGACAAAACTGCTCGCGCCATTTCCCAGGCGAGGGGAAATATCGACATCATCGTCAACGAAAGCGAGCGCCTCACCCTGCTGATCAACGATGTACTGGACAGCGCCAAACTGGAAGCCGGCAAGTCGGAGTGGCACTTCGCCCCGCTGGTGCCGGCGCGGCTGATCGAACGCGCTGTGGCCGTCACCGCCGCACTGGCCGAACAGAAAGGGTTGACGCTATCCTGGGAGGCCGAGCCCGATCTGCCCGAGGTGACCGGCGATGAAAACCGTTTGCTCCAGGTGTTGATCAACCTGATTTCCAACGCCGTCAAATTCACCGATCACGGTCACATCACGTTAAGCGCGGCACGGCAGGGGCAGTTCATCGTTTTCGGCATCCAGGATACGGGGATCGGCATCGCCGGGGAGAGCCTGGACAAAGTGTTCGACAAGTTCAGGCAGATCGGCGATACCCTCACCGACAAGCCGCAAGGCACCGGGCTGGGATTGTCGATCTGCCAGCAAATCGTCAAAAGCCACGGCGGCCGTATCTGGGCCGAGTCGGAATTGGGCAGGGGCAGCATTTTTCGCTTTACGATCCCCTTGGTGCGCTCGCCATGAGGCTATTTCGGCTGGAAATTGTGACCATCGAAGGGTGCGGCGCTGTCTTCTGATGGTCAAGTCCGTCATCTGACCCGTCATAAAAATATACATGCATAGCATATGCTGCTTATGTTACATTCATACAAATAAAATCCGATAAAGACTGATAAAAATCAACGTAGTGTGTTCATGGAGTCGCTGTGTCCAAACATGAAACCTTTTACGAAGTAATCCGTCAGCGCGGCGTTTCCCGCCGCGAATTTCTGGGGTTCTGCGCCGTCATGGCGACCATGCTGGGGCTGGGCCCGAAAGGGGTTGCCACCGTGGCGCACGCGATGGAAACCAAGCCGCGCATTCCCGTATTGTGGTTGCATGGACTCGAATGCACCTGCTGTTCCGAGAGCTTTTTGCGCTCCGGCCACCCGATGGCGAGCGAGATCATCACCAGCATGATTTCGCTCGATTACGACGATACCATCATGGCGGCAGCCGGCGACCAGGCGGAAGAGATCGTCCACGACATCATTCGCGATTACCGGGGCGAATATATCCTCGCCGTCGAGGGCAACATTCCCCTCGCCAATGACGGGATGGCCTGCATCGTCGGTGGGCGGCCTTTCCACCGCCAGTTCGACGAGGCGGCGGAACACGCCAAGGCCATCATCGCCTGGGGCACCTGCGCTTCCTCCGGCTGCGTGCAGGCGGCGCGCCCCAATCCCACCAAGGCGACACCGGTGCACAAGCTGGTCAGCCACATCCCGGTGATCAATGTTCCGGGCTGCCCGCCCATCGCCGAGGTGATGACCGGGGTGCTCTCCTACATCCTGACCTACGACCGCATGCCCGAGCTCGACAACCAGCTTCGCCCCAAGATGTTCTATTCCCAGCGCGTCCACGACAAATGCTACCGCCGCGCCCATTTCGATGCCGGCCAGTTCGTCGAGGCATGGGACGACGATGGCGCGCGTCAGGGCTGGTGTTTGTACAAGATGGGCTGCCGCGGTCCGACCACATATAACGCCTGTTCCTCAATGGGGTGGAACGAGGGGGTCAGCTTTCCCATCAAATCCGGCCATGGCTGTATCGGCTGTTCGGAGGAGGGGTTCTGGGATCGTGGCCCGTTTTACGAGCGTCTGCCCGATATGCATCAATGGGGCATCGAATCCAATGCCGACAAGGTTGCCGTGGTGGGTGCCGCCGTTCTTGGCGGCGCCATCGCCGTCCAGGCTACCGCGACGCTGGTCAAGCGCATTTTGACCGGCAGGCGCCTGAAACAAGGCGCCGACGATGCCGGGGATGAAACCGAAACGCCAGGAAATAAAAAACAACCATGAGCCAGATCATCACACCCAACGGTTTCACGCTCGACAATTCGGGGCGCCGCGTCGTCATCGATCCGGTCACCCGCATCGAGGGTCATTTGCGCATCGAGGTCAACGTCGATTCGAGCAACGTCATTCGCAACGCGGTTTCCGTCGGCACCATGTGGCGCGGCCTGGAACCCATCCTCAAGGGGCGCGATCCACGCGATGCCTGGGCTTTCGTCCAGCGCATCTGCGGGGTTTGCACCGGGGTGCATGCTCTCGCCTCGGTGCGTGCGGTGGAAGATGCGCTGGGCATCCCTATTCCGGCGAGCGCCAACACCATTCGCAATATCATGCATCTGACGTTGTATGCGCACGATCACCTGGTGCATTTTTACCATCTGCACGCGCTTGACTGGGTGGACGTGGTCTCGGCGCTGTCCGCCTCGCCCAAGGCGACTTCCGATCTGGCTCAGTCGATTTCTTCGTGGCCCAATTCTTCCCCCGGCTATTTCAGCGATGTCCAGAAAAAAATCAAGCAAATGGTCGGCTCCGGCCAGTTGGGGCCTTTCCGCAACGGCTATTGGGGGCACCCGGCCTACAAGCTGCCGCCTGAAGCCAATCTCATGGCGGTCGCCCATTACATCGAAGCGCTCAATTTCCAGCGCGAGATCGTCAAGATCCAGGCGGTGTTCGGCGGCAAGAATCCCCATCCGATGTGGCTGGTCGGCGGGGTGCCGTCGGCCATCAACGTCCATGGCGCCGGTGCGGTCGGTGCGGTCAACATCGAGCGCCTCAATCTGGTGGCTGATATCGCCGAGCGCACGCTGGCTTTCATCTCGCAGGTGTATATTCCCGATCTGCTGGCGATCGCTTCTTTCTACAAGGACTGGTTCAAGGTGGGCGGCGGGCTGTCAAGCAGGAATCTGCTTTCCTACGGCGAGTTTCCCTCGCTCGCCAACGATACTTCCAATCACAGCCTGATGCTGCCGCGCGGCGCGATCCTCGATGGCGACTTGTCGCACCTGCACGAGGTCGACCTCAAGGACCCGAACCAGGTTCATGAATTCGTCGAGCATTCCTGGTACAGCTATCCCGACGAAAAGGCCGGCTTGCATCCCTGGGACGGCGAGACCGACATGACCTTTCGCCTCGGGCCGAAGAGCCGCGGCGGCAAGGACGGCGAGCGCATCGAGGAAATCGACGAAGGCGACAAATACAGCTACATCAAGGCGCCGCGCTGGAAGGGGCATGCCATGGAAGTCGGGCCGCTGGCGCGGCTGGTTATTGCCTATGCGTCCGGCGATAAGCGAATCAAGGAGATGGTGGATGGCACGCTGAAAAAACTCGATTTACCGCTGACGGCCCTGTTCTCGACCATGGGACGCACCGCCGCGCGCGGGCTGGAAGGGTTGTGGGCGGCAGAAAAGCTCAATGAAGAAATTGCCCAGCTTCAGGCGAATATCCGCTCGGGCAATACCTCCACCGCCAACAACGAAAAATGGGAACCCAAAACCTGGCCCGCCGAAACCAAGGGCGCCGGTTACTGCGAGGCGCCGCGCGGTGCGCTGGGGCACTGGATCAGGATCAAGGACGGACGGATCGACAATTACCAGTGTGTCGTCCCCACCACCTGGAACGCCAGCCCGCGCGATCCCGCCGGCAATATCGGCCCCTACGAGGCGGCATTGCTCGGTGTGCCGATGGCCAATCCGGCCAAGCCTCTGGAAATCCTGCGCGTGATTCACAGTTTCGATCCCTGCCTGGCTTGCGCCACCCACGTCATCGGCCCGGACGGCGGGTCGCTGACCGAGGCGAAAATCCTGTGAGGTGGCTGCATGCCTAAATTTATTCCTTATCACAGGATGCCTGAAAAGGGCTTGTTGCCGCCGGTGATGGTTTACGGTCCGGGCGTGCGTATCTGGCACTGGCTGAACGCGCTTTCGGTGGTGCTGTTGGCGGTTACCGGCTATTTCATTGGCAAGCCGCCGCCTTCGGTGATCGGTGATACCTCGGCCCTGTATGTGATGGGCTGGATCCGGTTTTTCCATCTGGCGTTCGGTTATATTTTTGCTTTGCTTTCCATCATGCGGCTGTGGCTGGTGTTCGTCGAGGGCGGCGTCACCCATCAACTTTATTTGCCGGCAGTCTGGCGCGCGGACTGGTTCGACGGCTTCATCCGCCAGATCAAATGGAACCTGCTCATGGCCAAGCCGTTGCGCTATGTCGGCCTTAACCCGCTGGGCAACGTCACCATGCTGACGATGTTCGTCATTCCGGGTGCGGTGATCATCCTCACCGGTTTCGCCATGTATGCCGAGGTGGCGGGCCATGACAGCTGGCAGCATTTCCTGTTCGGCTGGGTGACCATGCTGTTCGGCAACACCCTCGACCTGCACCTGATTCACCGCTTGGCGATGTGGGTGATAGTGTGGTTTTCCATGGTGCATATCTACATCGCCGTGCGCGAGGATATCCTGTCGCGCCAGACGGTGATCAGCACCATGCTTTCCGGTGAAAGGCAGTTCAGGGATTGAGCATGTCGGCTCCTAAAACCGTGGTGTTGGGGGTCGGCAACCTGTTGTGGGCGGACGAAGGCTTCGGCCCCCGCGCGGCTGCCAGGATGGCGGCATCGGGAGAGGTTCCCGACGATGTCGAGGTGATCGACGGCGGCACCCAGGGAATATACCTGCTGCCGATCGTTCAGGCGGCGCGGCGGCTGCTGGTGTTCGATGCGGTCGATTTCGGACGGGAGCCGGGGCAGATCGTGGTATTGCGCGACGGAGAAATTCCGGTGTTTTTCGGGCAACGGCCCCTCAGCCTGCACCAGACCGCGTTTACCGATGTGCTGGCGGCGGCGGGGCTGACGGGAAAGATGCCGGAGGCGGTGACGGTCGTCGGCGTGCAGCTGGAAAATATCGACGAGTGGGGTGGCGATTTGGCGCCGACAGTCGCTGGAGCGATGGACCAGGCTATCCGCATCGGGCTTGATGAACTGGCCGCCTGGGCGGCGGAAGGGTGAGAAAATGAACAACGATCTCGGCGTGAGCAGCGACGATAATTTGAACGCCCTGGGGCGGCTGTGCGTGGGCATGTTCCGTGCCGTGGACAACGTCCGCATGTTCAAGGTAGGGCACATCATCACCGTGCTGACCTTCCTCATGTTGTTCGCCGGGGTGGGCGCCACGGTGCTGACCTTCAAATCGGTGGTGGAAATCGGCAATGTCTGGCGCGATTACGATTCCGGCCTGGCGCGCCGCATCGACTTGCTCGGACATTTCCAGCATTACCTCGGCTACGACGGCCTGTCCCAGCATTGGCCGTCTGCCATGGCGGGAGACCCGGCGGCGCGGCAGGCGGTAAGCGGCGACATCGCCAAGATGCGCGAAGGTATCCCGGCTTTTTTGCTGGCCAGGCCTTCCGACGCCGAAAAAAACGATCTTGCCATCCTTGAAAAGATGCTGAATGCGTACGAACAGGCGCTCTCCTCCGGCGAAAAAAAGATTGACGATAGCGCCGCGATCGCGGCGCTGGAGCGCATCAGGCTCGCCCTCCAGGATCAGCGGAAAGCCGGAGCGGACGCGGTCGAGAGCGCCATCTGGACGCTGTCGGCCACCGTCGGTGGCGTCATGTTCGTCGCCTGCCTGTTCCTCATCATTTTCGGGCTGTTCTCCTTCTGGTTTACCCGCTTCCGCGTGGCACAGCCGCTCAAGGAGATCAATTCGACCATGGGAGTGCTCGCCAAGGGTGAAACCAACGTGGCGGTGCCGTTCACCCTCAAGCTTGACGAGATCGGCGAAATGGCGCGCGCCGTCCAGGTGTTCAAGGACAATGCCATCGTCAAGGGGCGCATGGAAACGCAGAAGCAGCATGTCACGGAAAACGTCAACAATATCACGCGGGAGCTGGCGGGACTGACCAACACCGTGCGCGAGCTGATGCAGGAACAATCGTCGGCGACCGCCAGCATGTCGGCAGCGACCGAGCAGCTTTCGGTCAGCATCGAACAGGTCGCCCAGAATGCCGACAGCGCGCTGGCGTTGACACGGGAAACCGTTAGTGCCGTCGATCAGGGGGGGAGAGCGGTGAACCAGACCATCGCGGCGATGGAGGAAACGTCGCAAATGGTCAGCGTGGCAGCGGAAAAAGTGCGCGAACTGGGTAGCCAGAGCGAGCATATCCAGGCCATCGTCAGCACCATCCAGGGCATTGCGGAGCAGACCAACCTGCTGGCGTTGAATGCCTCCATTGAGGCTGCTCGTGCCGGGGAGTCCGGTCGCGGTTTTGCCGTGGTGGCGGACGAAGTGCGCAAACTGGCCGAGAAATCCACCAATTCTGCCGCCGAAATAGACGCCATATTAACCACCGTTCAGACGCAGGTGGGGGAGGTTTCCACCGATATTCAGTCCGCATCGTGCAAGGCGCAGGACAGTGTGGCACAGTCGCGCGTGGTCGAAGGAGCGCTAAAACAAATCGAAAACCGTTCCACCCAGGTGGCGAACGCCGTGGAAGACATCGCCAATGCCGCCAAGGAGCAAAGCAGCGCGGGTTGCGACATCGCCCGCAAGGTGGAATCCGTCGCCGCATCGTCCGAGCACACCAGCCAGCTGATCGGCAACGTCGACAAGCTGGCCAATGATCTCAACCAGAACGTGTCAAAGCTGTAGCTGCCGCGCCGCGCCAGAGACAGGGGACAGGCTTTCGTTCGTCGACTTTAACCGCATTACTTCCTCCCGATTCTGCGGTGCAGCGCCAGATGGCGCGGTGTGCGCGAGTGCGATACTTTGTGGACGAAGTTGTAGCGCGCCACATGGTAGCTGGGGTCGAAACCGTAAAAATTGCGCTTCATGTTGGCCAGTTCCCCAGCACGGTAAGTGGCCAGCGGTTTTAGCGCTTCGTCGCGGCTGCGCCGTTCGCGCTTGGCGGCGAGCAAGCTGGGGGCATCGGCTGCAAGGCTGTCCGCCAGCGCCCGCACCTGGCGCCAGAATGCAGCTCCATCTCCTTCGAGGCAATCGTCGATCAGGCCGAGCGCCCTGGCTTGGGATGCAGCCACGGGCAAGCGATTCTCGGCGATCTCGGCGGCCCGCTCCGTGCCTACCCGGCGCGGCAGCAGATAGGTCCAGTATTCCGAGCCGTACAGATTGCCCATCGCCTTGTAATGCGGATTGAGCACCACGCCCGCACGTGCGACGACCCGGTCCGCCGCCAGCGCGAGGAACACGCCGCCCGCACCGGCATTGCCGTGCAGGGCGGACAGGGTGACATGGCTGTCGGTTTCGATGATGGCGCGCGCCAGATCGTTCATGGCGTTGATGTTGGCCCAGGATGCGTCGGCCGGACTGTCCGCTGCTTCGATCAGGTTGAGGTGCAGGCCGTTCGACCAGAAATCCGCGCCGCCCGCCAGCACGATGACTTTGGTGTCGCATTGGGTTGCCGCCAGATAAGCCTGAAGCAGGCGTTCGCACTGCATCGTGCTCATGGCGCCATTGTAGAAGTCGAAATGGAGAAAACCGACACCGTTTTTTTCCTCATAGCGGATGTCGGTCGGCGCAGTTTCGAGAGCCGGGATGTCGGCCAGCCTTGCGCCCAGCACCATCGCCGCCGGCAGCTTGAAAGCCGGGTCGCCCTCGCGTTTTTCCTTCAAGTGGCCGATCCACACCGCGCCGTCGGTCGTAGCCCGGCAGATCGCACCGTTATTGTGGGCGATTACTTCGCCCGGTGTCCCGTGCATGCCATCCGCCGGATATGCGTCATACAGGTAGCATGGCAGGCCCAGCACTTCGTCGAGCACGCCGGGAAAGCCGTCGGCAGCCCGGATCTTGCGCAGCACGGCGGCGGTATTGTCGTGTAGCCAGGCGATGGCGCGGTCTTCCTGGCGCACCGTGGGACGCCACTGGCCGCGCACCTCGGGCCGGCGATAGTCGAGCGGTTCGGCCACGAAGCCGCCCTGCTCGAATTTCGCCGCCGCCTCCAGCACGGCAGCCACCGCCGTTTCGGTCACCTCATTGCGGTACAGGCTGCTCTTGCTTGCCGCGCGCATGGCAAAGCGCGCTTCCGCCCAGATGTCGCCGGCATCCATTTCAGCGGCGGCCTGCAGCACGGTCACGCCCCATTCCGCCTCGTTGTTGATGATCGCCCAATCCAGCGCCGACGGCCCACGGTCACCCTTGATGCCGGGGTGGACGATCAGGCAGACCTGCTTGCGCCAGATCGCCTCGGGAATCGCGCGCTTGAGGAAGGGCGCAACGATCAGATCGGGTTGGTAGAGCGCCACCGCTTCCAGCGTCACTGCATCGCTGATATCGAATTCGATCGACACCTCGTGGCCGCGTGCCGTCAACTCGATATACAGCCGCTGCGCCAGGCTGTTGAAGGAATGGGTCAGGAACAGGATGCGCATATTTTCAAACGGGATAAACTGAAATTAATAAAAACTTTACCGCAGAGGCGCGGTGACGCAGAGGTTCCGCAAAGAAAACCCTTCTTCCGCACTGTCCTGGAATCGCTTTTCTCTGCGCCTTTGCGCCTCTGCGGTGAAAGACTTTTAACATATCCGAGGCAACTGCTCGCCAGTCAGCCAGTCCACGATACGCCGGCCGCCGAAAGCGGTTTCCATCTGGACGAAATGGTGGGAGTCCGCGATCACTTCGCCGATCAGCGCCGCGTCTTTCCCCAGTGGGTGGGCGCGCATCGCCGCCAGCAGGGCGTTCGCATCTTCCCTCGAACAGATGGCGACCAGCTTGCCCTCGTTGGCGGAATAGAGCGGATCGAGCCCGAGAAACTCGCATGCGGCGCGGACTTCGGCGCGGATCGGCAGGGCGGTTTCGCGCAGCATCATGCCGACGCCCGACTGGCGGGCGATCTCGTTGAGGGTGGTGGCGAGGCCGCCGCGCGTCGGGTCGCGCAGCACGTGGATGTCCGTCACCGCGCTCACCATTTCCGCCACCAGTCCGTGCAGCGCGGCGGTATCGGACTGGATGGCGGTGCCGAAACTGAGGTTTTCGCGCAGCGACATGATCGCCACGCCGTGGTCGCCGATCGGGCCGCTGACGATGATGGCATCGCCCGGCCGGGCGCGTTCGCCGGAGATGTTGACCCCAGCCGGCACCACGCCGATGCCGGTGGTGTTGATGAACACGCCGTCGCCCTTGCCGCGTTCGACCACCTTGGTGTCGCCGGTGACGATCGGCACGCCGGCTTCCCCGGCGGCGTGCGCCATGGAAGCGACGATGCGCGCCAGGTCGGCGAGCGGAAAGCCTTCCTCCAGGATGAAGCCGGCGGAAAGATAGAGCGGCACGGCCCCCGCCATGGCCACGTCGTTGAGGGTGCCGTGCACCGACAGGCAGCCGATGTCGCCGCCGGGAAAAAACAGCGGCGAAACCACATGGGAATCGGTCGCCATTACCATGCGTCCGCCGGGGACGTGGAAGCTCGCCTGGTCGTTCTGCTGGTTGAGGTATTCGTTGTCGAAGGCGGCGAGGAACAGTTCCTCGACCAGTTGCGCCATCGCCCGCCCGCCGCTGCCGTGGGTCATGTCCACTTTGCCGTGCTTGAGGTCGATGGGGTGGATGTAGCCAGTTCTAACTTTTGTCATGAAAAAACCCTTTACCGCAAAGGACGCAAAGTTTCGCAAAGGAAAAACTCAAGGCGGATCTCCATTGCGTTACTTTGCGTCCTTTGCGGTGAATGAAGTTGCTTCTTTATACCGTCCATAAGTGTAATAAGCCGCACAAGCCCCTTCCGACGACACCATGCAGGAGCCGACCGGGTTCTCCGGCGTGCATACCGTGCCGAACAGTTTGCAGTCCAGCGGCTTCCTTACGCCGCGGATGATCGCGCCGCATTCGCAGGCCTTGTTGTCGGGCACCGTCCGGTAAGCCAGCTCGAAACGGCGCTCGGCGTCGAATTCGGCGTATTTCCCCTTGATCTTCAGGCC
The DNA here is from genome assembly GCA_035530375.1 of Sulfuricella sp. GTDB lineage: Bacteria > Pseudomonadota > Gammaproteobacteria > Burkholderiales > Sulfuricellaceae > Sulfuricella. The sequence continues at coordinate 27,107 of DATKUY010000038.1, read as the reverse complement.
GCTGTAGGGCACCAGCCCGAGGCCGCGCCATTCGAAGGAGCGGCGCAGCTCGAACACTTCCGCCACCATGTCGAGCGCCTTGAGGTTGCCTTCGCGCGTCACCGCGCGCGCGAACTCGTTTTCGACCTCGGCGCGGCCTTCATTGAGCTGGCGCACCAGCATCAACACCGCCTGCATCACGTCGAGCGGCTCGAAGCCGGCGATCACCACCGGGCGCTGGTATTCGTAGGCGAAATATTCGTAGGGACGGCTGCCGATCACGGTGGACACGTGCGCCGGACCGATGAAGCCATCCAGCGGCAGCAGGCCCAGCTTGCGCACTTCGGGCGATTCGAGGATGTTGGCGATGGCGGAAGGGGTCAGCACATGGTTGGAAAACACCGAGAAGTTGGCAAGCCCCAACTTCTGCGCCTGCAAAATCGCCACGGCGGTGGGCGGCGTGGTGGTCTCGAAGCCGATGGCGAAGAATACCACCTGTTTGTCCGGGTTTTTCTGGGCGATCCGAAGCGCATCGGCGCTGGAATAGATCATGCGCACGTCCGCCCCGCCCGCCTTGGCCTTGAGCAGACTGACCCGCTCCGAACCGGGCACGCGCAGCATGTCGCCGTAGGAGCACAGAATCACGCCAGGCATGCGCGTCAGCGCAATGGCATTGTCCACCCGGCCGATCGGCAGTACGCACACCGGACAGCCGGGGCCATGGATCATGCGCACGTTTTCCGGCAGCAGGTCCTGGATGCCATAGCGGAAAATGGCATGGGTATGCCCGCCGCAGAATTCCATCAGGCTGTAGCTGCGGGAAGGCTGCACCTCGCGCCGGATGTCGGCGGCGAGTTTCTTTGCCAGCGTCCCGTCGCGGAATTCGTCGATGTATTTCATGTCGGCGAGGTGCCCATCTTCTCGCTGATTCGGGCAAACAGGGCCAGCAGCGCCAGCCAGTCGTGGGGCAGGTTTTCCATGCGTTATTTCTTTGCCGAATTTCTTTATGCCGAACGGAAACGGCTATGATACTTTGAAAGTGTATACTGTTTTTGGTTTGTTGGTTTGAGGTCGAAATGCATGAAATGTCGCTCGCCGAGGGGGTGCTGCAGGTAGTCGAGGACAGCGCCAGGGACCAGGGGTTTTCCCGGGTTAAGACGGTGTGGCTGGAGATTGGTGCTTTGGCGGGGGTAGAGGCGGATGCGATACGTTTTTGCTTCGATCTGGTGATGAAGGACACTCTGGCGGAAGGTGCCCGGCTGGAAATTGTGACAACCGAGGGGCGAGGGTGCTGCCTGAGCTGTGGCCAAAATGTCCCTGTCCGGCTACGCTATGATCCTTGCCCTCTGTGTGGCGGCTACCCGGTGGAGCCTACCGGCGGCATGGAAATGCGGGTGAAGGAACTGGAAGTGGAATAAGGAGATGACGATGTGCACGACTTGCGGTTGCGGTGGAGGCGAAGTAAAAATCGAGGGCGAAGCGCACGCCCACCCCCATGCATACATCCATGCGCATGGGCATGAGTATGACAGCCTGGTACAGGGCCACACCCACGCACCTGCCAGCCGCTTGGTGCAAGTCGAGCAGGATATTCTTGCCCGGAACAACCAGTTTGCCGAAGCCAATCGCCGCCGTTTCGCCGAGCACGGCGTTTTCGCCCTCAACCTGGTATCCAGCCCCGGCTCCGGCAAGACCTCGCTGCTCACTCGTACCATCGAACGATTAAAGGGCAAGACCCGGATCGCGGTGATCGAAGGCGACCAGCAGACCAGCCTCGACGCCGACCGCATTCGCGCCACTGGCGTGTCAGCAATTCAGGTCAATACCGGCAAGGGCTGCCACCTTGACGCCCACATGGTGGGCCATGCCATGGAAAAACTCGGCTTGCGGGACGACAGCCTGCTGCTGATCGAGAATGTCGGCAACCTGGTGTGTCCGGCAGCCTTCGACTTGGGCGAGGCGCACAAGATTGCGATTCTTTCGGTAACCGAGGGCGAGGACAAGCCGCTCAAATATCCCGACATGTTCGCCGCCGCCGACGTGATGCTGCTCAACAAGGTGGACCTGCTGCCCTATCTGGATTTCAACGTGCCGCTGTGTATTGAATATGCGCGCCGCATCAATCCACATATCCGCGTCATCCTTACTTCAGCAGTAAGCGACGAGGGGATGGGGGAATGGCTGGAATGGCTGGATGCGGGGATGAAACAGGCATCTGCACAGAAAACGAACGAGGTGGAAACATTGAAGCGCAGGGTCACAGAGCTGGAGGCTGCGCTGGCTGCAAAGGGCTGACGGCGAGAATGATTGCGGCACGCATCCGCGTTCGCGGGCAGGTTCAGGGTGTCGGCTTTCGCCCCTTTGTTTATCGCCTGGCATCGGAACTGGGCCTGAACGGCTGGGTACTGAACGATGCCGATGGCGTGAAAATCGAAGTGCAGGGCAGCGAGGCCGCGCTTGACGAACTGTTGTGCCGGCTTAGGAGCGAAGCGCCGGATCTGGCACGGGTGGATGAGGTGAATGCGGTGCCGGTCGAAGCTGTGGCGCAACGCGACGGCTTCGCCATTCTGGAGAGCCGGCCCGGTCATGCCCATACTGCCATTACGCCCGATGCGGCCACCTGCCCGGACTGCCTGAACGACATTCTAGACCCTGACAACCGGCGCTATCGTTACCCCTTCACCAATTGCACCCATTGCGGGCCGCGCTACACCATCACCCGCCGTCTGCCTTACGACCGGCCCAATACCAGCATGGCGAAGTTCGTCCTGTGTCCGGCTTGCCAGCATGAATACGATGATCCGCTCGACCGTCGCTTTCATGCCCAGCCCAACGCCTGCGCGGAGTGCGGGCCGGGTTTGACGCTGTTGGAAGCCGACGGAAGTCCGGCCGAAGTTGTTGATCCGATTGCATCCTCGGTGGGCCTGTTGCGCGCTGGCCAGATTCTTGCGATCAAAGGCCTGGGGGGATTCCACCTGATGTGCGATGCGCGCAATGCTGAAGCGGTGGCGCGCCTGCGCCGGCGCAAACAGCGCGAGGAAAAGCCTTTTGCCGTGATGCTGGCGGGCGTCGCCTCGATAGCGTCGTTCGCGGCTTGCAGCAATGCAGAGCGGCAGCTGCTGGAGGCACGGGAGCGGCCCGTCGTGCTGTTGCAAAAACTGGCGGGATGCGATGGTGCGCTGCCCGACGTGGCGCCCGGCATGGCTGAATTAGGCGTGCTGTTGCCCTATGTGCCGCTGCACACCCTGTTGTTTCACGAGGCCGCAGGGCGGCCCGACGGCACTGAATGGCTCGCTGCGCCGCAGGAATTGGCGTTGGTGTGCACTTCGGCCAACCCCGGCGGCGAGCCGCTGGTGACCGGCGACGACGAGGCGATCCAACGGCTTTTCGGGATTGCCGATGCGTTCCTGATGCATGACCGCGATATTGTGGTGGGCTGCGACGACAGTGTTATGCGGGTAAATCAGGAATGGGAAATGGGAAATGGGAAATGCGGGGAGCCGATTGCGAGCGGCCCATCACCCATTACTCATCGCCCATCACTGTCTTTTATCCGCCGCGCCCGTGGCTACACACCGCGTGCCATCAAGTTGGCGCAAGCCGGGCCCGCAGTGTTGGCCTGCGGCGGCTGGTTCAAAAATACCATCTGCCTTGCTCGCGGCGACGAAGCTTTTGTTTCCCAGCACATCGGTGACCTGGATAATGCCGCTACCTGTCGCAGCCTGGAGGCAACCGTGCAGCATCTGATGGGTGTGCTGGAGATCGAGCCGGAAATCGTCGCCCACGACTTTCATCCGGATTTCTTCAGCAGCCGGTTTGCGGCGGAAATCGCGCGTCAGCGCGGCATACCCGCCATCGCCGTGCAGCACCACCACGCCCATGTTGCGGCGGTAATGGCCGAGCATGGGTTGACGGGGCCCGTACTGGGTCTGGCGCTGGATGGTGTCGGCTTGGGAGCGGACGGTGGTGCCTGGGGCGGCGAGCTGGTGCGGGTGGATGGCGCGCGCTGCGAGCGCCTCGGCCATTTGCAGGAATTGGCGTTGCCCGGCGGAGACCGCGCGGCACGTGAACCCTGGCGCATGGCGGCGAGCGCCCTGCAAGCCTTGGGACGCAACGACGAGATTGAACGGCGCTTCAGCTTGCCCGCTTCGGCGGCGGTAAGCCAGATGTTGGAGCGGAACCTTAACTGCCCGCCCACTTCAAGCTGCGGCCGGTTGTTCGATGCCGCCGCCGGGCTGCTCGGGGCGAGCATGGTTTCAGCCTTCGAGGGGCAAGCAGCGATGTTGCTGGAAGGACTGGCGCAGGTGCATGGGGCGGTTGCGCCGATGGTTGATGGCTATACTGTCGAAAGTGGGGATCTGAGCCTTTTACCGCTGTTCGCGGCGTTATGTGAAACCCGCGATGCGGACTACGGCGCGGCGTTGTTCCATGCTACTCTGGCTGGGGCATTGGCCGGATGGGTGGCAGCGGAGATGGAAAAAGCCGGGCTGACCGATGTGGTTTTTGGCGGCGGTTGCTTTCTCAACCGGTTGCTGAGCAGAGATCTGGCCACTCGTCTGGAAGGCCTGGGTGCGAAAGTGTATCGGGCGCGACAGGTGCCATCCAACGATGGTGGCCTGAGCCTGGGGCAGGTGTGGGTGGCATTGCAATCAAGGGACTGAATCATGTGCTTGGCTATTCCGGCTCGTGTGGCCGAACTTCTCGATAACGATAACGCCCTGGTCGAACTGGGCGGGGTGAGCAAGGAAATATCGCTGGCGCTGGTGGAGGGCGTGAGGGTGGACGATTACGTGATCGTGCATGTCGGTTATGCCCTCAGCCGCCTCGACCCGGAAGAGGCGAAAAAAACGCTGCAATTGTTCGCCGAACTGGGCGAGAGCCTGACATGAAATACATCGACGAATTTCGCGATGGGACGCTGGCACGCAAGCTTGCAGCCGATATCCGCCATCGTGGAGCGGGGGCGGCGGATGGCATTGTCGTCCGGCGCACGTTTCCACCGCGATCGGCGAGGTGATTGAGGACGATCACCATTCCGTGCAGATGGAAACTGTTTTCGGTGGGCGGCGTATCATGGACTGGCTGGCGGGTGAGCAATTACCGGGGATATGTTGAGTTTATCCAGCTAGACTTTGGGTTCAAGTGCTTGAAGGTCTGCCATATGGTCCGGATTAATTCTCGGAAATCCCGGCGATTCGTCCGGCGGAGGTGCGAAGATCTTTCGACCATCCGTTTTCGCCAACAATCCGCGTACCAGGTTTTAGCGCATTAGCGATTTCATCTTCGCTCCATCCTTGCCGGGCCAGCAGATCCAGGGCTATGGCGTCGCTCTCGCGTAGTTGGTCTTCCTTGTAGCTTTCTATCATCAATTTGGAGCCGATAAATGAAGCTGCCGTTGAAGCTGCCGCTGTTGCTGCCGAAGTCGAAGCGGTCTGTACCAGCACGGCAGAACCGTTAATAAGGTTGGCAAACGGGAACAGTAACTGGGCCAGCACTGAGAACAGGATGCTGGCCGAGGAATTTTCATCATGGTGACGACCGATGACATGCCCCATTTCGCGAGCAATCAAAAAGGCCAGGGCTTCTTCGTCAAGATGCAGTTTTTGTACGCCGCGAAAAATCACTATTGTGCCGGCCGCGCTGGAGGCGCTTCCAGGTTCGGCCTTTTCCGCAATAATGAACTCAAACCGGCTGATGCGTTTGGCCAGATCGGGGTAGGTTGCAAACGCTGATTGCGCCAGGCGGGTACCCAGCCGCAGAACCCGCTGATCGAAGGCGTGATTGAGTTGGCACTCCATGCCGACACAGGGAGAGTCGATATCCGTATCGGCGACAAGATGCAAGCGCATGTCCGCCTCGGAATAAACGGCGCTTATCGGGGTTGGCACGGTCAGCTGCAGGCGCCCTTGAGGGGATGATGTTGCGCATGCGCCAAGCGCCATACTGGTGAGAGCAAGAAACCAGACTCGGGTGCGCATAAGCGACCTTATAGAAGAACCCAGGCTAACAGGGTGAACCTGTTTGCCGTACGTTGTCAAATCCCGAATCGGGATATTGCCCATTTTTACGCCGGCCAAAAAATATGATTGACAGAAGAAACTAGATATACTGCCCAAAGCAGTTTTCACTTATACATGTAGTGTAGGTGATTTTTCCCTCCATGCAGGTCAGTTGGAATTAGCCTATGTGTGCCCCACCATATTTTGCCGCCAGCGCCATGAAAAGCCGGTTACTCGTTTCGACGTTCATGCTTACTGTGGGCAGTTGTGGTGCCATGGCTGACTCGTTGAACCCCCAGCCTTTGGCGGTTAAGGAACAAATCGCTGTGCTGAAAAAACAGAGCCAGGAAATGCGCGAGCAAATTGACGCACTGAAGCAACAAAACTGGCAGCTTTCTCCTTCTCGGCGAGTGGGCGGTTTTGCCACGCCTCAGGTTGTGCTGATCACCAATGGCAAGGATGACAGGGCAAGCGTGCAGTCATTGAAGCAGGCCATTGAGACGATGAATGGCCGATCCTGACTCAGGCCCCCGTTTTTTTTGGGGGGGCTAGCCTCTGGGCGGGTGCCAAGTCCCATGAATGGGGTATTCGGGGTTTGCCTGCCGCTTTGCTTTCGATAGGGGCATTGATAAAAACCTGCACAGCGTCTACATGAAAGCCGGAAAGCAAAAAGGCCAACCTTGTGAGTTGGCCTGATCGCTCGATTTTTTTTGGTGGGCTGTGACAGATTCGAACTGTCGACCTACGGATTAAGAGTCCGCTGCTCTACCAGCTGAGCTAACAACCCTTGCGGATATTTACAGACAAATACTAAAGTGGTAGGCCGTGCCAGATTCGAACTGGCGACCAACGGATTAAAAGTCCGCTGCTCTACCGGCTGAGCTAACGACCCCCTAAAGAAGCGAGATTATCACTTTTTATGGCAATAGTGTCAAGCTGGAAGGGGCTCCGGATGCCAACAAGAACGGCATCCTTCTTTATAAGTCGCCGTTGGCCGTTGCGGTCATGATATCTTCGAGAATATCCCGGATTTTGATTGCATTGGCACGTAGTTCATTGGTGATTTTATTCGGGTTCTGGCTATAATCAAGCCAAGTCACATTCCAATCGAGGGTGACTACCCATATTTTTCCTTTTGCATCTTCAATCAAGGCAATGCGGCAGGGCAGGAAAGCGATGAATTCCGGGCTGTAGTCAAGGATTTGCCGTGCAATCACTGCATCGCAAAAACTGAATATCTCGGCACGGGGGGAAGGCTTCCCGGTGATCGCGACCACGTCCTTGTACAAGGGGCTGTCACCGATAAATTTAAAATTACGCTTATTTGCGCGCAATTTCATCGAATCTATCGCGTCGTCAAAAGAAACGCCTTCCTTGACCTGTTTCTTGGTGACCATCATGGACATCATGTCGCGCAAGGACAGGGGGTTGGCCATCATCATACTTTGAATGGCTTTTTTCTTTGCTTCCGGTGTGACTGTCGCCGTCATCGTATTCGGCATGACGTCCACCATGTACTGGGCCGGGAACTTGAAATATTCTTTTTGCGCTGGCGCCTTGCCGGTGTTGCCGGCATCAGCTGCGGTTGCAGCGTTAAAGCCCGAGGCCAGGATAAACAGGAAAGTGGACAGGGCAGCAAGGTTCAAACGGTTCATGATAAATCTCCGCAACATCGGGCAATAGAGTCAGGCCAATGAAGAAAGAGGAGAAGGATGGCCTTCGCCCCTTTCTGCCGAAACAAGCAAATGGCGATGCTGTTATTTCGCTGTTGCAGCTTTGGCTGCTTTTTTGGCTGCCTTGGAGGAATGCTTGGCTACGCCTTTGGTAGCACTGACGGCTGACTTGTTCATCTCTCCCATCATCTTGGGCATGCTGTTCATCATGGTCATCATGGTGAACATCATGTTACTCATCATGGCCGGGTCCATCATCTTCATCATGGAGTCCATCATCTTCGGATCGGTCATCATGCCCATCCACTGTCCCATCATCTTGGGATCAACCATCTGCATCATGGACTGCATCATCTTCGGGTCGGTCATCATGGCCATCCATTGATTCATTATCTTGGGATCAACCATTTGCATCATGGATTCCATCATCTTGGGATCGGTCATCACTCCCATGAACTGGTTCATGATTTTCGGATCGGCCATTTGCATCATGGAGTCGATCATTTTCGGGTCGGTCATCATGCCCATGAACTGGTTCATGATTTTCGGATCGGCCATTTTCATCATGGCATTCATCATTTTCGGATCGGTCATGGCACCCATCATCTGATTCGCCATCTGAGGATCGGCCATTTTTATCATGGAATCCATCATCTTCGGATCGGTGGCCATCTTCATGAAGCCTTCCACCATTTTCGGGTCGGCCATTTTCATCATGGCATTCATCATTTTCGGATCAGTGGCCATCTTCATGAAGCTGTCCATCATTTTCGGGTCGGCCATTTTCATCATGGAATCCATCATTTTCGGATCGGTGACGATCTTCATGAGGCCTTCCATCATTTTCGGGTCGGCCATTTTCGTCATGGAGGCCATCATTTTGGGGTCGGTCATCATCCCCATCCACTGATTCATTATTTTCGGATCGGCCATTTTCATCATGGAGTCCATTATTTTCGGGTCGGTGGCCATCTTCATCCACATTTCCATCATTTTGGGGTCGGCCATTTTCGTCATGGAGGCCATCATTTTTGGATCGGCCATCATATTCATCCATTGGCTCATCATCTGCGGGTCGGCCATTTTCGTCATGGATTCGATCATCTTCGGATCGCTTATCGCTTTGGCCCACTGGGCGGTCGATTGCGCAATGGCTTGGGTATCAACGGCGGCAGGTTGCGCTGCCTGTGAAAAACCGGCCTGGCAGCAGAGTGCAACGGATAAGGCGATCAATGATTTTTTGTAATTCATGATAGGACTCCCTTTTGGTGGTTGGATAAAAAAACGCACTCCGTTGATGCCGATATTTAGAAGCTGTCTCTAGTAGCAGCTTCCTATAGTTATTGGTTGATTTTCTGGACGAAACAAGTGCTAGTTTACAACGGGTTCCGCTGGTTCCGGTAATTTATCGGCATTGTATTTGAAGATGAAATTTTCAATTAAATCACGGTCGATTGTCCCGGTCTTGGTCATGACCATTTGACCGTTTGGCGCATAAAGATAAGATGTGGGATAGAAGGGAACGGGCCCGATCTGCTTGATCGGGCTGTTCGGGTCGTTTGATTTCCCTCCCATCACAACCGGAAAACCGATTTTGTGTTTCTGCATGAGGTACTGCACCGAGTCTTCGCTCCTGTAATCCATTGCGATACCGATGATGACGATATCGTTGCGTCCCGCCTGTATCTGGTTCAATTCGGGAATCTCGATCCAGCATAGTGGGCACCATGGCGCCCAGAAGTTGACGAGAACCCATTTTCCTTTGAGGTCGGAAAGCTGATAGGTTTTGCCTGCGGTATCGGCAAATCTGAAATTTGCCGGGTCAGTCGCTCCAGCAGATGAAACGAACGCGAGCCAAAGAAATAGAAAAACAGCGAAAAAACGAGGGTATGCCATGGCCTACGTATCCCAAGCGGGGTGAATACGTATATTAAAGGATTTTATGGTTCTGATGTCTTTTTTTTGCCAAAGGCATATTGGGGTGTGGTGGCCGGATGGGAATAAAGGGAAGGGTATTTCACGGGCTGTTTATCAAGGAAGCGAGCCCCGCTATCTTGCCGGGCTCGCGGATGATCAGGCTTCCCGCATCATCATGTAGTACTGGATCTTCATCGTGATGGCCGCTCCGGCCACAATCGAGAAGAAGGCGAGGAATGATCCCAGCGACAGCGTCGAGACGCCGGTCATTCCCTGGCCGATGGTGCAGCCCATGGCGGTAACGCCGCCAAACCCCATCAACGTGCCGCCGATGATGTGGCGGAACATGTCCTGGGAGGAGGAAAAATGCTCCCAGCGGAAGGATTTGGTGATCAGGGCATAAATAAAAGAGCCGATGCCTACGCCAAATATCGTTGCGACACCAAACGTCACAATCGTCGAGGTGTCGGTCCAATATGCCCAAAGCTCCAAGGTATAGGCCGTCGGGGCGACGAAGGACATCGATTCGGCAAGGTGGGAATTGGTGCCGAAGTAGGTCATTTCCAGCGTTTCCGGATTTTCCGCTAGCGCCAGGTGTCCGGTGATGTACCAGCCGGCGACGATGACGAGACCGATGATCAGGCCGGCCAGGTTGTTGTCGAATTGTTTGCGGAATTCGCGGTCCATGAAAACGAAAATCAGGATGGTAAGCGCAATAATTCCGGCAAGCAGCAAATGCATGGTTTTGTGATCCAGACCGCCGATACTGCCCAGCAGATCGGTAACTGTTTGGCCGTGGTCGAACTGGAGCGTGACAGCCGGAGCTTGCAGTACCTTGACGCGGAAGGCGCCGAGTATGCCTTTCAGGGTTACCATGGCGGCGAATCCCATGTAGATGAACACCACCACCGATTTCAGGTTGCCGCTGCCCACGCGAACCAGGGTTTTGTTGGCGCAACCCGAACCGAGCGTCATGCCGACGCCGAAGATCAGTCCTCCGACGATATACGCCAGCCAGGGAAAGCTGTTGCCGGTATAAATGGTCTTGGAGATGTCGAGATAGCCGAAATAGGTCAGTGAGCTAGTGCCGATCATCGCCACTGCGATGGCTAGTAGCCATGCGCGCATGCGTCCCCAGTCGCCCATGTTGACGATATCTGAGACCGCGCCCATGGTGCAGAAGTTGCTTTTATTGGCGATGAAGCCGAATACGGTGCCTAGTCCGAACCCCCACCAGGCAATCGTCGTCGCCAGATTAGCTGCTGTCATAATTATTATCTCCTCCAAGATGAAGTGGGAATTCTAATCTAATATCGGGTGATCTCAATAGTCAATATGGACTATTTGGATAAATCGGGATACAGGTAGCGCGTCGGGTCATTTATCCCGGCGCTGACAAAACCTTGGTGGCGCAGGCGGCAGGAGTCGCATCGGCCGCATGCCGTGCCGTTCTCGCCAGCTTGGTAGCAGGAAACGGTGAGGCTGTAGTCTACGCCGAGTGCGATGCCAAGGCGGATGATTTCCGCTTTCGAGAGAGCGACCAGCGGTGCGCGAATGTGTATTGCACGTCCTTCGACTGCGGATTTTGTGGCGAGATTGGCCATTTTTTCGAAGGCTTCGAGGTATTCCGGTCGGCAATCCGGGTAACCGGAATAGTCCACTGCATTGGCGCCGATGAAGATGTGGCGGCTGTTCAACACTTCAGCCCATGCCAGTGCCAGCGACAACATGATGGTGTTGCGCGCAGGCACATAGGTGACGGGGATGCCGTCGGATGGCCGAGTCGGCACGGCGATTTTCCTGTCGGTCAGCGCCGAACCGCCGAATGCGGTCAATTCCAGTTTTATGGTGCGGTGTTCGCTGGCACCCAGCGCGGCGGCCACACGCTGCGCTGCTTCAAGCTCGGAACTGTGGCGCTGGCCATAGTCCAGGCTCAGGCAATGGCAGGCAAACCCCTCGCTACGGGCGATAGCCAAGGCGGTGGCGGAGTCCAGCCCGCCGGACAGCAATATGACCGCTTTTTTCAAGGTGGTAATCCAGATTTGATCGGTCTTCAATTCTACACGCGGCCATGCCGGTTTTGAATCAAACCGGAAAGGTTATAAAATTCTCTTTTTTACAGGCGAAGCGCATGATCTGGAAACCCAATGTCACCGTGGCGGCGGTGATCGAGCAAGACGGCAAATTCCTCCTGGTGGAGGAGGAAACCGATGACGGCATTCGCCTCAACCAACCTGCCGGGCACTGGGAGGCGGGTGAAACCCTGATGCAGGGAGTGACCCGCGAGGCGCTGGAAGAAACCGCCTACCATTTCGACCCGGAATGGCTGCTGGGGGTTTACCGCTGGCATCACCCCCGCAAGGATATCACTTACTTGCGCTTCGCTTTCGTCGGCTCGGTGCAAAAGCACGAGCCGCAGCGCCAGTTGGATAAAGGCATTCTGCGTGCCGTGTGGTTGAGTCCGGATGAAATCCGGACAACGGCTGAGCGCCACCGCAGCCCGCTGGTGCTCAGATGCGTTGAAGATTGCCTTGTCGGCAAGCGCTACCCTTTGGAACTGGTTACCCACCTTCTCTGATGCGGGCGTGGCCGCTGATCCTGCTGATGTGTTTTAGCCTGCCGTCTGGCGCCGACGAAGTCATTATTTGCTATAACTACGGTTGCGCTGCAACCGATACCGTTGAATTTGATTCGAATGTGCTGAATGCTGTGCACCGATTGTTGTTGCGCGCAAACAATGCAGCAGGTGAACGCGAAGCAATTTCCCTGTCGATCGGCCTGTTCGAAATTTCTGCCGGGCAGCAGACCCCAACCTGGGCCGATAAAGGTGGCAACGTTAACGATGATGGCGTGGACGGACGGATGGACTGTATCGATGAATCCACCAATACCACCAGCTACTTGCGCCTGCTGGAAAGCAAGGGCTGGCTCAGGTTCCACCGCGTGCTGGAACCGGTAAGGCGTGCACCGCTACTGATTAACGATCACTGGGCGGCACGGATTGTTGAAACGCAGACCAGCCGGGAATTCGCTGTGGATTCCTGGTTTTTTGATAATGGCCGGCCCGCGTTCGTGGCGCCGCTGGAAGAATGGCACAAAGGAGCGAGTCCAGAGTGAGCAGAAAACGCGTGGTGGTGGGCATGTCGGGCGGCGTCGATTCGGCGGTCGCTGCGCTGTTGCTGAAACAGCAGGGCTTTGAGGTGGTCGGCCTGTTCATGAAGAACTGGGAGGACGACGACGCCGAGGACGGCTATTGCCCGGCCAAACAGGATTTCATGGACGTGCTTGCGGTCGCCGACAAGATCGGCATTGAGGTTGAGGCGGTGAATTTCGCCAAGGAATACCGCGAGCGGGTATTCGCGCTTTTCCTGCGGGAATACCAGGCCGGACGTACCCCTAACCCTGATGTGCTATGCAACTCCGAAATCAAGTTCAAAGCCTTTCTCGACCATGCCATCGCGCTCGGCGCCGACAAGATCGCTACCGGCCATTATGCCCGTGTGAGGGAGCGGAGCGGCTTGTTTGAGCTGCTCAAGGCGGAAGATGGCAGCAAGGATCAGAGCTATTTTCTCTACCGGCTCAACCAGGCGCAGCTGTCCAGATCAATATTTCCGCTGGGTGGAATTTACAAGCGCGAGGTGCGCGACATTGCCCGGCAGGCGGATCTGCCGGTTCACGCCAAGAAGGACAGCACCGGCATTTGCTTTATCGGCGAGCGGCCGTTCCGCGAATTTCTCAGTCGCTATCTGCCGAAGCAGCCGGGCAACATGGAGACGCCGGAAGGCAAGATAGTGGGTCGGCACGAAGGACTGGCCTATTACACTATCGGCCAGCGCCAAGGCTTGGGAATCGGCGGCCAGGGCGAACCCTGGTTCGTTGCCGGCAAAAATATGGCACGCAATATCCTGATCGTGGTGCAGGGCCACGATCATCCTGCCCTGTTCGGGAGTAGTCTGGTGGCTGCAGACCTGTCCTGGGTTTCAGGTCATCCACCGCACCCTGATTGGGTCTATGCCGCTAAAATCCGCTACCGTCAGGTCGATGCGCCGTGTTGTATCAGCAAGGTCGGTAGCGGAAGCTGCGGGATCGAATTTGCCCGGCCGCAGTGGGCGGCCGCGCCCGGGCAGTCGGTAGTGCTATATGAGAGCGAGGTTTGCCTGGGCGGCGGGGTAATACAATAGTGCCGAGTTTGTAGATCGGGTCAGGCGCGTTGTGGGGTAACCCGACGTTGGGCTCTCAAGTCATAGGCGGCTGGGTTTCTCTGAAAGAGATGCGCTGCGACAGCTTGTCGGCGAGCCGGGCCAGCACCGGGTGCGCCCTGCGCCATTCGATTTCCGGGAGGCGCAAGTCGAGATAGCCCAGCGCGCATCCGGCCGCAATATCCGACAGATTGAAAAATTCGCCGGTGCACCAGTTTTTGTCACCCAGCTCTTCGGCCATGGCTCTGACGCCGAGGAACACTTTCTGCTCCTGGCGTACGATCCATTCCGGGCTTTGCTGCGATTCCGGCCGTTTCTTCTCGATATGGATCGCGGCGGCGGCATCGGAGATGCCGTCGGCCAGCGCTTCCCAGCGCCGCACTGCCAGGCGCTGGCGGCTGTCCTTGGGAATCAGCTGCGACACCGGGCTGACGGTGTCGAGATATTCGACGATCACACGTGAATCGAACAGGGCGTGGTCGTCGTCCAGCACCAGCACCGGTACCATGCCGAGCGGATTGTAATCGGACACATGAGTGTTCGCTTCCCATGGATTATCCACTACCGGTTCGTATTCGATGCGCTTTTCCGCCATGACAATACGGACTTTGCGGGCAAAAGGGCTGGTTGGCGTCATTATCAGTTTCATTTTTTTCTCTATACCGCCGGCTTAATCGGAATGATCCTGCGCGGAACGTATGCTTCCATCTGGTCGAAGTTGAGGTAACGGTAAACGCTGTCGGCTTGGGGAGTGATCCTGCTGTCCACCAGGTCGAGGTATTCCTGCACGGTGGGAATGTGGCCAAGGCGGGCGCATGCCCCTGCCAGTTCGGCCGATCCGAGATAGACCTGGGCGTCCTTACCCATGCGGTTATCGAAGTTGCGGGTGCTGGTGGAGAATACCGTGGCGCTGTCCGCTACCCGCGCCTGGTTGCCCATGCACAGGCTGCAGCCTGGCATCTCGGTGCGCGCGCCGACCCGGCCGAAAATGCTGTAGGCGCCTTCTTCCCTGAGTTCGGCCTCGTCCATGCGGGTGGGCGGAACAATCCACAGCCGTGCCGGGATATGGCCGACATCCTCGAGCATTCTCGCCGCGGCGCGGTAATGGCCGATATTGGTCATGCAACTGCCGATGAAGACCTCGTCGATCTTGCCGCCGGCGACGGCCGACAGCGGCTTGATGTTGTCCGGATCGTTGGGGCAGGCCACCAGCGGTTCCTTGATCCGGGCGAGGTCGATCTCGATCACGTGAGCGTATTCCGCATCGGCATCCGGTTCCAGCAGTTCGGGCTTGGCCAGCCAGGCGTTCATGGCGTCGATGCGCCGCTGCAGCGTATGTGCATCCTGGTAGCCGTTCTCGATCATGTTGGTGAGCAGTGCGACGTTGGATTTCAGGTATTCGATCACCGGTTCCTTGTTGAGGCGCACCGTGCAGGCGGCAGCCGAACGCTCGGCGGAGGCATCGGAAAGCTCGAACGCCTGCTCTACTTTAAGATCGGGCAGTCCCTCGATTTCCAGAATGCGGCCGGAGAACACGTTTTTCTTGCCCTGTTTGCCCACCGTCATGGCGCCTTCCTGAATTGCGGCATAGGGAATGGCGTTGACCAGGTCGCGCAGGGTGATGCCCGGCTGCATCCGGCCCTTGAAGCGCACCAGCACGGATTCCGGCATGTCCAGCGGCATCGTGCCCATGGCTGCGGCAAAGGCTACCAGGCCGGAGCCGGCCGGGAAAGAGATGCCGATCGGGAAACGGGTGTGGGAGTCGCCGCCGGTGCCGACGGTATCGGGCAGCAGCATGCGGTTCAGCCAGGAGTGGATCACGCCGTCGCCTGCCTTGAGGCTGACACCGCCACGGCTGGACATGAATTCCGGCAGGGTGTGCTGCAGCTTGATGTCGACCGGCTTGGGGTAGGCTGCGGTATGGCAGAAGCTTTGCATCACCAGATCGGCGGAGAAACCGAGGCAGGCGAGCTCTTTCAGTTCGTCGCGGGTCATGCCGCCGGTGGTGTCCTGCGAGCCGACGGTGGCCATTTTTGGTTCGCAATAGGCGCCCGGACGTACGCCGGCAGCGCCGCAGGCGCGACCGACCATCTTCTGCGCCAGGGTATAGCCTTTGCCGGTGTCCTTGACCGGGGTGGGTTGGGCGAACAGGGTCGAGGGCGGCAGGCCGAGGGCGGCGCGCGACTTGGCGGTAAGGCCGCGACCGATGATCAGCGGGATACGGCCGCCGGCACGAACTTCGTCGGCCAGCGTGGCCGGCGTCAGGACGAAGCTGGCGACCAGCTTGCCGGCTTCGTCGGTGATCTGTTTCTTGTATGGGTGGATGACGATGACATCGCCGCTGTTCATGGCGGAAACGTCGCATTCGATCGGCAGCGCGCCGGAATCCTCTGCGGTGTTGAAGAAGATCGGGGCGATCTTGCTGCCCAGCACGATGCCGCCGGTGCGTTTGTTCGGGATATGGGGGATGTCCTGGCCCAGATGCCACTGCACCGAATTGATCGCGGATTTGCGCGAGGAGCCGGTGCCGACCACGTCGCCGACATAAGCGATAGGCAGGCTTTTTTGTTTCAGCCTGGCGATGGTCTCCAGTGCGTCCGGCATCTTGGATACCAGCATTTCCTTGGCGTGGAGCGGAATGTCGGGGCGCGACCAGGCTGCCTGGGCGGGGGAAAGATCATCGGTATTGGTCTCTCCGGGCACCTGGAAGACCACGGCTTTGATGGCTTCAGGCAAGGCGGGCTTGGCGGTAAACCACTCGCCCTCGGCCCAGGACTGGATCAGCGCCTTGGCGTGGGCATTGCCCGCTTCCATTTGGTCGGCGACTTGCTGGAAAGCGTCGAAAATCAGCGTGGTGCGCTTCAGTGCCTGCGCGGCATCGGCGGCAAGATCGGTGTCGAGCAGTTGAACCAGTGCGGTGACATTGTAGCCGCCAAGCATGGTGCCGAGCAGTTGTACCGCGTGCTGCCGCGTGACCAGAGGAGAATTTACCGTGCCGTTGGCGATGTCGGCAAGGAAATCCGCCTTCACTTTGGCGGCGTCATCCACCCCGGCGGGGACGCGGTTCTCCAGCAGGTCGACGAGGAAACTTTCTTCCCCTGCGGGTGGTTCTTTCAGCAGCCCGCACAGGGCGGCGGTTTGCTCCGCGTTCAGGGGTAGGGGCGGCAGGCCGAGTGCAGTTCGCTCGGCGGCATGGTCACGATAGGCTTTCAGCATTTAGGGGGCACTCGCACAGCGACAGGATAGTGTTTCGGCAACTGTTCATTATATCCGGTATTTTCAGGCCACTTAACTCACTATGCAAAAAAAGGGGCGACCGAAGTCGCCCCAAAACGGAGACACAATTTTAAAAAACAGTAACGATTATTTCTTCTTCTTGATGCCCAGCACGCCAAGCACGTATTTCTCGTAAATCGGCTCGGTGGTGCCTTTCTTCATCTTGCGGATGAAGTACTTCTCGAAGGCGATCTTTGCCAGGTGCACCCATTTCCCTTCCTTGAACCAGTTGACGTTACGTGGCGGGATCTGTGGCAGTGCCACGAAAGCCGCGCCGGTGTCGCCAAAATCGGCCAGGCAGATGGCATTCCAGGTGGCCTTGAAATCCGGTTCCTTGCCGTCGAGCGCGGAGCGGATGTTATGCACCGTTGACGTGACCATGGTTTCGATCATGTAGCCGGTCTTGGGCGCGCCGGTCGGTACTGGTGTGGCTTCCACCGGCGGGATGGCGACGCACACGCCGACCCCGTAGATGTTGTTGTATTTCGGGTTGCGCTGGAACGGATCGATCAGGATGAAGCCGCGCGGATTGGTCAGACCCTCGATGCCGAACACCGCGTCGATGCCCTTGAACGCCGGCAGCATCATCGAGTGCTTGAATGGCAGTTCATGTTCCTTTTTGACATTGCCCATGTCGTCCAGTTCAGTAACGAACATCTTGCCGGGCTCGATCTTGGTAACCTTGGCGTTGCAGATCCACTTGATGTGGCGCTCGCGCATGGACGATTCCAGCAGGCCTTTCGAATCGCCGACGCCGCCCAGACCGAGGTGGCCGATGTAAGGTTCGGCGGTGACGTAGGTCATCGGCACCTTGTCGCGAATCTTGCGCCGACGCAGGTCGGTTTCCATGATGAACGCAAATTCATAAGCAGGGCCGTAGCAGGAAGCCATTTGTACGGCGCCCACTACGATCGGGCCCGGGTCCTTGACGAATTGGTCCCATGCCTTGCCTGCCTCCACAGCGTGATCGACGTGGCAAACGGAGTGTGTGTTCTTGCCTGGGCCGAGGCCTTCCACTTCGTCGAAAGCCAGTTTCGGGCCGGTGGCGATGACCAGGAAGTCGTAGGGAATGATTCTTCCATCCACAAGTTCGATCTCATTTTTTTCCGGGTGGACGCGCTTCGCTGCCGTGGCGATCAGACCGATGCCCTTGCGCTCCAGATAGGGTGCAAGGGGAATGGTGATGTCTTCCTTGGTGCGCCAGTTGACGGCGACCCAAGGGTTGGAAGGAGTGAACTGGAAGTCTGAGGAATCCGAAATAACGGTGACCTTGTCTTCTGGCCGGGCCTGCTCCTGCATTTCGTAGGCGCACGACATGCCGCCGATACCTGCACCAAGAATTACAATATGTGCCATTTGTATGTGTTCCTTATAAATAATTAACGGGGTGTTATTCGGGGTTCGATGTCGGTTTACCAGACGAATATCTTGGTCATTGCCTCAAGGCCTTCATCCACAATGGTCTGCAAGTCATCTGGCGCATCTTCACTTTCCATCGCCAGGGCGGTATAGGCCGACAAGGACTTCAGCGCGCAGGCGATCTTGGCTACTTCACTGGCGGTGGCGGGGTCCATCTTTACGCCGTCCTGCAGTTCCCACGTTTTCGACATCTTCATCCCCCTTAATAAACATTCAAGCTGAGATAAATCTTTTAGCAATTCACGTGCCAGAATGCATGTCGTTGTTTGTAGGTCTTATTGCCATGCTATCGTTTTCATGATATGCCATAATGTCATGTCATTGTGACATTAATGATAGTATATTTTTGTTGTCATGTTGTAGTATATTGAAAGCAACTTTATGATTTACATCGAGGATCTGCCGCGGTTATACTGTGTCATGACAAATCGTCATGATATGAAGTGAAAAAATGAATGATCTTGCTATCGACCTGCAATCCCTGATTAATATTCAGGACAATCCCTTCGTCCTGATCGATGCGAATTATCGCGTGGTTTCCGCCAACCATGCCTATTGCCTGGTGTATGGCATGAGCGCGGACGAGATTGTGGGCCGTTTGTGTTATGAGATTTCCCATCATTCGCCGGTTCCCTGCCACGAAAACGGCGAAGTTTGCCCGCACCAGAAGGTGTTCGCAACTGGAGAGCCCTGTCAGGTACTGCATATTCATTATGACAATCATGATCATCCCGAGCGGGTACGGCTCAAGGGCCATCCGATTCGCGGGATGGATGGCAGCCTGTATCTGGGTGAAGCGATCCTGCCGCTAGGCTCGTCGGAGGAACTGGATTGTGACGAAATGCGCATGATCGGGCAGTCTCCCGCTTTCCTGGCGTGTGCAGAAAAACTGGGACGCGTGGCCGACTCCGAGGCGCCGATCCTGCTGTATGGGGAAAGCGGCGTCGGCAAGGAACTGGCTGCAGAGTTCGTGCACAAGAGCTCGAAACGAAGGGGGAGTCCATACATTGCGGTGAATTGCGCGGCAATTGCGGAATCGGTGTTCGAGAGCGAGTTTTTTGGCCACGAGCGCGGCGCCTTTACCGGCTGTATCGGGCGCAAGCAGGGGTTGTTCGAACTGGCTCATGGCGGCACGCTGTTTCTCGATGAAGCCGGGGAAATCCCTCTTTCCATGCAGCCCAAGCTGCTGCGCGTACTGGAAACGGGCGAATACCGCCGGGTAGGGGGCACGGAAAGCCTGACGGCAGATGTGCGCATCGTTTCCGCCACCAACCGAAATTTGCTGGACCGCGTCGATCAGGGGTTGTTTCGGGAAGATCTTTATTACCGTATTGCCGGTATTGACGTAATGCTTCCGTCTCTGCGCGAGCGGCGGCAGGACATTCCCGCGCTGGCGGAGGCGCTGCTTGCCCGCATTGGCGCCGCCGCCAAGCAGCGTCCGCGGCTTGGCGCGGACGCGATTTCCCGCCTGATGGGTTACAGTTATCCCGGCAACGTGCGCGAACTGCGCAATGTGCTGCAGAAAGCGGCTGCCCTGACAGCCAACGGGATTATTCGCGCCAAACACATCCAGTTCGAGAGTTCGGGCGACGTAACACCACAAAAATCGCCACAACCGGAATCGCGGCTTCCAGCAATGACCGAGACTGTTGCCTTGGCGGGCCCCGCCGGCTTTTCCATCGAAGAAATGGAGATCCGCCATATCCAGGATCTGCTGGTAAGGCACAGCGGCCATCGGCGCACGGTGGCGGATATCCTCGGCATCAGCGAGCGCACCTTGTATCGCAAACTTAACCGCTACGCCCTTCATTCGACCAAGGGATGAGCATGGATGATGCAGTCAAGGATAGTCTCGTCGCCCTCTTTCCGGCGTTGCGGGGTATGCCCGCCGCTTTGTGGCAGCGCTTTGACCGGGAGGCTGCCTATGTCGAGGCACCAGCGGGGACGGTGTTGTTTGAGTCGAGCGGCCCGTGCCAGGCGTTCCCCATGCTGCTGTCGGGTTCAGTGCGTGTCGGCAAGGCCGGGGCGAATGGCCGTGAATTGCAGCTCTACCGCGTATTACCAGGCGAGAGCTGCATCATCACCAGCAGCTGCCTGCTGGGCGAAGCCGCCTACCCGGCGCGCGGTGTGGCGGAAAGCAATCTTGCCGCAGTGGTGGTGCCGCGACCGCTGTTCTCCCAACTGATCGAGCAACATTCGCCTTTTCGCGCCGTCATTTTCAGGTTGTTCGGCGAGCGCCTCGCCGAACTGATGCAGTTGGTTGAGGAGGTCGCATTCCGCAAGCTCGATCAGCGGCTGGCGGCGCACTTGCTGGCAAAAGGGGAAACCGTCAACGCCACCCACCAGAATCTGGCGGATGAGTTGGGTAGCGTGCGCGAGATCATCAGCAGGCTATTGAAGAGTTTTGAGGATCAGGGCCTGGTCGCATTGAGACGCGAGCAGATACAGGTTCTCGATGTCGCAGCCTTGCGTGCTGTCGCGCAAGCTTCATTGCGAATGTAACCAAAGTCACATACATCCGGAATTGTATGGTCTAGAATAAAGCTTCGAAACATTTATTGACCGGAGGAGATGAAGATGAAAGCAAATGTGTGTCGAATTGACAGGGTATTGCGCATCGTGGTGGGAATCGTGCTGTTGGCCCTGACGTTCATACTCAAAAGTGAAAGCGGTTTGTGGCTATGGGGCCTGATCGGCATCATTCCACTGGCCACCGGATTGATAAGCTGGTGCCCGGCCTACGCTCTGCTCGGTTTGAATTTCTGCTCGAAGCAAGACAAGAAGTAAGACTTTATTCGACAATTGTCCGGGATGGCAGTTGGTCCCCGTTTCAGGGGTTAAAAAAATGGCGCAATATTTTGCGCCATTTTCATGCCTGATCGTGGCTGCGTTTCTCAGGCGCTAACCGTGCTTTCCTTTTTTTCAGCGAATTCGAGCAACACCTTCTCGTCCTTGTCGATATCCACCACCACCTTGCCTCCGCTGGCCAGACGGCCGAATAGCAGTTCATCCGCCAGCGCCCTGCGGATGGTGTCCTGAATCAGTCGCGCCATCGGTCGTGCGCCCATGGCCGGGTCGAAACCGTGCTTGGCAAGATAATCTTTCAGCGCATCGGTAAAAATCGCCTCCACTTTCTTCTCGTGCAACTGCTCCTCCAGTTGCATCAGGAACTTGTCCACCACGCGCAGGATGACTTCATGATTCAGCGGCGAGAAGGAGATGGTGCCATCGAGCCGGTTTCTGAACTCGGGGCTGAACAGCCGTTTGATTTCCACCATTTCGTCGCCGGGCTTTTGTGCGGTGGTAAAGCCCATCCCCGACTTGGTCAGCGATTCCGCCCCGGCATTGGTGGTCATGACGATAATCACGTTGCGGAAGTCCGCCTTGCGGCCATTATTGTCAGTGAGTGCGCCGTGGTCCATCACTTGCAGCAGGATATTGAAAATGTCGGGATGTGCTTTCTCGATTTCATCGAGCAGCAGCACCGAGTAAGGATGCTTGGTGATTGCCTCGGTGAGCAACCCACCTTGTTCAAAGCCCACATAGCCGGGCGGCGCACCGATCAGTCGCGATACTGCATGCCGCTCCATATACTCGGACATGTCGAAGCGGATCAGCTCGATGCCGAGTGTATAGGCTAATTGCTTTGCCACCTCGGTTTTGCCGACACCGGTAGGGCCGGAGAACAGGAAGGAACCGATGGGTTTTTGCGGGTTGCCAAGGCCGCTACGTGCCATCTTGATGGCGGTCGCAAGCGCCTCGATGGCCTTGTCCTGGCCGAACACCACGGATTTCAGGTCGCGGTCGAGAGTCTTGAGGGCAGTGCGGTCGTCGCTGGAAATATTTTTCGGCGGAATGCGCGCAATCTTTGCGACGATATCCTCGATCTCCTTGTTGGAGATGGTCTTTTTCTGTTTCGATTTCGGCAGGATGCGCTGCGCAGCACCTGCCTCGTCGATCACGTCGATGGCCTTGTCCGGCAGGTGGCGGTCGTTGATGTAGCGCGCAGAAAGCTCGGCCGCAGTGGTCAATGCGGCGGTGGTGTACTTGACGCCGTGGTGGGACTCGAAACGCGACTTCAGGCCGCGCAGGATGGCGATGGTTTCTTCCACCGAGGGTTCGGGCACGTCGATTTTCTGGAAACGTCGCGACAGGGCATGGTCTTTTTCGAAAATACCGCGATATTCGTTGAATGTGGTGGCGCCGATGCAGCGCAGCAGACCCGAACTCAAGGCCGGTTTCAGCAGGTTCGAAGCGTCGAGCGTGCCGCCGGACGCCGCGCCGGCTCCGATCAGGGTATGGATCTCGTCGATGAACAGAATGGCATGCGGGTCTTCGGTGAGTTGTTTCAGCACCGCCTTGAGCCGCTGCTCGAAGTCGCCCCGGTATTTCGTACCTGCCAGCAGCGCGCCCATGTCGAGCGAATAAACCGTGCTCTCGGCCAGCACCTCGGGTACCTCGCCCTCGACGATGCGCCGCGCCAGACCTTCGGCGATGGCGGTTTTGCCCACGCCGGCTTCTCCGACCAGCAGCGGATTGTTTTTGCGGCGGCGGCACAGGGTCTGGATGGTTCGTTCCAGTTCCAGTTCGCGCCCGATGAGCGGGTCGATCTTGCCGGCCAGAGCCTGGGTGTTGAGATTCAGGGTGAAATTCTCCAGCGCGCCGGCGGGAGTGCTTTCCTGCTCTGTCTCCTGTTCCGCATCGGGCCGCGCTGTATTATTTTCCGGCACCTTGCTGATGCCATGGGAGATGTAGTTCACCACGTCAAAGCGGGAAATACCTTGCTGGGTGAGAAAATACACCGCATGCGAGTCCTTCTCGCCGAAAATCGCCACCAGCACGTTGGCGCCGGTAACCTCCTTCCTGCCGGAGGATTGTACGTGCAGGATGGCGCGCTGGATCACGCGCTGGAAGCCCAGCGTAGGTTGCGTGTCCACTTCTTCCGACCCGTCTACGCTGGGGGTCTGGGTGGTAACGAAGTCGGCAAGGGCTTTGCGCAGATCGTCGAGGTTGGCGGCACAGGCGTGCAGTACCTTGGCTGCGCTGGGGTTGTCCAGCATGGCCAGCAGCAGATGCTCCACGGTGATGAATTCGTGGCGCTTCTGGCGTGCATCCATAAAGGCCATATGCAGTGAGACTTCAAGTTCCTGTGCGATCATTTCAATTCTCCTCCATCACGCATTGCAGCGGATGCTGATGCTGTCGGGCGAATGCCACGACCTGTTCCACCTTGGTTGCGGCGATATCCTTAGGGTATACCCCGCATAGTCCGGCGCCTTCCGTATGTACTTTGAGCATAATTCCCGTCGCCTGTTCTCGGGTTTTGGAAAAAAACTGCTGCAGCACGTCGATGACAAAATCCATCGGGGTAAAGTCATCGTTCAGCAGCACCACCTTGAACAGCGGCGGGGATTTCGGCCGGCTTTTTACCGCTTCCAGAACCGGAGTTTCTTGACGCTTGCTACCCATTCTTTTCCCTTAAGCATACAGCTACATTTTGACGCTGACGGTGAATTTTTCAAGTACCTTTGAAAAAAATGGTCGAGCGTCAGAGGCCGCATCACGCCTGATCCCGCCTAACCTTTCGGGACAGCTTCTCAGGGCTTCTTGTCCAGCTCGGCATGTTCTGCGCGCAACGCCTTGAGCCGCGCTTCAACCATGGAGAGCTGGTAGAAATCGCCATCACCCGCTTTCAAACCATACTGCAACTGCTCGATTGCAGCGACCAGATTGCCTTGACGGGTATAGGCTTCAGCCTGCGCCTGGTACGAAAGCAGTTTCTTGCCCTGCATAGCGTAGCCTTGCGCTTGCAGTTCGTAGAGCCGCCCATCGTTTGGAAAGCGGCGCAACCGGTTGGAGACCAGTTTCAGTGCGTCGCCGCTCTGATGGTTTTGCAGCAACGCTTCAGCATAACCGTACACCAGCGCACGGTGGTCAGGAAAGTTTTTCAGGGTTGCCTGGTACTGGGCAAGGGCGGCGCTTTCCGGGCCGCTTGCAAGCTTGATGCGTACAGCAAGGTTTTCGATAATTGCATTGGGCGCGGCGGTCTTGCGCAATCGCGCCAGTTCCTGTTCGGCGCGCGCATATTCTTTGGCTCGTAGCAAAGCGTACGTCAAACCGTAGCGGGCGGCGGCTTCGCTGTTGTATTTTTTCTCGCTCAGGGCGCTCTCGAAATAGGTCGTTGCCTGCTGTGGCGTTCCCTCTTCGGCGCGTAGCTTGGCGCGTATCAACTGGAACTCAAGGCTGTCCGGCACTTGATGGTAAGGCAGGCTTTCCAGGCGGTTCTGGATATCGGCGATGCGCTCGCTGGTGATCGGGTGGGTGCGCAAATATTCCGGCGCATTATTTTCATAAATGCGGGTGGCTTTCTGCATCCGTTCGAAAAATGAAGCCGCCGCGCGCGGGTCGAATCCTGCCCGGGATAAAGTCTGCAGGCCCAGACGGTCTGCTTCGCGTTCATTTTCGCGAGTGAAGCTGAGCTGGGTCTGGATCGAGCTCGCTTGCGCCGTTGCCATGGCGGCGTTGGCCACTTGCGGGTTGGAGCGCGCAGCCAGGATCGCCACCGCCAGGGAGGCGAGCGAAGTGACCATGCTTTGCTCTTGCTTGGCGATCATTCGTGCCAGGTGATGCTGCGTGACGTGGGCAATTTCGTGGCCGAGTACGGCGGCGAGTTCGGACTCGCTTTGCGCCGCAAGGATCAGCCCGGTGTGCACGCCGATGAAACCGCCCGGCAAGGCGAAGGCGTTCAGGGTATCGTCGCGCAGCACGAAGAACTCAAAATCCTGAAGATTACCCTGGCTGGCCGCCACTAACCGGTAGCCGAGGTTGTTGAGGTAATCGGTCAGTTCGGCATCGTCCACCATGCTGCGGTCGCGGCGGATGTCATACATGATGGTTTCGCCGAGGCGGCGCTCCGCCTGCGGAGAAAGCGCGCTTTGCGATGCGTCGCCGAGGTCGGGCAGACCATCTGCCGGCGCGCACGGCACGGCAAGCAGCGGGATGAGCAGAATTAGGTAGCGTAAATTCATGGTGCTATGATAATCGTTTTAAAATATAAGTTCATTATTCAGGTATTAGAAATGAGCGGATTTACCCATTTTGACGAGTCCGGTCAAGCGCACATGGTGGGCGTGGCGGAGAAGGCGGAAACCCGTCGCATTGCCCGCGCAGCCGGAAAAATTATCATGCAGCCAGCCACCTTGAAGTTGATTCTGGAGGGGGGGGCAAAAAAAGGCGACGTGCTCGGGGTCGCCCGCATCGCCGCAATCCAGGCTTCGAAGCGTACCTCCGAATTAATCCCTCTGTGCCACCCGCTCGCGCTCACCAAAGTCAGTGTCGAGTTCAAAGTGGATGAACTTCAAACGGCGATCGAGTGCATTGTTACGGCGGAAACGCTGGGGCGTACAGGCGTCGAGATGGAAGCGCTGACGGCGGCGAGCATCGGGCTGTTGACCATCTACGATATGTGCAAGGCCGTTGACCGTGGTATGCGCATGGACAGCATCCGGTTGCTGGAAAAGCAGGGGGGAAAGTCGGGGCACTGGGTTGCGATAGAATAGATAGAATAGATAGATAGCAAGGACATCTCTAAAAATTCAGATTTCATCCCAACTGACGGAACTACTAGCCATTCCACCAGGCCGCCAAAAAACGGCAACCAAGTGGCTGGTTATGCCGCGCTACGTTTAGCATATCAACCATATGCGGCGCGGTGAAATTTCCCGCACCTTGCATACGGTTCCGCATGGGCTTTCACCCTATTATTTAAGGGTACAAGAACTGGTGGCTGATCGGTGGCCACTTGTCGGGCATTTGGGCGGGCCCTGAATTTTTAGAGGTGCCCTGAAGGAAAATTGGCCGGATGCGTCTTTTGCGAAACGACCGTTTTTGGTATATTAGCAAATCATGAATTTGTTGCTGTTTTCTTGATAAAGGATAAAACGAAGCTATGTTTGGTATTAATGAAATTGACGTACACGGGTTGCATTCCCTGCTGAGCGAGAAAAAAAAGTTCGCCCTGGTGGACGTGCGCGGCGACAACGAAGTTGCCTACGGCGTGATCGAAGGCGCGCAACACCTGCCGTTGCATTTGTTGCCGATCAAGGCCGACGAACTCGATAAAAACACTCACACGGTCTTCTATTGCCGCTCCGGCGCACGTTCGGCACAGGCTTGCGCCTTCATGGCGGCCAGGGGGCACGACAACGTGTATAACTTGCAGGGTGGCATCATGGCATGGATGCAATCCGGTCTGTCGCTCGCCAAGGTGGCCTGATTTTTATCAGGACATTGCCGCGGCAGTTGCAATCTGTCCATAACTATATTATAAAATCTCTTTTTCACTTAAACCTCACACAAGGAGATTGAACAAATGAATTTTGATAAAGAACTGGACGCCAGCGGCCTGAACTGCCCTTTGCCTATCCTGCGCACCAAGAAAGCGCTTGCTGAATTGGCCGCCGGCCAAGTGCTGAAGGTGATTGCAACCGACCCTGGCTCCGTCAAGGACATGCAAGCATTCGCCAAGCAGACTGGCAACGAACTACTTTCCTCTACCCAGGAGGGCGGGAAATACCAGTTCTACATGAAGAAAAAGTAAAAAAAAACAGCTTAACAACATAATAATCATTTCATCGGAGACCAAA
>DATKUY010000037.1:0-88449 GCA_035530375.1 Sulfuricella sp. | reverse complement strand
GGCACCATGCTGTTTTCCCGTCCTGGCAAATTCCGCTGGGTATATGAGAAACCTTACGAGCAGTTGATTGTCGGTGACGGCGTCAAGTTGTGGATGTATGACGTCGATCTCAAGCAGGTTGTGGTGAAGCAGATGGATCGCGCGATCGGGTCTAGCCCCGCAGCACTGCTGGCGGGGAGCAACGAGATCGAACTGCACTTCGATTTGAAGGATCTGGGCAGGCGCGGCTCGCTGGATTGGCTTGAGGCGACGCCCAAAGACAAGGAAAGCTCTTTCGAAAGCGTGCGCATGGGCTTTTCCACGAAGGGGCTCGATGTGATGGAACTGCGTGACCATTTTAGCCAAACCACGGTGATCCGTTTTTCGGACATTGAGCGCAATCCGAAGATTCCTCCCGGCGCCTTCACATTTGCGCCCCCCAAGGGCGTGGACGTGATCGGTGACTGATCTGTTTTCCGCCGCTGTTCCCGATTCGCCCCTGGCCGAGCGGCTGCGCCCCAAGACTCTGGATGAAGTGATCGGCCAGTCCCATTTGCTTGGCCCCGGCAAGCCGCTGCGCCTGGCGTTCGAATCCAGAAAATTGCATTCCATGATTTTGTGGGGCCCGCCGGGCGTGGGTAAGACCACTATCGCACGGCTTACCGCGCAGGCCTTCGACGCCGATTTCATTGCGCTGTCTGCGGTGCTTTCCGGGGTAAAAGACATCCGCGAAGCGATCGACCGGGCGCAGATCAACCTGCAGCAGTTCGGCCGCCACACCATTCTGTTCGTCGACGAAGTCCACCGCTTCAACAAGGCGCAGCAGGATGCCTTTCTGCCCTTTGTCGAGCAGGGACTGGTGACTTTCATCGGCGCTACCACCGAAAATCCCTCATTCGAGGTGAACAGCGCATTGCTGTCGCGCGCCCAGGTTTATGTGCTGCAGGCATTGACCGAGCAGGAACTTGGGCAGCTTTTTGACAGGGCGACCGGAATCGCCTTGCAAGGATTGACCTTCGACGAAGCGGCGAAATCGCTGCTGATCGGCTATGCGGACGGCGATGCGCGGCGGCTGCTGAACCTGCTGGAGCAGATGAAGACTGCGGCGGAAACCGGCCAGGTCACGCACATCGACGAGGCGCTGGTCAAGAACGCCCTGGCCCGGAGCGGCAGGCGCTTCGACAAGGGCGGCGAGGAGTTCTACGACCAGATTTCCGCCCTGCACAAGTCGGTGCGCGGCTCCAACCCGGATGCGGCGCTGTACTGGCTGGTGCGCATGCTGGACGGCGGCGCCGACCCGCGTTATCTCGGCCGCCGCATCATCCGCATGGCGAGCGAGGATGTCGGCCTGGCCGATCCGCGCGCGCTCAGGATGGCGCTGGATGCGGTGGAAACCTACGAGCGGCTGGGCAGCCCGGAGGGCGAGTTGACCCTGGCCCAGGCCGTGCTCTATATGGCTTGCGTGCCCAAGAGCAATGCCGCCTACGTGGCGTATAATAATGCACGGGCTTTCGTTAAAAATGACAAAAGCCGTCCGGTGCCATTGCACCTGCGCAACGCGCCGACGAAGCTGATGAAGGAGCTGGGCTACGGCCACGCCTACCGTTATGCCCATGACGAGCCGGAGGCCTACGCCGCCGGGGAAAGCTATTTCCCGGATGAAATGCAGCCGACCGAATTTTACCGGCCCACGCCGCGCGGACTGGAAAGCAAGATCGGCGAGCGGCTGGCGCATCTGCGCGAGCTGGACAGAAAAGCGAAGAAAGAGAAATAACCGGGAGCTGTCATGTTAGACATACAATTGTTGCGCAACGATCTGGATGGGGTAGCAAAAGACTTGGCTGTACGCGGCTTTGAGCTGGATGTCGCGGCCTTCCAGGTGCTGGAGCAGGAACGTAAAACCGTCCAGACCCGCACCCAGGAATTGCAGGCAAAGCGCAACGCAACTTCCAAGCAGATCGGCCAGGCCAAGGCCAAGGGTGAGGACGTCGGCGCGATCATGGCGGAAGTGGCGAATCTGGGGGATGAGCTGAAGGATGCCGAATCGAAGCTGGAGGAAATCCAGGCGAAATTGCAGGAACTGCTGCTGCAGATCCCCAATCTGCCGCATGAAACCACCCCGATCGGCAAATCCGAGAATGACAACGTGGAAGTGCGCCGGATCGGCATGCCGCGCAGTTTCGATTTCCCGGTGCGTGACCATGTGGATGTAGGCGAGGGTCTGGGACAGCTGGATTTTGCTACTGCGACCAAGATTACCGGTAGCCGGTTTTCCCTGATGAAAGGGCAACTGGCGCGGCTGCACCGGGCGCTGGCGCAGTTCATGCTCGACGTGCATACCCGGGAGCATGGCTACACCGAGGTGTACGTGCCCTATCTGGTGAATGCCGATTCGATGCTTGGCACCGGGCAGTTGCCAAAATTCGAGGCGGACCTTTTTTCGGTACAGAAAAGCGAGGCCGAGAAGCTTTACCTGATCCCCACCGCCGAAGTGCCGGTGACCAACATGGTGCGCGACGAGATCGTGGCTCTGGAAAGCTTGCCGCTGAAATTTACCGCCCATACTCCGTGTTTTCGTTCCGAGGCAGGGTCTTACGGCAGGGATACGCGCGGCATGATTCGCCAGCACCAGTTCGACAAGGTGGAGCTGGTGCAGATCGTCCATCCGGCGAAATCCTACGAGGCGCTGGAGGAGCTCACCGGCCATGCCGAAACTATCCTGAAGAAGCTGGAATTGCCCTACCGGGTAATGGCGTTGTGCAGCGGCGATATCGGATTCTCATCTGCCAAGACCTACGACCTGGAGGTGTGGCTGCCGGCGCAGAATGCTTATCGGGAAATCTCATCATGCAGCAATTTCGAGGCTTTCCAGGCACGGCGCATGCAGGCGCGCTACCGCAATGAAAAGGGCAAGCCGGAATTGGTGCACACGGTCAACGGTTCGGGCCTGGCGGTTGGCCGGACGCTGGTGGCGATTCTGGAAAACTATCAGCGCGCGGATGGCGGGATGAATATTCCTGCCGTGCTGCAGCCCTATATGGGCGGGCATGAGGTTATTGCGCCATAGCCGTACTATGGTGATAGAGGCAACACTCCAGGTTTTGCGGCCTTGTCCAGATGGGTCGAAGCTGTAAGACTGGACCGATCCTTGGATGAGGAAAAGTTCGTGAAGGGCGTTTTATAAGGCTGGCCGAACTTCATCAGGATGTCGTTGTAGGTGCGGATGTTTTCCACGAAGATCACCGCTTCCCCGCCACGGGCATAGCCGTGCTTGAGGGAGGCGTTGTAGGATGCTTTGCTTAGCAGTGGCAGGGCTTTCTTCAGATCGGTCCATGAATCAGGGTTGAGATTGATCCGTTGTGCCAATATTCGTGCGTCTTCAAGGTGGCCCATCCCGTTATTGTAAGCGGCCAGTGCGATCCAGGTTCTGTCCGGCTCGAGAATGTGATCCGGTAACGATTCCTTCAGAGTAAGCAGGTAGCGTGCACCCGCCAGGATGCATTCCTTCGGGTCAAGCCGGTTGTTCACTCTCAGGCGGTCGGCGGTATCTCCGGTTAGCATCATCAGTCCGCGTACACCGGTAGGCGAGGTGGCCAGAGGATCCCAGTGGGATTCCTGGTAGCCTAGGGCGGCAATCAGCCGCCAATCTATTTCCGTGATTTCCTGTGCCTGATGGAACAGCTTCAGATAGCCGGGCAGGATGGAATTTGTCTTTTCCAGAAAGGTTACGACATCAATGCGGTTCAGCCGATCAATGTGGCCGTAGTAGCGATCAAGCAGACGCCGTAGCGTGCCGTCCTGCTGGATGCGGCTAAAAAATTCCGTGGCTTTGTCGAACAGGTAAGGGTCGACATCCTTCGGAAATGCCCAGGCCAGTTGCTCCGGCTTGCCCATGTCGAAGGCCACCCCCAGATCCGGAAAAAAGTTCTGCACTACGGAAACGGAATGAGAGTCAGCGACGGAGTAATCCACCTCGCCGTTCGCCACTTTTTCCAGGAGATCTTCAATTTCCACATCGGTGACTTCATGCCATCTCAGTTTTGGGAATTGTTTCCTTACCTGTTTAAGCCTTTCCACATAGCTGCTGCCGGCTACAACCTCAATTTTTTTTCCGATCAGGTCGTGTATGCTGCGAGGCTTCAAGTGGAGGCTGTTGTACACAACTTGCTGTTGGATAGTTTGGTAGGGCAGGCCGAAGCGGATGATTTTTTCCCGGTCGGGAGTGACCGTCAAACCGGCTGCTGCGAGATGGACCTGCTTTTTGGTCAGAGCGGGGATGATCTTGTTTAGATCGGTGGCAATGACGAATCTCACATTGACGCCGAGTTCCTTGGCGAACATGACGACAAGGTCATGCTCGAGTCCGGCGTAGTTGCCGTTCGCATCCTCGTAATAGGTCGTGGGGCTGTTGCGGGTCATGACCACCAATTCGTGGTTTTCCCTTACTGGCGGGAGTGGGGGTTCGGAAAAACTGCATGACTCCAACCCTAGTAAGAAAATGAGCAGAACGATCAGGCGCATGCCAAAAGTCTGACCTTCTTTGGTGGTTTTGTCCATGTTTCAGGTTCAACTCTTCGCTCTTAACTGGTAGAATGCCGCCAGGACGGAGAGGTGGCAGAGTGGTCGAATGTACCTGACTCGAAATCAGGCGTAGGTTTATGCCTACCGTGGGTTCGAATCCCACCCTCTCCGCCATCTTTATCTGTCGCTGTTTTCAGGCGGCACAATAAAACAACCCGCTACTTAAACCTGTTGGACTCCATTATTTATTTCCGCTAACCCGCATCAGGATCGCTAGCGCCTGCAAAGGTCGGGGGTTTTGACGCTGCTCAACCATCGTTCCTGGCTACGGTCCGCTTATGATGCCCAGATGTGACCAAGCCGTACAAACTATTGCTGGATTTTCATGCGGACGTATGGAGGGTACAAGTTAAAGGGTTGACCAACAGCGAGATTCGCAACACGCTCGATTTAAACTGGACAAATGTGGACGGGAATATCAGCCGCGTTTGGCTCAAGGTTGAGTTTAAGTGAGTAGCCCCGCTATGGCGGGGTTACGGAGTCAGGGTTTGGCAGCGGCAGGTGCGGCTGGTGCGGGCTCATCGTAATCTTCAAGCTTCTCGCGCGGCGGGTTGCCGTCGTAAATCAAACCGCGACGGCGTTGCAGGTAGGCATCACGCAGGAAGATATAGCGGTCGAGTGCGGCTTCATCCAGCACTTTCTCCGCTTCAAACAGGCGTGAGCGGGTATCCACGGTGTGGAGTACCACTGCTGAATTGCGTTCATCGACCGGGGTATGCCGCCAGAGCGGGTCATAATGGGAATCGAATGCCAAGCCGACGGTATCGCGTACCGTGCTGGGGCCAAGGAGCGGCAGTACCAGGTAGGGGCCGTTGCCTATACCCCAGTATCCCAGGGTTTGTCCGAAATCTTCATTGTGCTTGGGCAGTTCCATCGGGGTGGCTACATCGATCAGGCCGGCAACGCCAACCGTGGTATTCCAGGCCAGGCGGCTGAAATCCGAAGCGGCTCGTTCGAGTTTGAACTGGAGAAGGTCATTGAGCAGCACCAGCACGTCATCAAGGTTGGAGAAGAAATTGCCGATGGCAGTGCGGACCGGGCTGGGCATTGCTTCCTTGTACCCTGTTGCGACCGGTTTGATCACGGCGCGGTCAACCACGTCGTTGAACTTGTAAATGCCGCGGTTGATCGGTTCCAGAGGATCGCGAGGATCGCCGTTGGTGGCGCAGCCGAACAGGCCAAGGCTTAGCAGCAGGATGCCGGAGATTCTGAGTAGGGTCGGATGCATTTTTTCTTTTTCCAAATACGGAAGCTATTATTTTATACCGACAACATTATATCAATGATTTCCTGATATAGCACGGATATTCCTTCGCTGGCGCAACAGGTATGATGGCTTGAAAAATGAGGGGTGGCATGAGTCCTAAAACTGTGTTGATTACCGGTTGCTCCAGCGGGATCGGGCGTTGTGTGGCTGCTGGTCTGGCAAGACGCGGCTACCGGGTTTTTGCGTCAGCCCGCAAGGCAGAGGATGTGCGCGTGCTGGAGGCAGAAGGGCTGGAAAGCGTGCAACTCGATCTGACGGATTCTGCGTCCATTCGCCGGGCAGTGGATGAGGTTCTGGCGCGCACTGGTGGAACGCTCTACGGTTTGTTTAACAACGGTGCTTATGGACAGCCGGGCGCCGTTGAGGATTTGCGGCGCGAGGTGTTGCGCGAGCAATTCGAAGCCAATCTGTTCGGCACGATTGAACTGACCAACCTGGTCATTCCGGTAATGCGTGTCCAGGGTCATGGCCGGATCATCATGAACAGTTCGGTGCTGGGGCTGGTTGCCCTGCCCTACCGGGGAGCTTATGTCGCGAGCAAGTATGCACTGGAGGGGATTGCGGATACGCTCCGACTGGAACTTCGCGGCAGCGGCATTCAAGTTTCGCTGATTGAGCCGGGGCCGATCGAGAGTCGC
Source organism: Sulfuricella sp. (assembly GCA_035530375.1). Lineage (GTDB taxonomy): Bacteria > Pseudomonadota > Gammaproteobacteria > Burkholderiales > Sulfuricellaceae > Sulfuricella. The sequence goes on along the minus strand of DATKUY010000037.1, from coordinate 81,984 downwards.
TTTCGGGCGAATTCCTTTGCGGCGTTCCGGCGTAACATTGACATGTCACATAGCGCTCACCGCGACAACTACGTGGTCATGGAACGTCGTCTGGTCAAGCAGGGAGCGGCTGTGCCTTTTACGTTGTCCCCCGAAGCAGTGCTCTCCAGGGTTGTTCAGGCGCTGGAAAGCGCGCGCCCAAAAACCCGTTACCGTGTGACAATTCCGACCCATCTGTTCGCCATTTTGAAGCGGTTTCTGCCGGACAGATGGATGGACAATCTGCTCGCTGTGGTGGGAGGGGACGGCAGCAAATAGCGCAGTTTGGGGTATAATGTTTGCGAATTATTATCAATTGGCAAGAGCCATTAGATTGACTTGGCCGCCGAATCGAAAGGAATAAATATGGCCGGACTGGATAGCAAGACGCCGATGCCTACCGAGATCAAGCTGCACCAGAAATCACGTCTGTTGGAGATAGCTTTTTCCGATGGAAAGCGGTTTGAGCTGCCTTGCGAGTTTTTGCGGGTTTATTCGCCCTCCGCCGAGGTGCGTGGTCATGGTCCGGGACAGGAAGTGCTGCAGGTTGGCAAGAGGAATGTCGAGATTACCGATATCCAGCCGGTGGGCAGTTACGCCGTGCAACTGGTTTTCTCGGACGGGCACGACAGCGGCCTGTATTCCTGGGATTATTTATATGACCTGGGCGTCGGTCAGCAAAAACTGTGGCAGCAATACCTGGCGCGTATGGACGAGGCCGGAGCCAGCCGGGAATCATCTGCTATTTGAACGGGAGGTAGCCTTCCGGTCGAAGCTATATCCCCAGTGTTTCCACCCAGGCCAGCGCGGCAAGGTGGGCCCGGTTGATGGTTTCCGGCTCCATCTGCAGTGAAAATGCCAGGTTTTCGATATGGTTGGAATCTCCTTCCTCGCAGGCTTCTGTCAGTTCCAGAAATGGGCCATAAATACCTTGCCTGTGCAGTAGCGCATCGGTGACCGATTCCGGCAGGGAAAGCTTTTCCAGTACCTCGTCCATCGGCATTTCCAGCATCGCATCAAGCAATGAGAATACGCCAACAATGAACAGATTGTCGCGCTCGGCTGCTTCCAGCATATCCCTGCCAAGTAATTCGGTCAGACGTCCGCGGGTGACGGCAGTTTTCATCAGGGCGGGCGAGGTGCTGCCTTCCCCGGCGGTGACAAGCAGTAGGGTCAGCCAACGGTACAACTGCTGATAGCCGAGAATTGCCAGCGCGTGGCGTAGCGACTGGATCTCGCAGGACAAGCCAAAGCCGACAGAATTGATATAGCGCAGCAACTTGAAGGAAAGCGCCACGTCGCGCTTGAGGGTTAATTCGATATCCTTGATCTCCGCATTGTTGCGCACCTTGTCGAGCAGTTCCAGCACGACGGCATAGGCGGGATGGATCACCTTGGCGTTCAACGTTTCCGGGTGGGCGAAATAATAGCCCTGATAATAGGCGAAGCCCAATTCCTTGCAAATACTGTGTTCACTTCGGGTTTCGACCTTTTTGGCAATCAGTTTGGCCGGGTATTCCTCCAGGGCGCGTACGTGTTCTTCGAGATGTCCGTTGGCCTTCAGCTTCTGGATGTCCAGCTTGACGAAATTTGCCACTTCGAGCAGTGGTGGGTTTTTCCTGGACAGGTCCAGGTCGTTCAGCGCCAGGCGGTATCCCTGTGCGCGCAGGTCGCGGCAACGCGCCAGCAGTTCCGGGGTCGGCTGGGTGGTTCCGGGAATTTCCAGCACCGTCATGTTGGCCGGTAGCAGTTCGATCAAATTCCCCATCAGCATGGAAGCAGGCGCATAGATGAAGGCCAGCTTGTCGCCTAGTCGCCACTCTTCCCCCATGTTGCTGAGTATGTTGGCCAGCACCTTTGAAGCGGCGAGGTGGTCATCCGTGCTGGCTGTTTTCGTGTCGCTACGCAGCAAAAGCTCATAGCCAATAATCTTTTGCTGGTTGTCAATGAGAGGCTGGCGAGCAATATAGGCGTGATCTTGCATCAGGAGTTCCGGCACTTATGCGGCGAACATGGACGCACGGGTCTCCTCGGCACCCATGCTCAGCAGCTCCTCAATATCCAGTACCAGCACCACCAGTCCATCGCCGGACAGTGTGGCGCCGGCGATGCCTTTGGGCTTGATGTCATGCAGCGGCTTGATGACTACGTCGTCGCGACCGAGGAAGCCGTCGATCGCCAGAATGAAGTTGGTGACCGTGGTTTGCATCAGCACGCCGAAAGACGGCATGCCTTCCTGCGGCCAGCCGATCAGACTGGCCAGGGAGCGCACTGGCAGAACCTCATCGCGCACCACCATGGTTGCACGACCGGATACACGCTGGATTTCACTGGATTTGATCGGGATAATTTCGCGTACCATGGAAAGCGGTACGGCGAAAGGCTGGTCGCCGAGGCGTACCACCAGCACGGGCAGGATGGCCAGGGTCAGCGGCAGGGAGATGGTGATGGTGGTGCCATAGCCGACGGTGGAATTGATGTCGATGCGGCCATTCAATTTCTGGATGTTGGTGCGGACCACATCCATGCCGACGCCACGCCCTGAAACATCGGAAATCTGATCCTTCATCGAAAAACCGGGTAGAAAAATCAGGTTGAGAGCCTGTTTGTCGTCCAGGCTGTTTGCCGCCTCCGCATCGATCAACCCCTTTTCTATCGCCTTGCGGCGGATGGTGTCGGGTCTCATGCCTTTGCCGTCATCGGCGATTTCGAGAACGATGTGGTCGCCCGCCTGCATCGCAGAGAGGCGCACCAGGCTCTTGGCCGGCTTGCCGGCGGCGATGCGCTCCTGTGTACTCTCCACGCCATGATCCACCGCGTTGCGCACCAAGTGAACCAGCGGATCATTCAGATCCTCGATCATGGTTTTGTCGATTTCGGTCTCCTCGCCCGAAATGACCAGTTCTACCTCCTTCCCCAACTGTCGGGCGAGGTCGCGTGCGAGGCGTGGATATTTCTGGAATAGCCTGCCGATCGGCTGCATCCGGGTTTTCATCACGGCGTTTTGCAGGTCGCCGACCAGGAGATCCAGATGGCTGACTGCTTCATCCAGGGCTTTAAGGGTTTCCCCGTCGGTTTTGCCCTGAAGAATATTTGCGCGCAGGCAGGTGAGGCGATTTTTGGTGAGGCCGATCTCGCCGGAAAGATTGAGTACCATGTCGAGGCGCGAGGTGTCGACGCGAATGGTGGTTTCCTTGGCGACGGGCTGTTGCGCGGGGGGCTGTGCCTTGGCGCGGGGCGCCAGCTCGACTGGAGGCATGATGTGGGGGGCAGGCGCGATCTCCGGGGGAAGCATAGTCTCATGCGGAGCAGTCTGGGTTTCCGCGGGACTGCCCGTGACAGCATGGTACAAAGCTGGCCAGTCCGGACCGCTGGGGGCATTGGTGGCGGGTTGCTCAACCTTGGCCGGCGGCGGGGTTTCGGGTGTTTGCGCGGTAGCCGCCAACTCTGCTTCCTGGCCTGCCAGCACGGCATCCAGCGCTTTCAGCAATGCGGGGTCGGCAGCTTCCGGCAGTTGTGCCTGGGCGAGTGAGCCGAACATGGTGCGTACTACCCCGGTTGCGAGCATGATTACATCCATGATGCTCGGAGTCAGGGTTAGTTCGCTCGTGCGTAGCTTGTCGAACAGGTTTTCGGTGCGGTGGCACAGTTCGACCAGGTCGTTGACGTTGAGAAAGCCAGCTCCGCCCTTGATCGTGTGGAAGCCGCGAAAAATGTCGTTCAGGAGCGCCTTGTCGTCCGGGCGTTTTTCCAACTCAACCAGTTTGTTGTCTACATCAGATAGCAGTTCACCCGCTTCTGTCAGAAAATCCTGGAGTAATTCTTCCATTCCAGCGAAGTGGCTCATGGTTTCCCCCTGCTACGAGATAGGTTGAAATTGACCGAATCAGAAACCCAGGCTTTCAAGCAAATCGTCGACCTGCTGCTGATTGGTCACGACATCGCTACGGCCAGTGGCATTGATGACAGGGCCATTCAGCAGGCTGCTGTCTATCTCAGTTCTCTTTTCGGCGGGTGTCGTCGCCAGCAGCAATTGCAGCATGTCATGTTCCATTTGCTGGGCCATGTTGGCGACCTTTTTGATCACCTGGCCGGTCAGATCCTGAAAATCCTGTGCCATCATGATTTCCGTGAGTTGGGCACTGGTTGCCTTGGTATAGCCAGGAACCTCTTTCAGGTAACTGCGAGTTTCATTCGCTAGCTGCTTGAATTCTTCCAGGCTGAGCTGGTTATCGAACAGGCGTTGCCATTTGGTACTGAGTCCGGTGGCGCCGGCTTCGAGTTTATCCTGGATCGGTTGGGCGGTTTCCGTGGCGGTCAGAGCCCGCTCTGCCGCCTTTTGTGTCATCGTCGCGATATAGGCAAGGCGTTCGCGGGTGTCGGGCATCGACTCGACTGTTTTTGCCAGTTTCTTGTCATACCCCAGTTCGCGCAGGGCATCATGCAGCTTTCTGGTCAAATGGCCGATTTGCGAGAAGAGGCTTTCTTCCGTGCCGGATGGCGCTGATTCATCAGGGGCTGCGGCCACGGGCTCAACGTGTTTGGGTTCTATTTCGGATTCGGCCGATTGGGTGCCGCTGGCCATTACAATGCTATCAAACAGGGCTTCCAAATCGTCTGAATCCCCGCTACCTGAGGTATCGTTACTCACCAAATCTCTCCTTGCATACGATTACTCAAGATTTTTTAAAATCCTGGAATATTTCGGAATGTCGATCATGCCTCAACAACTGTTACTTCCCCATCTTCTCAAAGATCTTGTTCAGCTTTTCCTCAAGTACGGCAGCGGTGAAGGGCTTGACGACATAGCCGCTGGCACCCGCCTGGGCTGCAGCGATAATGTTTTCTTTCTTGGCCTCGGCAGTGACCATCAGTACCGGCAGATGCTTCAGGGTGGGATCGGCGCGGATGGCCTGAAGCATCTCAAGCCCGGTCATGTTCGGCATGTTCCAGTCACTGACCACGAAGTCGAAATTACTTCCACGCAGCTTGTTGAGACCCGCCACGCCATCTTCGGCTTCGTCGCAATTGGTGAACTGTAGTTCTTTCAGCAAATTGCGTATGATCCGTCGCATCGTCGAGAAATCGTCGACGATCAGAAATTTCATGTTCTTATCGACCATTAAGGAGCTCCGCAGGTGATATGGCTTTTCGCATCCCGCCATTATACGACGCCGTGATGCGGTTTGGGACATTGCCTCCGGATGAAGTACTGTCGTGTTTCATGGCGCTACTGCCTATCTGAGCAATAATGGACGCAAGGTGTCGGCCAGAACGGCTGGATCGAACTTGGCGACATAGGCATCCACGCCGACTTGTTTGCCCATGTCGCGGTTGGCTTCCGACGAAAGTGACGAGTGCATGACCACCGGGATGCCTTCGAACCGTCTGTCCGACTTGATGTTTTTCGTCAGGACGTAGCCGTCCATTTCCGGCATTTCCGCATCCACCAGGATAATTTTGATCTGGTCATATACCGTGGAACCGTCCTGCTGTGAACGGGCAGCCATATTCTGCAGCTTTTCCCATGCTTCCAGGCCATTGGTGGCATGCTGATATTTTACCCCCAGCTTGTCCAGCACCATGACGATTTCCTTGCGTGCGATTGCGGAGTCGTCGGCAAAGAATATCGCCGGCTCCGTGTCGGTTTCGACTGGGGCAAGTTCGGGCATGGGCTCGATTCCAATGGCGTTGGCAAGAATCTGTTCAACATCGAGAATTGAAACCAGTTTGCCGTCAGGCAATTCCGTGATCGCGGTAATCAGGCCATCGTTGCCGGCCAGCATGGTTTGTGGCGGCTTGACCTTGTCCCAGTCAACCCGGATGATGCGGTCAACATCGTGCACCAGGAACCCCTGGGTGTGGCGACTGAATTCTGTGACGATCATGGTATGGCCAGTGTCTTCCGGTACGTCCTCCAGATGGATGATCTTGGCCAGTGCGATGACTGGGATGATGTTGCCTCGCAGGGAGATTACCCCCTCGACGCCGTCCGGCATGTTGGGAGATTTTGTAACCTTGGGCGTCTGGCAGACTTCGCGTACCTTGAATACGTTGATGCCGAATATCTCCCCGCTCCCCAAAGAAAAAAGCAGAATCTCCATCTTGTTGGAGCCGGCCAGCTTGGTTCTGCCATCAACCGCATCGAGCAGTGGGTTGTGCTTTTCCATGTTATTCCCCATAACTGTATGTGGTTAACCTAAAACACGCATCAGGGTGGCCGCCAGCTTCTGCGGCTCGAATTTGGGTACATACTCGTCCACCCCGACTGAACGGCCAAGTTGCTGATTGGCCTCGCTACTCAGGGATGAATGCATGATGACCGGAATGCCGACAAAACGGGGATCGCTTTTGATGTTTTTGGTCAGGACGTAGCCGTCCATTTCAGGCATTTCCACGTCGGTCAGAATCAACTGGATCATGTTGCTGACGGGGACTTGCGCTGCAACGGCCTGGGAGGCAATTTTTTTCAGTTCTTCCCAGGCTTGTGCGCCATTATTCGCACTGACATAACCGATGTTCATGACGTCCAGGGTGCGTTTGATCTGGTTTCTGGCAACGGCGGAGTCGTCGGCGAAGAATATCGTGCGGTTTTGTTGTTCGATGGGCTTGATGTGGGTGAACAGGTAGTCGTCATCGAAATGGCTGGTTTCGGAAAGAACTTTTTCCACGTCCATCATCATTACCAGCCGTCCATCCGCCAGTTCTGTCACTGCGGTGATCAATCCACCCATTTGCGCGGTCAGCATGTCGGGGGGGACGCGCATGGCCGACCAATCGAGGCGCAAAATAGTGTCGACTGCTTCCACCAGGAAGCCCTGGGTGTGTCCGTTATATTCGGTGACGATCATGATTTCCGGTTTTTTGTCGGTTTCTACGCCGGCATATTTGACCAGGTCGACCACCGGTACCAGGATGCCGCGCAGGCTGACCATACCTTCAACTGAAGAAGGCATGTCGGGGGCGTGGGTGATTTCCGGTACGCGCATGACTTCGCGTACTTTAAAAACATTGACACCGAATGTTTCCCTGCGACCGGTTCGATTGTCAATGCCCAGTGTAAACAGCAGGATCTCCAGCTTGTTTGTGCCGGCAAGCTTGGCGCGCGCATCAATGTTTTTCAAGAGTTCTGACATGTTGTTGCTCTCCGTGAAAGGCCCTGATCCCTTGCCTCAGCCGGCCGGGCAGGACGCTTTACTAGTATCACTTTTCAGTATCATACCTTGAATGTTGTCATATTGCATTCCGTAAGTTATGAAGCTACCTGCAGTTTCAGTGCATAATTTAATTTGGCCGGCTGCTTAATGCAAATATGCAGGCTAAATTTTTTCGGATCATGTGGGGCAAGGGTAGTCTCAGCAGGGCGAGGTTTCCCATGGGGCCGGCAAAATTTCCTGTGAGCGGTTTCCTGAGGTATATACACCCAACAATAATCCGATCAATTGCGGTATGATTCCTGCACCAACCGGCCACGGAGATTAACGTATTGCCGAATACCCCCAAGCAGGTCGACCCGAAGGAGCTGGAGCAGGCCTTTTCATTATTCAATGAGGCTTCGGCACAGCTTACCGGCGCCTATCAGGAGTTGCAGCAGCAGGTAGAGAGACTGACGGGCGAGCTTGCCGTGGCTAATGTGGAGTTGCGCCGCCAGTTGTTGGAAAAGGAGGCGTTGTCGCAGCGCTTGAGCCATTTACTCGCGGCCATGCCCGCGGGTGTGGTGGTGCTGGATCAACGGGGTGGCATCAGCGAGATGAATCCAGCCGCTCAGGAATTGCTGGGAGACAAACTTGTGGGCAGGATGTGGGCGGAGGTTGCGGCGCATGCGCTGGTCCAGACCGTGGTGCCACACGAGTGGGATCTTGTGCCAATCGGAGGGGCGGTGCCGCGTCGGGTCGGCATTTCCAGTAGCCCGCTGGACGCCGCTGGCGGGCAGGTGTTGCTGATTCATGACATGACCGAAGCCTATGCCTTGCAGCGTGAACTTCAGCGGCACCAGAGATTGTCCGCCATGGGAGAGATGGCGGCGGGGTTGGCACACCAGTTGCGCACGCCGCTCGCCACCGCCCTGCTTTACACCGCCCATCTGAACAAGCCTGATCTGGCGGAAGCGGAACGGGTGCGCTTTGCCGATAAAGTTCTGGCGCGCCTGCGCCATCTCGAGCACCTGATTCAGGATATGTTGTTGTTCGTGAAGGGGGAGGGCGGCGGGCAGGATGCGGTGCTGTTGTCTTCCCTGCTGGTTGAATTGCAGCAGGTGATGGAACCGCAAATGGCCGAGCATGGGCTTGATTTCAAGGTCGATGACGACAGTCGGGGCGCCGCCGTGCTGGGTAGCCGCAAGGCATTGACGGGTGCTTTGCTCAACCTGCTGGAGAATGCCATGCAGGCCTGCCCAAGGGGAGGTCGGGTCGGGCTGAAGTGCGAGGTCGGAGAAGGCGGCCAGGTCGTACTCCGCGTGACCGACAGCGGCAAAGGCATCGATGCGGCAATTCAGGAGCGCCTGTTTGAACCGTTCTATACGACTCGTAATGAAGGTACCGGCCTGGGGCTGGCAATTGTGCGCGGCGTTGTCGAAGCACATCGGGGCACGGTACAGGTCAAGTCGGCACCGGGTTGCGGCAGCGAATTCAGCCTGCGGCTACCAAAGTTATGATTATATTCTTTGATGTTATGAAGTTATGAAGCCATTACCCATTTTGATCGTTGAGGATGACCGGGATCTGCGCGAAGCGCTGTGCGACACCCTCGGTTTGGCCGGCTATGAGGCTTTGGACGCGGCAGACGGCGCGGCGGCGCTGGCTTTGCTGGAAAAGCGGAGGGTTGGTCTGGTGGTGTCGGATGTGCAGATGCACCCCATGGATGGACATACCTTGCTGCGCGAGATCAAGGCTGCCTATCCTTATGTCCCGGTGCTGCTGATGACGGCTTACGGCATGATTGATAAAGCAGTGGAGGCAATGCGCGCCGGCGCGTGCACTTACCTGACCAAGCCGTTCGAACCGGATATGCTGCTGGCGGAGGTGGCGCGTTATATGCTGTCCGCGCATCCGGCGAACGGTTCGGAAATGGTGGCCGAAGACCCTCGCATGGGCGAACTTTTGGTGCTGGCGCAGAAAGTCGCCGTAACCAATGCAACCGTAATGATCACCGGCGAATCCGGCTGCGGCAAGGAGGTGATGGCGCGTTTCATTCACCGGCATTCGCCCCGTGCTGACAAGCCGTTTGTGGCCGTCAACTGTGCCGCGATTCCGGAAAACCTGCTTGAGTCCACTTTGTTCGGCTATGAAAAGGGTGCCTTTACCGGCGCCACACAGTCGCATGCGGGCAAGTTCGAACAGGCGCAGGGCGGCACCCTGCTGCTGGACGAGGTTTCCGAAATGGCATTGCCGCTCCAGGCCAAGTTGCTAAGAGTATTGCAGGAGCGTGAGGTGGAACGTGTCGGCGGACACAGGGCGATTCCTCTCGATATCAGGATTGTCGCCACCTCCAACCGCGATATGGCCGATATCGTGGCGCGCGGAAGTTTTCGCGAGGATCTGTTCTACCGCCTCAATGTTTTTCCGTTGGAACTACCGCCATTGCGCGAGCGTCCGCTGGATATTGTACCGTTGGCGCGGCATCTGCTCAGCCGGCTGGGCGGATCGCTCGGCCGGCCCGGAGTCGGGTTGTCCCCGGCGGCGTCCGAGCAATTGACGCGATATGCCTGGCCGGGTAACATCAGAGAGCTTGAAAATGTCCTCCAGCGCGCCATGATCCTCTCTCCGGGCGATATGCTGGAGCCGGAATATCTGCTTTTGCCGAAGTCTGCGGCAATCGCTCCGCTGAAAGAGAAGCCGACCACCGGTGGTGCGATGGATATGAAGTCGCTGGAACGGACACATATTCTGGAGATATTGGCATCGGCTGGTGGCTCGCGCAAGCTTGCCGCAGAGAAGCTGGGTATGAGTGAGCGCACCTTGCGCTACAAATTGCAGCAGTATCGTGAAGAAGGTGAAGGGGCGGGTAGCTGATTTATAATTTTGGCGAAATTTGGCATGAAATATGCTTTGTTTTTAAGCTGGGGCGAGCAATATATGGCCGTCGCAATGGATAAACAGCTATAATTCGGGCTGGAGGCAGGACGCTATGAATACTACGCAGGGAATTGATCAACTACTTGGCCAGTTGCGGGCCGCTTCGGCGCTTGCCGCTGGCGCGGAACCCACCTCGGCGCCAACGGAAGGTGCGGATTTTGCCGCGCTTCTTAAAGCTTCGCTGGCACAGGTGAACGGCGCGCAACAGGAAGCTGCCGGCTTGGGCAAAGCCTTCGAGCAGGGCGATCCCAATGCCAACCTCCAGGAGGTGATGGTTTCCCTGCAGAAAGCCAATATTTCCTTTCAGACCATGGTGCAGGTACGCAATAAACTGGTGTCCGCATATCACGAAGTCATGAGTATGCAAGTGTGACGTGGATGCAGGGCATCCTCGCTTGCCACAATCGCACTCTCTTGTTTGTGGGGGTAAAGCTCAACACTCGCAGGTTGGAGTCAAGGCGTAAATAATATGGCTGTCTCACCGCAGCAATCGATTTCCGCTCGTCTAAAGGAATTCAACCGGTTATCCGGTGGCCAGCAAATAGGACTGATGCTGGTGCTGGCAACCGTCGTGGCGCTGATTTCAGGTGCCTGGATGTGGTCGCAAACACCGGACTATCGCGTTCTCTACAGTAACCTTTCCGACCGGGATGGCGGGGCGATCATCAATTCATTGCAGCAGATGAATGTACCCTACAAGATGGCGGAGGGGGGAGGGGCCATTCTGGTTGCTTCCAACCAGGTTTATGAGGTGCGCCTGCGCTTGGCATCCCAGGGTCTTCCCAAGGGCAGCGTGGTTGGCTTCGAGTTGATGGAAAATCAGAAGCTGGGTACCAGCCAATTCCTTGAGCAGGTAAATTACCAGCGAGCTTTGGAGGGGGAATTGACCCGTTCCATCCAGTCGCTTTCTGCCGTTCAGGGTGCGCGCGTCCACCTTGCGATTCCACGGCCTTCCGTATTCACCCGCGAGCAGCAAAAGCCCAGCGCTTCCGTGCTGGTCAGCCTCTACCCCGGTCGCCTGCTGGACAGAGCCCAGGTCAGCGGTATTGTTCATCTGGTTTCAAGCAGTGTGCCGGATTTGCCGATCAAGAACATTACGGTGCTTGACCAGACGGGCAACCTGTTGAGCGCGGCTGACGACGGTAGTGCGAATGCCGGCCTTGACCCGGGGCAACTGGAATACCTGCACCAAGTCGAGCAAAGCTTCATCAAGCGTATCGAAAATATTCTCAGCCCGATCACTGGTACGGAAAACGTACGGGCGCAGGTTGCGGCAGAGTTGGATTTTTCGCAAACCGAACAGACCGCCGAAACTTTCAGGCCCAATTCGACACCAACAGAGGCTGCAATCCGCAGCCAGCAGAGTAATGAAACCAGTGGCGGTGGCCAAGCGGCAAGTGGCGTGCCTGGCGCTTTATCCAACCAGCCTCCCGGTGCTGCCAGCGCACCCCTCACGGCGCCTGCCACCGCGGCGGCAGGCGCCGCTCCCGCGCAGCCTGTCGGCGGCGGAAGCGGCAGCAAGGAATCGACTGTCAATTATGAACTGGACAAGACCATCAAGCATGTCAAATCGCCGGTGGGGAGCATCAAGCGCCTCTCGGTGGCGGTGGTGGTGAACTACAAAAAGATTGTGGACAAGGATGGAAAGGTTAGCGTCAAGCCGATGGCTGCCGCCGAAATGGCGCAGATCAGCAATCTCGTCAAGGAGGCCATGGGTTACCGTCAGGAGCGGGGCGATACGCTCAACGTGGTAAATGCCTCGTTCAGCGCGGCGGCTGAGGAAATTCCGACTGCGACTCCAATCTGGAAGGATCCGGCGACGATTTCGCTGGCCAGGGATATTGCCAAGAATCTGTTGATTGCCGGCATAGTGTTCTTCCTGGTATTCAAGGTGCTTCGCCCCTTGTTTAAGGAGCTTTCAACCCCGCCGCTACCGCCGAAGGTCGAGGAGGCGGAGCAGGTGGAGCATCTGGGGATGCCATTGGGCGCCATGAAGGCGGACTATGAAGACCGCCTGAGAGTGGCCAAGGTAATGGCGCGCGAGGAACCGAAAGTAGTGGCGAGTGTAGTCAAGGATTGGATTGGCAGCAATGAGTGACGACGGAGTAACGAAGAGCGCCATTCTACTGATGACTCTGGGCGAGGAAGAAGCGGCTGAAGTTTTCAAATATCTCGGTCCGAAGGAGGTGCAGAAGCTGGGGGTGGCCATGGCGCAATTGGGTAGCATCAAGCGCGACACGATGGAGGCGGTGATGTATGATTTTCTCTCCTTGGCGAGCGAGAGAACCAACCTGGGCGGGGGGTCCGACGAGTACATCCGCAGCGTGTTGAACAAGGCGCTGGGCGCGGATAAGGCGGCCAATGTGATCGACCGCATCCTGCATGGCGGCGATACCAGTGGTATTGAGGGACTGAAGTGGATGGACGGCAGTGCCGTGGCGGAGTTGATCAAGAATGAGCATCCCCAGATTATCGCCACCATTCTGGTTCACCTCGACCGTGACCAGGCGAGCGAGGTGCTGACCTTCTTTACCGAGCGCCTGCGTAATGATGTGGTGTTGCGTATTGCCACCCTGGAAGGGATTCAGCCCTCCGCGCTGAAGGAATTGAACGATGTGCTGAGCAAACTTCTGTCGGGTGCCAGCAATCTCAAGAAAAGTGCGATGGGCGGTATCAGGGCGGCGGCTGAAATCCTGAACTATGTCGGCACCGCCAACGAAACCGCGATCATCGCCAGCGTGCGCGATTATGATCCCGAACTGGCGCAACAAATCCAGGACGAGATGTTCGTCTTCGAAAACCTGCTGGATATGGAAGACCGGTCTATCCAGCTACTATTGCGCGAGGTGCAGTCAGAATCGCTGATCATTGCACTCAAGGGCACGAGCGAGGAATTGCGCGAAAAAATCTTCAAGAACATGTCGCAACGGGCCGCCGAAATGTTGCGCGACGATCTGGAAGCCAAAGGTCCGGTGCGCGTCAGCGAAGTCGAATCGGAACAAAAGGAAATCCTCAAGGTTGTGCGCAAACTGGCCGACGAAGGCCAGATTGTGATAAGTGGCAAGGGAGAGGAAAGCTTTGTCTAATTTTATTCCCAAGGAGCAGTTGAGTGCCTACCAGCGCTGGGAACTGAATTCACTGGACGCGTCGTCGCAGGAGCCGATTGTGTTGTCGCCGGAGCCGGCAGTGTCGTTGCCAACGGCGGAGGAAGTCGAGAACATCCATCGGCAGGCCCGTCAGGAAGGATATGCCGCCGGCTACCAGGAAGGCAAGGGGAGATCCGATGCCGAACTGGCGCGGCTGGTGCAACTGGCGTCGTCACTGGATAGTGCACTGAGCCGGTTTGACGAAGATCTGATGCAGAGCCTGCTTACCCTGTCCCTGGACGTGGCCAAGCAAATGATGCGGGAGGCTTTGCGGGTGAAGCCAGAGTTGGCCTTGCCAGCGATTCGCGAGGCGGTCAACAGTCTGCCCCAAGCCAGCCAGCACCCGCACATCAAATTGCATCCGGATGATGCGGCCTTGGTGCGATCACTGATGGCAGATGAACTAAATCACTTTCATTGGAAACTGATTGAAGATAGCCGCATTGAGCGGGGCGGATGCCGGGTAGAAACAGCGAATAGCGAGGTCGATGCCACTATGGAAAGTCGCTGGGAAAGAGTGCTTGCCGCTTTGGGACGTGAAGGCGCCTGGCTTGAATAAAAGTTTTTTGCCGACTTGTGTTTCGGTGGTTAATGAATTGCCGGTTTCTGGATTGTGATGCCATCCCCTGATCGCTGGAATGTTTTTCTGCGGGAATGCGGCGAGGCGGTTGTCGCTGTCAAACCATGGATCGTGACTGGTCGTTTGACCCGGGTTGCCGGACTGGTGATGGAGGCGGTGGGCCTGAGGCTTGCAGTGGGAGCCAGTTGTACTGTCCATCTGCCCGATGGCCATGATGTGGATGCTGAGGTGGTTGGTTTCTCCGGTGAGAAGCTGTTTCTCATGCCATCTACCGATGTATATGGACTGGTGCCGGGTGCCAAGGTGACGCCGGTGGATACGCTGACGCAACGCACCCCCGGACAGGGAGGGAGGCTTCACCATCGGCGGCGTTCCGAAGCCGGGGTGCGCCAAGTACAGGTCGGTAGCGAATTGCTGGGACGCATTCTTGATGGTGCCGGGCGTCCACTCGACCTGCTCGGGACGCCACACCTGGAACATCAGGTGCCGCTCAATAGCCGTCCCTGCAATCCTCTTGGCCGTGCGCCAATCCGGCATGTTCTGGATGTCGGCGTGCGAGCCATCAATGCGCTGCTGACTGTTGGCCGCGGGCAGCGCATGGGGTTATTTGCCGGCAGCGGCGTCGGCAAGAGCATTCTGCTCGGCATGATGGCGCGTTTCACCAGCGCCGATGTGATTGTGGTCGGTCTGATCGGTGAGCGCGGACGTGAGGTCAAGGAATTCATTGAAAACATCCTGGGGCCGGCAGGGTTGGCGCGCTCCGTAGTGGTTGCCGCACCGGCCGACACTCCGCCGTTGCTGCGCCTTCATGGCGCCGCCTATGCCACGGCGATCGCCGAATATTTTCGTGATCAGGGCAAACATGTGCTGCTGATCATGGATTCACTCACGCGCTATGCCATGGCGCAACGTGAAATTGCGCTGGCCATCGGCGAGCCGCCAGCGACCAAAGGTTACCCGCCATCTGTGTTTGCCAAGCTGCCGCAACTGGTTGAGCGCGCCGGCAACGGCCAGGCTGGCGGGGGATCCATTACAGCATTCTATACCGTACTGGTGGAGGGGGACGATCAACAGGACCCAATCGCGGACAGCGCCCGCGCCATTCTTGATGGTCACATTGTGTTGTCGCGCAGCCTCGCCGATCAGGGCCATTACCCCGCCATCGACATTGAAGCCTCGGTCAGCCGGGCGATTACTGAATTACTTGAACCGCAAGACCTGGCTCGGGTGCGCCGGTTTAAGCAGCTATACTCCCGCTTCCAGCGTAGCCGGGATCTGATCAGTGTCGGTGCCTACGTGAAGGGCAGCGACCCGCTGCTGGATGAGGCAATGGCACTGTACCCGCAGATGGAAGCTTTCCTGCAACAGGATATGCACCAGAGTCAGGGTTATGGCGAAAGCCGCAGCCAGCTTTCCGCATTGTTCAATGCATAAGCGCGGAATCTGAAACGAAATGCCCCGGCGCTTCCCGCTTCAACCCCTTCTGGACCTTGCCAAGAATCATACCGATGCCGCAGCGCGGAATCTGCATACGCTCAAAGTGGCGTGGCAGGGAGCGGAGGAAAAGCTCCGGCAGTTGATCGCCTACCGGGAGGATTATCGGGCACGTCTATTGCAGGCAACGAAAATGGGGATGCAGGCGAACTCGCTCAAGGATTTTCAGTTGTTTCTCGGTAAGCTCGAAATCGCTATCCGTCAGCAGGCGGAAGAAGTGGCGCGCTGCAAAAAATGTTGGGAAGACGGGCGGCACGAGTGGCAGGCAAAGCAGCGCAAGCTCAAGGCGTTCGATACCTTGTCGCAGCGCCATCAGAACAGCGAGCGGAAGCGCGAGGACAAGATTGAGCAACGTGAGCAGGACGAGCTTTCCGGCAAGAAATTCGAGCAGAGGGAACCAAAGGACTCCACCCACTCCTGATGATGGCATGCGTTTTGCTTTGTTAAACCTGTAAAACGAATTTGCGAAAGGATGACCGATGCCACAACTGCCTATATCCCCCGTTGTATCTCAACCGCCTAGTGCCGGCGTCAGCCAGTCGCCCGCCTCTTCCTCGGGTTCGGATGGCGGAGCCGGATTGGACGGCGCGCAAGGGAAAAATTTCGGCGAAGTTCTTACCAAGCACATGAAGAAAGAGACTTCCCAAGCCGCTACCAGCGAAGGCGGCGAGCCCACTGAAAAGCCAGATGCACTGGCGATTTCCCCTGTCGATTTTTCCGTATTGAGTGCTGTGCAGGCAGCTTCTGTGCAGGCTGCCTCTGTGCAGGCCGTCTCTGCTCAGGTAGCCTCTGCTCAGGTAGCCTCTGCTCAGGCAGCCTCTGGGGCCGGCATTATGCCGGCCCAGGCGGTGATTGTGCCAGCAGGAATGCCGACCGGAATGATGTCGACTGAAGCTGGCTTGGATAAGCCATCGATGCGGTCTACCCGTGCAGACGGGGACGGCGAGCCAGCAAAAAAATCCGACGCGCCTACGGGTCTTCCTGCCGATCCTTCGGTGCTGGCCGCTTCGCCATTCGTTCCCATGGTTCCTGCGCGGGTTGAATCCGGCGTTACGAAAAAAGCGCCGGTCGAGATGGCTTCTGACAAGATATTAATGCAGCATTCACGTGCCGATGAAATCCCATCGGCGGCAAAAATTGCCGGCGATGGCAAGAGCTTGCCGGCGGCGACGCCAGAAAAGGAGTTTTCCGGCAGGCTGGCGGCTATGGTGGATATTCCAGGCCACAGGGCAAGCGCGCAGCCACAATCGGTAGATTCGCCCACTTTCGCACAAGTGTCGGCCACTGAAGGTGGCGTTGTCGG
This sequence comes from Sulfuricella sp., assembly GCA_035530375.1. Lineage (GTDB taxonomy): Bacteria > Pseudomonadota > Gammaproteobacteria > Burkholderiales > Sulfuricellaceae > Sulfuricella. The sequence goes on along the minus strand of DATKUY010000037.1, from coordinate 65,370 downwards.
GGCGCTTCGACAACTGGAGCAGCCGGCGACGCAGTCGGTCGCGCCCAGTGTTGGTTCCGCAGAATGGGGGGGGGCAGTTGGCGAGAAAGTTTTGTGGATGGCGAACCAGAATCACCAAGTAGCTGAGTTGCACCTCAATCCGCCCAATCTCGGGCCGTTGGAGGTGCGCCTGACGATCAACAGCGATCAGGCCAGTGCAATGTTCGTTTCCCATCATGCCGCCGTGCGCGAAGCGATCGAGGCGGCGTTACCGCGTTTGCGCGAAATGCTGGCTGACAACGGCATCATGCTGGGCAATACTATGGTTGGTTCGGAATCATTCAGTCAACAACAGCAGGCGTTTGACCAGCATGGTGGCGGAGGAGGAGGGCGCGTTGACAATAAGGGGATGGAAGGTACCCTGGCCAGAATTTCAGGGTCGGGCAGGCCTGCGAGTCTGGCGCATGATGGCATGGTCGACATCTTTGCTTGATCGCCACACAACTTCGCAATTAAAGAATAATGCAGCTATATCAGTTGGATAGCTGCATTATTCTTTTTGATCCGGCTTGGCTGGAAGTTGTCAAACCGCTTCAACATAGGTTTTCCTTGCATTAAATTTGAGTTGATATTATAAAGAACATAAAATATCATCTGAAACTAGTTGTTTTTAATGTTTTTTAACTGCCGATATTGGAAATTTTCCGGAGTCGATGGCTGAAGCGGCGGTGTGGCAAGGGAGTGAGAAAATGGCCAAGGACAAGGCAAAAATAGAAGAAGTGGAGGAGGAAGCTCCACCCGGAAACAAGAAGGGTAGTTTGTTCCTGATTCTTGCAATCCTGCTGGTTCTGGGCGGGTTAGGAGGGGGCGCGGCATGGTATTTTACCCAGCTTGGCGCAAAGTCAGCCGGGGGAGCGGAAGAAAAAGCGAAGCCGCCCGTTTTTATAACACTCGAGACATTCACTGTTAATTTGCAGGGCGACGGTGGCAGTGGCAGCGGCGAGCGATATCTGCAGGTCGGGATAGACTTGAAAGTGGCTGACCAGGCCGTGGTTGAGTCGGTAAAGTTGCATATGCCGGAAATTCGTAATGGCATATTGCTGCTGCTTTCGAGTAAAAGTGCCGAGCAGATAAGCGGACTTGAAGGCAAGCAGAAACTGAGTATGGAAATTCAGGGGCAGGTCGCCAAACCGCTTGCGGCTATGGGCAAAGGTGTGATTGGCGTTTATTTTACATCCTTTGTTATTCAGTAACATAGGTTTAACTGTAATACCTAATAAAGGGCGCACGTGTCAGACGACATACTGTCACAAGACGAAGTTGATGCCTTACTCAAGGGTGTAACCGGCGAGGCGGATGAGGCAACCACTGTAGATGAGGGGGGCGGCGCTCGCCCCTACAATCTGGCCAAGCAGGAGCGTATTGTCCGGGGCCGCATGCCGACCCTGGAGATCATTAACGAACGTTTCGCCCGCCTGTTTCGTATCGGCTTGTTCAACTTCATGCGCCGCACTGCGGAAATCTCCGTGAGTCCGGTGCGCGTTCTCAAATACAGCGAATTTGTCCGCAATCTGGTCGTGCCGACCAACCTGAATATGGTGCACGTCAAGCCGCTACGCGGTACCTCGCTGTTTATTTTTGATCCGAACCTGTTGTTCCTCGTGGTGGATAATCTGTTTGGCGGTGACGGACGTTTCCACATGAGGGTGGAGGGCAGGGATTTCACTCCGACCGAACAGCGCATCATCCAGCGCTTGCTGGAAGTGGTCTTCGAAGAATACAAAAAAGCCTGGGACTCGGTTTTTCAGGTTGAATTCGAGTATATCCGCTCGGAGATGAACACTCAGTTTGCCAATATTGCCACGCCCAGCGAAGTGGTGGTGGTTACCACGTTCAACATCGAACTGGGGTCGGGCGGGGGCGATTTTCACATCTGTATGCCCTATGCTATGATTGAGCCGATTCGCGATGTCCTCTACAGTAGCATGCAGGGCGAGCGCATGGAAGTGGATGAACGCTGGGCCAAGTTGATGACCAAGCAGGTGCAGTCGGCTGAGGTGCATCTTGTCGCGAACCTGGGTGAGACTGCGATTAATTTGGGACAAATTCTGAATATGAAAGCGGGGGATGTGATTTCCCTGGATATTCCTGAAGCAATCATCGCTGCAGTGGACGGTGTGCCGGTGCTGGAATGCAACTACGGCGTCCTTAACGGCCAGTATGCGCTCAAAGTGAACAAGATTATTTCCGGCGCGGAAGACGAAACCCTCCACGGAGGCAAAAATGGCTGACGAAACTCCGGATGGCATGGATGATTGGGCGGCGGCAATGGCCGAGCAGGCATCTACGGACGTGCCCGGCACATCCTCCGCCGGGGATGATTGGGGTGCAGCGCTAGCCGAGCAGGCTTCTACTGAATCGCAAAACACTTCGCCAGATTTTGGTGGCAATATTCCCCCGGCCGCGAAGGCCCAGTTCGACCAGCTTTCACCGTCTGGCATGACTGCCGGAGCGCCCAACAATATTGACATGATCCTGGACATTCCGGTCAATCTTACGGTTGAACTGGGGCGTACCAAGCTGGCCATCCGCAGCCTGTTGCAACTGGCACAGGGGTCGGTGGTGGAACTGGACGGTCTGGCAGGCGAACCGATGGATGTACTGGTGAACGGTTGTCTGATAGCCCAAGGCGAGGTCGTGGTGGTGAACGACAAGTTCGGTATCCGCTTGACTGATATTATCTCACCCTCCGAACGCATACGCAGACTACACAAATGAACCTGATGAAAGAGGTGGCAAGGCGGCTCCCCATCGGGTTTCTTTTTCTTCTTTATTCCTCCGCATTCGCCGCACAGCCTGCTGCACCAGCACTGTCCATTTCCACGAGCCCCGTTGCGGGTATGTTTGGTGGCTTGCAGGTTCTGTTCAGCTTGGGTCTTGTGTTGGCTGTGATAGTGGGTGCGGCATGGCTATTGCGGCGATTTTCCCCCGGGCAGATGGGGGCCGGAGGCGTGGTCAAAGTGATCGGCGGTGTCGCATTGGGACCCAAGGAGCGGCTGGTGCTGGTGGAGATCGGCGGTACCTGGCTGGTTCTAGGGGTGGCGCCGGGGCAGGTGAATACCCTGCACACCTTGACCAAGCCGGAAGCCGGCGCGCGCGCTACTGAGGTACCGCCCGGCGGGGAACGCAGCTTTTCTGTCTGGCTCAAAAATGCGATGCAAGGGCGTAAAAGTGAGCAATAGAATGAGGCTGTTTTTACTTGGGTGTAAACCACTGTTTGTTGCTGTGCTGCTATCGATTGGTGTGATAGCGCCGCTGGCGGCTATGGCGGCCGACCCCGGTCTTCCCGCCTTCACCAGCGTACCTGCACCGGGTGGCGGACAGACTTACACCCTCAGTATCCAGGCGCTGCTGGTGATGACAGCGCTGACATTCCTGCCGGCAGTGCTGCTGATGATGACATCGTTTACCCGCATCGTTATTGTGCTGTCGCTGTTGCGCCAGGCGATCGGCACGATGCAGGCACCGCCCAACCAGATTCTGATCGGCCTTTCCCTGTTCCTTACTTTTTTTGTGATGGCACCGGTGTTCGATAAAATTTACGACGATGCGTACAAGCCATACTCGGAGCAGAAAATCGATGCTACCCTGGCGCTGGAGAGGGGTGCTGCACCCCTGAAAGCCTTCATGTTGCGGCAGACGCGTCAGGACGACCTGGCCTTGTTCGTTAAGCTTTCCAACAGCGCCCCTCTGCCCGGCCCGGAAGCGGTGCCGATGAAAATCCTGGTTCCGGCCTACGTGATCAGCGAGCTCAAGACCGCTTTCCAAATCGGTTTCGTGGTGTTTATCCCCTTTTTGATTATCGACATGGTGGTGGCCAGTGTGCTGATGTCCATGGGCATGATGATGCTGTCACCCGTGGTGATTTCCCTGCCATTCAAGCTGATGTTGTTTGTTCTGGTTGATGGCTGGAATTTGCTGATTGGTTCCCTGGTGCAGAGTTTTTACACATGACTCCCGAAGGTTTTATTTCCATCGGTCAGCAGGCGCTGGAGGTGACATTGCTGGTGTCGGCTCCGCTGCTTCTTTCGGCGCTGGCAGTTGGTTTGCTGGTGAGTATCTTTCAGGCAGCCACCCAGATCAATGAAATGACCCTGTCGTTCATCCCCAAGCTGATTGTGATATTCCTCATGCTGGGCATTGCTGGACCCTGGATGCTGAATCTGTTGATGGATTATACCCGCAGCCTGTTCCATAGTATTCCTGGCCTGGTGGGCTAGCTCGGAGGGTTGCGGATGATCAGCTTCACCTCCGCCCAGCTGGGTGCATGGCTGGGAGCTTTTATCTGGCCTTTTGCGCGCATCCTCGCCTTGGTTGGCAGCTCGCCGATCTTCGGCAATCCGAGCCTCCCCTTGCCCGTGAAAATAGGATTGTCCCTCGTTATTACGCTGGTGCTGGCGCCCGTACTCGGCACCATGCCGGCCGTGGAGCCGGGCTCTGCGGTTGGGCTCCTGATTCTGGCGCAACAAGTCGTGATCGGCGTGTCAATCGGATTCGCCATGACCATCGTTTTTACCGCAGTTGAAATGGCCGGCAATATTGCCGGCATGCAGATGGGTCTGGGATTCGCCACCTTCTTTGATCCGCAAAACGCCGCACAGTCTCCTGTGGTGGCGCAGTTCCTCGGTCTGATCGCCACTCTGGTGTTCCTTGCATCGAACGGTCATTTGCTGATGATTGAGGCGCTGGCGCAAAGCTTTAAGGTGCTGCCGGTGATGGCGCAGCCTTTTTCCGCGGTTGGCTGGCGGGTTCTTGCAGGCTGGGGCGGTGAAATGTTCCTCGCCGGAGTGTTGCTTTCCATGCCGATCATGGCGGCTCTGCTGACCACCAATATTGCGTTGGGGATCATGACCCGCGCTGCACCTCAGCTCAATATATTCTCGGTCGGATTCCCGATTACTCTGGCAGCGGGCTTTGTCGTGCTTGCCCTCGCCCTGCCTTATTTCTCTCCGGTGTTCGACCGACTGATCCACGACGGGATACAGATTGTGCTGCTGGTTTTGCGCCAGGCAAATCCTGTTGTCCCATGACGGTTTCAGTCAACTCATCTGTTATTCCCTTGCTATTCCAGCTGAGCGGGGCATCCAAAATCGGAATTTGCACGGCGCAGACGGCTTGTGCGGCCAAGGCTGCCGGATTGTTTTTTTGCCGAGCCCTTCATTTTGCCGGAAAACACCCGATATAATCATTGCAGGCACTTTAGAAACAAGTTGGTGTGAAACTGGAGGTGGATCATGATAGTGACAATGGATATGTGCTCGGCCAAAGTGGATGACGGCTATTCTCCCGAGGTGATGTGCGCTGGCTGGAACCCCGAAATCGCGATGATGCAGGGCAGGGCAGCGGAGCTTGCGACACAGCTGATCCGTCACCAGTCCCGGCGCGCTGGAAGCATGTCGCCGGATGTGGCTGCCGTGGACGCCGAGGCTTTCCTGGAGCGGATGTACGCATTTCAGAGATAGCTGGCGGCAGGATTTCTTCGTAATCGGCGAGAATTGCGCAAGCGGTTCTCGCCTTTATTATTTCAGGAAGTTCCCGATGAGCGAAGCGCCCTTCATCTCCAGCATTTCTTTCCGCATCTGGGACGTCCGCTACCGTTACCGCGAGGCGGACAAGGTCATTGACCTGTCCATCGAAGACACCTGGCGCCGCGTTGCCCGTGCGCTTGCCAGTGTGGAGCAGCAGGATCGGGAGGTCTGGGAGCGGCGTTTTTACCGGGTTCTGGAGGGGTTCCATTTTCTGCCGGGTGGCCGCATTCTCGCCGGGGCAGGCACTTCCCATCGGGTTACGCTATTTAATTGCTTCGTCATGGGCGCGGTCGAAGATTCGCTCGATGGCATTTTCGAGGCGCTGAAGGAAGGCGCCTTGACCATGCAGCAAGGCGGGGGCGTGGGCTATGATTTTTCCACCTTGCGCCCGAGCGGTGAACCGGCGCACGGCGTCGGCACTACTGCTTCCGGCCCGGTTTCTTTCATGCATATCTGGGACAGCATGTGCGCCACCATACTATCCACCGGCGCACGCCGCGGTGCGATGATGGCGACCCTACGCTGCGACCATCCGGATATCGAGACCTTCATCAATGTCAAGCGTGATCCCGGCGCGCTGCGTCATTTCAATCTGTCGGTGCTGGTGACTGACGATTTCATGCGTGCGGTGCGGGAGGATGCCGACTGGCCTCTGGTGTTTCCCTTGGCCGAGAACGAAACGGCAGTCGGGGAGATGGTCGAGCGGCTGTGGTCCGGCAGCCGTGCGCCACGCCGTTGCAGGGTGCTGCGCCGCGTCGGAGCTCGTGCACTGTGGGACAAGATCATGCGGGCAACTTACGACTACGCCGAGCCTGGCGTGATTTTCATCGATCGCGTCAACCGCATGAATAATCTCTGGTATTGCGAGCAGATCAGCGCTACCAACCCTTGCGGCGAAATCCCCCTGCCGTATTATGGCGCCTGCAATCTGGGCGCGATCAACCTGCCGCAGTTTGTCAGTTCCCCCTTTTCCGCAGGTGCCGCTCTTGACTTGGAAGGGATCGCAGCGACTGCGGCAACAGCGGTGCGTCTGCTCGACAATGTCTACAATCTTTCCCGTTTCCCGCTGCAAAAGCAATCGGATACTGCGAGCGCTTCGCGGCGGATCGGCCTTGGCCTGACCGGGCTGGCCGATGCTTTGGCGATGCTCGGCGTTCGCTATGGCAGCGTGGAATCATTCGAACTGGCTGGAAAGGTGATGCGGACGATCTGCCACAGCGCGTATCGGGCATCCACTGGTCTGGCGCGTGAAAAAGGGCCATTTCCGGCATTTCTGGCCGATCCGTACCTAGCCGGTGAATTTATTCGAGGCCTGCCCGATGATATCGTGCAGGGAATCAAACGCTACGGAATGCGCAACAGCCACCTGACCGCCATTGCTCCGACTGGAACCATCAGCCTGTTGGCGAACAATGTTTCCAGCGGACTTGAGCCGATCTTCGATTTGGCATACACGAGGCGAATTCGCGAGTCTGATGGCGGCTTCAGCGAGGCGAAAGTGAGCGATTATGCCTACCGCCAGTTCCGCTCGCAGCATGGTGAGGATGCGCCATTGCCTGCTGCCTTCGTCAGTGCCGGCGAAATTGCGCCAGAGGCGCACATCCGGATGCAGGCCGCGCTTCAGGCACATGTCGACAATTCTATTTCGAAAACCATCAACGTCCCGGATGAATTCGGCTTCGACGCATTTCGTGCGATTTATGAAACAGCTTATGATATGGGTTTGAAGGGCTGCACTGTTTTTCGCCCCAATCCGGTGACTGGCCAAGTACTGCTTTCCGATAGCGGCGGGACCGAAAAGCAGTGCTGCTCGATTGAACGTGAAGCAGACTGAGCATTTCGCGCGGTCCGATATTCGGGTAAACTACGTTTTTTTGTGGGAAATCTTCATGCTTAAAGGCAGTCTGGTTGCGATCGTTACTCCGATGCACGATGATGGTAGTCTGGATCTGGCGCGTATGCGTGCCCTGATTGATTTTCATGTGGCAGAGGGAACCGACGGCATCGTCGTCGTCGGAACCACAGGCGAATCCCCGACGGTAAATTTCGATGAGCATTGCCTGTTGATCCGCACGGTGGTGGATCATACGGCTGGCCGTATTCCCGTGATTGCCGGAACCGGTGCCAACTCCACCAGCGAAGCAATCGAGTTGACGGCATGTGCCAAGGCGGCCGGTGCGGACTACAGTCTATCGGTCACGCCGTACTACAACAAACCTACCCAGGATGGGCTGTATCGGCATTTCAAGGCAATTGCCGAGGCAGTGGACATCCCTCAGATTCTTTACAATGTACCTGGTCGTACTGCCTGTGATCTGGTTAACGATACCGTGCTGCGACTGGCGCAGATACCGAACATCATCGGCATCAAGGACGCAACCGGCAATGTCGAGCGCGGCAGTGACCTGTTGCTGCGCGCACCGCAGGATTTCGCCGTGTATAGCGGCGACGACGGTAGCGGCTTGGCATTGATGCTGCTGGGTGGTCATGGCGTTATTTCGGTGACCAGCAACGTGGCACCCCGGTTGATGCATGAAATGTGCGAAGCGGCGTTCAGGGGCGATCTGGTCGCAGCAAGGACGATCAACAATAAACTGCTGGGTTTGCATCAAAAGTTGTTTGTCGAAGCCAATCCGATTCCGGTTAAATGGGCAGTGGTGCAGATGGGGCTGATCGGCGATGGCATTCGCCTGCCGCTAACCCCGCTCTCTGCGGTTTACCACGATGTATTGAGGCAGGCTATGCGCCAGGCTAGTGCGCAATAAATCAAGAAGGTGTGTATGAATAACAGGTTTTTAGCTTCAGCCGTGGTGATAATGGGACTTGCGCTAATAGCGGGTTGCAGTTCGACCTCTCTGTTGGAAGGCAAGAAGATTGACTATAAATCGGCAGGCAAACTGCCGCCGCTGGAAATCCCCCCCGACCTGACTTCGCCGACAGCGGATAACCGTTTTGCCGTGCCCGATGCCAGTCCGCAGGGTAGCGCCATGTTCTCGGTATACAACAAGGAAAAGGCCGGTCAGTCCCAGACAACAACGGCAACGTCCAACCTGCTGCCTGCCCAGGACAAGGTCAGGGTCGAGCGTGCGGGTTCACAGCGCTGGCTGGTGGTGAAAGCCACCCCGGAGCAGATATGGCCGGTAGTGAAGGAATTCTGGCAGGAAAACGGCTTTCTCATCAAGATGGAAGTGCCGGAATCCGGTGTGATGGAAACCGACTGGGCCGAGAATCGGGCCAAGATTCCGCAGGATGCGATCCGCAGCGTGTTGAGCAAGGTAGTCGATGGGCTTTATTCCACTGCCGAGCGCGACAAGTTCCGCACCCGGCTTGAACGCGGCACAGAGCCTGGCACCACTGAAATCTACATTAGCCATCGCGGCATGTATGAAGTTCTGGAGGGGGGCGACGGCGGCAGTCGCACCATATGGGAGCCGCGTCCCGCCGACCCGGAACTGGAGGCCGATATGCTGCGCCGGTTGATGGTGCGTTTCGGGGTGGAAGAGGTGCGTTCCAAATCCCTGATGGCGGCGGACAGCAAGCGTGAGCGGGCTAAAGTTACGCATTCACAGGAAGGGGCGGGAAAACTTGTGCTGACCGATACCTTCGACCGTGCGTGGCGCCGCGTCGGGTTGGCTCTTGATCGGGTCGGATTTACCGTGGTTGACCGCGATCGTTCCAAGGGGCTTTATTTTGTCCGCTACGTCGATCCTGATATGGACGGCGCTAAGGAGGAAAAAGGCTTCCTTTCCAAGCTGGCCTTCTGGAAGAGCAATGGAAAAAACAAGGACAACAGCCCGGAGCAATATCGCGTCCAGGTTGTGGCTGGGAGCGGTGGTAGCGAAGTCAATATTCTGAACAAGGACGGTGCGACCGAGAAGTCCGAGACCGCAACCAGAATTCTCAATCTGCTGTTCGAACAGTTGAAGTGACCTGCTGCAATGCGTTTCGCTTCCCTGGGCAGCGGCAGCCGGGGCAACGCGCTGGTGGTCGAGGTCGGGCAAACCCGCTTGCTCCTCGACTGTGGCTTCAGCACTCGGGAAATGGTTGCCCGGTTGTCCCGCCTCGAATTACGGCCGGAAGACCTTGCCGGCATACTCATTACGCACGAACATGCCGACCATATTGGCGGAGTGGACAGGTTCGCGCGCAAGTATGAACTGCCGGTATGGTTGACCCACGGCACCCTCACGAATTACGCCCAGGCCAGGACTTTGTCCGATATTCGTCTGATTGACGGCCATGGTGCGTTTCAGGCCGGCGAGATCGAGGTGCAGCCATTCCCCGTCCCCCATGACGCCAGAGAGCCGGTGCAATATGTCTTCAGTTGCGGCCGCAGGCGATTGGGTGTGCTGACAGATACCGGCAATTCCACGCCATATATCGAGTCTATTCTGAGCGGCTGCGATGCCTTGGTGCTGGAGTGCAATCATGACCAGGACATGCTGCGTGACGGGCCTTACCCGCAGACGTTGAAACAGCGGGTCGCCGGCCGCTTGGGTCATCTGGACAATGGTGCTGCAGCCCGGCTTCTGGCGAGTCTGGACAATAGCAAATTGCAGCATTTGATCGCGGCACACCTGAGCGAAAAGAACAATACCCCTGAACTGGCGCAAAAAGCATTAAGCGCGATTTTGAACTGTGCGCCAGAGTGGGTCGGTGTGGCTGACCAGATGACAGGGTTCTGCTGGCGGCAGATTATTTAATTGAGGGTGGCTTGTGTCTGGCAGGCATGGATTCGTTGGGCACAAAAAAACCGGCGCCGAGGCGCCGGTTTTTTTGTGCTTAATGCCGATTTACTTCTTGGCAGCGTCAGCAGCAGGAGCAGCAGCGCCGGCGGCAGGAGCGGCAGCGCCAGCAGCAGGAGCGGCGGCAGGAGCAGCAGCGTCAGCAGCAGGAGCGGCGGCAGGAGCAGCGGCGTCAGCAGCAGGAGCAGCAGGAGCTGGAGCAGGTGCTTCAACTTTAGGTGCTTCAGCAGGAGCAGGAGCAGGAGCTTCTTCTTTTTTGCCACAAGCGGACAAAGACAGAGCCAGCAAAGCGGCGAGCAGGACGGAGTTTTTCATTTATTGTTCCCTTATTAACTAATATGTTTTAAAGACTTGACGATATACCATTGATGCAAATCGGCTTTCACATCAACGATGTCCAACCGACTTTAAGATTCTAACAGATTCATTAAAAAATTCCAGTGTCGGATAGTTAATAATTTCTTTGTGGCGCGGTTGTCGTTTGTCGAGCGTATATGAGATTGTTCAGATCGTACGAAAATGCACAAGCGTCACTGGACGAGTTTGATCAGCGGGTCAATTTTTCTCATACTCCACGGCACTGTTCAGCTGCCTGTGCGGCATAAGGTTTTCCCTCTGTATCCTGCCATGACATGCTCCCCAAGTGCTTAGCCTGATTATGGCACGATCCCTCCCAACCTTGAAAAAATCGTTTAAAATGCAACCATACGGTAAAGCAAGGAGTTGTCATGTTGCAAGTCGGACAGCCTGCCCCTGGATTCAGTCTGCCTGATGCGGAAATGGAAATGGTCAAGCTTTCCGCATATAAAGGCAAGAATGTCGTCCTGTATTTTTACCCAAAAGACGATACACCGGGCTGTACCATCGAAGCCATTGATTTCAGCGACCTGGAGAGTGAGTTTTCCCGCCTCGATACGGTTGTTCTCGGCGTGAGCCGGGATGAATGTATCAGTCATGCCGCCTTTCGCGACAAGCATGGACTGTCGGTGATCCTGCTGGCCGATCCCGAAGGCCGGGTGTGCGAGAAATACAACGTGTGGCAGGAGAAAGAAAAAGACGGTATAAAAAAGATGGGGATCGTGCGTTCCACGTTCGTCATAGACCGGCATGGAATCCTCAAGCATGCGCTATATGGAGTTAAACCCCGTGGTCATGCCGCCGAAGTAATCAATTTAATTAAAACCATGGAGTAATGTTATGCAGGTCTCGAAAAATTCGGTAGTGACTCTCAGTTTTGAATTGAGCGATAGCTCCGGCAAGCTTTTGGAAAAAAGCGAACAGCCCATCAGTTATCTGCATGGCGGTTATGACGGGATATTTCCGATGGTTGAGGAAGCGCTGGAAGGCACTGTCGAGGGCGGTTCCATTGCGGTAACGCTGGATCCGGAGAACGCTTTTGGTGAGTATGACGACGATCTGGTTCGGGTCGAACCCCGAGATGCTTTTCCGGTGGACGAAATTGAGGTCGGCATGCAGTTTCAATCCGGCGCGGAAGGCTCTGACGAAGATATGGTCTTCACCCTGACGGAGATTACCGCAGACTCCGTGGTAATAGACGGAAACCACCCCCTGGCCGGGCAAACTCTGTTGTTCAAGTGTACCGTGGAGGGCATCCGTCCCGCCAGCGCCGAGGAAATTACTCATGGGCACGTGCATGGCGCCCATGGGCACCATCACTGATCCAGCAGTTTCCTTAGCCGATATACCAGTTCCAGCGCGGCTTTCGGGCTGAGTTCGTCCGGTTCGACGCCGCGTAGCGCCTCTTCCAGCACCGAGGGTGGCGTAACTTGTGGTGTTTCAACAAACAGGTCGCCTTGAATGCCGTTGCTGACAGCTAGCTGTTCCAGTTGCAGCAGATGTCTTTTTGCCGCCTGGATTACCGGCGCGGGAATGCCTGCAAGTGCCGCCACCTGTAAGCCATAACTCTGGCTTGCCGGGCCATCCTGCACGTTATGCAGGAACACGATGTGGTCGCGGTGCTCCAGCGCATCGAGGTGGACATTGGCGATCTGCCGGTATTCCTGTGTCAATCGGGTAAGCTCGAAATAATGGGTGGCAAACAGGGTATGGCAGCGTGTTTTTTCTATTAGTTGGCGGGCAATCGCCCAAGCCAGGGCGAGGCCGTCGAAGGTGGAGGTGCCGCGTCCGATTTCGTCCAGCAGTACCAGGCTGTGTTCGGTGGCGTTGTGCAGGATATCCGCTGCTTCAGTCATTTCCACCATGAAGGTGGAACGGCCGCCAGCCAGATCGTCGGATGCGCCGATGCGGGTGAATATCTGATCCACCGGGCCGATCCGCGCGCTGTTTACCGGCACGAAGCTGCCGCAATGGGCGAGCAGCACGATCAACGCAGTTTGGCGCATATAGGTGGATTTGCCGCCCATGTTCGGGCCGGTGATCAACAGCATCTGACGGGTGCGCGAAAGCCGCATATCGTTGGCGATGAAACTAGCCGCGCCTTTATGCATATCCAGTTGGGCTTCGACCACCGGATGGCGTCCGCCGGTGATTTCGATTACTGCATCGTCTGTAAATTCAGGAGCGACCCAGCCCAGCGTCTCGGCCCGCTCGGCAAAGGCGGACAGTACGTCGAGTTCGGCCGCTGCCGCGGCGATTTCCTGCAATGCCGGGATGTGTGGCACCAGTTTGTCCAGCAGCGTCTCGTAGAGCATTTTCTCGCGCGCCAGCGCCCGTTCCGAGGCCGACAGCGCCTTGTCCTCGAAGGCCTTCAACTCCGGTGTGATGAAGCGTTCCGCATTTTTCAGTGTCTGGCGGCGGCGGTAATCATCCGGCACCGTATCGGACTGGCTGCGCGTCACCTCGATATAGAAGCCGTGCACCCGGTTGTATTCGACTTTTAAATTGGCGATGCCGCTGCGTTCTCGCTCACGGGCTTCGAGCGCCAGAAGAAATTCGCCGCAATTACTCTGGATCGCGCGCAGCTCATCGAGTTCGGCGTCATAGCCGGCGGCGATCACGCCGCCTTCGCGCAATACCGAGGCAGGCTCCGGCTGGATCGCACTAGCCAGTTGAGTGACCAGCGCATCCGGCGAAAGCAGCCGGTTGGCTAGCTGTGTCAGGCGCGGGCTGTCGAGTTGTGCCGTTTCCCGTGCGATCTGCGGCAAGGCCAGCAAGCTGTCGCGCAGGCCGGACAGGTCCCTGGGGCGGGCGGTTCGGAGCGCGATGCGCGTCGTGATGCGTTCGATGTCGGCAAGCTGTTTCAGGCCTTGGTGAATCGGCGAATAGGCCGGAGAACCGGATTCGCCTGTCAGCACGGCGACGGCATCGAGACGCGCGCGTACCTCGGCCCGGTCGCGCAACGGGTGGTGCAGCCAGTGGCGCATCAGGCGGCTGCCCATACCGCCGGCAGTCGTGTCGAGCAACGAAAGCAGCGTTGGTGCCGGTTCGCCGCGCAGGGTTTCGGAAATTTCCAGGTTGCGCCGTGCCGCGGCGTCGAGTAAAACATAGCCGCTCTCGCGTTCGACATGCAGGCCGCGGATGTGCGGCAGCGCCCCGCACTGGGTGCTCCTGGCATATTCCAGCAGGGCTCCCGCAGCCTCAATGGCGCAGTGCAGGTCGTTGCAGCCGAAACCTTGCAGATCGAACGTGGCGAATTGCCGGCACAAACCCTGCAGCGCCGAATCGTAATCGAACTGCCAGGCGGACAGTGTTCTGCGGGCGCATTTCAGGTTTTCCAGCGCGGCATGGACGAAACCCTCCGGCAACAGGATTTCCGCCGGTTTGAGCCGCTCCAACGCCGCGCCAAGTTGTCCGGATGGAACTTCCAGGACGCTGAAGCGGCCGCTGGCAAGGCTGAGCCAGGCTAATCCCAGCATCTTGTCGTGCGGTGCCAGAGCAAGCAGCAGATTGTCCTGCTTTTCATCGAGCAGTGCGGCGTCGGTCAGCGTGCCGGGGGTGATGATGCGCATCACCTTGCGCTCCACCGGGCCTTTCGAGGTGGCGGGGTCGCCGATCTGCTCGCAGATCGCCACCCCCACACCGAGCTTGACCAGCTTGGCGAGGTACTGCTCGACCGCATGGTAAGGCACGCCAGCCATCTTGATCGGCTGCCCCGCCGTCGCGCCGCGGGTGGTCAGCGTGATGTCGAGCAGTTGCGCCGCCTTCTCCGCGTCGTCGAAGAACAACTCGTAGAAATCCCCCATGCGGTAGAGCAGCAACATGTCCGGGTGCTCCGCCTTGATGCGCAGATACTGCTGCATCATGGGCGTATGCCGGGGTAGTTCCTCCTGAACGTTCATGGAGCGGGTTATTTGGCTTTGGCGGCCAGATGAGGGGCGATGGTCTGCAGTAATTGGCCAAAAATCTTCGGGTTGCCAGCCAGGACGTTGCCGCTTTCCAGATAATTTGCGTCGCCCTGGAAATCTCCCACCAATCCGCCGGCCTCTTGCACCAGCAGTGCGCCGGCGGCAATGTCCCAGGCATTCAGGCCGAATTCCCAGAAGCCATCGAGGCGACCCGCCGCCGTGTAGGCAAGATCCAGTGCTGCGGAGCCCGGTCGGCGCACGCCGGCGGTTTTTTGCACCATGTCGCGGAATATGCCCATGTAGGTGTCGAGATGGGTGAAATCGCGGAATGGAAAACCGGTGCCGATCAGCGAATCCTTCAGGTATTCGCAGCGGCTGACGCGGATGCGGCGGTCATTGAGGAAAGCCCCGCCGCCGCGCGTGGCGGTGAACAGGTCGTTGCGGCTGGGATCGTAAACTACGGCATGGGTCAGCACGCCCTTGTGCCGCATGGCGATCGAAACGGAATATTGCGGGAAGCCGTGGAGAAAATTGGTGGTGCCGTCGAGCGGATCGATGATCCACTGGAACTCGGAGTCGCCCTGTGCGCCGCTTTCTTCTGCTAAAATCGCGTGCTTCGGGTAGGCTTCCAGCAGGATTTCCTTGATCGCGTCTTCCGCTTTTTGATCCACTTCGCTGACAAAATCATTGAAGCTTTTGTGCTTGACCGTGAGCGAATCCAGATTCTGGGAGGCACGGTTGATAATCTGACCGGCGCGGCGCGCGGCCTTGACCGCAGTGTTGAGCATGGGGTGCATGGGATATCCTGGAAAGTTTAATGAACAGAACGCTGGAGCGTATGCCGCCATTTTAATGGGAAACCCCGGATGAAGAAACAAAATGTACTGAATAAGATTCGCATCGTGCTTAGTCACACCAGCCATCCCGGTAATATTGGCGCTGCAGCACGGGCCATGAAGACGATGGGACTGGAGCGTCTTTATCTGGTCAACCCCAAGTCTTATCCCGACCCTGCGGCGGATGCGCGCGCTGCAGGCGCGGTCGATGTGCTGCAGAATGCGCAGATATGCACTACGTTGGATGAGGCGCTGGTTGGCACCGTTCTCGCCGTGGCAGTGACCGCCCGGCGGCGCGATCTTTCTCATGAAATGTTGCCGGCACGTCAGGCGGCATCCCGCATGCTGGAACTCGCCACACAGGGCGAAGTGGCGCTGGTTTTCGGCACCGAGATGTCGGGGCTTTGCAATGCCGAACTGGACCGGTGCCAACTGCTTGCCACTATTCCCGCTAATCCTGAATTTTCCTCTTTGAACCTGGGCTCTGCGGTGCAGTTGTTGGCCTATGAGCTGCGCATGGCATCTTTAGATGAGGCCGAGGTGCCGGTAGCGAAGGTGTTTGAGATGGCCGGTTTCGAGGATGTGGAGCGATTTTACCAACACTTGGAGCAGACTATTGTGGACACCGCTTTTCTCGATCCGGCCAACCCCGGGCGCTTGATGCAGAGGCTAAGGCGGTTGTTTGCACGGGCGCGGATGGAAAAGGAAGAAGTCAGCATTCTGCGCGGGATATTGACTTCCGTGGACAAATTTATAAAGAAGTGAAAAAAACCCATAGTTGACTAAAGGGCTCTGGAATATAATAGAGCCGGTTTTGTATTTTGGAATCTGCCGATGTTTGATCGTCTGCGTGAAGATATATCTGTTGTGTTCGAGCGGGATCCGGCTGCGCGTTCCACCTGGGAGGTGCTGACCACCTATCCGGGCCTGCACGCTTTGCTGGTTCATCGCCTGGCTCAGCGTTTGTGGAACTGGAATCTGAAGTGGCTGGCGCGCTTTGTTTCCCATCTGGGGCGCTGGTTGACGGGTATCGAAATTCACCCGGGGGCGACGATCGGGCGGCGGGTGTTCATCGATCACGGTATGGGTGTAGTGATCGGGGAAACCGCCGAGGTCGGCGACGATTCGACGCTTTACCATGGCGTTACGCTGGGTGGCACATCCTGGAACAAGGGCAAGCGGCATCCGACGCTGGGCAAAGGCGTGGTGGTCGGTGCCGGAGCCAAGATTCTCGGCCCGATCCTGATCGGCGACGGCGCCAAGGTCGGCTCCAACGCGGTGGTGGTGAAGGACGTTCCGCCGGGAGCCACCGCCATTGGCATTCCGGCGCGGAATATCGATCCGACCCAAGCCGATCTGCGCGAAAGCAAGGCCCGGAAAATGGGCTTTTCCGCCTACGCCATCAGCGCCGATATGAACGATCCGGTAGTCAAGGCGATCCATGGCCTGCTCGACCATACCGTGGTGCTGGACCGGCGAATCGAGACAATTCTGGCGCAGTTGAAAAAAATGGGTGTCGAAGTGGAGCAGCCGACCCAAATCCAGGATCAGTTCGATGCAAGTTATTTGAATAAAATAGTTGACTAAAAAATTTGGGTATTATAGAGTTGCGGCGTAACTTCTTGAGAAGGAAATAATCATGCGATTGACAACCAAGGGGCGTTTTGCGGTAACTGCAATGCTTGACCTGGCCATGCGCCGGGGTGGCGGGCCGGTGACGCTGGCCGGAATCAGCGAGCGGCAGAAAATTTCCCTGTCTTACCTTGAGCAACTTTTTGGCAAGCTGCGTCGTCATGCGCTGGTGAAGAGTGTGCGCGGCCCGGGCGGCGGTTACTATCTGGCAAAAGATTTCGACGAAATCGCGGTCTCGGATATCATCAAGGCGGTGGATGAGCCGATGGATGCCACTCAGTGCGGCGGTCTCGGCAATTGCCATGACGAGCACGAATGCATGACCCACGAATTGTGGATCAATTTGAATGCAAAGATTTGCGAATATCTATCCTCGGTCAAGTTGTCGCACCTGGTGGCGCAGCAGCGCGGCGTTGGTACGGTTCAGTTGAACGATGCCACTCCGGTGGTGAAGCGGCGCAGCGGGGCCAAGGCGAATGTCGCCAGCGTACTTTGATCACAATGCATCTACGCCGCTGGATGAACGTGTGCTGCAGGCGATGCTGCCGTTTTTTCGGGAGCGTAGCGGCAATGCCTCCAGCCGTCACGAATTTGGCCGGGTCGTACGCAAGGCGGTGGACGACGCTCGCGAACAGGTGGCGGATGCGGTTGGCGCGCATCCTTCGCAGGTTTACTTTGTCAGTGGCGGTACCGAAGCCAATAACCTGCTGATCAAGGGTGCGGCGGCACGGCTCGAACCTTCGCAGGCTGTCGTCAGCGCAGTGGAGCACCCCAGTGTGATCAAGCCCGTGCAGGAGCTGCGCGAGCAAGGCTGGAAGGTGAGAAAGTTGGCGGTCGATCATGATGGGCGGATCGACATGGATGATGCGGCAATCACCCTGTGTGAGCCGACCGGGCTGATGTCGGTGATGCTGGCCAATAATGAGACCGGTGTAATTCAGGATGTTGCGTCGTTGGCGGAACTGGCCCGCGATGCCGGTGCGCTGGTTCATACGGATGCGGTTCAGGCGCTGGGCAAGATACCGGTCAGCTTTGCGGCTTTGAATGTACATGCGATGACGCTTTCCGCGCACAAGATTTGCGGGCCGAAGGGTGCAGGCGCCCTGGTTCTGGACAAACGCCTCGATATCCGGCCGCAGATTACTGGCGGCGAGCATGAGAAAGGACTGCGTGCAGGCACCGAGAATGTGCCGGCAATCGTCGGTTTTGGCGCGGCTTGCGCATTGGCGGCGAGCCGCCTGGCCCAAAGTCCGTTCAACCTGAAGCAGATGCGTGAGCGGATGGATCAAGGGTTGTGCGCCATGGGCGCGGTGCTGTTCGGCGACGGCGCAGAGCGTCTGCCCAACACCAGTTATTTCGCTTTCCCCGGCATAGAAGGGGAAACCCTGGTGATGGCGCTGGATCGTGCCGGATACGCAGTGGCGAGCGGGTCTGCCTGCTCCAGCGGCGGCACCGATCCGAGCCCGGTGTTGTTGGCCATGCGGGTCGAGCGAGAACTGGCGCGGTGTGCAGTGCGTGTTAGCCTGGGCAGTGACAATGAAATGAATCAGGTTGAGCGGTTTCTGCTGGCGTTGCAGGATGAGATTTTCAGGTTGAAAAGGTTGGCTGCAATGGCTGTTTGAGCTGGGCGCAGCGAACAGGAACTAGAAAAGTGGAAAGGTGAGCAATGATTAAGACCCCGATTTATCTGGATTATTCTGCAACTACCCCGGTTGATCCGAGGGTGGCGGAAAAAATGATCCCCTATCTGACCGAGAAATTCGGCAACCCGGCGAGCCGTTCCCACGAATTCGGCTGGGAGGCGGAAAAGGCGGTGGAGGAAGCGCGCGAGCAGGTTGCCGCACTGGTCAACGCCGATCCCAAGGAGATCATCTGGACTTCCGGCGCGACCGAATCGAATAACCTCGCCATCAAGGGCGCCGCGCATTTTTACAAGGACAAGGGCAAGCATCTGGTTACGATGATGACCGAGCACAAGGCGGTGATCGATACCATGCGCCACCTTGAGGGCGAAGGTTATGAAGTGACCTACCTGAAGCCGGAATCGAGCGGTCTGGTGGATATGGAGAAGTTCAAGGCCACTTTGCGCCCCGATACCATTCTTGCCTCGGTCATGCTGGTCAACAACGAGATCGGCGTGATCCAGGATATTGCCGCGCTGGGCGAGATTTGCCGCGCCAAAGGGATCATTTTTCACGTCGATGCCGCTCAGGCCACCGGCAAGGTGACGATAGACCTGGCCAAGCTCAAGGTGGATTTGATGTCTTTTTCCGCCCACAAGACTTATGGCCCAAAGGGCATCGGTGCGCTGTACGTGCAGAGGAAGCCGCGCGTACGCCTGGAAGCGCAAATGCACGGCGGCGGCCATGAGCGCGGATTGCGCTCCGGCACTCTGGCAACGCACCAGATCGCCGGCATGGGCGAGGCCTTCCGCATCGCTCGCGAGGAAATGGCTGCCGAGAATGAGCGCATCCGCTATCTGCGCGACAGGCTATACAAGGGGCTGTCGCAAATCGAGGAAGTACATGTCAATGGCGACATGGAACAGCGCGTACCGCATAACCTCAATATCAGCTTCAACTTCGTCGAGGGCGAATCGCTGATCATGGCGATTCGCGACCTTGCGGTTTCCAGCGGTTCCGCCTGCACTTCCGCCAGCCTTGAACCTTCTTACGTACTGCGCGCACTGGGGCGCAGCGACGAACTGGCGCACAGCTCGATCCGTTTCACTATCGGCCGTTTCACTACCGAAGAGGAAATCGATTACGCCATCGATCTGGTCAAAAACAAGATCGGTCGCCTGCGCGAAATGTCACCGCTGTGGGACATGTTCAAGGAAGGTGTCGATCTAAGCACCGTGCAGTGGGCTTCACACTAGAATTTTGAAGGAGAATTGTCATGTCTTATAGCACCAAGGTATTGGATCACTACGAGAATCCCCGCAATGTCGGGGCCTTCGGCAAGGATGATGAAGGCGTTGCCACCGGCATGGTCGGGGCGCCTGCCTGCGGCGATGTGATGAAGCTGCAGATCAAGGTGAACAAGGATGGCGTGATCGAGGACGCCAAATTCAAGACCTACGGCTGCGGTTCGGCGATTGCATCAAGTTCGCTGGTAACCGAATGGGTCAAGGGCAAGACGCTGGACGAGGCGCTGGCCATCAAGAACACCCATATCGCCGAGGAACTGGCGCTGCCGCCGGTGAAGATTCACTGCTCGGTGCTGGCGGAAGACGCGATCAAGGCCGCCGTGGCCGATTACAAGGCCAGGCACGGCGAGATGGTAGAGACCGCCGCCTGTAAAGGTTGATTCTAAGAAATGAGTCCTAATGGTGATGGGTGATGAGGAACGAGTGATGAAAACATTTCGACCATTACTCATCCCCCTTTACCCGTCACACCTTAATGAAGGAGATAGAGAATGGCTGTTACCCTGACCGAGAAAGCCGCCACCCACGTCAAAAACTACATCGCAAAACGTGGCAAGGGCGTTGGCCTGCGCCTGGGCGTGCGCACCAGCGGTTGTTCCGGCATGGCCTATACGCTGGAATTCGCTGACGAGTTTAACGAGGGCGACAGCCAGTTCGAGAGCCATGGTGTCAAAGTGCTGGTGGATCCGAAAAGCCTCGCCTACCTCGACGGCACCGAACTGGATTATGTCCGCGAGGGGTTGAACGAAGGCTTCAAGTTCAACAACCCCAACGTCAAGAGCGCATGCGGTTGCGGCGAGAGTTTCGGCGTCTAGGCGACCGGAAGGCACTTGATGAATTTCGATTTCAGCAAGAACCATTTCGAGTTGTTCGGCATGACGCCCGCCTACCAGATCGACATGGTCAGACTGGAACAGGCATACCGCGACATCCAGAACCAGGTGCATCCCGACAAGTTTGCGCACTTGAACGATACCGAGCGCAGGCTTTCAATGCAATGGTCGACGCAGGTCAATGAGGCTTACCAGACCCTGCGCCATCCGCTTGACAGGGCGCGCTATCTGCTTCATCTGAATGGCCTTGAACTTCACGAGGAAACCAATACCGCGATGTCGCCCGCTTTCCTGATGCAGCAGATGGAATGGCGCGAGGCGATTGGCGAAGCCCGTGCCGCCAGGGATGCGGCAGAGCTTGAACATTTGAGCGGCAAGCTGCGGGCCGGGATGCAGGCACAGCAGCACCAGTTGGCGGGCTTGCTGGATAACGACAGAAATTTCGAAAAAGCAGCGGAAGTGGCGCGCGAGCTTAAATTCATGGAAAAATTGCGCGAGGAAATCAACTACGCGCTGGAGGCTTTGGAAGCATAATGGCTTTGTTGCAGATCGCAGAACCCGGCATGAGCGCCGCACCTCACCAGCACCGGTTGGCGGTGGGTATTGACCTGGGCACGACCAATTCGCTGGTGGCGACGGTCAGGAGCGGCATGAGCGTCGTGTTGCATGATGAAACCGGGCGCGCGCTGCTGCCCTCCGTGGTGCGTTACCATGCCGACGGTAGCACCGATGTCGGCTATCCCGCACAGGCGATGCAAAGCAGCGATCCCCACAACACCATCGTTTCGGTAAAGCGTTTCATGGGCCGGGGGCTGCGCGACCTGAATGATGTCGGCAGCATGCCTTACCAGTTTGTCGATGCGCCGGGCATGGTGCAGTTGAAAACCGCGGCTGGAGTAAAAAGCCCGGTCGAAGTGTCTGCCGAGATCCTCAAGGTGTTGCGCGATCGCGCCGAGCGCGCGCTGGGCGGCGATCTGGTGGGTGCCGTCATCACCGTACCGGCGTATTTCGATGATGCCCAGCGCCAGGCTACCAAGGATGCAGCCCGGTTGGCAGGACTCAATGTGCTGCGGCTGCTGAACGAACCGACCGCTGCAGCGGTCGCCTACGGTCTCGACAACGCAGCTGAGGGCGTTTATGCGGTCTACGACTTGGGGGGCGGCACTTTCGATATCTCGATATTGCGGCTGTCCAAGGGGGTTTTCGAAGTTTTGTCCACCAATGGCGATTCCGCTCTGGGCGGGGATGATTTTGACCACCGTGTTTATTGCTGGATTCTTGAGCGGGCAAAACTGTCCGCCATGAAGCCGCAGGATGCGCGCCTGTTGCTGACTCGTGCGCGCGAAGCCAAGGAAGACCTGACCCTGCGCTCTGAGGTGCGCATTAATGCCGTGCTCGGTACTGGCGAAATCGTCGATCTTACTCTCACCGCTGAAATCTTTGCCGATATCACCGCCAGTTTGGTCAGCAAGACCCTGGTGCCCACCAGGAAGGCATTGCGTGACGCCAACTTGGCGCCTGAGGACGTAAAAGGTGTGGTGATGGTGGGCGGGGCGACCCGCATGCCGCAGATACAGCATGCAGTTGGGCAGTTTTTCCGCCAGGAACCGCTCAACAACCTCGACCCCGACAGAGTGGTCGCGCTGGGGGCGGCGATCCAGGCCAATGTCCTGGCGGGAAACCGCTCCGATGACGAATGGCTGCTGCTCGACGTGATTCCGCTTTCGTTGGGGCTGGAAACCATGGGAGGCTTGGTGGAGAAGGTCATCCCGCGCAATTCCACCATTCCCGTGGCGCGCGCGCAGGAGTTCACCACCTATAAGGACGGGCAGACCGCGATGAGCATCCATGTGGTGCAGGGTGAGCGCGAACTGGTGAGCGATTGCCGCTCCCTGGCCAAATTCGAACTGCGTGGCATCCCGCCGATGGTGGCGGGTGGCGCGCGCATCCGCGTCACCTTCCAGGTGGATGCCGATGGCCTGCTCAGCGTTTCGGCACGTGAAAAAAGCAATGGCGTGGAGGCTTCGATCGTGGTGAAGCCGTCTTACGGCCTTAGCGATGATGAAATTGCCCGGATGCTGCGCACTTCGCAGGAGAACGCCAAGACCGATATGGCTGCGCGCGCCCTGCGCGAGCAACAGGTCGAGGCTGGACGCCTGATCGAGGCAATCGAAGCCGCGCTGAATGAAAATGGCGATAGCCTGCTAAGTGCGGCGGAGCGGGCCGAGATCGATGAAGGCATGGCCGCATTGCGTCTCGCCATGAAAGACCAAGGGCATCAGCTAATCAAGGCGCAGATCGAAAAGCTCAATCATATCAGCGAGGCATTTGCCGCGCGACGCATGGATCAGGGTGTGAAGAAGGCAATGACGGGCCACAAACTTGAAGAGTGGGAGGCATAGATATGCCGAAAATCATCGTCTTGCCGAATGAACAGCTTTGTCCCGACGGTGCGCTGATCGATGCCAGGCCGGGCATATCCATTTGCGACGCCCTGCTCGAAAATGGCATTGAAATTGAACATGCCTGCGAGAAGTCCTGCGCCTGTACTACCTGCCATGTCGTGGTGCGCGAGGGGCTGGAGTCGCTCGACCCCGCCGATGAGCTGGAGGAGGATATGCTGGACAAGGCGTGGGGGCTGGAGCCGGCCTCGCGCCTTTCCTGCCAGGCGATCGTCAAAAATCAGGATTTGGTGGTGGAAATTCCGAAATACACCATCAATCTGGCCAGCGAACATCACTGATCGCAACGGAGGAACGCGATGAAATGGACCGATACGCTCGATATTGCCATCGAGCTTTATGAAAAATTTCCCGAAGTGGATCCTCGTTTTATCCGTTTTACCGATTTGCACCGTTGGGTTACGGAATTGTCATGTTTCAGCGACGACCCGGAAAAATCCAGCGAGAAAATCCTCGAGGCGATCCAGATGGCCTGGATAGACGAGACAGAATAGCCCTCCGCACCATGAGATTTCAGTGCCTTGCTGTGAAATCTCGCCCTTCCGATAATAATTCCCCTCCGCTACTATATCTGGTGGAAATGATGTAAACTGCACACCAGATGTGCTACCTGCGCTGCGCTATGGTCGAGGGAAATAAATGGCGGAAGACAGCGATTTAGAAAAAACAGAACCGGCGTCATCACGACGAATAGAACAGGCCCGCGAGAAGGGTCAGATTGCCCGTTCCCGCGAACTATCGACGTTTACCGTGTTGATGGCCGCTGGTGGTGGTCTGATGATGATGGGCCCGCAACTGATGGACAGCCTGGTCGGACTGATGCGCGGTGGACTGGTGCTGGGCCGGGCGGAAGCATTCGATCCCCTGTTGATGCTGGCCCGTCTGCACCAGCAGTCATTGAGCATGCTGATCGTTTTCCTCCCTTATATCCTGTTGATAGTCGTTGCCGCACTTTTCGCGCCGTTGGTGCTGGGCGGCTGGCTGTTCAGTTTCCAGGCGCTACAGCCCGACTTCGGCCGCCTTGACCCAATCAAGGGGATAAGTCGTCTCTTTTCTGTAAATAGCCTGGTCGAACTGGCCAAGGCCCTGGCAAAATCGGCGGTGATCGGCGGTGTTGCATATTGGGTGATCATGCACCATAAGGAAGCGATGTTTTCTCTGGTAGGCGAACCGATCAACCAGAGCATAGCCCATTTGGGCAGTCTGCTTGGCGCCGCCTTTCTTTCGATTACCGGTTCGATAATACTGATCGTGGCGGTTGATGTGCCTTTCCAGCTGTGGCAACACGCCAGTAAGCTGAAGATGACGAAAGAGGAAGTGCGTCAGGAAAACAAGGAAATGGAAGGCTCGCCCGAGGTCAAGGCGCAGATTCGCAGGATGCAGCGCGAGATGGCCCGCCGCCGCATGATGGCTGAGGTGCCCAAGGCCGATGTGATCGTGACCAACCCGACTCATTATGCGGTGGCATTGCGCTATCAGGACAAGTCCATGGGCGCGCCGGTCGTCATCGCCAAGGGAACGGCGCTTTTGGCTGCGCGCATCAGAGAGCTGGGCGAGGAGCATCATGTCCCGATTCTGGAAGCGCCACCCCTGGCTCGTGCACTTTACAGCCACGCCGAATTGGGCGAGGAAATCCCTTCCGCGCTGTATACGGCGGTGGCCGAAGTGCTTGCCTATGTCTATCAACTACGTAGCTATGAAGCGGGTCGGGGTACAGCGCCGCAGCCGCCGAAGAATCTGCCGGTGCCGCCCGACCTCGACCCGGAAGGTGAGCCTGCATGAACGCCAGACTTGAAGGGATGAGATTGCCGGGCGGCGTGAGCTTGGCCAAGCTGGCCGGCCCGATTCTGGTCATCATGATTCTTGGCATGATGATTCTGCCGCTGCCACCGATTCTTCTCGATCTGCTGTTCACCTTCAACATCGCGCTGGCGATGATTGTGCTGCTGGTCAGCCTGTATACCACCAAGCCGCTCGAGTTCGCCGTGTTTCCCACCGTATTGCTGGTGACCACGCTGCTGCGGCTGTCGCTCAACGTCGCGTCAGCCCGGATTGTCCTGCTCAAGGGCCATACTGGTGCCGATGCTGCGGGCAAGGTGATCGAAGCTTTTGGCCATTTCCTGGTGGGCGGCAACTATGCGGTCGGTATTACCGTGTTCATCATCCTGGTGATCATCAACTTCGTGGTGATTACCAAGGGCGCCGGACGGATCGCTGAAGTCAGTGCGCGCTTCACTTTGGACGCGATGCCCGGCAAGCAGATGGCAATCGATGCCGACCTCAACGCCGGACTGATCGGCGAAGATGAGGCCAGAACACGCCGAGCCACCATTTCCCAGGAAGCGGATTTCTTCGGTTCGATGGACGGTGCCAGCAAATTTGTGCGCGGCGATGCCGTCGCCGGCATCCTGATTATGCTGATCAACATCATCGGCGGGCTGACGGTGGGCGTGCTTCAGCACAACCTGGATCTCGCCACCGCAGCCAACAACTACACCTTGCTGACCATCGGTGACGGCCTGGTAGCGCAGATTCCGGCTCTTGTGATCTCGACCGCGGCGGGTATCGTGGTAAGCCGCGTTTCCACCGACGAGGATCTGAGCCAGCAGTTGCTCAGCCAGTTGTTCAGCCAGCCGCTGGTGCTTTACATTACTTCTGCGATTCTGGGTGTTATGGGCCTGATTCCGGCCATGCCCCATTTCGCCTTTCTGACATTGGCCTCCATCCTTGCCAGCGCCGCCTATTATATTGAACGGCGAGCGCGACAGCCCGAGGTGCCGGAGGCTGTGGCCCCCGTTCAGGCGCCGGTCGAGACGGCCGAGGTGAGTTGGGACGACGTGATGCCGGTGGATATTCTGGGGCTAGAGGTCGGTTATCGTCTTATTTCACTGGTTGACAGGAATCAGGATGGCGAACTGTTGCGGCGCATCCGCGGCATCCGCAAGAAATTCGCTCACGAGATGGGGTTTGTGGTGCCGGCGGTGCATATCCGCGATAACCTTGAACTCAAGCCAAACGGCTACCGGATTGCCTTGAAAGGTGTCGATATGGGGCATGGCGAGGCTTATGCCGGTATGTACCTGGCGATCAACCCTGGGCGGGTACTGGGCACCTTGGCGGGCACTCCCACCCGCGACCCCGCTTTCGGTTTGCCTGCTGTCTGGATCGATGCGGATCTGCGCGAGCAGGCGCAATCTCTGGGCTACACCGTAGTGGATGCCAGCACGGTAATCGCCACCCACCTGTCCAACATCATCCAGACCCATAGTGCGGAATTGCTGGGGCGCGAAGAGGTGCAGCAGTTGCTGGATCACCTGACGAAGGAATCACCCAAGCTGGTCGAGGATCTGGTGCCGAAGCAGATGCCGCTTTCTACCTTGCACCGGGTACTTCAGAGCCTGTTGGAAGAAGGTGTGCATATTCGCGACATGCATACCATTATTGAAATCCTCGCCGAGCATGTTACACGAACGCAAAACGTTGATGAACTGGCGTCCCTGATCCGGGTTGGGCTGGGGCGTGCTATTATCCAGCAAATTTATCCGGGTACGAACGAGCTGCAAGTCATTTCGCTGGACCCCGGTCTGGAGGGCCTGCTGATGCAGGCGGCGCAAACGTCGGGTGGCGAAGGGGCGGGGCTGGAACCCGGTTTGGCCGAAAACCTGCTGGCGCAGGCGCAGTCCGTGGCGCAGAATCAGGAACAGCTTGGCCTGCCTGCCGTGCTTTTGGTGCCGGCGCCGTTGCGCGGCCTGATGTCGCGCTTTCTGCGGCGCGCGGTGCCTCAGCTCAAGGTGATTTCCCACGCCGAGGTGCCGGATACAAAAACTATTAAAGTGACCGCCGTATTGGGAGGTAGATGAACGTCCGGAAATTCTATGCCAGCACTACGCGCGAGGCCTTGCGACAAGTCAGGGATGCGCTTGGCGCCGACGCCATTATCCTTGCCAACCGCCAGGTAGCGGGCGGTATCGAGATCATGGCGGTAGCGGATATGGATATGGCTTCTCTTGCCGGCGCACCTGTGAGCCCGCCGCCGGCCAAACCGCGTCCTGTGCCTGTCGAATTTTCTTCCCGCTCCACACCGCCGCCCGCCGCCGCACCCCCCCCTATGTCGCGCGCGCAAAGCGGCGAGTTGCAGGAGAAAGGCAAATCCACCCCGGTGGAGAATGATGCGTCGCTGGAACCGATAACGCAGGATATCGTCCGCGAAATAAAGTTTCTGCGCGGCATGCTGGAAGGCCAGTTGTCCGGCTTCGCCTGGGGCGATCTGCAGCGGAAGGAGCCGTCCAAGATCGAAGCCTTGCGCCACCTGCTGAGCGTGGGGCTAAGCCCTTTGCTTTCCCGCCAACTGCTGGAAAAAATGCCGTCCGGCTATAATCTGGAAAAGAGCTTGCGCTGGCTGAAAGCGGCCCTGATGCATAACCTGCATGTGGTGAAGGAGGGCGATGACATCGTTGATCGCGGCGGCGTTTATGCGCTGATTGGCCCGACCGGAGTCGGCAAAACCACCACCGTGGCCAAGCTGGCGGCACGCTGTACCCTGAAGCATGGCCCGTCCAGTCTTGCCCTGATCACCACGGACACCTACCGGATCGGCGCTCACGAGCAGTTGCGCATTTATGGCAGGATACTTGGCGTCCCGGTTTACGTGATCAAGGACGAGGCTGATTTGCAGCTTACCTTGTCCGATCTGCAGAGCAAGCACCTGATCCTGATTGACACGGTCGGCATGAGCCAACGCGATCGCCGCCTTTCCGAGCAGGTGGCGCTGCTGTCGGGCGGTGGGCGCAGTATCCAGCGCCTGCTCCTGCTTTCCGCCAACGGCCAGGGCAGCACGCTCGACGATGTCGTCCGTTCCTACCAGACGGAAGATATGGATGGCTGCATCCTGACCAAAATAGATGAGGCGATCAGCATCGGCCCGGTGCTGGATGTTGTGATTCGCCACAAATTGCTGCTCCATTACGTCGCCAACGGCCAGCGTGTGCCAGAGGATTTGCACCTTCCCAATCCGGTTTATCTGGTGGACAGGGTTTTGAAATCCGCGCCGGAAGCTTCGCCCTTCGTTCTGCGGGAAACCGAATATCCGCTGGCGATGGCTGCGGTGGAGTCAGCCGGCTTCGCGGGAAGCAAGCGTGATGTGGGCGCCCTCCGTGGCTGATATTCTGCAGGATCAGGCAGAGGGCCTGCGCCGCCTGCTGGAAAGGGATTCAGTGAGGGTGGTGACGCTGACCAGCGGTAGAACCGGTGCAGGCAAATCCAATATTGTCGTCAATCTGGCTGCGGCACTGGCCAAACGCGGCCGGCATGTGCTGATTTTGGATGAACAGCAGGGCAAGGGTGGCATGGAAACCCTGCTCGGCCTCACGGCGCGCTACGACCTGATGCATGTGATCCGGCGCGAGAAGACGCTGGAGGAAGTGGTTATGCATGGCTTGGAGGGGGTGGATATCGTTTCCGCCGGCAAGGGGCTACAGGTGCTTGGAGAATTGGGGCAGGAAGACCAGGACTGGCTGGTGCAGTCGTTCCGCCAAATCTCAAAAACGGTGGACGTGGTGTTGGTGGATGCCGTTGCCGGGGTTGCCAGTAACGTCTTGCCGCGGTCTCTGGCTTCTCAGGAAATCGTGATCGTGGTGTCTGAACACCCTTCTTCGATCACCGATGGTTACGCCTTGATCAAGGTGCTCAACCAGCGTTTCGCCATTCATCGCTTTCATATTCTGGCGAGCAAGGTGAAGAGCGAATCCGAAGCGCGGACATTGTACGATAACATGGCCAAGGTTGCCGTGCGTTTCCTTGACGTTTCCCTCGACTTCATGGGCTACGTGCCGTTTGACGAGAAGTTGAAGCAAGCTGGCCGGATCAGCCGGTCGGTGGTGGATGCATTTCCCGCAGCCACATCAGCCAAAGCGCTCAGAAATCTGGCGGAAACCGTGGAACAATGGCCGCAGCCGTCGGGCGAGAATGGACGCCTGGAAGCGTTTATGCAGCGTCTGATCAGGAGCAGTCGTATTGCGGTGGAAGAGTCTCGCTTATAGAATCGCGACATGTACTCCAAAACCGGATTAGTAAAAGATCAGCAAGTCGTTCAATATACCCCGCTGGTCAAGCGCATTGCCTACCATCTGATGGCACGGCTGCCTGCCAGCGTGCAGGTTGACGACTTGATTCAGGTTGGCATGATCGGCCTGCTCGATGCCATGACTAATTATGACGATGCGCAGGGCGCGCAGTTCGAGACCTATGCAGTGCAGCGCATCCGCGGTGCGATGCTGGACGAACTGCGCCAATGCGACTGGCTGCCGCGTTCGGCACGGAAAGCCTTGCGCCAGATTGAAGCCGCAATGAATGCCCTGGAGCAGCGCATGTGCCGCACTCCGACCGAACGTGAAGTGGCTGACGAGTTGCAGATGAGCCTGGAGGATTACCAGCAGATGCTGTTGGACGCGCGAGGCTGCCAACTGCTGCACTATGAGGATTTTCAGGTTGGCGAGGATGGTGATTTTTTCGAGCGGCACTGTGCCGCCGACTCCGCTGAACCGTTCGCCAAACTGCAGGATGAACGGTTCAGGGCGAAACTGATCGAGGAGATCGGTTTATTGCCTGAGCGCGAGAAACTGATGATGGCGATGTATTATGAGGAAGAAATGAATTTGCGCGAAATTGGCGAGGTTCTGGGCGTCAGTGAATCGCGCGTGTGCCAGGTGCATAGCCAGGCCATGGCGCGTTTGCGCAGCAAGCTGAAGGAGTGGATTTGAAAGCGAAAGGCGCGCAGCAGACAAAGCGGACTGATATCGATCTGGTCAGTATATTTGGCGTGGTGCTGGCTTTTACTGCGATTATCGGCGGCCAGGTTATGGAGGGAGGGCATGTCGGTTCCCTGATGCAGATCACGGCGTTCATCATCGTGTTTGGCGGTACGATCGGCGCCATCATGCTGCAGTGTCCCCCCCGGATATTTTTTCATGGCCTGAGACTGGCCAAATGGATTATCTTGCCCCCCAGGCTGGATCCGCATGCACTGATTAAACAGGTGGTTGCATGGAACGGCGTGGCGCGCAAGGGCGGGCTGCTGGCGTTGGAACCGCAACTGGATGCACAGCGGGATCCCTTTACCCATAAGGGTTTGCAAATGCTGGTGGACGGCGCAGAGCCGGAGAAAATCCGTGACGCGCTCGATGTCGAGATCGCAACCTACGAGAAGCATCATCTGGATGCATCGAAAGTCTGGCAGGCGGCAGGCGGCTACGCTCCCACTATCGGCATTATAGGCGCGGTGCTTGGCCTGATTCATGTGATGGAAAACCTGAGTGATCCATCCAAACTGGGGGCGGGCATCGCCGTGGCATTTGTCGCCACCGTTTATGGCGTGGGATCGGCCAACCTTTTTTTTCTGCCGATGGCCAACAAACTCAGGGCCGTTATCGAGCAGGAATTGGTGATGCGCGAGATGCTGATCGAGGGGCTGGTGTCTATCGCCAATGGCGAGAATCCCCGCGCGATCGAAACGAAATTGCAGGGCTACATCATTTAGGTTGCCTGGGCGAGATGACGAATGGCGCGCAAACGCAAACATAGACCCGAGGAGCATGAAAATCTGGAGCGCTGGATGGTCTCCTACGCAGATTTCATTACTTTGCTCTTTGCCTTTTTTGTCGTAATGTATTCAATTTCCCAAGTGAACACGGCGAAATACAGGGTGCTGAGCAGTTCACTGGTTAGCGCTTTCAAGAATTCGCCATCCGTTAATGCGCAGGTTGCACCGGCAATGCAAGTCGATGCCTCATCCAAGGGCCAAGCGAAGTCCGCGCCGGCGAGCGTTGCGCAGGTGCTCGAATTGAAGCAAATCATGGAAGTGCGCAGGAGGCAACAGCAAGCGGAAAAACTGAAGGTGATCGCCAAGTCCATGCTCAAGGCAATGGCCTCCTTGATAAAGGATGGGCAGGTAAGCGTAACCCAAAGCGAACGTGGCGTCGCGATCGAGATCAATGCCAGCGCGCTGTTTGCCTCTGGTCAGGCGGTCCTCGAACCGGGGGCGGTTAAAACGCTGCGTGTGGTGGGGCAGGAACTGGCCCAGATACCGAACATGATCCAGGTGGAAGGGTTCACCGACAATACGCCGATCAACACGCCTGTTTTTCCGTCCAACTGGGAATTGTCAACTGCACGCGCCAGTAGCGTGGTGCGGCTTCTTGCCGAGAGTGGGGCAGCGCCGGAGCGGTTTATCGCCGTGGGCTATGGGGAATTTCGTCCGAGCGCCACCAATAGCACACCTGAAGGACGTTCACGAAACCGGCACGTTACGGTCACGATTTTGGCCGAACAGGAGATGGACGCCGATGCTCCGACCGCTAGCCAAAAAACCAAGGCGGCAACGGAAACGACCAAAGCAGCAACAGCAGAGGCTGGAGCCGTCAAGAAGCCTTGAGGGGTTTTAATTTAGGAAGAAGCTCATGGAAAGGCGGTTACACCTAAACTTTGCCGAGCGGGCGCCCCATGCCTGGTGCGTGGGTCTGCCCATCCGGACCGTACAGCGCGCTCTTGTTGGCTGCGGACTGAAGGACAGCTAGTGCTTGCTGGTTATTCCTGAGTTTTGTTTCGATCATGACGCCATTGATCTGATTGAGTTGCTGTGCAGTTTCCGCGTGCTCCAGCAGTTGCCGCCAGATTTCGGTGATTTGTGGATTATCGTGCTGGCGTAACCATTTTCCCATGCCGCCCTGTTCCGGGGCACAGCCTTGTGTACCGAGGAAACGGCTGCGGGACATGGCGTATTGCGACAACAAGATTACTTTTTCGGATTTTACCTGGGCCAGTTCGACCAGGAAGTCAACATTGCCCTGAATCAGGGCTTCCTGCTCGGTCTGCAGCACCTGAATGAAATCCAGAAATGCGCGTAATTCAGCATCAAGGCTCTTGGCGAAGTCGTCTGGTGAAGTGATCGCCAGTTTGATTGTCAACGTCAATTTTTCCGGTTTTGAACCAAGTCTTTAACCGAGGCAAGCAGGCTATCAGCAATGGCTTCGGGGTTGATCTTGAATCGTCCTTCACTGATTGCCAGCTTGATTGCATCAACGCGTGCGCTGTCTATCACCGGTACGTTTTCCATGGCCTGGAGCTGCGATGAGAGCGAAGTAATCTGGACGCTGTCCTGTGCCGCCGGATTTTTTGTTGGCGGTGCAGCAACGGCCGCGCCGGCCCCCTGCTTCGAACCGCGCGTTGCAGTTTCTTTTACGCCGGTATTGGCCGGCGATTTTACTGAGGTATCGATCTTCAAGGTAAATCCCTTCGGTTACGGATCGTTTTTCGATGGTGTTATTACTGACGCATCGATGATCTATTTGTGGTTATCCGATTTATGGTAAGAATAACGGCACGAACCGATGGAACTTTAGTGGAGAACGCATGTTTTATCAAGCTAATTAGTTTGATGTTGCATCCAGCGCTGGGTGGCGGTTTCGTCGCTTTCGCGCGCATCCACCCAATGTGCGCCTTTCGCAGTTTGTTCTTTTTTCCAGAACGGCGCGCGGGTTTTCAGATAGTCCATGATGAATTCGCAGGCAGCAAAGGCATCATGGCGGTGGGCACAGCTTGTCGCCACCAGTACAATCTGGTCAGTGGGCCTGAGCGGGCCAACGCGGTGGATGACCAGCGCATTGATGAGATTCCAGCGCCGTTTCGCTTCTTCTGCAATTTCGGCCAATGCTTTCTCGGTCATGCCGGGGTAGTGTTCCAGAACCATTTCCGTAACCGCAGTGTTTTCATTCAGGTCTCGCACCAGGCCGACGAAGCTGGCGATGGCGCCGATTCCGGCGTTACCCTGGCGTAGTTTCAGAATCTCTGCGCCAATATCGAAATCTTCGGTTTGCACCCGTACCGTCATGTTAGCCTCCTGTCACCGGGGGGAAGAAAGCAATTTCATCCTTGTCCCGCACAGCCGCGTCAGGGCTGGCCATATCCTGATTGACAGCGACGCGCACTGGCTTGCCGGGGGCGAGTTCTTCCTGCCAGATGCTGCCACGCTGACGCAGCCATTCGGTCAGCAAGCGGACGTCGGTTACGTCGGCGGGGAGTTCCACCTGCTCCGAGGCAAGGCCGAAAGATTCGCGCAGGCGGGAAAAATAGAGCAGGGTAACCATGCAGTTTCCCCTATTCTAATTGAGCATTCCAGAGAAAGGAAGGAACTTGACGGTCTCGCCGCGCCGGATCGGAGTGCTTTCAGCAACTTCTACCAAACCGTCCGCCCAAGTGGTGGAAGTCAGCACACCGGAACCCTGGTTAGGGTAGAGTTGGGCGCTAACCATGCCATCGTCCGCCATGTGCAAGCGGGCGCGCAAAAATTCGCGGCGTTTGTCGGGTTTCGGCCAGTCGAAATCCGCCTTCAGCGAGAAAACCTGCGGTGCGGTGGATGTTACGCCCTGGCTGCGCAAGATGAATGGCCGAACAAACAGGCAGAAGGTGACGAAGGCTGAAACCGGGTTGCCCGGCAGGCCGATGAACGGTGTGTTGCCAACGGTGCCGAAGGCCAGCGGCTTGCCCGGCTTGATCGCGATTTTCCACAGATCGAGCACTCCCACGGACTCCACCGCAGTTTTGACATGGTCTTCCTCGCCCACGGATACGCCGCCGCTGGTGATAATCAGGTCTGCCCTGGTTACGGCTTCCTCGAGCACTTTCACGGTAGCGGCGAAGCTATCCGGCACGATGCCAAGGTCTACGATGTCGCAGTCCAGCGCTTGCAGTAGGCCAACCAGCACGAAGCGGTTGGAATTGTAGATGTGGCCGGGTTTGAGCGGTTCTCCGGGCATCACGATTTCATTGCCGGTAAAGAAGGTTGCAACCTTCAACTTACGATAAACCGGCAGAGCGGCGATGCCGACTGATGCGGCCAGCCCCATTTCCTGTGGGCGCAGCCGGATGCCGGCAGGAAGAACCTCGGCTTCAACGGTAATGTCCTCGCCGGCACGGCGGATATTTTCGCCCATTCTGGGGGCTCTGTTGATGGTCACCATGTCGCCTTCGGCACTGCAATTTTCTTGCATCACCACCGCATCGCAACCTGCCGGAACCGGCGCCCCGGTAAAAATCCGGGCTGCGCAGCCCACTCCCAGCGGTTGCCCGACGGTGCCAGCCGGAATGCGCTGTGTCACCCGTAGCCGGGTTGCGCCATTTGAAACGAGATCGGCGAAGCGCACAGCATAGCCATCCATCGCGCTGTTATCCAGCGGAGGAACGTTGATCGCCGAAGTCTGACGTTCGGCCAACACCCGTCCCAGTGCGTCCGTCGTGGCGATACGCTCGGTTTTATTTGTCGGCTGTGCTCGCGCCAGCAGAAAAGATAGTGCTTCGTCGGCGCTGATCATGTTCGATTTCTTATCCATGTTATTCAAGACCTGTTTGTTGCAAGATGAATCCGACAATTTTATCTGCCTGGTTCGGTTTGAACTGCGGCAACTGCGTTTCCACCGGAATATCGCTGGCGACGGCGACGATATTCGGGTCTCCGGGAAAAAGCAAAGGTTTCCCGATAGCAGTGCGATGAACCTCCAGTTTCGGGATGGCCTCATTCTTGAAGCTTTCCACCAGTACCAGATCGCACGGCGCCAGCCGCCCGATCTGTTCATCCAGGCAGGGCTCCGGTTCGTCGCGTAGTTCATGGATCAGCGCCCAGCGGAATTGCGAGGTAACCATTACCTCGCTACAGCCCGCAGCGCGATGGCGATAGGAGTCCTTGCCCGGCTGGTCGATGGCAAAATCGTGGTGGGTATGCTTGATCAGGGATACTTTCAGCCCTTGTGCCACTAACAGTGGAATCAGTTGTTCGATCAAGGTGGTTTTGCCGCTGCCGGAGAAACCGGCGAAGCCGAATGGTTTCATTATTTGTTCCGAATCAGGCGCTGTTTTTCGCGCTGCCAGTCACGATCCTTCTCGGATTCGCGCTTGTCGTGCTGTTTTTTTCCCTTGGCCAGACCGATTTCCAGTTTGATGCGGCCGCGGACGAAATGCATGTCCAGTGGCACGAGCGTGTAGCCGGCGCGTTCCACCTTGCCGATCAGCTTGCTGATTTGCTCGGCGTGCAGCAGCAGCTTGCGCGTGCGCACGGGGTCTGGGTTGACGTGGGTGGACGCGGTCGGCAACGGGCTGATGTGGCAGCCGAGCAGAAACAGTTCTCCGCCGCGGATGATGACATAGGCCTCCTTGAGCTGCGTGCGTCTGGCGCGGATGGCCTTGACCTCCCAGCCATCCAGGACGATGCCGGCTTCATACTTTTCCTCGATGAAGTAGTCGTGAAAAGCTTTTTTGTTTTGCGCGATGCTCATCGACAGGTGAGTTTCATTTGGAAATCGTGTATTTTAACAGTTTTTGTTGGCGGCATACCGAATGGCAGTAGTGGAAAAGTCAGTGCTGGTTTTTTATTCGGCACGGCAAATGTTCGTGCTGGTGGATCGAGTCGAGGATTATCCGGTCTTCCTGCCCTGGTGTGGCGGGACGGAAGTGCAGCGGATCAGCGATGACGTGCTCGAGGCGACGGTACATATCGACTATCATCACATCAGGCAGAGCTTCTCTACCGAGAATACCCGGCAGGAGCCGAATCTGATTGAAATGAGGTTTCGTCGCGGCCCGTTCAGCCACCTTGAAGGCTGTTGGCGTTTCATCGAACTGGACGAAACGGCCTGTAAAATCGAGTTCAGGCTACATTATGAATTTTCAACTAAACTGTTGGACAAGCTGGTCAGCCCGGTTTTTGGGCATATCGCCAACAGTTTTGTCGAAGCGTTCGTTCAACGTGCAACAGTGATATATGGTGAACCATGAGTGAAGAAATTTCAGTGGAAGTGGTGTATGCCCTGCCCCAGAAACAGGAAGCGCTGTCCTTGAAGATAAAGCCCGGTACGTTGTTGTCGGAGGCGATTGAGCAGTCCGGCATCCTGCGGGATTTTCCGGAAATCGACCTGAATAGCGCCAAGGTGGGCATTTTTTCGAAACAGGCCAAGCTTGATACGGTGCTTCGGGATAAAGACAGGATCGAGATTTATCGACCGTTGATCGCCGATCCTAAAGAAATCCGTAAAAAGCGCGCGGCCGAGGGCAAAGGTGACAAGAAGGAAGCCGGCGAGGTCGGCGCGGCCGCCTGATTCATTTGCACCAGGAATCCACCGCCTGTTTTGCCTCATTGATAGCTTGAGGGCGGTCACTGTCTTCCATGAAAACGCGCTCGCCTTTTTCATTGTATCTGGTGATGCGCTGGCCTTCCTGCAAAGCCTGTAGTTGGCGGCGCGCTTGTTCGCAATTCGCTTTCATGCGCTTGGCTTCTTCCTGATCCTTGGCCTCCTTGGCGGCAGCTTCCTCCGCTTTGACCTGGCGCTTGCGGAATTCCAGTTCTTTTTCCGCCATGCTCTTCTCCCCACCCTTGTTGTCGGATGCGGTTTTGGGCAAGGTCGGGCTGTTCTTGATATCCAGCGTCTTCTGCGACTTGACGGTGGGTGGCGGCGGTTGGTCCGAATACTGGACCTTGCCATCTGCATCCACCCATTTGGTAATCCCTGCGTGCGCAGTGGCAGCCAGCGCCAGCAGCGAAAAGATTATCAGCGACAGCCGTATGGCGTTCAGCCGTGTCATTTGGCTAACGGATAATTCAACTGGGCAATTCCCAGTCGTGCCAGTTCGCTTGCTGTTTTCGAGTGTTTCAGGGTGGTAGCGCTGTCAGCCTTGGCGGCGGCTTCCTGCGCTTTTTTCAGGGCGCTTTCTGCGGTGGTCCATAGTGCATTTCTGGCTCTTGCTTCATCAATGTCGGCTTCGGCTTTGGCGAGCGCTTGTCTGGCCTCCTCCGAAATCGCCGGTTTCGTTGCTTCTGAGGCCATTGCTTCGGGTTTTACCGCGCCGCTTCCCTGGCATCCGCCTAGCAACAGGCCGCACAGGATGGTAAGTGGGATAAGTTTGTTGCGCATGTTGTGACTCCTCGGTTTTGTTTGGATAAACATAGCGATTCACAACGTAACCGTCAATGGTACAAATGTACTTTCTGAAATGAAACGACCAAGCCCAGTTTACCGAGGATACCTGAAGATTGTATAATAGCGCTTTGGTGACAAGGATAACAACATGCGTGTTTTGCAGAAAGCGCTGACCTTCGATGATGTTTTGCTGGTCCCTGCGCATTCCAATATTTTGCCTCGCAACGTGAGCCTGGCCACGAGGCTTACCCGCGAAATTTCCCTCAATATACCCCTGATTTCTGCGGCGATGGATACCGTCACCGAAGCCCGCCTGGCGATTGCCCTGGCGCAGGAAGGCGGCGTTGGCATCATTCACAAGAACATGACCGCTGCAGCACAGGCTGCGCAAGTCGCGCGCGTAAAGCGTTTCGAGAGCGGCGTGGTAAAAGACCCGATCACCATTTCTCCGGAAATGACAGTTCAGGACGTGCTGGCGCTGACCCGACAGCACAAGATTTCCGGTTTGCCGGTGGTGGATGGCGGGCGGGTGGTGGGCATCATTACCAACCGTGATCTGCGCTTTGAAACCAACCTGGACCAGCCGATCAGGAACATCATGACCCAGCGCGACAAGCTGATTACGGTCAAGGAAGGCGCCAGCCGCGAAGAGGCCATGGCGTTGATGCATCGATATCGCCTGGAGCGGGTGCTGGTGGTCAACAACGACTTTGAGCTGCGCGGTCTGATTACGGTCAAGGATATTCAGAAATCCACCGAACATCCGCTGGCATGCAAGGATAGTCAGGGCAGGTTGCGGGTCGGCGCGGCGGTGGGCGTGGGCGAAGGCACCGAGGAGCGCGTTACCCTGCTAGCAGAGGCGGGGGTGGATGTGATCGTGGTGGATACCGCGCATGGACACTCCCAAGGTGTGCTGGGCCGGGTGAAATGGGTAAAGGAAAACTTCCCGCAGGTTCAGGTGATCGGCGGCAACATCGCCACTGCGGCTGCGGGGCTGGCGTTGGCCGACCATGGCGCGGATGCGGTCAAGGTCGGCATCGGCCCCGGCTCTATTTGCACCACCCGGATCGTGGCCGGCGTCGGTGTGCCTCAGATCACGGCAATCGCCAATGTGGTGCAGGCGCTTAAAGGCAGCGGCGTACCAGTGATCGCCGATGGCGGGATACGCTATTCCGGCGACGTTGCCAAGGCGCTGGCGGCAGGCGCGGATTGCGTGATGCTGGGCGGCATGTTCGCCGGCACCGAAGAAGCGCCGGGCGAAATCGAACTGTTTCAGGGGCGTTCCTACAAATCCTACCGCGGCATGGGGTCGCTCGGCGCCATGCAGCTAGGCTCGAAAGATCGTTACTTTCAGGAAGCCGAAGCCAACGCCGACAAACTGGTGCCGGAAGGCATCGAAGGTCGCGTGCCCTACAAGGGCAGCGTGCTGTCGGTGATCCACCAGTTGATCGGCGGGGTGCGCTCGAGCATGGGTTATCTGGGTTGCTCGACCATTGCCGAGGTGCATGCCAAGGCCGAGTTCGTTGAAATCAGCTCGGCCGGCATCCGCGAGTCCCACGTTCACGACGTACAGATCACCAAGGAAGCACCGAACTATCACGTTGAATAAGAGGCAAAAATTATGGGGGTGCGGCGAGCTGCACCCCCTTTTTTCATTTTTAGTGCGGTGACATCATGCTCCACCAGAAAATTCTGATCCTCGATTTCGGCTCCCAGTACACCCAGTTGATCGCCCGCCGGGTACGTGAAGCCAGCGTCTATTGTGAACTTCATCCTTATGATGTGACTGAGCAGTTCATTCGGGAATTCAACCCCAAGGGCATTATCCTTTCCGGTGGGCCATCTTCGGTTTACGAGGAGGAAACTCCCCGCGCGCCTGACGTCGTGTTCAAGCTTGGCGTGCCGGTCCTCGGTATTTGCTACGGTATGCAGACCATGGCAGCGCAGCTCGGCGGCAAGGTGGAGAATGCGGCCAAGCGCGAATTCGGTTATGCCGAAGTGCGTGCCCGTGGACATTCAGCCTTGCTGCGCGACATCCAGGATCGGGCCAACGACGAGGGCCACGGTTTGCTCGACGTGTGGATGAGCCACGGCGACAAGGTGACGGAGCTGCCGGCTGGCTTCAAAGTGAGCGCTTCCAATGCCGCCACGCCGATTGCCGGCATGGCTGACGAAGCGCGTCATTTCTACGGCGTGCAGTTCCACCCCGAAGTGACCCACACCCTGCAAGGCAAGGCGATCTTCGAACGTTTCGTGCACGACATTTGCGGTTGCGGCAACGACTGGAACATGCCGGATTACGTCGAAGAAGCGATCGGAAAAATCCGTTCCGAAGTCGGCTCGGACGAAGTGATTCTGGGGCTGTCCGGCGGCGTGGATTCCTCGGTCGTGGCGGCGCTTCTGCACCGCGCCATCGGCACGCAGCTTACCTGCGTGTTCGTGGATAACGGCCTGCTGCGCCTGAATGAAGCCGAACAGGTGATGAAGACTTTCGCCGACAATCTGGGCGTCAAGGTGATTCACGTCGATGCCAGCGCGGAATTCATGAAGCACCTCGCCGGCGTCACCGATCCCGAGAAGAAGCGCAAGATCATCGGTCGCGAGTTCGTCGAAGTGTTTCAGGCCGAATCGGCCAAGCTGCCCAATGCCAAGTGGCTGGCGCAGGGCACCATCTATCCCGACGTGATCGAATCCGCCGGGGCGAAGACCAAAAAGGCCCATGCCATCAAGTCGCACCACAACGTCGGCGGTTTGCCGGACACCCTCCATCTGAAGCTGCTGGAGCCGCTGCGCGAGCTGTTCAAGGATGAAGTGCGCGAGCTGGGCATCGCCTTGGGTCTGCCGCACGATATGGTCTATCGCCATCCGTTCCCCGGTCCCGGCCTCGGCGTGCGCATCCTGGGCGAAGTGAAAGCCGAATTTGCCGACCTGCTGCGCCGGGCGGATGCCATTTTTATCGAAGAGCTGCGTGCCTCCGGCTGGTATGAAAAAACCTCGCAAGCCTTTGCCGTGTTCCTGCCGGTCAAGGCGGTGGGCGTGATGGGCGACGGCCGCACCTATGATTACGTCGTCGCGCTGCGCGCCGTGCAGACCCAGGATTTCATGACTGCTCACTGGGCGGAACTGCCCTACACACTGCTCGGCAAGGTATCCAACCGCATCATTAACGAAGTGCGCGGCATCAACCGCGTGGTTTACGATATCTGCGGCAAGCCGCCATCGACCATCGAGTGGGAGTAGAGCCGCCAGGCTAACCGGCTGATTTATAATGTTTCAGCGGTTTTGCAAAACTTACAAACGCCTAGCTAAGTTGTTGTTTAGTTAGGCGTTTGACTTTATGGACGCACATAATGCTACACACAACTGTAGCTATTAAAAAACGTAGTAATCCTAAGCAACGATTGCCGAGCAATGGAACTTCGATAGCGTTGTAGTATCAAATGAGATACTATTCTTGGTGTGAACAAA
Source organism: Sulfuricella sp. (assembly GCA_035530375.1). Classification (GTDB taxonomy): domain Bacteria; phylum Pseudomonadota; class Gammaproteobacteria; order Burkholderiales; family Sulfuricellaceae; genus Sulfuricella. The sequence continues at coordinate 24,675 of DATKUY010000037.1, read as the reverse complement.
CGAACTAAGCTGCTCGAAGCCATGTGCAACAATCCCCGAGACTGGCGGATTGACGATTTGCTTTCAGTTGCGGCTCAGTTCGGGATCGAGTGCCGCAACCATGGAGGCAGTCACCATGTTTTCGGCTACCCCGGTGTGGAAAGCGATGTATCTGTGCCAGCCCACCGGCCGATAAAGCCGATTTATATCCGGCAATTTTTGAGTTTGGTCGATAGCGTCAAGGAGTTGCAATCATGACTAACGCCAGCATCAAGCAAGTTGTCCAAGTGCAGCCTGCCCATCCGTTCGAGGCTTATGCCCACATCGTCAGTCCTCTCTCAGTGGAGGATGGCGGCGGCTATCTGATTACTTTCCCAGATTTGCCCGGTTGTATGTCCGATGGCGAAACCGAAGCAGAAGCAGTAGTTAATGGGCGTGATGCCTTCGCGTCGTGGATTTCGGCCAGAGCCGACGCTGGTAAGTCGATTCCGGCGCCGTCCTATCAACCTGAACCTGTGCCGATGGCCTCTGGTCGTTTTGTCACTCGCCTGCCCAAGTCGATTCATGTCAAGTTGGCTGAGCGTGCCAAGGCTGAAGGTGTCAGCTTGAATACCCTGGTTCTCGCTTTTATTGCCGAAGGTTTGGGGCGTAAAGATACTCATGCCTGAAGCTGTCAACGACGTCACGCAATAACCGGCAGTCGATCTGAAAAAGCCCTGTGAATGCAGGGCTTTTTCCGTTTTTTGCGCGGTATAATCGAAAATGTTGAAATGAGTGGGTTGCGATGGATGCCCTGAATGAATCAATAGACGCCGAAATGATGCGCGAAGCCTTGATCCTTGCCCGTCAGGCGTGGGAAGCCGGCGAAGTGCCGGTCGGCGCGGTGGTGGTCAAGGATGGCGAGATCGTCGGGCGCGGCTTCAACGCGCCGATTTCCCGCCACGACCCGACCGCCCACGCCGAAGTCATGGCCTTGCGCGATGCGGCGCTGAATATTGGCAATTACCGCCTGGTCGGCTGTTCCCTTTACGTGACCCTTGAACCCTGCGCCATGTGCATGGGGGCCATTTTCCATGCCCGCATCTCGCGTGTGGTGTTCGGCGCGTCCGACCTGAAAACCGGCGCTTGCGGCAGCATCATCGACCTTTCTGCCGAAACGCGACTGAACCACCATGCCGAAGTGGCGGGCGGCATCCTTGCCGCTGAGTGCGGCGGTCTGTTAAGCGATTTTTTTGCGCAGCGGCGCGGAAAAGGAAATGCCGGTGCGAATTAGAATAATCGTTGCCGATCAGACCCTGGAGCTGCTCGACGATCAGGATGCGCCGATCAGGCGCTATGTCATTTCAACCGCGCTGAACGGCGTCGGCGAGGAAAACGGCAGCTATTGCACGCCGCGCGGATCGCACATCGTTCGCGCCAAGATCGGCGCAGGCCAGCCAGCCAACAGCGTGTTCGTGAAACGCCGCCCCACCGGGGAAATTTATACGCCGCAGCTGGGCGCGCAGTTCCCCGACCGCGACTGGATACTGACACGCATCCTCTGGCTTTCCGGCTGCGAGCCGGGTCGGAACCGGCTCGGCAACGTCGATACCATGCGCCGCTACGTCTACATTCACGGCACGCCGGACGGCGTGGAGCTGGGCAAGCCCGGCTCGAAAGGCTGCGTGCGGATGCGGAACGACGACATCATCGACTTGTTCGACCGGGTGGCGGCGGGTGTGCCGGTAGAGATACTGGAAAACTTGGGAGGGTGAGTCATCGGCTATCAGGAGCGTGGACGGCAAAAATGTTCTTGGCGAGATCGATCCCTATGGTGATAATGTTTGTGTCCTTCCCCTTCGGCTGATTGGTGAAAACGGCTCATTCCATCTTGGCACTTTTGATGCTATTTGCGTCAACTTCGCCGCATCCTTGGGACGGGGAAGTCCCTTTCATTCGTTAGCACTTATCAGGGTATGCCTCCTTTGTTTAGCCACAAAATGTTCGACAATTACGTCTTTGATAATGTCCCTCTTGATCAGGATATATACATTGTCGATGAAATTTATCTTAGCGAGTATGTGGATTCGATGCTTCGATTTTTTGGAGGTGCCGAGTACGAATACGTAGGTTCCGTTAGCAGTGTGGCTGCGAGGGCGATCAATGACAATTTGATTGAGCTTTCTTGGTATGCAAATGTACGTGACCGATTCCACGAAATTGCCATAACCTTACCTCGGGATCAGTTCGTTGCGTGCGTTGGTTCGAGGCAATGCGATGAAAAAATCAGAATTTTTGTCAAAAGTGAATGGCTTGAAAATATTTATTTGAGAACTTATTCGGTGTTCGCATTGATTGATGCGGCAGATGTAAAGAAAGCATTGGGCAATTCCTCCATTACAAGGTCACGACTCGTCGAATTAAGAAATAAGATCGATGATCTTTCCCATCGGCATACAGACATTTCTTTTATTTCATTTGCTGATAGCCTTCTTCTAAAAAGCAATTGGTCCGTTGGTCATTTTAAGAGCGATATAAAATACACGTATTCGCCAGAGGTGTTTATTCATCTGGCTGGTGAAATAGATAGTATTTATCAAGAAATATTAGGGCTAAGAACCTACGCTGTAATAGCCCAAGGCAGTAATGAATATTACGATGATGCTTTGTTGCATATATCACCATCTCAAAATCACATTTGCCTTAACAGCTTAGGCGTTCCGTTTGCTCAGTTAATGGAGATTGAGGGGACGGCTAGAAAGGCTATTAGGTCTGGGGTTCATCCTCGTTCTGACCTGTATATGGATGAACAATATTTTCATTCACTGAAATTCAGGTTTCGTTTTGAGAAGAATGCAGAGCCAAGCAATCAATATCAAGCGAAAATGATGTCAACCCCATCTAAGTATTACTACTCTTCCCTTAGCAATATCGTCAAAAATCTAGAAGTGGAGAAATGAATGTTGTTGAATAAATATTGCGACAGCAATGGGATGACTGCCGGTCGATTGGAGGCCCTCGGCGCAAAGTTAAAATCACCATGAATTACGGATACCCATTTTTATGAGCATTGCCACCACTAAAACCCTCCTTGCCGGCGACATCGGCGGCACCAAGACCCTGCTGCGGTTGTCAGTTGATGGCCGCGTGCTGGCCGAGCGGCGCTTTGAAAGTGCCGCTTATGCAGGCCTGGAGCCGATCATCGCCGAGTTCTTGCGCGACTGTCCGCCGCAGGCGATAGCGAGCGCCTGTTTCGGCGTGGCCGGGCCGGTGGCGGGCGGGCAGGCGAACATTACCAACCTGCCCTGGCGGATTGATGCGGCGGCAATCGCGGCAGAATTCGCTATTCCCCAAGTCCAGCTGATTAACGATTTTCAGGCGGTGGCCTATGGCATCGAGGCGCTGGGCGCAGATGACCTGCTGACCCTGCAAGCCGGAGTGCCGCTGGAGCACGGCGTGCGCGCGGTGATCGGCGCCGGCACCGGCCTTGGCGAGGGGTTCATGGTTTGGCAGGGCGGCCATTACGAGGCGCTGCCGTCCGAGGGCAGCCACGCCGACTTTGCGCCTGCCGATGCGCGGCAAGCCGAGCTGCTGTACTACCTTGCGGCACGCTTCGGCCATGTTTCCTACGAGCGGCTGGTGTCCGGCCCCGGCCTGGCGAATATTTTCGATTTTTTGCGCGACAGCGAAGAAGGGCGTGCCTCTCCGGAATTGTTGGCGGCGCTAGAGGAGGGCGATCCTTCGGCGGCGATCTCGCGCTTCGCTCTGGCGGGGAACGACCGCCTGGCGACAGAGGCGCTCGACCTGTTCATCCGCATCTACGGCGCTGAGGCGGGCAATCTCGCGCTCAAGGTGCTGGCGCGTGGCGGCGTTTATGTGGCGGGCGGCATCGCGCCGCAGATCGTCGAGATGCTGAAGGACGGGCGTTTCCTGGCGGCGTTTGCCGACAAGGGACGCTATGCGGAACTGCTGGCGACGATCCCGGTTTATGTGGTGCTGAATCCGAATGTCGGGCTGATGGGCGCGGAGCGGGTGGCAGGCAGGCTGTAGGCTCTTAGCCGCCGGTCAACGACATGAAGCGGATGACCTGATCGGGGCTTTCGTTGAAGTTGTGGCGATGCGGCTTGAGTTCGATGGCGGCGCGTATCGCTTGCTCCAGTTCCAGATCCGAAGCACCGGCACGCAGCAGCGGGCGCAGTTGCAGGCTTTCGTTCTGGCCCAGGCACATGAACAGCGTGCCATCGACCGACAGGCGCACGCGGTTGCAGGTGTCGCAGAAGTGCTGCGACATCGGCGTGATGAAGCCGACGGTGAAAGCGCCGTCCGTCGATCTCAGGTAGCGTGCCGGGCCGCCGCCGGCCATGACGCCGTCGATCAGGCCGAAGCGCTGTTGCAGGCGCTCCTTGACGGGTTGCAGGTCGAGATACTGCGCGTTTCTGCCGGTGTCGCCCATCGGCATCGCTTCGATCATGCGCAGGGTGAAATCGTGCTGGATGCAGAATTCCACCATGTCGTCGATTTCGTCGTCGTTGACGCCGGCCATCACCACCATGTTGATCTTGACCGGGGCGAAGCCGGCTTGCTTCGCGGCCATCAGGCCGGCCAGCACCTGGTCGAGGCAGTCGCGCCGCACGATCTGGCTGAAGCGTTCCGGTTGCAGGGAGTCCAGGCTGACATTGAGGCGTGAGACGCCCGCCTGCTTGAGCTCGGCGGCATGCCTGGCGAGTTGGGTGGCGTTGGTGCTGAGCGACAGATCGTTGATGCCATCCAGGGCGTTCAGTTTGGCAACCAGTTGCGGCAGGTTGCGGCGCAACAGCGGTTCGCCGCCGGTCATCCGCACCTTGCTGACGCCCATCCGGGCGAAAGCGCCGACGACGCGCTCGATCTCGTCGAAACTGAGCCATTGGCCGGGCTCCTCGAAATCGTTGAATCCTTCCGGGATGCAATAGGTGCAACGCAGGTCGCAGCGGTCGGTGACGGACAGGCGGAGGTACTCGACGCGTCTGCCGAAGCGATCCTGCAAGGTGGGTTTGTTGCTCATAACAGTTTTCTGGGATTACAAAATGGGTCTATAGCGCTATGCTCATTTATTTCGGGTTACGGTGCAATAGGTGATTGGTAGTAGTCCCTTGGAACTATTTCTGGATATAGGTGAAAACGCGATTCATGGATGCAATAAATAATTCTTTTTTTTCAATGGACTGTCGGCAATGTTCGAGGCTGGCGGAGTTCCTCGACCAAGTCCGGTGCAGCCACCCCGATTATTTTGCCGGGCCGGTGCCGCCTTTTGGCGCGGATGATCCGCGCCTGCTGATCGTCGGACTGGCGCCGGGCATGCATGGCGCCAACCGCACCGGCAGGCCGTTTACCGGCGATTTTGCCGGCATCCTGCTGTATCGGACGTTGCACAAGTATGGCTTCGCCAGCGCGCCGGAGTCGGTGAGCGCCGCGGACGGCCTGCAATTGATCGATTGCCGCATCACCAACGCCGTCAAATGCCTGCCGCCGCAGAACAAGCCGGAGCCGGCTGAAATCCGGCAATGCAACGCCTATCTGGCCAACGAGATTGCAGGTCTTGGCGATGGAATTGCCATCCTGGCGCTGGGCACGATTGCGCATCAGGCCGCGCTGCGCGCACTGGGGCTCAAGCTCAAGGATTTTCCTTTCGGCCATGGCGCCGTGCATGCGCTTCCTGGCGGCCGGAGCCTGTACGACAGCTATCATTGCAGCCGTTATAATACCCAGACCAGGCGACTGACCGTGGAAATGTTCGAGGCCATCTTCGCCAATATTCGCCATAACCTGCCAGAGAGGTAACATGCCTTACGTCAATATCCGCATTGCCGGCACGCTTACGCGCGAGCAAAAACAGAAAATCGCCGAAGAAGTTACCGATACCCTTGAACGCATCGCCAACAAACCCCAATCCTATACCTACATCGCCTTCGACGAGATGCCTTATGAAAACTGGGCGATTGCGGGCGAACTGCTGGATGATCATTGAGTCCGCAAAAGCCATTTAGCCGGGAAGGGCGCAAGGAGTTAGGCAGGCCGGGCTGCTTTGTCTGGCGTGCCTTTGCGGAGAGAACAAGCGGTGGATGTTAAGGAATTTCTAGCCGGCCTGCCCCATCTTCCGGGGGTGTACCGCATGGTCAATGCGGGCGGCGAGGTCATTTACGTCGGCAAGGCACGCGACCTCAAGAAGCGGGTTTCCTCCTACTTTCAGAAGACGACGCTGGCGCCGCGTACCGGCCTGATGGTGTCGCAGATCGACCAGATCGAAACCACGGTGACGCGCACCGAGGCCGAGGCGCTGCTGCTGGAGAACAACCTGATCAAGGCGCTGGCACCGCGCTACAACGTCCTGTTCCGCGACGACAAGTCCTATCCCTATATCATGCTCTCCGGCCATAGTTTCCCGCGCCTGGGGCTTTTTCGCGGTACCCCGGACAAGAAAAACCAGTATTTCGGTCCGTTTCCCAATGCCGGTGCGGTCCGGGAGAGCATACAGTTGCTTCAGAAGGTATTCCGGTTGCGCACCTGCGAGAACAGTGTTTTCAGCAACCGCACCCGGCCATGTTTGCTGTATCAGATCAAGCGTTGCACCGGGCCATGCGTCGGGCTGATCGGCGAGGATGCTTACCGCAGTGATGTGAAAGAAGCGGCCCAGTTTCTGGAGGGCAAGGAACAGCAGGTGCTGGAACGCCTGGAGGCGGCGATGCAATTGGCGGCGGATGAATTGCGCTATGAGGATGCGAAAATATTCCGCGACCAGATCATGGCCTTGCGCACGATTCAGGAGCGGCAGTTTGTCAGCGGCGAGAGCGGGCTGGATGCGGATGTGGTCGCCTGCGTCGCAGAGGACGGTGTGGTCTGCGTCAATCTGGTAATGATCCGGGGCGGCCGCCATCTGGGGGACAAGAGCTTTTTCCCGAAAAATGCCGAGGAATGCGACGCGGCGACCGCGCTGGAGGCGTTTCTGGAGCAGCATTATATCGGTCGTTCGGTGCCGCCCCTGATCATCATCAGCGAAAAGCTCGACGACGTCATGCTGGCGGCTCTCCTGTCAGAACAATCAAAACGTAAGGTCCAGATCAGCGCCAACCCTATCGGTGAGCGTCGGATGTGGCTGAAGATGGCGCTGGAGAATGCCAGAATCGCCATCTCCCAGCGCCTGAGCCAGCAATCCACCCAGGTAGCGCGCCTGCAGGCGTTGCTCCAGGCGCTCGGTTTGCCGGAGGGGACGCGACGCATCGAGTGCTTCGATATCAGTCATACCATGGGCGAGGCGACGGTAGCTTCCTGCGTGGTCTATGACAACCATGCCATGCAGAAGGGCGAGTACCGGCGCTACAATATCACTGGTATTACGCCCGGAGACGATTATGCCGCCATGCGCGACGCGCTTACGCGACGCTACCGCAAAATAGCGGCAGGCGAGGGCTGTGTGCCCGACCTGGTGCTGATCGACGGCGGCAAGGGGCAACTGGCGGTGGCCGAAGAGGTGTTGGCCGAGGTGGGTTTGAACGGTGTCGGACTGATCGGCGTAGCAAAGGGAGCGGCGCGCATAGCGGGTCAGGAACAACTGATTTTTCCAGACCGCGAAAAGGCGTTACAATTACCTAAAGATCATATCGGGCTGCATTTGATCCAGCAAATTCGCGATGAAGCGCATCGGTTTGCCATCACAGGGCACCGGGCGCGGCGCGGCAAGGCGCGCTTGCACTCGTCGCTGGAAGATATCGGCGGCGTGGGTGCGAAGCGGCGGCAGAAGCTGCTGGCCCGTTTTGGCGGTTTCAAGGGTGTGCAGGAGGCCAGCGTCGACGAGCTGGCCAAAGTTGAAGGCATTAGCCAGGCGCTGGCGGAAAAAATTTACCAGGAACTGCATTAGGCAAACATGCCGTTGAATATTCCCAATCTGTTGACCTGGCTGCGAATCCTGCTGATTCCAGTATTTGCGGCCGTGTTTTACCTGCCGGCGGAGTGGCTGCATCCGCAATGGGTCAATCTCACCGCGACCCTGATTTTTGCCGTGGCGGCAGTGACCGACTGGCTCGATGGCTACCTGGCTCGCGTCCTGAACCAGACCTCCGCCTTCGGCGCTTTTCTCGACCCGGTGGCGGACAAGCTGATGGTGGCGGCAGCACTTATTCTGCTGGTGTGGAAGGGAAGGGTCGACGCGCCGATTGCGCTGATCATCGTTGGCCGGGAAATCGCCATTTCCGCATTGCGCGAATGGATGGCCGGGGTCGGTCAAGGCAAGAGCGTGGCGGTTTCGTTTATCGGCAAGCTCAAAACTACCGCACAAATGGTGGCGATTCTGCTGTTGCTGTATCACGATCCGATATTGCAGATCATCGACACCCATTTATGGGGAACCTGGTTGATTTATATTGCTGCGATTTTAACTTTGTGGTCAATGGCTTATTATATCAAGAAGGCCGTGCCGCAGGCGATTGAGAAGGGATAAGCCGTACTCCGTCTTGACATTGCTTCCAAAGTCATTAAAATGGCGGCTCTTAATTGCGGGAATAGCTCAGTTGGTAGAGCACAACCTTGCCAAGGTTGGGGTCGGGAGTTCGAGTCTCCTTTCCCGCTCCAAGGATTCCGAGGGAAAGCATGCGCTTTCCCTTTTTAGTTGAATTCGGCACATGAATGTGCGTGTTTTGTTCTCAATGGCGGGGTAGCAAAGTGGTTATGCAGCGGCCTGCAAAGCCGTCTACGCCGGTTCGATTCCGACCCCCGCCTCCATAATCCTGATGTGGCAGTCCGTAGATTCCAAATTTCCCGGCCCGGATGGTGAAATAGGTAGACACAAGGGACTTAAAATCCCTCGCTGCTAACGCGGCGTGCCGGTTCGATTCCGGCTCCGGGCACCATATAAAACAGTTACATAGGTATATCCAGGGATCATTGGATATACGCCAGCCTACTTGATTTCCCCATCAAAAATTTCCCGGTTTTTCCGTTTGTGTTTTCTGGCTATGCATATTTATGCCGCCCATTTGTGTCCTGCCCCAATTTTTAACAGGGGATATTTACCCGAGCGGTTGGTATCCGGTGGGCAGCAGCCGTATGCGGTATGGTGATCCGACCGGTTTGACTGGCAATAACATGCCCAAAGCCGTCGTTTGTCCTGCCATTGGGTATTGAACTTTCGGTAATTTGCGGGCGTCGACGGAGCGTTGGGATGCCTGATAAAGTGAAAAGGCGATAGCCTCAGTTTGACCTGATATCACTCATCCTCGCACCCGAAACGGGTAACGGTCAGATCAAGATGGATATCGATGTGCTCAACACTACCCTCCCGCGCCAGATCCCCGCGGATCAGCCGCCTTGGCGGAAATCCGGGTAAAGAAGCATGCCGCCGTCGACCGGAACTGTGATGCCGGTAATGTAGCTGGCGAGATCGCTGCACAAGAAGGCAATCGCATGGCCGACCTCGTCAGGCTCGCCGACCCGGCCCATGGGTATTTTCTCGTCGAGATCGGCCAGCCCTTTGGGGTCTTGCCAGACGTTGGCATTGATCGGGGTCTTGATTGCGCCGGGAGCGATTGCGATAACCCTGATGCCCAGAACCGCCACCTCTTGCGCCAATGTCTTGCTGAACATGCTAAGCCCCGCCTTTGCGCTGGTGTAGGCGCTGTACCCGGCCCAGGGGATAAACTCGTGGACGGAGCTTGTATTGATGATGACGCCGCGGCCCTGCTTGCGCATCCGCGCCACGGCCTCGCGGGCACAGTAGTAGGGGCCGAACAGGTCAATCTCGACCACTTGGCGCCAAGCCGCGATGTCGCTGTCGGCGCAAAAAGCGCGGGGGCCGTCCGTGCCGGCATTATTCACGAGAATATCCAGGCCGCCGAGTTCTTGATCCGCCTGTCGAAAGAGTGCATCCACTTCCTCCTTTTCCGAAATATTATCCAGTTGGAAGGTGTATGCCTTTACGCCGAAAGACTTCGCAACAGCCGCTACCTGCTCTGCGGCTTCGGGCTGGTAACGATAAGTAATTGCGATATCGGCGCCTGCCTGGGCAAGGGATTTCGCCGTCGCTGCGCCCAGACCAGAGTCCCCTCCGGTGATAAGAGCCTTGCGGCCTTGAAGCTCGATTGCAATCACGCTGTTCTCCTTTTTCTACTCGGTAACCTGTACTTCATAATCCCGGCCTTCCCATGTTTTCTCGTTCAGCCAGTAGAAGGTGAATTGAACGGTCTCCCCAGCGTTGAGTCCGGCGAGCGGAAGATCGACCATGTAGACGCCAAGCCCCGTATCCCTGGTGTCGCTATCCCGAACGGCTTGCCAGCCGTTGCTACCCCAATGCACGCGGGCCGGTGCCCTGAGCGCAATGGTGAATCGATTGCCCGCCCGTACGCGGCGCGGGCGGTAGCGCGGACCCCAAATGTCATGGGAAATCTCGGGGCGCTTTCCCTGATAGCGGTTCCAGGTGGCCACGGGCCGGTCCACTGGATAACCCAGTGCGCGGCTGTAGCACAGCTTGATAAACTCGCCATGCGCCCAAACCAGCGGCATGGCGGACCCACTCGGTTTGCCCGGCTCCAGATGATGCTCCGGGATGGGACTCCAATCCCATACCTGCTCCGGCAGGAGGCCTGCGGAGCCGGCCATGGCAGCCATGGATTTGAGATAGGGCAGGGGGTCTTCCCCCGCGAGCAGCGCGTAGTGGCCGCGCTCTCCCGTCAGGAGCGGCCAGCCGCGCCCGCGACCGGTGCCATCGAAGGCGCTTCCGTCATTGTGTTCGCCGTAGCCATCCCCGTTGTACCGGTGCCAGACCGGGCCGCTGGGAGTATTCGTCTTAAGCAATTGGTCGACAACTTTCAGGCTGTCGAGAATGAAGGGGTCGTCCGGTCGGCGCAGTCCATAGCGTACCAGTTGCAGAAAGTCTGTCCCGATCTGTTCATCGGCGGGCAAATCCGGGTCGATGGCGCGGTTCTTGATCAAGATGTGCTCCGCCTGGGCGCCATCATGCACCAGTGCATCCGCCGGCGCGGTGCGGATGTAATATCCCGTCACCCCGAGGCGTTGTGCCAGAGGCGTGTCCTTCGCAACCGTCCAATCATCGAGCCGGGCGTTCCAACTGTCCGCGAGCAGGAGAGCAAATTGTCGCGTCTCCCCGTCGAGAAAGGTGCTGCCCTCGACCAGCGCCGCAATGGTGATGGCGAGCGTGAACGTGTTGACACCGGGGTCCTCCTCCCACCGGTCCTGACCCGTGGTGGGGCCCTCGCGGGCGATGAAGGAGAGCGCACGCCGAACCATGTCTGTGACCGGGATGCCATCCAGGGCGCCCCGTTCGCGCAGAGCGGAAGCCAGCAGGACAGGGAAGGCGGCCTCGTCCAGTTGAATGCCTTGCCAGAACGCGGCACCTCCAAGCCACTGGTTCTGGAGCCAGTGACCGTCTTCCTGTTGCGTGGCGATCAGGTAACGCAGCACGTCGCGGGCATCCTCGAACGCCCCCATGGCCACCAGTGCGCCCGCAGTTTCCACCAGATCGCGACACCATACCAGGTGATAGCCGCCACGGCTCTGGCTGCTTTCCCCCCAAGGCACGGCGAGGCTTGCCACCGCGGCACCGGAATAAGTCCGATCCTGGTGAACCTTGAGCACCATGCCGGAAAGCGCAAGCATTTCGCGAAGATGGCCTGGCAAATCGGGAAACCGGCATTCCCCAAACCAGGACTCCCAGACCCGGCATTGGGTGTCCCAGACCGTCGAAAAATCCTCCATGAGGCTTGCCACGGCAAGCGTCGCCGCCGCCTCCTGGCTCGTCCCGAGACCGAGGGCGAGGGTGGCCTGATTCGGCAGTTCGCCCATCAGGGAGACGATACCCGGCCCCGCGCTGTCGTACTGCCACGTCATGCGCCCGTGCCGGTCGAAGTCCTGCCACCCGTCGCTCGCTTCGAGGCAGCCGACGGAGCAACGCCGCCAGGCGTTGGAACCGTCTTTTCCCGCCGCCACCAGTGCCAGCCCGAAGGGCCCTTGCTCCGCCAGCAGTACAGTACGGCCGTTGTGCCTGCCGACAGAGGCCTGGTTATTTTCCGCATCCCCTCCCAGTCGGGCCGCCAGAAGTGCATATGGCCGCAGGCCCTCATCCCCCTCCAGCCGATAGCGCAGCAGAAGCGTATCGCGCCGTTGCGAAGGGCAGATTTGCAGCGTGAAGGTAAAGCGCGGGTGCCGATGAACGATCGTGACGGCGGGTACGCCGGGTTTGGGCAAGCTTACTTCGTAGTCGCCAAGGCGGCGCAGCTCGACCCAGAATCCTTGGTCATCCGCGATGATAAAGCCCAGATCTCTGATTTGGGGGATGTCGATGCGCGGGTAGTAAACTTCCGTGACGATGCCCTCGGCGACAGTAAACCAGAGTCGTGACGATCCGAGGCTGGTGCCTACCATATCTTTGCCGGCGTGGGCCCAGGTGGGGTGCGAAGAGGCTGCCTGTGGTGCTTTCATCGAGGCTTTCTTGTTGATTGTTATGCTAAACAGACCAGGGTTCGGCCGAATGGTTCATAAATCCGCGCGACATCCGTAAAGGTCATCAACTCAAGAGCGAAATACGCCGTAGCGGTCATGCTCGAAGTGGTGAAGCTTGGCCACCGCTATTGTCGACCAATGCCGCCCGGCCAGTCGGTACACGGCCACCCCCAGCAATGCGCCCAGCAGTGGGCCCAACCAGTACACCCACCAGGCATGCCAGTTGCCGGAGATTATGGCCGGCCCAAAGCTGCGTGCCGGGTTGGTGCTGGTGCCGGAGACATTCGCCTCGACGAAAACCATGGCCGCATACAGGAAGGGGAAAAGCGCCGGCGTAAAGCTCCGCAAGCGCCGGTGCTGAAGGAAGAAGAGCAGTCCAAAGATGAGCGCGAAAGTGGCCGCCGTCTCCCCCAGCAATGCCCAACCGGTGCCGTAAGCTGCACCAGGCAGCGTTGCGCCGAAGGCTATGCTGCGCCCCATTGCCCCCCACGCCAGTAGCGGTACTGCTCCTGCTACCGCACCGGTGAGCTGCGCGAACACGTAAACCAGGACATGACGGGCCCTCAGCTTGCCCATCAGCCAGAATGCCAGGGTGACGACCGGGTTGATATGCGCCCCGCTCTCTTTGCCGAGCGGCGAGAGCGCAATCAGGGCGCCGGTCGTGCCAAAAAGAAAGCCGGTGATCAACCGCCGCCAGCCCGCGCTCGGGAGGAGTCGAACCACGGGGCTGCCTTGGCCGAAGTCAAGGATCACGATCGACAGCCCCACCGCAACGAGTAGCGCCGTGCCGATCAACTCTGCGCCGAACAGCATCCAGGGGAAAGGTCGATCACGTGTATCCATTTGCAAGGTGCTGTCCCGTAGGCTATATGCTGATGTGCGCCGCGATCGCGACAGAATCGGAAGTCGCCGGCGGCCCCGCGAAAAACCAGGCGAGCGGATTTTTTCCTGTGTGAAAGTTGGTTTTTGCTCTCGCTATGGTACAAGTAATTTTAGTCGGTGTCTGAGCGGCGCGGTTTCCAGTCACCGTCTCGTCTGCGCGCCTACGACCCAGTCAACGCGGCCCGACCGGGATTGAAACGGTATCTGGCGTTCTACAGCAGCGCCAGAGCGCACAAAGCGCTTGACGACAAAACGCCGGATGGGTTCTACTTCGAAAATCTGCCTGTGCTACCCAAGGCGGCGTAGCAAATTCGCAGGGCTCCTCTTTTGAAATGGAAACAACTGTCCAATCAAGGGGGCTGCTTTTAATGGCACTATCGGCGCATTGCCCGATCCCAACCCTTAAGGAGTTATCCATGACGTTTCCGTCGCGCGCGCTCTGCGCGTTGTTGCTTGTCGCCCTGTGCGATGCGAATATTCAGGCCGAGTCCATGCCGGCCATCCCCGATGCACCCAATGTGGATGCCCGCAGTTACGTGCTGATAGACCCTGCGTCCGGCCAGACACTGGCCGCGCGCAGTTCCGATCAGCCGGTGCCCCCGGCCAGTCTCACCAAACTGATGACGGTCTATCTGACCTTCCAGTCCCTGGCGCGCGGCAGTATCAAGCTCGACCAGTCGGCCCGGGTCAGTGTCGCAGCGTGGAAGGCGGGTGGTTCGACCATGTTCCTTCAGCCCAATCTGCCGGTGACGGTGGAGCAAATGATCCGGGGCATGGTGATCGTTTCCGGCAACGATGCGGCGGTGACGTTGGCCGAAACCATTGCCGGTAACACCGATAGTTTCGTGCAAATGATGAACGTCACGGCACGCCAACTGGGCATGACCCGAAGCCACTTCGACAATGTTGACGGGCTGCCCACGCCTACCCATATGGTCAGCGCACGGGACATCGGCGTGCTGACCGAGGACATTATTCGCAGTTACCCCCAGTACCTGCACTATTTCGGCGAGCAGACCTTCACTTACAACCATGTTACCCAGCGCAACTGGAACCCGCTGGTATTCAGCGATTCGTCGGTGACCGGGATGAAAACCGGCCACACCGACGAGGCGGGCTACTGCCTCGATGCCACGGCGGTGCGCAACGGCCATCGGCTGGTCGCGGTGGTGCTCGGTTCCCCTACGCGCAATGCCAGCGCCAAGGCTGCCGAGGCTCTGCTGGATTATGGCTATCGCTTTTTCGAAACGCGGCGCGCGTATAATGCCGGCCAGGTGATCGGCACGGTTCGGGACAACTGGGCAAATCCCGCCCAGGTGGCGCTCGGGTCCGCCAGCGATATTTGGGTAACCTTGCCCATCGGGAGCTATGCCGAACTCAAGCCGAGCCTGAGCCTCCCGGCGCAACTATCCCTGCCGCTGGCGCGCGGACAAACCGTCGGTGAGCTGATCTTGAGCGAGGGCAAGCGGGAAGTCGTCCGTGTGCCCTTGGTGGCGATGAAGCCGGCAGAGAAAGCTGGCTGGTTGGGCCACTGGTGGAATGTCGTCCAGGCGAAAATCTGACAAACCTTCTTAAAAGTTACTGCATGGCCCTGATCCGGGGGCGGGCGGCGCTTGGAGTCCTTATGTACGGTCGGATTCCGGTTGGCATGGCTTGGAGCGGTTGACACCGAAATTGGAGCGTCGTACCGTGGCGGGCTTATTTCTCGGAAAACTTCTATGCAAACCCTGGATTTTCAGCTTAAAGGCGAATACATCGAACTATGCAACCTGCTCAAGGCTGCCGGCGTAGCGGACAGCGGCGGCCGTGGAAAAATACTGGTTGCCGAAGGTAAGGTCAAGGTTGATGGCCTGCCAGAGAGCCGCAAAACGGCCAAAATCCGTGTCGGACAGGTGGTCGAGTGCCTTGGGGTGCGGATTGCAGTGGCAGGGTTGTAGTCAGGGTTGCGGGAACTTCAATCATGCCGAATCCGTTTTCAGTACGCTGGACCGCCAAGGGCAATAATCTGTGCCTTGGCCAGTGGGAAATTCATTATCGCGGCCACCCGCTTGAGCTCGATGCCGAGCGGCGCGACAAGGATATGGGAACCTTCGGCATATTCAGTTACATTTACCCGGATGATGAAGACTTTGCAGAGGGGCTGCCGGAAGATGGCTGGATTCTTGAAAACGCCGGATGGTTGGCCGAACTGTTTGCTGCGAATGGGGTTCCCGGTGACGAAGCGCACATGCGCTGGTTCTATCAGGCGATAAATCCGCATGACTGGCGGTGCGGCAGTTGCGGGGGGTGTCTCTGATGGCGACAGGATTCACGCCAACACCGCCGGATGTCGTTTTCCGGCTTTAGGCCGCGTGTCCCTTGGCGACAGCTTTTTCCAAAGTATCCGAGGCTTGGTCGAATACGTGAAAAGCCGCATCCAGGGCTTTAGTGGCTGCGCTGAAATAATGTTCGGCATCGATCGTCGGTCGAGCAACATTGATCAGCTTCTCATCCAGTAAGGTGAGAAACTCGTGGATGGCCTTATTGGCTGTCTCCCATGCGAGGCCAATCGATGCGGTCTTTTCCTGGGCGGCGCCGGCGCTGATCAGATCGGCGCTTACCCACCCCATGGTCTCGCTGATTTGTTCCTCAAGGAAACGCAGCTTGATTCTGGCGACACTGGAACAGCGGCCTTGCGCCGCTACGCCGGCACCTAATCCCCGCGCCTGCCCCAGCCCCTCGGCGACGGATGGTATGTCGCTCCACAGGGCGTTTACCAGCGCTGCATCGGCGGTACATGTGCTGACAATCTGGCTGCGCTCCGCCACATCGCCCAGTGAATAAAGAACCGCGCGGATAAGTTCGCTGTGGCGGCGAAAACTGTCCTCTGTCGATAGCGTCAAAACCTCGCCACGCAATGCCTGCCAAACGTCCCGTATGCTGTCCCAGCGTTGTACGGTCAATAGTCCTTTATCGCGCAGGGCATCCAGCTTTGCCATACTGCTCTCTATTTCGGTCTGTTTTTTCTCAAGCCGGGGTTTGAATGAATTATCCCCATTCAGAAAAGCATTCACCATGCCACGGTGCTGCTGCAAATCGAGCAGCAACTTCATGACCATGCGGTTGACACGGATGCCCTCCAGCCGAAGCGACTGGCACTTCTTCCGGTCTTTTCCGTTAAGGTAATAAGCGAGGCCGACGGCTATGGCGGCCAGAGCCAGAAAAATCATCCATTCCAGGCTGTCCATTAAACGCTGTTTCCTTTCATTGTCATCCCCGGAAGTTAGCCAGCGACGTACGCATTCCGCTTGCCAAATAGGCGAGGTGCGCCGCCATTTCCGCGGTTTCCGCAGCGGCGTGACTGTTGATCTGGGCGCTGTCGGCAATTTGCTCAACGTGCCGTGCAATTTCAGTGCTGCTCGAACTCTGCTGTTGGGTGGCGGAGGCAATCTGGTGCACTCTGTCCAGAGCGGCTATTGCCTGCATGTCGATTTCCGATAGCACTTCCCGGACGCCGTTGGCGTGCGTCACGCTTTCCTGCGCCTTGCCGCCAGCCTTGGCCATGTGTACAACAGCTTGCTGTACCTCGGTCTGGATAGCGGCAACAGTGCTGGTAATCTCATCGGCGGAGGTGCGTGCCCGCTGCGCCAGTTTTCTCACCTCGTCCGCCACCACGGCGAACCCTCGTCCCGATTCGCCGGCACGGGCCGCCTCAATGGCGGCGTTCAGCGCGAGCAGATTGGTCTGGTCGGAAATATCCCTGATCAGTCCGGTAGCCTGGTTGACCTCGGAAGAGCGTTGCGCCAAATGATCCATCAATTGTGAAACCTCATTCACGGCATGGGCAAGGGACTGAATTTCTCCGGAAGAGCTTGAGATGGCGCGACGGCCTTCTGCGGCCAGCTCGCTGACCATATGCGAGGTTTGTTCTGCTTCCTTGCTCTGGGATGCCACCTCGGTAATGCTGACGGTCATTTGTTCCACCGCTGCCGCGGTATGGGACGCCGAATCGCCCTGCTGGTTTGCGGCATCAGCCACCAAGCCGGCGTTTTTGTTTAGTTCTACCGTTGCGTGAGCCACTTCGGTAGATGCGGCGCGGATTTCGGCGACAATGCGCCCGACCTCTCGTGTCACGTCGTTGAATCGCCTGGCTAACTGCCCCCCTTCGGGAGTGGCCGCCGGCACCATGCGGACACCGAAATCGCCCTTTTCAAGGCGGGAATTGGCCTCTTGCAACTCGCGGAATATGCCGGTCAGCGTAAGGAATAATGAGGCCAGCAGATACCAGGATAAAAGCGTCAGGCCGCCGAATATCAAAGCCATCTGGGTCGTTATCGCCTGGCTGGTGGCGACGCTGAAAATAAGGGCGCCTAACGATGATGATGCCAGCCCCGCCGCCAGGATGATTTTCCAGGTAAGAGGAAGGCGACTCAGCCAGACGGTTGCAGGTAGCGCCCCATAATGCGCACGATTCGACATGGAACTTTCTTCATTAAAAAAATGCAGTTGATGAAAACAAGTCTTTTAAATGAATGTTGCTCAACATCATGACATGGAAAGGAAAAACAGTAAAGGAGGGGTGCCAGTCTGCGAGATTCGGCTTAGGCCGGATGCGGTGCTGCCTTGCCTGCCGCACTTCCGGCAGTATGCCGCTCAATAAAACTGTCGAGAAAGCGACGCAGAAATCCTTCTGTCTGGGCGCTGTGAAAGCGGTCGATTCCCTGCCCGTGGCTGTAGGCAATGACTGTCGGGAAACCCTTTGCCTGATGCCGTCCGGCGATTCTCATGTTTTCGTCGGCATCGACATTGGCCAGCACAAATTTCCCGTCATACTCCCTGACTAGTTTTTCCAGCATCGGCGTCAGTACCCGGCACGGGCCGCACCATTCGGCGCTGATATCCAGCAACACCGGAACATCGTGGGAGCGCGCAACCACCCGTTCCTCGAAGTTGGCTTCTTCTACATCGTATGAGAGATCCATGTATTGAACAATCCGGGTTTAAAAAATTAAGCGGCAGTTTTAAGAAAGGTCTTAATGCATTGTCCTGGCGGGTGATGGCTGCAGATTGTATTCTTTCATCAATGCGCGAATCCGGTCGGCTATCTCCTGAGGCGGGGTAGCGTAGGAAAATTTGGCCAGAAAGTGGCCGTCCGATCCCAGCAGATACATGCCTGCCGAGTGATCCACCGAATATTTGTCCTTTTCCGCGCCGGGCTCCCAATGCTTCTCATAGCGCACCCTGAAGTGATCGGCCACACGGCGAATCAGATCAGGGGAACCGGTGAGGCCGATGATGCGCGGGTTGAAGAACGCGGTGTATTTGCGCAGTACATCCGGAGTATCGCGCTCCGGGTCTACAGTCACGAAAATGGGTTGCAGCAGATCAGCTTGCTTGCCCAGTTTCTCCATGACCAGTGACATTTCCGCCAATGTGGTCGGACAGATATCGGGGCAAAAAGTATAACCAAAAGTGATGATCTGAAAGTGGCCCGGAAAATCCTGATCGGTAACCGCTCGTCCGCGGGTATCCATCAGCAGGTAACGGGTGTCGATTGCGGATTCCGCTTGCGCCTCCACGGCGGGGGGGTCTGCCCAAGCGAAACCCGCAAAAATCAGGGCTGCGGAAAGGATGGCAAGGCATAGTCTTTTCATCGGGCTATCGTTTCGCTGTTAGTGGCGGGAAGAACCGCCATCAAACGCCGGGTTGCCTCATTCACTTGGCCATTGAGAGTGGGGCCGTCCGGGCAAGCGGCATGCTCCTGCCGGGATTGGGCCAGGAAGGACTCGTTGGTGGTTTCCTCGAAAGCGGCGCCATACTGCCGCGCTCTGGGCGCATGCAGAATGATTGCCTTCTTGATCAAGGCGGCGGTGTCCGCATAACCACAGGCAAGAGCTTGGCCGTTGAGTCGTCCCAAATCGCGAACCTCCGCCAAGCCGATATCAGTGGCAGCGTTGGCAGTCTGTATGACGGGCACCGAGCCCAGGAAGCAAAGCAGCAGGGCAAGACGTTTCATTCATTTCTCCGTTGAATAGGGTGGTCGTAGCAAAAATGAATTATAGCAGTCTTGATGAAGCTGGAAATCCGAATCTTTCCTCCATCGCATTGTGTGCCAGATTTACAGGGTGCCGGTTGCTCTTGCTAAAGTTCCGTTACCGTCTACATTTAGGAGGGTAGGCGAATCACGTCAGGCAGACTCTGCTGAAAATTGTTCGTTGCCGGGCCAGGCCAGGATGAAATTGCAGGCATCCGTTGTTGTAACCTGATTCAGGAGATAGGCTATGAAAATGATGTTGACCGTATCGATTATGCTCGCCGCAATGGCGACGAATGTGCTCGCGGAATCCGCACGGGAATATGCTCCAGGGCAGGTTAAGAAGAAGCATGTGGCCGAATCGGCCCGTGAATTTGCGCCCGGTCAATTAAAGAAGAGAGTGTCTGGCGCTTCCGTAACACCGCAATCCGCTCCGCAGCCGATATTTTCAATGCCTCTGGCGCCCATCCCGGCCCCCACTCAGTAACAGGCATGCCCGGCGCAGCGATGGACTCCGCAATCGGCTCAGGCGACGCAACAGCCTGTTGCTTAGCAAGGTCGGGCTGTCAACCGATGATCCGCTGTGTCCGGGGAAAAGAAGGGCAGGGGGAGGGATAGAGGCAAAGATCGGGACTGAGTGGGTCGAACGGCTGACGTGACTGCGGGAGGCGGACTGGAATGTTTCCCCGCTTGCGCGGTATTGGAAATAGAACAAAAGTATTCGGGTGAAGATTTGTATGGGCTCCGCTCCACATACCTTGCTTCTGGGTTTTCTGACGGTCGTGCTGTTGGGCTGCGCAGGCCCCGGCCCGCGCTACCAGACCGCTTACCGTTATGAGCCGCCCACGGACGCGGCGGGTCGCGCTTGCCTGGAGAAATCCGGGCAGAAGCAGGCGGAATGCCAGCAGCGCTGCACGGCGGATTACCAGGCTTGCCTGAAGCTTATCGGGCCGCAGGCAGAAGAGCGTTATGCCGAGGCTCTCAAGCGCTACGAAACCGGGATGAATCGTTACCGCTGGGAGCTGGACCGTTACCAGCTATATCTGTCCATGGGCTGGGGACGGTATCCCTGGTATGGTTCCGGGTTTTACTACCCTTGGCCGGATCCGTTTTATTTCCCTCCGCCAGTGCCTCCCGCCAAGCCAAGCCGGGATCAGGAGTTCGGCCGGTTGCGGCAGGAAAAGTGCGAGGTGGATTGCGGCTGTCAGGCTGTCTACGATGCGGGTTTCCTCTCCTGCGGCGGCAAGCGAATCCCGGAGGTAAAGTGCATCGCGAATTGTCCGCAGGGCAAATAGAAATACCTACTTCTCGGGCGCAGCGGGTGACGTAAAAAATCGCGAGCTCATTTCCTCAAGCCCCAGCGTTTCAAGCAGTTCATTCAGGCGTTCGGCGGGGCGCTTGCGTGGCAGATTCTTGTCGCTGGCGATAATCAGCTCGTTTTTCATCGAATGTTCCCAGCCCACCAGTTCGGTCACGCTGACCTTGTAGCCATGTGCTTCGAGCTGCAGGCAGCGCAGCACATTGGTGGCCTGGCTGCCGAATTCGCGGGTGTGCAGCGGATGCCGCCAAAGCTCGACCAAGGCGCCCTTGGTCAGCGCTTTCCCCTTGTTCTTGTTCAGCACGGCAGCCACTTCCGCTTGGCAGCAAGGCACCAGCACGATGAACTTCGCCCGCTTTTTCAAGGCAAAACGAATCGCATCGTCGGTGGCCGTGTTGCAGGCGTGGAGCGCGGTAACGATATCGATTTTCTCGGGCAAGCGGTCGGAGTCAATCGATTCGGCCACCGACAGATTCAGGAACGACATGCCGGGGAACCCCAGTTTCTTTGCCAGTTCCTGGGATTTTGTGACCAGCTCGTCCCGCGTTTCGATGCTGTAAATATGGGATTTGTTGCCCAGCGCCTTGAAAAACAGGTCGTAAAGAATGAACCCCAGATAGGATTTTCCCGCGCCGTGGTCGACCAGTTGAATGTCGGGGTGGTCTTGCTGGATTTCCTTCAGCAGCGGCTCGATGAATTGATAGAGGTGAAAAATCTGCTTGAGCTTGCGCCGGCTGTCCTGGTTCATCTTGCCGTCGCGCGTCAGGATGTGCAGCTCTTTCAGCAGCTCGATCGATTGGCCTGGCCTTATTTCGTGCATGGGGTTCCTTGGGTTTCAGTGTGGCATGTGCGGCACGATACGTGACGCCGGTGCAGGGTGCAAATGGTAGCGGTCTTAACCGTCTTTGGCCAGTGCGCTTAACACGGCCTTCAGCAGTTGCCAGCAACGTTCCACCGATGCGATCTCGACGCTTTCTCCGGGCGCATGGGCGCCGCGAATATCCGGGCCGAAGGAGATCATGTCCAGATGCGGATGGCTGGCGGCGAGCAGGCCGCATTCCAGTCCGGCGTGAATCACCTGCAAACTCGCAGGCTGGCCGAATTGCGCTGTGTACACCCGCTGGCACAAAGCGAGCAGACCGGATGACGGGTTCGGCGTCCAGCCCGGATAAGCGCCGTCCTTCCAGGCGCGCAAGTCAGATGACGCGGCATGCGCGACCAGCTCGTTGGCCAGCGCATCGGCGCGTGCGTCATGCAGCGAGCGCACCTTGAAGGTGGCGCGGAATGCGCCCTGTTCAAGCGCAACCACACCGAGGTTATCCGAGGTGTCGGTCACGCCGGGGAATTCGTCGCTGTTGCGCGCCACACCGTTGGCGGCGCTGTCGAGGAAGCCGAGCAGGCGATCCCGCTCTGCGTGAGAAACGGCTTTGCCGTGCGGCGCGTCGCAAGGCTTGCACGCCAGTGCCACCCCCGCATCCGCCTGCGCGAACCGTTCCCGCCATGCCGCATGCTTCCGTTGCACCCACGCTTCCAGTTGCGCCGCATCTTCAGCAGGCAGCGCGAACACTGCAACCGCCTCGCGTGGAATGGCGTTGCGCGCCGTGCCGCCCTGCATGGCGATCAGGCGCAGGTCGAGACGGGAAGCCAGCTCGCGCAGCGCTTCCGCCAGCAGCTTGATCGCGTTGCCGCGCCCGAGATGGATATCGATGCCGGAGTGGCCGCCGCGCAGCCCGGCCACTTCCAGTCGTCGGATCACATAGCCCGGCGGCAGGGCTTCCATCTGGCAATCGTGGCGCACCTCCACATCCACGCCGCCCGCGCAGCCCAGATAGAAATGCCCCCACTCCTCGGTGTCGAGGTTGATCAGCGTCTTGCCCTGCAAGGTGCCGGGGGCCAGCCCGCGCGCGCCGTCCATGCCGGATTCCTCGTTGACGGTGAGCAGCACCTCCAGCGGCGGATGGATCAGCCTCGGCTCTTCCAGCGCGGCCAGCGCCAGCGCCACGCCGATGCCGTTGTCCGCGCCCAGCGTGGTGTCTTCCGCCACCAGCCAGCCATCGCGTATCACAGCGCGGATCGGGTCGCGCTCGAAATCGTGCCGCGTGCCGGCATTGACCTGGCACACCATATCGAGATGGCCTTGCAGGATCACGCCGGGTTGTCTTTCGCAGCCGGGGCTGGC
This sequence comes from Sulfuricella sp., assembly GCA_035530375.1. Taxonomy (GTDB): domain Bacteria; phylum Pseudomonadota; class Gammaproteobacteria; order Burkholderiales; family Sulfuricellaceae; genus Sulfuricella. Next base: position 1,842 of record DATKUY010000037.1, on the reverse strand, counting down.
TGGCTTCTTCAGGACCAGGTTGCCGGTAGCATCGACGACGGATTCGATGCCGCGCGCCTGCGCCCACTCGATTAGATGCTCGCGCAACGCCGCCTCGTGCAGCGAGGAACGCGGTATCGCGCACAGCGTGGCGAAGTGCGCCCATACCGAGCGCGGTTGCAGATTTTCGAGATTGCCAGTTGCGGTCATTGAGGAATACCCATAAAGAATCGTCCCTGCGGGCGAAGTATGGAAACGTTGTCTGTTTCTGAATAGTCAGAAACCATTGAGATGCTGAGCCCTCTGATCCACATCTGCGCGAGGTCGTCCGCGAGTACATGCGGACACGGCACCGCTTTGTTGAAGGAGGTTAATGAATCGTCCCGGCTATTTCCGCCGAGCATCACTGAACGTGATTGCAAACTTCCACTGCGTCAGCGGGGATGTCCGGTATATGGCTCTCTTCGTCACATTATCAAACTCGTAGGTCGTTTCTCCCGCAGGATTCGACAGCATCTCGTTCGTGGCCTTTTTGAGCGTCTCGCTGCCCAATTCACGGGGGTCCAGAAAGTTGCGGTCTGTCTTTTCATGGAGGGTGGTCAGGCCATTCGGCGCCACCGAGAAAAAGGCCGCATCTGCCCGGAGAGCAAGGACGGAACCAACCTGTTCGGAGAGCCTGTCGAGAAAAAGCGACGCGCCGATCGCGCCGATCACCTTGCCGCCTGCCTTCATGGGAACCGCGATCACGGCAGAACGCAGCCCGGTGCTTTTGCTGACGACAAGCGCACCCATGACTTTCTGGCCTGACATGAGTGCCGGGAAATAACTCCGGTCACTCAGCTTTACCTTCATCAGTCCTTTATCGACGGTGTAATACGTCCCGTCGGGGCGGACAAACCAGACAACGAGGCCGCCATCCGATTTTTCATATCCGCTCAACAGCGCCTTCATCTTCTGCCATTCGGCTGATTTCGCCTCGGTCGTGGAGGCCAGGATTTCGAGGCTCTGCTGAATGCTGCTCATGCGCAGATCCGTGTAAGAGACGAAGGCTGAGAGCAGGCTTTGCGAATCTGCCTCAATGGCGGGCTGGGCAAAACCAAGTCCGGGAACAATGAACATGAGCAAAGCGGTGAATTTCAAAAAATATTTCTTAAACATTTTTCTCTTCCTCCTCAAAGTGAGATCGATTTACTCCTTGAATGCGCCCTTTAGCTGCGATGCAGACCCTTGGATTCATTTTAAGCTGATGGCTAACCTGCAAGCTCCGTCGATAGGCGATCTACAAGATAATTCGGTGGAGACGACCGTGTTTACTGGCTTGTAGACGAGGTGTTTATTTCAATCGAGTGTGACCCTCATGGCACTACCTTAAGCGACCCCATAGGCACGCAGTTTGTGCCGTAACCCACCAGATGTGCCGCAGGCATACATTAAAAAAGCATCGTGTTGCTATGCAACGCTTGGTGGGTTACGCAAAAAACGCTAACCCACCCTACATTTGGCTTAAGTTAGTGTCATTCGAGTGTGACCCCATTGATTTTGCATTATTCGGTTGGGCAGCAAAATCGGCAAATTTTGCCGGTTTTGGCCGGCCAAGCTGGATAGGGTCCTTAATGTATTTCCTGTAGATACCTATGCCTGCGCAATTTCCGACAACTTGAATGAGGGCTGGCACGTTGTATGCATCATACAAAAGCAAGGCGGTACAAATACAAGTTTGCTGGCAAGGCGCCGATAAATAACTTGAACGCGGCGCACCAGGATGCATAAGGAGAATATCATGAAAAAAGAGGACATGATCAGGCGGATACTGAGGGGTCTTGAGTACGATTTCTTCATGATCAGCGCCCTGGAGCTGGACAA
>DATKUY010000036.1:0-28394 GCA_035530375.1 Sulfuricella sp. | reverse complement strand
TGGACAACGTGAGCTACGTTTCGCGCCATCTGACAGATTTTTCGGCGGTAATTTTCAGGTATCGCCCAGGGGATGGAAAAATGGAATGGCATAGAGCAGCTAAAGACAGAACGCCGCATGCACGGCCATCTGCGCCTAACGTCCCGTTCGAGCGAACACCGCTCGCTTCGCTCCCGGCTTACGCCCCTTCGGGGTGTCGCTCAACTAAAATACGTTAGGGCTCTTCCATTTTCCTCAGTAAGGGGTACTACTCAACATGAAAACCCATCCGTCACTCGCAACGTGCATGTTCGTGCTTGTTGCAATGCTGCTTCTTTCGGCGTGCGGTGCGGCGCCCACCATTCGTGACTCAAAGCGCTTAGACAATACAGCCGCCCGAACTGAACGCTTATCCTTTATCTACCGCCACAGCGAGATGAAGACCGTTTCGTCGTACGGCACGGGATCAGCCTGGGACGGTGAAACTGGCTACCCCGATTTCGGCAAGTTCTTGGTCAGCCAGGCGCCAACGGTATTTCAGTCCTATGGCGTTCGAATCACTACATCGCGCCTAGTCGAAGGCAAGGTGCCGATTGATATTAAGGCCGAAATGGAAACCGGTGAAACAGTAGCAGACCATGTGCTGCTTTTGTATGCCAACAGCGGCCAGGTATCCGCCAATCGCCATGCGACGCGAATTTCCTTCGTCTTCAATGCTCAATTGGTGAATATCCAGTCCAAGAAGATGGTATGGAAAGCAAGCATCGATACCAGCACATGGAGCGGACGGGACTTCATTCAGAAGAACTTCGAGAAAACGACGTACGACGATAAGTATGCTAAGCAATTGTTGCAGACGGTCGCGGACAAGATGAAAGAAGACGGGGTTATCTAGCGTGAATAGCCCTAACCTTTCGTTGCAGGGGACGCTCCGCCTATCGGCGGCGCGCCCCTGAACTCAAACGTTAGGTGCTTCTATGTCGCGCATTTCATTGTCTGAAAATGGCCGTACTCCATGGGAGAGATTACTAGGTCATGCGCCTGAAATTCTCGAGAAATGGTCCGCACTTGAGAATGCCTTTTACACAAGCAACACATTTACGCCTGAGCTTCTTGAGCAAGTGCGCAGAGAACTAGCCTTTGGTAACGGTTGCGAATACTGCATGGCGAAAGCCGGCCGCCCTGACGAGGGGCAACCTGACCAGAGGACGCTTCTTGCCGTTGATTTTGCAAAAATCTTCGTTCGAGGCGCCAAAAATATTGACGATAGTGCATTCAATAAACTCAAAACGGAGTTTTCCGAAAAAGAGATCTCCGAATTGTTGGCATTTATGTCATATTTTTGTGCCTCGCAGATGTTCGGCGCAGCGCTTGGTCTAAAACCTGCTGAGACCTATGAGTGATCCTGCGCCTAACCCATCATCCAGGGGACGCTGGGCATATCTATCTACCAATGGTTTTTCTCTGAAGTAAACAATAACAGCGAAGGGGGCTGGAAAATGAACAGAAAGTTACTTGTGATCTCAACGGCAGCTATGGCTGCCGCATTCATGTTTGTAGGTTTGCTCCATGCCGAGACCGTAAACACGAACGCCGATCTACCAAGCAGCAAGAAGACAGCCACTTATTTGCATTCACGCCCTATGTTCGAGGCCATGTATCGGCTAGGAGTGGAGCAGGATCGAAAATTCGGTCTTCAGTTAGATTGCAAATCCCAGTACAACGTCCAACCATACAGCGTGTCCGTTTTGTCGCCGATCGACTTCCCAGACGACAAACAGAATCCCACGAAAGGCATCTGGAATTTCCGTTACCAGCTTGAGCGCTGCGGCAGCTCGAAGTTCTACAACACCCTGTTCTTCGCCAACAGCAATGGGGAAGCCCCGACGCCGCGGGCATATTATCCAGGCTCGACCAATGCCAGCCCAGTATTGGTAAAGGATGCAATGCTTTCCGCAATCATGGGCGCAGTGGTTCGCTCCGGACTCAAAGATTGCAAAGATTTTGATGTCTTCGATATGCGTGTCACTGAGCCCGCTCACGATGTTATTGAAGGAGACAAGACAATCAAGGGGGTTTGGAACGAGATATGGACATTGAGGGTGTGCCGCCAAGCAATTGATGTTGCAATGACCTTCATTCCTGATGCTAATGGTGGAGGTACCTCGTTTACAACTGGCCCGGCAAAGGTGGGGGATGCCACAGCAAAACCCTAAACTGCCTCTGCAACTTACCGTGAAGATGCCCAACCCGGCAGCGCAAAAGCGCGCAGTCCCGTACTTTTACGCTGGGCCTCTCTGTCAGATCACCGTGTATGCTATTTATCATAACCCTGCAACTCACTTAACCATCGAGGAAATTCAATGAAAAATTCTTTTTTTAAAATCTTTGTAGTGGTCACTTCGATTGCCTCATTTTCGTTCCCCGCTTTCGCCCAACAAGTTCCCATTGAAGGAATTGCGTTTAAGTTGGGAGACGACGTACAGGCGGTCAAAAATGCTTTGAAGACGGACCTTGATCCAGAACCAATGGAAAACATCTATCCTTCAGCCTTTGCCAATTTGAGCGCGGGTAAGACAACACTTTTCCTCAGAACTAAGGGTATTCGGGTGAATTTCAACAAGGCAGGGGTAGTCGAGATGATCAAATTTGAACCGCCGTTTGCTGGTTCGATTAGTGGAATCAAGCTCGGTTACACGGAGAAAAAGGTTCGAGACCTAAAAGGAAAACCTATCAGAACACCCTGGCAATTTGGTGCGGCGCAGGCATTCTTGTATGTATTGGATGACACCGCATACATTCGCATTGACATTAACGAAAATGAAGGTGTCCAAGCGATATTCATCCAGAAGTAAAGAGCACTTCTTGCGCTCGCCGGTTTCTGTGGTTCCTGTTTGTGGTCGCGGTCGTCGAGGCTCAACCTCGTGGTCAACCGGACCTGTCCAAAAAACATGCGGCAGGCCGGTTACCTTAAACGTTGGGGCCGCATGTTTCTTAATTTCGGCATCTGTGGAAAGGTAATCAAATGAAGCGTTACTGGCTATTTTCATCGATCATTGCGTTGCTCACATTCGGGACAGCGTTTGCCGATTCTCTCCCCATCAACCAACTCCCAATGTATGGAGAGCGCGAAAAAACGGTGGAAATGAAGAACGCTGACGCGACCTTTATTGCGTCGATCGAGAAGCAAGGACTTTCGCGCCAAGAAGGCGCGAAACAGGTCGTACAGTCCGGTTGGTCGTATTGGGCAAAACGCGATCTTGCCACCGCGATGTCACGTTTTAACCAAGCATGGTTGCTTGATCCAGAAAACGGAAACGCGTATCACGGTTTCGCCCTCGTAGTATCCGTTCGCGGAGGCACACCTAGTGAAGTTGAGCACTTGTTTCAGTTGGCAACATCTAAGCCGAACGTCGATCCCGTAGCTTTTGTCGACTATGGCCGCTTCCTCTGGACTCAAAAGCAGTTAGAGAAGAGTTTGGCGCAGTTGAACAAAGCGCTCCAGCTATCCCCAACAGCACGCAACGCACGATCCAACATTTCCTTTGTGCACTATTTGAAGGGCGATGCCGCCAGCGCATGTAATTGGGCAAAGGATGCGCAGAAGAACGGGGACGAGTTGGAAAAGGGTTTCCTTGAGGACATGTGTCGCCGTGCTGGAAAGTCCTGAGAATGCTGGCTACCCCCAACCCGGCGGTGCAGGGGACGCTGCGCAATGAAGCCGCGCCACGTCCCTGACCTTGAACGTTATGCCTCCTCATGAACGAGAGCCGCGAAAAATGGCCGAGTTGATCGAGTTCAACACAGATCGCCTGCGCTTGCGCCAATGGTGTGTGGCCGACCGTGAGCCCTTCGCCGCGCTAAACGCTGACCCGAAGGTCATGGAGTTTTTCCCCGCTCCACTTGATCGTGCTGCAAGTGATGCGATGGCTGATCGTTGCCAGGCTCTTATCGCTGAACGTGGCTGGGGCTTCTGGGCGGTCGAATTGAAGCATACGAACGAATTCATTGGGTTTGTCGGCCTACATATCCCGTCTGCTGAGCTTCCATTCTCTCCTTGCGTCGAAATTGGCTGGCGGCTCGCCTTTCAATGCTGGGGCAAGGGTTTCGCTACGGAAGCAGCAAGAGGGGCTCTTCGTGTTGGCTTCGAGCTACTCTGCTTGCCTGAAATCGTGTCCTTCGCCACAGTTCGCAATGTCAGGTCGCGGACTGTTATGGAACGGCTTGGGATGCTCGAAGCTGCCACCACCTTCGAGCATCCCAGTGTGCCCGTGGGTAGTATGCTTCGGCAACACTGCCTGTATCGGTTGTCGCGTGAACATTGGAGGACACATGCCGCATAACATTTCATTCCAGCAGACCGTCAAAAAGTTACGCCTTATGCCGTCCGCTATATTTGCACATTAGGCATACAATTCATCATTGTGACTTACTCTTTCCGAAAAGCTGAACAAACAGAAAGCGAAACCATCTACAAATTGTACTGCTTGGTAATGCGTGGCTACATTTCTGAAATATGGGGCTGGGATGAACAGTGGCAAGAAAGTGATTTTTCCGCTCACTTTGACCCAAAAGGCATTACGTTGGTATGCAAAGAATATGAGTTGGTTGGGTATTCCCATGTCGAAAATCGAGGCAGCCAGTTGTTCGTAAGAATGATTGTTGTTCATCCTCATCATCAGCGAAATGGCATCGGGAAAAAACTGCTTGAGTCTGTTATTACGTCAGGTAAAGAGCAATCCAAGAGAATCGGGTTGGAAGTATTCAAGATCAATAACGAGGCAAAAAAATTCTATGAAAAATATGGCTTCAATGTTGAAGGTGAAACTCCCAGCAGTTACGTCATGACTCATGCCTAACCTTACAGTCAGGCGAGACTGCGCAAAAGCGCGCAGCCCCTTGCTTTTACGGGATAACAGGGGCGTATTCGATTTTGCCTACTGCGCCCGCCCTCGACATTATTATCCATGAAACTCTCAGAAAATCCGGATGAGATACTCCGGGCCAAGCTAAATCTGGAAACATCCCGAATCGCGTGGGCGGAATTGCTGCGTTTTTTTGCTGCCGGCAATGTGATTGCGGTTGATGAGGGGTTGGACCTGATCGAGGTGGCCGTTCAGATTTCGAACGACAACAAGGCGCAAATCGGGCAATGGCTGGCGGAAAATAAAATCGAGAAAGTATCCGATGCTCAGGCCAAGGCATGGCTGGATGCCGACGCCACGCTATGGGCGGTGGTGGTTAATCCGTGGATTCTGGTTCAGTACAAAGACCGGGAGGCCTATCATTAAAATCACCCCAGAAGAAATTATCGGATTCTGGTACTCGGCAGAAATGCAGAAGCGCTGGTTCTCCTCGACCCCTGAACTGGACGCTGAGATACGCAACCGGTATGAACCGCTGTGGGCCAGTGCGGCCAATGGCGAGCTGGATGAATGGAGAAACAGCCCGGAAGGATGCCTGGCTTTAATCATTGTTCTCGACCAGTTCCCGCTGAACATGTTTCGCGGCGAGGCCAGGAGTTTCAAAACCGAACACAAGGCCATCGAGGCGGCAAAGTACGCGTTAGCGAAGGGTTATCACAAGGCCATCCCGGCTGAAAAACTCGCTTTTCTGTACATGCCGCTGATGCACAGTGAAAATCTTGAGGATCAGGCGCTTTCGGTAAAGCTGTTTGAAGAAGCACGCCTTGAAAACAATTTGCGCTTTGCCGAGCACCATCGGGAGATCATCCGGAAATTCGGCCGGTTTCCGCATCGGAACGCCATCCTCGGCAGGAAAAGTATGGCAGAGGAAATCGAATATCTCAATTCCAAGGAAGCCTTCCTGGGCTAATGGATAAGTGAAGGCACGCTTTCCGCCCTACCGGGCTGGCGTGAACCGCATTACAATGGGCGGCTCCAAACAAGGCTTGACCGAAATACCCGCATGCTGCGACTGACTGAAATAAAACTCCCCATCGAGCACCCCGAAAGCGCCATCCGGGCCGCCATTATCAAGCGGCTGGGCATCAGGCCGGAGGATCTGGTCGGCTACTCGATCGCCCGCCGCGGCCATGACGCCCGCAAGCCGGAGGCGATCCTTTTTGTCTACACGCTGGATGTCGAGCTGAAGAACGAAAAGGCCGTGCTCAAGCGGTTGAAGAAGGATCGGCACCTTTCGCCGTCGCCGGACACCAGTTACCGTTTCGTTGCGCAGGCGCCGAGCAATTTGGCCTCAAGGCCGGTAGTGATCGGCACCGGCCCGGCAGGACTATTTGCCGGACTGATTCTGGCGCAGATGGGGTTTCGCCCGATCATCCTGGAGCGCGGCAAGGCAGTACGCGAGCGCACCAAGGATACTTTCGGCCTGTGGCGGCAAGGCGAGCTCAACCCGGAATCCAACGTGCAATTCGGCGAGGGCGGCGCGGGCACCTTCTCCGACGGCAAGCTCCACAGCCAGATCAAGGACCCCGGACACTACGGCAAGAAGGTGCTGACGGAGTTCGTCGCGGCCGGCGCGCCGCCCGAGATCATGTATGTGAGCAAGCCCCACATCGGCACTTTCCGGCTGGTGGGCATGGTGGAAAAGATGCGCTCGACCATCGAATCGCTCGGCGGGGAAATCCGCTTCCAGTGCCGGGTGGACGATCTCGACATCGACAACGGGCAGGTGCGCGGCGTAGTGCTGGCCGGCGGCGAACGCATCGCCACCGATCATGTGGTGCTGGCTGTCGGCCACAGCGCGCGCGACACCTTCCAGATGCTTTACGACCGAGGCGTGTATATCGAGGCCAAACCCTTTTCCATCGGCTTCCGCATCGAGCATCCGCAGTCGCTGATCGACCGCTGCCGGTTCGGCAAGAATGCCGGCAACCCGTTGCTGGGCGCCGCCGATTACAAGCTGGTGCATCACTGCGCCAATGGCCGCTCGGTTTACAGTTTCTGCATGTGCCCCGGCGGCACGGTGGTGGCGGCCACATCGGAGCCGGGCTGCGTGGTGACCAACGGCATGAGCCAGTATTCGCGCAACGAGCGCAACGCCAACAGCGGCATCGTGGTCGATATCACGCCCGCCGATTACCCCGGCGATCCGCTGGCGGGCATCGCCTTTCAACGCCAGTGGGAGGCGCGCGCCTTTGAACTGGGCGGCAAGAATTATTCCGCGCCGGGACAACTGGTCGGCGATTTCCTCGCGGGCAAGCCCTCCACGGCGCTCGGCGCGGTGCAGCCCTCCTATACGCCCGGCGTGCATTTGTGCGACCTTTCAACCGCCCTGCCGGATTATGCCATCGAGGCAATCCGCGAGGCGCTCCCTGCTTTCGACAAGCAGATCAAGGGTTTTGCCATGCACGACGCGGTACTGACCGGGGTCGAGACGCGCACTTCTTCCCCGATCCGCATCAAGCGCAACGAGAGCTACCAGAGTTTGAATACGGTGGGACTTTATCCTGCGGGAGAGGGTGCGGGCTATGCCGGAGGGATACTTTCGGCGGCGGTGGACGGCATCAAGGTTGCCGAGGCCGTTGCCTTGAGCATGATCGGAAGTGCGGCTGAACCGTATCAGCCAGACCAGCCCACCCCCACCACGGCGTAGCCATCCGCTTCGCGCTGGCTGCCGATAGCCTGCAAACAGTCGCGCAGATCGTCCGCGGATTCCAGCAATTGCTTCTCTTTCCGGATACTCCGCCGGCCGATGCTTCCCCATGATTTGGTGAGCACCAGGTCGCCCAGCAAATCGTGGTCGAAGGTGACGCAATACCAGCGGTGCCGGTTCTGGTCGTGGTCGTGTTTTTCCCAATAGAGCATGGCGTGATTATAGATAAATTCGGGCCGCTTTCGTAGCCTGCGAAGTAATTACTTACCGCCCCCACCGGCTTCGAGCCAAGCCAACACCCCCAAACCGGCTGCGCGCCCGCTGGCGAAGCTGGCGGTGAGCAGATAACCGCCGGTCGGCGCTTCCCAGTCCAGCATCTCGCCGGCACAGAACACGCCGGGCAGGGCACGGATCATCAGACGCTCGTCGAGCGCTTCGAAGGCCACGCCGCCCGCGCTGCTGATCGCTTCATCGAGAGGGCGCGGCGCGACGAGGCGTAGCGGCAGCGCCTTGATCGCCGCCGCAAGCCGAACCGGGTCGGCGAACTCCGACGCTGACAGCACTTCGCGCAACAGCCCGGCCTTCACCCCCTTGATGCCCACCCTGCTCTGGAGGTGGCTGGACAGCGAGCGCGAGCCCCGTGGCCGCGACAGCTCGTCGATCAGGCGTTGCAGCTCCCAGCCGGGCGCCAGGTCGAGCTGCATGACCGCAAACCCGCTGGCTTCGATCTCGTCGCGCAGGGGGGCGGACAAGGCATAAATCAGGCCGCCCTCGACGCCGGTCGCCGTCACCACGAATTCGCCCTGCCGGTGGAATTCCGCGCCTGTCGAATCGATAAAGGACGCGACCACCGACTTCATCGGATGCCCGGCGAAGCGCGTGCGCAAGTGCTCGCTCCAGCCGACATCGAAGCCGCAGTTTGCCGGCCGCAGCGCCGCAACCGGAACGCCGCGCTGCGTCAGCAGCGGCACCCACGCGCCATCGGAACCGAACTTCGCCCAACTGCCGCCGCCCAGCGCCAGCACCACCGCATCGGCATGCACCCGCTGTTCGCCCTGCGGCGTGGCAAAACGCAGCGCACCGTTTTCGTCCCAGCCGCGCCAGCGGTGACGCACGTGAAAGCTCACTCCGTCGGCGCGCAGCCGGTGCAGCCAGGCGCGCAACATCGGCGCCGCCTTTTTTTCCACCGGGAACACCCGCCCGGAGGTGCCGACGAAGGTTTCGACGCCGAGTCCGCGCGTCCACTCGCGCAGCGCTTCCGGCCCGAATGCGTTTAGCAGCGGTTCGATCTGCGCGCGGCGCGCGCCGTAACGCGAGAGAAATGCTTCGGCGGGTTCGGCGTGGGTGAGGTTCAGCCCGCCCTTGCCCGCCAGCAGAAACTTGCGCCCCACCGAGGGCATGGCGTCGTAAAGATCGACCCGCACGCCGCCCCAGATCAGCACTTCCGCCGCCATGAGCCCGGCGGGACCGCCGCCGATGACCGCAACCGAAAAGGGATGAATGCTATCGGGTGGCATCAGCAACGATTTGCATTTGACTGAAACGCCATATCAGACGGCCTTCAACGGAATGGAATAAATTGCGCCGCAGTTAATACCCACTTCACGGCGGCGCAGCAAGTAAAAATGGCGGATGAACATCCGTTCTCCGCCATTTCATTTACATCGATTACTTGAGCAGTCCCTAGAACGGAATGTCATCCTCGAAGTTGTCGAAGTCGCCGCCGCTCTTGACCGCCGCTTTCGCGCTACTGCTGCTTGCAGCGGGTTTGTCCACCACTTCGAAGCTGTTGCCGCCGCCGCTGTTGCGGCTGCTCAGCATCTGCATCTCGTTGGCGATAATCTCGGTGGTGTATTTCTCGACGCCCGACTTGTCGGTCCACTTGCGGGTTTCGAGGCGGCCCTCGACGTAGGCCATGCTGCCCTTCTTCAGGTACTCGCCGGCGATTTCCGCCAGCTTGCGGTAGAAAGTCACGCGATGCCACTCGGTTTTTTCCTGCTTCTCGCCGTTCTTGTCCTTCCAGGTTTCGCTGGTGGCCAGGGTGATATTGGTCACCGCGTCGCCGTTGGGCATGTAACGGGTTTCCGGGTCCTTGCCCAGGCGCCCAACCAGAATCACCTTGTTCACTGATGCCATTTCACGCTCCTCCCTTGATTAATTAGAGCCTATTTCAATAGGCTCTCTGCGCCTTCTTCGTCCCATCCCGCCATTTCCACCTTGAGGTAGGCCGTTCCCTCTTCCGCATCGACCGCCGCTTCCATCACCCCGTTCAGGCCGGTCAGACGGCGCGACAGTTCGCGCGCTGCGTCTGCGGCCATCGGTTCAAGATGATACATTTTGGTGCGCACGGCAGGCGGCGTTTTCATGCTGATCGCCAGACTCAGCCACAGAGCGCTCATTGCCGCCCCGAATGCGAACACGGCCCACTGGCCGACATAATTCGAAAGGACTCCGCCCGCCACGCCGCCGGTAAACAGGCCGAGCGCCTGCGAGGTATTATACACGCCCATCGCCGTACCCTTGGCGCGTGCCGGGGCGATCTTGGAGATCAGCGAGGGCAGGCTGGCTTCAAGGATATTGAAGGCGATGAAGAACAGCAGCAGCATCATGACGATGCCCCAGAAATCCCGGATCAGCACGGTCATCAGCAGTTGCGACAATAGCAGCAGGGCCACGGCGGAAACGAATATCTGCTTGAGCTTGGCTTTCTTCTCGCCGTATATGATCGCGGGCACCATGATGGCAAATGCGCCCAGCATCACCGGCAGATAGATTTTCCAGTGCTGGGCTTCCGGCATCCCGCCGGTATCACGGAGGGCGAAGGGAATCACCACGAACATCGCCATCTGTGCGGCGTGCAGCGCGAAAATACCGAAATTCAGCCGCAGCAACTGTTTGTCTCGCAGCACGTCGCCCAGGCGCGCTGGAGCCACCTCCGCGTCGGAATGGAAATGGCTGGCCTTGGGGTCGGGGACAACGGCGTAAACCACGCCCATCGCCGCCAGCGCCAGCACGCCGGTGAGCGCAAACATACCGGGCACGCCGATCATCTGGTAAAGCGCCGGGCCGATCACCATGGATGCGGCGAACGACAGGCCGATGGTGGAACCGATCATCGCCATCGCCTTGGTGCGGTGCTCTTCCCGCGTCAGGTCGGCGAGCAGCGCCGTTACTGCGGCGGAAATCGCGCCGGCTCCCTGAATCGAACGCCCCACGATCACTATGTAAAGATCGCTGGCATAAGCCGCGACAAAGCTGCCGATAACGAACAGCAGCAAGCCGAAATAAATGACCCGCTTGCGCCCCCAGCGGTCCGAGGCCATGCCGAAAGGCAATTGAAACATGGCCTGGGTCAGGCCGTAGGCACCTAGAGCCAGGCCGATCATCATGTGATTTTCGCCGCCCGGCAGAGTGTGGGCGTAGATGGCGAATACAGGCAAAATCAGGAACATGCCCAGCATGCGGAGGCCAAAAATTCCGGCCAGCCCCGCGCTGGCGCGAAGTTCGATCGGGGTCATCTTTTCGGAAACTTGCATATGAATTTGAAGTACACCGGTAAAATTGCGTATAGTAGCAGGTTGCCTTTTGCTCTGCACAAAACACATGGACCTGATCAAAATCCGCGGTGCCCGCACCCACAATCTGAAAAACATCAGCCTCGACATCCCGCGCGACAAGCTGGTGGTCATCACCGGGCTGTCCGGCTCGGGCAAATCCTCGCTCGCATTCGACACCCTCTACGCTGAAGGACAGCGACGCTACGTCGAGTCGCTTTCGGCCTATGCGCGCCAGTTCCTGCAGCGCATGGAGAAGCCCGACGTGGATCTGATCGAAGGTCTGTCGCCGGCGATTTCCATCGAACAGAAGGCGACCAGCCACAATCCGCGTTCGACGGTCGGCACGGTGACGGAAATCCACGATTACCTGCGCCTGCTCTATGCCCGCGTCGGCGATCCTTATTGCCCCGAACACCACATCCTGCTTTCCGCCCAGAGCATTTCCCAGATGGTGGACACGGTGCTGGCGCTGCCCGAGGACACCAAGCTGATGATCCTCTCGCCGACGGTGGTGAGCCGCAAGGGAGAGCAGGCCGACCTGTTCGACGAGCTGCGCGCCCAGGGTTTCGTGCGCCTGCGGATCGACGGCACAGTGCATGAAATCGACGCCCTGCCCAAGCTCGACAAGAACAAGAAACACACCGTCGACATCGTGGTGGACCGCGTCAAAATCCGCGCCGACATGAAGCAGCGCCTGGCCGAATCGTTCGAGACCGCGCTGCGTCACTCCGACGGCAAGGCGTTGGCAGTGGAAATGGACAGCGGCAAGGAACATCTTTTCTCCGCCAGGTTTTCCTGCCCGGTATGCAACTATTCCCTGCCGGAGCTGGAGCCGCGGCTGTTCTCCTTCAACAACCCGATGGGCGCCTGCCCCGCGTGCGACGGCCTGGGCCAGGTCAGTTTCTTCGACCCCAAGCGCATCATCGCCTTTCCGCATCTGAGCCTGGCCTCGGGCGCGATCAAGGGCTGGGACAAGCGCAACCAGTTCTATTTCCAGATGCTGCAAAACCTGGCGCTGCACTACGGCTTCGATCTTGAAGTGCCGTTCGAGGAGTTGCCGGAAAACATCCAGCACATTCTGCTCTATGGCAGCGGCAGCGAGTCCCTGCCGTTCCAGTATCTCGCTGAAAAAGGCGGGATGAAAATACGCAGCCACCCGTTCGAAGGCATCATCACCAATTTCGAGCGCCGCTATCACGAAACCGAATCTTCGACGGTGCGCGAGGAACTGGCGAAATACATCAACTTCCGCATCTGTCCCGACTGCGAGGGCACCCGACTGCGCCCCGAGGCCCGCCATGTGCTGGTCGGCGGCAAGGCTTTGTTCGAGGTCGGCCGGCTGCCGCTGAGACTGACCTACGACTTTTTCGCCACGCTGGAATTCGACGGCCAGAAGCAGGCCATCGCCGAACGCATCATCAAGGAAATCGCGGCGCGGGTGCGCTTCCTCAACGATGTCGGACTGGATTACCTGTCGCTCGACCGCTCGGCCAACACCCTGTCCGGCGGCGAGGCGCAGCGTATTCGCCTGGCGAGCCAGATCGGCTCGGGGTTGACCGGCGTGATGTACGTGCTGGACGAACCATCGATCGGCCTGCACCAGCGCGACAACGACCGCCTGCTCGGCACCCTCAAGCATCTGCGCGACATGGGCAACACCGTGATCGTGGTGGAGCACGACACCGACGCGATCCTTTCCGCCGACCACGTGGTGGACATCGGCCCCGGCGCGGGCGTGCATGGCGGCCATATCGTCGCCGAAGGCACGCCGGATGAAATCAAGGCCAACCCCGCCTCGCTCACCGGCCAGTATCTAAGTGGCAAGCGCAGCATCGCCGTGCCAAAAAAACGCCATGCGCCAGACCCCAAGCGCATGCTCCAGTTAACGGGTGCCAGCGGCCACAACCTGATGAACGCCACCCTCGACCTGCCGGTCGGGCTGTTCGTGTGCGTCACCGGCGTGTCCGGTTCGGGCAAGTCCACCCTGATCAACGACACCCTGTACCGCGCCGTGGCACGCCATCTCTATGGCTCTTCGGCCGAACCTTCGCCGCATGAAGAGCTGCATGGCCTGGAATTCTACGACAAGGTGATCGATGTCGATCAAAGCCCGATCGGGCGCACCCCGCGTTCCAATCCGGCCACCTACACCGGTCTGTTCACGCCGATCCGCGACCTGTTCGCCGGCGTGCCGCAGTCGCGCGAACGCGGCTACGGGCCGGGGCGGTTCTCGTTCAACGTCAAGGGCGGACGCTGCGAAGCCTGCGAAGGCGACGGCGTGATCAAGGTGGAAATGCACTTCCTGCCCGACATCTACGTGCCATGCGACGTCTGTCACGGCAAGCGCTACAACCGGGAAACCCTGGAAGTCCAGTACAAGGGCAAAAACATCCACGAAATTCTGGACATGACGGTGGAGCAGGCGCACGAATTCTTCAGCGCGGTGCCGGTGGTGGCGCGCAAACTCGCCACCCTGCTCGACGTCGGCCTCGGCTACATCACGCTCGGTCAGTCAGCGACCACTCTGTCCGGCGGCGAAGCCCAGCGGGTCAAGCTGTCGCTGGAATTGTCCAAGCGCGACACCGGACGGACGCTGTATATCCTCGACGAACCCACGACCGGCCTGCACTACCACGACATCGAGCTGCTCCTCACCGTGCTGCACCGCCTGCGCGACAGCGGCAACACCGTGGTGGTGATCGAGCACAATCTGGATGTGATCAAGACCGCCGACTGGGTGATCGACCTCGGCCCGGAAGGCGGCGATGGCGGCGGCAGGATCATTGCGGCGGGAACGCCCGAGCAAGTGGCTCAAACCCCCGCCAGTTTCACCGGCAAGTATCTGGCCGAAATGCTGCACGGCAAAAAATAGATAGCCCGTAGCCCTTGTTAGTCCAATTTGCAGTCAATGTGACAATCAACCGCAAAGGACGCGAGGGTTCGCAAAGAGAAAACAAAACCTTTAGACATGCCAGCCTGATTGCTTTTGCGAGTTGGGCGATAAAACCGCCCATCCCTGCCCGCCCCATTTCCTTTGCGAGCCCTCGCGTCCTTTGCGGTTAGTGCTTTTTTGATCAAGAACGGTCGCTCCGTTTTTTATGAAATATTGGGACACCAGAAAAGCAAAAAGCCGGGATAAACCCGGCTTTTTTTATCGCTGACACCTGAACTCAGGCGCCGGCAGTCTCTTCGACAACTTCTGGGCGATCCAGCAGTTCGACGATCGCCATCGGCGCGTTGTCGCCCTTGCGGAAGCCGCACTTGAGGATGCGCAGATAGCCGCCGTTGCGGGTCTGAAACCGTGGGCCCAATTCGCTGAACAGCTTGCCGACGACATCGCGGTCGCGCAGGCGGTCGAATGCCAGACGGCGGTTCGCCAGCGATGGCTTTTTGCCCAGCGTAATCAGCGGCTCGGCGATGCGACGCAGTTCCTTGGCCTTGGGCAGCGTGGTGGTGATGACTTCGTGGCGTAGCAACGAGGCGGCCATGTTGCGTAGCATCGCCAGACGGTGGCTGCTGGTGAGGTTAAGTTTTCTAAGTCCTAAACGGTGACGCATGATCTACCCTTCCCTTGCTTTACTTTCGTGTTCCACGAACTACTTTTATACGCGCTCGCCAAGCCCGACAGGCGGCCAATTTTCCAGTTTCATGCCCAGCGTGAGGCCCTTGGATGCGAGTATATCCTTGATTTCGTTAAGCGATTTGCGTCCCAGATTCGGGGTCTTCAGCAATTCGTTCTCGGTGCGCTGAATCAGGTCGCCGATGTAATAAATGTTTTCCGCCTTGAGGCAGTTTGCGGAACGCACGGTAAGCTCCAGATCGTCGACCGGACGCAGCAGGATCGGATCGACCTGGGGTGCGCGCGGCGCTTCGATCTCGGCCGGCGTGCCTTTCAGTTCGGCAAACACCGACAACTGGTCAACCAGAATGCGTGCTGCATAGCGAATCGCTTCTTCAGGATCGACTACGCCGTTGGTCTCGATGTCGACAACCAGTTTGTCCAGATCGGTACGCTGTTCGACACGGGCACTTTCGACTGCATAGCTGACGCGGTGAACGGGGCTGAAGGAGGCATCCAGCATGATGGAGCCGATGCTGCGTTCCTCATCTGCCAGACGGCGTGCAGTGACCGGCTGATAGCCACGTCCCTGCTCGATTTTGATCTCCATGTCGAGCTTGCCGCCCTTGGTGATGTGAGCAATCACATGATCAGGGTTGACGATCTCGGCGTCATGGCCGGTTTCGATGTCGCCCGCCGTCACTACGCCCTCGCCCTTTTTGGAGAGCATCAGGGTCGCTTCATGGCGGTTATGCAGTTTCAGGGCAATGCCTTTGAGGTTGAGCAGTATGTCGACCACGTCTTCCTGGACGCCTTCGATTGTCGAATACTCGTGCACGACGCCTTCGATCTTGACCTGGGTGATAGCATAGCCCGGCATCGAGGACAGCAGGATGCGGCGCAATGCGTTGCCCAGCGTATGGCCATAGCCACGCTCGAACGGTTCCATCGAAACGCGAGCGCGCACAGGAGAGATCGCTTCAACGTCTACAACACGTGGTTTCAGAAGTTCGGTAGCACTGCTTTGCATGCTGGATCCTCTAGTTAAATGCTTTTCAGTTAAATGCGTTTCAGCGATTATTTCGAGTACAGTTCAACCACGAGATGCTCGTTGATGGTTGAGGGCAACTCGGAGCGCTGCGGCTTGGCCTTGTACACGCCTTTAAGCGCCTTTACGTCCACTTCGATCCACTCAGGGAAACCACGCTGCTCGGCAGCGGCAACCGCAGCCTTGATGCGCAGCTGGGCCTTGGATTTCTCGGCGACTTCGACCACGTCGCCAGGTTTGACCTGGTACGAAGGAATATTGACACGGCGGCCGTTAACCAGGATTGCATTGTGGCGCACGACCTGGCGCGATTCGCGACGGGACACGCCGAAACCCATGCGGTGGACGACGTTGTCGAGACGGCACTCAAGCAACTGCAGCAGGCTCTCGCCGGTCACGCCCTTGGTGCGGTCGGCAATGAAGTAGTAGCCGCGGAACTGCTTTTCAAGTATGCCGTAAATACGACGTACCTTTTGCTTCTCGCGCAACTGCACGCCGTAGTCGGACAGGCGAACCTGCTTCTGGCCGTGCTGGCCTGGCGCATAAGCGCGGCGCTCGATGCCACACTTGTCTGTAAAACACTTCTCGCCTTTCAGAAACAGCTTTTCACCTTCACGGCGGCACTGGCGGCATTTGGGATCAAGATTGACAGCCAAAATTTCTCTCCTGCTAAATAATAACGGCGCGGCGGGTTAAATACGACGCTTTTTGGACGGGCGGCAACCGTTATGTGGAACCGGCGTCACGTCAGCGATGGATGTAATCTTGAAACCGACCGCATTCAATGCACGCACGGCTGACTCACGGCCTGGGCCAGGACCTTTAATCCTGACTTCAAGATTCTTGACACCACATTCCTGAGCCGCTTTGCCTGCGGCCTCAGCCGCAACCTGCGCGGCGAACGGCGTACTTTTACGCGAACCGCGGAAGCCGGCACCACCCGAAGTTGCCCAGCTCAAAGCATTGCCCTGGCGATCGGTAATGGTGATGATGGTGTTATTGAATGACGCATGAACGTGTGCAATGCCTTCTGCCACATTCTTTTTTACCTTCTTGCGTACCCGTACGTTTGTCTTGGCCATGATTTATTCCTCGTGTGGCAACCAGCTTATTTGGTTGCGCGAATAGCTTTGCGTGGACCTTTGCGGGTGCGTGCATTGGTGCGGGTGCGCTGACCGCGAACCGGCAAACCGCGACGATGGCGCACACCGCGGTAGCAGCCAAGATCCATCAATCGCTTGATGTTCATGGAAACTTCACGGCGCAAATCGCCTTCGACCGTAACCTTGCCGACCTCGTCGCGCAGCTTTTCCATCTCGCTGTCGCTAAGATCCTTGATTTTGGTCGAGGTGTTGATGCCTGCCGATGCGCAAATTTTCTGCGAACGGGTACGGCCAATGCCATAAATCGCGGTTAGTGCGATTACAGCGTGCTGATGGTTAGGGACGTTTACCCCAGCTATCCGGGCCATGCTTTACTCCCAGCTAATGACTGATTTAGAAAAAGTCGAAGATTTTAACAGTTCCATGAGCGACAATCAACCTTGACGTTGTTTGTGCCGTGGATCTGAGCAAATGACGCGCAACACACCATGGCGTTTGACCATTTTGCAGTGGCGGCACAGCCGTTTAAGTGAGGCTCTGACTCTCATTTTTTTCTCCTGATAAAGCTTTATTACTTGGCGCGGAAAGTAATCCGCGCACGTGATAAATCATAAGGCGTCAATTCGACGGTTACCTTGTCTCCCGGCAGGATGCGAATATAGTGCATCCGCATTTTTCCGGAGATGTGGCCAAGCACCACATGGCCATTTTCCAATTTTACTCGGAAGGTTGCATTGGGGAGGGTTTCCAGAATCTCCCCCTGCATTTCAATCGTTTCTTCCTTCGACATTTCTATCCTGATCTTCTATTAAGCTTGTTGCTAGCGGCCGATCATTCCGCCCTTGAAGCTTGCCTTTTTAAGCAAGCTCTCGTATTGATGCGACATCATGTAAGACTGGATCTGGGCCATGAAGTCCATCGTCACCACCACGATAATCAGTAGCGAGGTGCCGCCAAAGTAAAACGGCACGTTAAACTTCACTATCAAAAATTCGGGCAGCAAGCACACCGCAGTAATGTACACCGCGCCTGACAGAGTCAGCCGAGACATGATCTTGTCTATATAACGGGCGGTCTGATCGCCTGGGCGTATGCCCGGCACGAAAGCGCCACTTTTTTTCAGGTTGTCCGCCGTCTCCTTCGGGTTGAACACCAACGCCGTATAAAAGAAACAGAAAAACACAATCGCCAGTGTATACAGCATCACATAGAGGGGCTGGCCGGGCGACAGCGTCGCACCGATATCCTTGAGCCAGGCCATGCTCTCGCTGGAACCGAACCATCCTGCCAGCGTCGCCGGAAACAGGATGATGCTGGAGGCGAAAATCGGAGGGATAACCCCCGACATGTTCAGCTTGAGCGGCAGATGCGAACTCTGACCACCGTACATCTTGTTACCCACCTGGCGCTTGGCGTAGTTCACCAGTATCTTGCGCTGGCCGCGTTCTACGAACACAACGAAGGCGGTGACTCCAAACGATCCAATAAACAGGGCCAACACCAGCGGTATCGAGAAAGTACCGGTACGAGCCAGTTCAAGCGTGCCGCCGATGGCATGAGGCAATCCTGCCGCGATACCGGCAAAGATGATCAGCGAAATACCGTTGCCGATGCCGCGCTCGGTGATCTGCTCGCCCAGCCACATCAGAAACATGGTGCCGGACACCAGCGTTGCCACTGCCGTCACACGAAACATGAAGCCCGGCTCGATCACCAGGCCAGCCTGGGATTCCAGCGCAATGGCAATACCCAAGCCCTGGAACAGCGCCAGAAACACCGTGCCGTAGCGGGTGTACTGGGTGATCTTCTTGCGTCCGCTTTCGCCTTCCTTTTTCAACTGCTCCAGTTGCGGCGATACCACCGTCATCAGTTGCATGATGATGGAGGAAGAAATGTACGGCATGATGCCCAGCGCAAATACCGTAAAGCGTGACAGCGCGCCGCCCGAAAACATGTTGAACATGCCCAGGATGCCGCCCTGCTGCGACTTGAACAGCGACTCCAACGCCACCGGATCAATGCCAGGCACAGGAATGTGCGCACCGATACGATAGACGACCAGAGCAGCCAGCACGAACAGCAAGCGGTTTTTCAGGTCGCCGTACTTGGCTGCAGTTTTCTGAGTCGGTTTGCCAAGAGCCAAAATCTTATCCCTATTCCGCGATCTTGCCGCCAGCGGCTTCGATTGCTGCACGAGCGCCTTTGGTAGCGATCAGTCCCTGCAATGTCACCGCACGGGTAATTTCGCCCGACAGAAAAACCTTCGCGCTCAGCGCGTTGGCAGAAATAATACCGGCCTGTTTCAACGCCAGCAGATCGATTGTGTCAACAGGCAGCTTGTTGATTTCGGACAGCCTGACTTCGGCGGTATCGCCCCTGACCTTGGCCAGAGACTTAAAGCCGCGTTTCGGCAGGCGACGCTGAAGGGGCATTTGGCCGCCTTCGAAGCCGACCTTGTGGAAGCCGCCAGAACGTGACGACTGACCCTTGTGGCCGCGGCCACAAGTTTTGCCATTGCCGCAGCCTATGCCACGGCCAACACGCTTCGACGCTTTTTTGCTGCCCTCGGCAGGCTTGATAGTATTAAGTTGCATTTAGCCCTCGCACTTGACCAGATAGTAAACGGTGTTGATCATGCCGCGAACCGATGGCGTATCCTCAACTTCAACCGTATGACCGATGCGCTTCAAACCCAGTCCGCGCACGCAGGCACGGTGAGACTCGATGGTGCCGATCAGGCTCTTGACCTGAGTGACCTTCACCTTGGTAGTTTTATTTGCCTTTGCCTTTGCCATCGCTTACCCCAGGATCTCTTCAACAGTTTTGCCGCGCTTGGCTGCAATTTCGGACGGCGTGTTCATTTGCTCCAGGCCGTTGAGGGTGGCGCGCACAATATTGTATGGATTGGTCGAGCCGATACACTTGGCGAGAACGTTATGCACGCCCATCACCTCGAAGACCGCACGCATCGGGCCGCCGGCGATAATACCGGTACCTTCCGATGCCGGCTGCATGTAGACCTTGGCAGCGCCGTGACGTCCGATTACAGCGTGGTGCAGAGTGCCCTTCTTCAGGTTGACTTTGACCATGTTGCGACGTGCAGATTCCATCGCCTTGGTGACGGCAACTGGAACTTCACGCGACTTGCCCTTGCCCATGCCGACGCTGCCATTGCCATCGCCAACCACGGTCAGCGCCGCAAAGGACATGATCCGGCCACCCTTGACCACTTTGGTCACACGGTTAACCCCAATCATTTTTTCCTGCATGCCGTCGCCGCGGTCTTCCTGCTGGTTCTTCTCATATTTAGCCATCATCAACCCCGCTTAGAATTTCAGACCGTTTTCACGCGCGGCTTCCGCCAGCGCCTTGATACGACCATGATAGTGGAAGCCAGAACGGTCAAAGGCCACGATTTCGACGCCGGCGCTTTTCGCCTTTTCAGCAATTCGCTTGCCAACCAGCGCGGCCGCATCCTTGTTGCCGCCTTTTGGCAGATCCTTGCGCACCTCGGCTTCG
Source organism: Sulfuricella sp. (assembly GCA_035530375.1). Classification (GTDB taxonomy): domain Bacteria; phylum Pseudomonadota; class Gammaproteobacteria; order Burkholderiales; family Sulfuricellaceae; genus Sulfuricella. The sequence goes on along the minus strand of DATKUY010000036.1, from coordinate 8,054 downwards.
AGCGTGGACGCGCTGGCCAGCACCTTGCCGCCGCTGGCGTCAATAATCTGCGCATAAATATGGCAATTGGTGCGATGAACCGACAAACGCGCAACTTTCATTTCTGCAATTTTGGCACGGGTTTTACGTGACCGGCGCAGACGTGACTCTTTCTTATCCATAATGACTATTGCCCCTATTTCTTCTTGGTCTCTTTGAGATTCACCACTTCATCGGAATATCGCACACCCTTGCCTTTATAAGGCTCAGGACTGCGATAAGCACGAATTTCAGCGGCAACCTGACCGACGCGCTGCTTGTCAGCGCCCTTCAAAACGATTTCAGTCTGGGTCGGCGTCTCAACTTTGACGCCTTCAGGCATTTTGTGCTCAACCGGGTGGGAAAAACCCAACGAAAGGCCCAGCACATCCCCCTTGGCAGTTGCGCGGTAACCCACGCCAACCAAGGTCAGTTTGCGTTCGAAACCCTTGGAAACGCCCAACACCATATTGGCGAGCAGCGCACGCATGGTGCCGGACATCGCATTCGACTGCATCGTGTCGTTGGCTGCCTTGCACTGCAACTGACTGCCCTCCTGCACCACCGAAACATCACTGCTCTGGCGCTGCTTCAGGGTGCCGAAAGGGCCCTTGACCGTGATTTCATCGGCGTTCAGTACCACTTCAACGCCGGCCGGCACTACTACCGGATTTTTAGCTATTCTGGACATCGCTTACCTCACTATGCCACTACGCAAAGCACTTCGCCGCCGATACCGGCCGCGCGCGCACTGCGATCGGTCATGACGCCCCTGGAGGTGGAAACTATCGCCACTCCCAATCCGTTCATGACTTTAGGAATTTCGCCGTTGCCCTTGTAAATGCGCAGCCCAGGACGGCTAACGCGATCGATCTTCTCGATCACGGGACGACCCGCGTAATATTTCAGGCGGACATCCAGCGAAGGCTTGCCGGCTTCATTGCGAACAGCAAAATCATCAATGTAACCCTCTTCCTTCAGCACCTTGGCAATTGCCAGCTTGAGCTTGGAGGAGGGCATACTGACGCTAACTTTTTCAGCACTTTGACCATTGCGAATACGCGTCAGCATATCGGCGATCGGATCACTCATACTCATAACACTATTCTCCCGCTACCAACTGGCTTTAATTACGCCGGGAATTTCACCGCGCATTGCATACTCGCGCACTTTGGTGCGCGCCATGCCAAATTTGCTGAATACGCCACGCGGACGTCCCGTCAGCGCACAACGATTGCGCAGGCGAACCGGACTGGAGTCGCGTGGCAACTGCTGCAGCTTGAGACGAGCCGCATAGCGATCTTCATCGCCAAGCGCCGAATTATTGATCACCGCCGTCAGCTCCGCACGCTTCGCAGCGTACTTCTTCACCGTTTCGCGGCGCTTTTTATCTCGATTAATCACAGATAACTTAGCCATGGCAACCTCAGTTCTTGAACGGGAATTTAAACGCGGCGAGAAGCGCACGCGCCTCTTCGTCGGTCTTGGCGGTTGTCGTGATCGAAATGTTCATGCCACGCAACGCGTCAATCTTGTCATAATCAATTTCCGGGAAAATGATCTGTTCCTTGATGCCCATGTTGTAGTTCCCGCGGCCATCAAAGGACTTGCCGGAAATACCCCGAAAGTCACGAATTCGGGGAATAGCCACGGAAACCAGGCGATCCAGAAATTCGTACATGAATGAGCGGCGCAGAGTCACCATGCAACCAACCGGGTAGTTGTCGCGAATCTTGAAGCCCGCGATCGATTTACGCGACATGGTAACCACCGGCTTCTGGCCTGAGATTTTCTTCATGTCGCCCACGGCGTGCTCCATCACCTTCTTGTCCGCAACCGCTTCGCCCACGCCCATATTGAGCGTGATCTTTTCGATGCAAGGCACTTCCATCACGGATTTATAGCCAAACTGATCCATCATCTGTTTGACCACGGTATCTTTATAGTATTGCTGTAAACGAGCCATGTTCATTCCTTACGCGTCCAGCACTTCGCCGTTGGATTTGAAATAGCGGACTTTACGCCCATCCTCCAGTACCTTGATGCCCACCCTGTCCGCCTTTTGTGTGGCGGGGTTGAACAGCGCGATATTGGAAACATCAAGCGGCATCTCTTTTTCGTCGATACCACCGGCCAAGCCCTTGGCAGGGTTCGGCTTCATGTGCTTCTTGACCTTGTTGACCCCTTCGACGAGCAAGTGACCGTCATCCAGCACTCGCAAGACCAGGCCGCGCCTGCCCTTGTCCTTGCCGGTGATCACAACGACATCGTCACCTTTGCGAATTTTACGCATCTCGATTCTCCTTAAAGAACTTCAGGAGCCAGCGACACGATCTTCATGAAGCGCTCAGTACGAAGTTCGCGAGTCACCGGCCCGAAGATACGGGTGCCGATGGGTTCCAGTTTGTTGTTCAGCAGAACGGCCGCATTGCCGTCGAATTTTATGAGGGAGCCGTCAGGACGGCGTACGCCCTTGGCGGTGCGCACCACAACGGCGGTGTAGACATCACCCTTCTTGACGCGGCCACGCGGGGCTGCATCCTTGATGGTTACCTTGATGATGTCGCCGATGGCGGCATAACGACGCTTGGAGCCGCCCAACACCTTGATGCACATTACGGAACGTGCCCCGGTGTTGTCTGCGACATCCAGCACAGATTGCATTTGTATCATTTAGTTCTCCAACTTAATCCGTCGGCTACTGCCTTGCGGCAGCCCTTCGCTTACGGTCAGTTTTGGCATTGCCCCGATTTACCGGGACGACACGCCCAAAAAAGGCGAGATATTAGCGCGTCCCGATGGGATACGCAAGCTTTTTATTATACCAAGCGGCTCTTTTCAACCAGCGTGGTTACGCGCCACGTCTTGGTTTTTGCCAGAGGGCGGCACTCTTCAATGATCACCAGGTCGCCCTCGTGGTATTCATTGTTCTCGTCATGAGCATGGTACTTCTTGGAACGGCTGATCACCTTGCCATACAAGGGATGCTTGACCTTGCGCTCGACCTTGACGGTCACGGTCTTGTCCATCTTGTCGCTGACCACACGCCCGGTCATCGTGCGGGTAACTTTTTCTTCGCTCATGCCTGTCTCGCCTTTTCACTGATCAACGTGCGTACGCGTGCAATATCCCTGCGCACCTTGCTCATCTGATCCACCTTGGTGCTCTGTTGCGTGGATATCTGCATGCGCAGGCCAAACTGGGCGCGCAGCAGTTCCACCAACTCCTTGTTCAACTCTTCCGTTGACTTGGTTCTTAATTCGCTGGCTTTCATGTTTAGCCACCTAACTGTCTGGTTACAAAAGCGGTCTGAATCGGCAGCTTGGCAGCAGCCAGGCGGAATGCCTCGCGCGCCAGTGTCTCTTCCACACCGTCCATTTCATAGAGCACCTTGCCCGGCTGAATCTCGGCCACATAGTACTCCGGATTGCCCTTACCGTTGCCCATCCGCACTTCGGCAGGCTTCTGGGAGATCGGCTTGTCAGGAAATATCCTGATCCAGATGCGTCCGCCGCGTTTGATATGACGCGTCATGGCGCGGCGGGCTGCCTCGATTTGGCGTGCCGTCAGACGGCCACGGCCAATCGCTTTCAGTCCGAACTCACCGAAGCTGACCTTGTTGCCGCGAGTCGCAATGCCGGTATTACGGCCTTTCTGCTCCTTGCGGTATTTCCTTCTAGCTGGCTGTAGCATGTTTTGCTCCCGACTTTCTTGGTTTGCGTTCCGGCTCAACAGCCGCGACTACCGGCGTCTCGCCCTTGGCCGGTGTCTCGCCTTTATAGACCCAGACTTTGATCCCGATAATGCCATAGGTGGTATTCGCTTCGGCCGTGCCGTAATCGATATCGGCGCGCAGGGTGTGCAACGGCACGCGGCCTTCACGGTACCATTCGGTACGGGCGATCTCGGCGCCGTTGAGGCGGCCAGCGCTTTCGATCTTGATGCCTTGGGCACCAAGGCGCATGGCATTCTGCATCGCACGCTTCATCGCGCGACGGAACATGATGCGCTTCTCGAGTTGCTGCGCGATATTCTCGGCGATCAACTGAGAATCGATCTCGGGCTTGCGGATTTCCTCGATATTGAGGTGCACCGGCACGCCCATCAACTTCTGCAACTGCGATTTCAGCGCCTCGATGTCCTCGCCCTTCTTGCCGATCACCACGCCCGGGCGTGCACTAAAAATCGAAATGCGGGCATTGCGCGCGGGGCGTTCGATAATGATCCGGCCGACCGAGGCATGCGCCAGCTTTTTCTTCAGGAAGTCACGCACCTTGATGTCATCAGCCAGCATACCGGCAAAGTTCTTGCTATTGGCATACCATTTTGACGTCCAGTTCTTGAGTACGCCCAGTCGAAAACCTATTGGATTAATCTTCTGTCCCATGTTCTTTCCTCTTAGTCTTCGACGGTAACCGTGATATGGCAGGTAGGCTTGAGAATCCTCGCGCCGCGACCCTTAGCACGGGCACGGAAGCGCTTCATCGTCGAACCTTCATCAACGCAAATGGTCGCGACCTTGAGCTCGTCAATGTCCGCACCTTCATTATGCTCAGCGTTGGCAATTGCCGACTCCAGCACCTTCTTGATAAGCACTGCGCCCTTCTTCGGGCTGAAGGTCAGGATGTTCAGCGCGCGGTCAACCGGCAGCCCGCGAATCTGATCGGCAACCAGTCGGCCCTTTTGCGCCGACAGTCTGGTACCGCGTAATACAGCACTAACTCTCATCATCGCTCCTATCTCTTGGCCTTCTTATCTGCCGCGTGACCCTTGAAGGTACGCGTCAGTGAAAATTCACCCAGCTTGTGGCCGACCATATTCTCTGAAATATACACGGGCATATGCTGCTTGCCGTTGTGCACCGCAATCGTCAAGCCGACAAAATCAGGCAGTACCGTGGAGCGGCGCGACCAGGTCTTGATCGGACGCTTGTCATGGGTTGCATGCGCTGCACTCACCTTGGCAAGCAAGTGTGCATCGACAAATGGGCCTTTTTTAATTGAACGTGCCATATCTGTTACCTCTTATTCGACGGACGGCGATTCACAATCATGCCGGAAGTACGCTTGTTGCTGCGCGTACGGTAGCCCTTGGTCGGCGTGCCCCATGGGCTGACCGGATGACGGCCGGCGGCGGTCTTGCCTTCACCACCACCGTGCGGGTGGTCGATTGGGTTCATCACCACGCCGCGAACTGTCGGACGCACACCACGCCAGCGCATTGCTCCGGCTTTGCCGATGGAGCGCAGATTGTGCTCGGCATTACCTACTTCTCCGATGGTCGCCCTGCAATCGACATGCACCTTGCGCACTTCGCCGGAACGCAAACGCACTTGGGCATAAGTTCCTTCGCGTGCCATCAACTGCACGGAAGCACCAGCGGAGCGGGCCATCTGTGCGCCCTTGCCAGGCTGCATTTCGATGCAGTGAATGATGGTGCCAACCGGAATGTTGCGAAGCGGCAGTGTGTTGCCCGGCTTGATCGGCGAATCCGAGCCGCTGACTACCTGCATGCCGACGGTCATTCCCTTGGCAGCGATAATATAGCGACGCTCGCCGTCTGCGTAGCATAGCAGCGCCACATGCGCGGTGCGGTTGGGGTCGTATTCCAGGCGTTCGACTTTGGCCGGAATGCCATCCTTGTCGCGCTTGAAATCCACCATGCGGTAGTGCTGCTTGTGACCACCACCCTGATGCCGCACGGTAATGCGCCCATGATGGTTACGCCCGGCATTGCGCGACTGGCTTTCCAGCAACGGAGCGTGGGGCTTGCCCTTGTGCAGTTCCGGCGTCACGATTTTTACGACAGCGCGACGACCGGGTGATGTTGGTTTTACTTTGATAATTGCCATGATTAATCTCCTACTCGCCCGCTGAGAAACTGATTTCTTGGCCAGGCTTCAGGGCGACGAACGCCTTTTTCCAGTCCTTGCGGCGGCCTGTCGTTTTGCCAAACCGCTTCACCTTGCCCTTGACGTTCACCACCTGCACGCTATCCACTTCAACCTTGAACAGCAACTCCACGGCAGCCTTGATTTCCGGTTTGGTGGCGTTGGTTGCGACACGGAATGCGACCTGCTCGTGCTTGTCCGCAATCATGGTGCTCTTCTCTGAAATCTGAGGAGCCAGAATAACCTGCATCAGGCGTTCCTGATTAAATGTGGGCGCGTTCATGCGTACATCTCCTCAAATTTTTTCACCGCACTACGGGTCATCAGCACATTGGGATAATGCACCATGCTCACCGGGTCGGCGCGATGCGCTTCCAGCACCAGCACATGCGGCAGGTTGCGGGCCGACAGGTACAGGTTTTCATCAAGCTCATCAGTAATGATCAGCACTTTGTCCATGCCCATACCCTTGATTTTCTGGGCCAAAGCCTTGGTCTTCGGGGTGTCGACCGAAAAACTCTCGACTACCGAAAGACGACCCAGGCGAGCCAGCTCGGAAAGAATTGAGCTGATGCCGGCACGGAACATCTTCTTGTTGATCTTCTGGCTGAAATTCTCATCCGGGCGGTTCGGGAAAGTTCTACCGCCGCCACGCCACAGCGGGCTGGAGGACATACCGGCACGCGCACGGCCGGTGCCCTTCTGACGCCACGGTTTCTTGGTGCTGTGGGCAACTTCGCTGCGATCTTTCTGGGCACGGTTTCCGCTGCGAGCGTTGGCCATGTAGGCAGTCACCAACTGGTGAACCAGCGCTTCGTTGAATTCGCGGCCGAACAGCTCATCCGAGGCAGACACGCTGGCAGTGGATTGCCCTTGGTCGTTGATCAGTTTCAATTCCATCATGCACCTGCCTTTACGCTTGGGCGTACAATCAGATCGCCGCCCTTTGAGCCGGGAATTGCGCCCTTGATCAGGAGCAACTGGCGTTCGGTATCGATACGGACGATTTCAAGATTTTGCGTGGTGCGTTTGACGGCGCCATAATGGCCGGCCATTTTCTTGCCCGGAAATACGCGGCCCGGATCCTGGTTCTGACCGATCGAGCCGGCGCTGTTGTGAGACACCGAGTTACCGTGGCTGGCGCGGTTGGAACTGAAATGGTGGCGCTTGATCGCACCGGTGAAACCTTTACCTTGGGAGGTACCGGTAACATCCACCTTCTGGCCGACCTGGAACAGATCAATACCAACGGTGCTGCCCAAGGTCATCTTGGCAGCATCTTCGCCGCTGACGACAAATTCATTGAGAACGCGGCCAGCTTCAACGCCCGCCTTGGCATAATGCCCGGCCAGAGGTTGGGTTACACGACTCTTGCGACGCGTGCCGAAAGCAACCTGAACAGCGGTATAACCATCTGTCGCAGGAGTTTTAATCTGGGTCACGCGATTGTTGGACACGTCCACAACGGTCACCGGGATGGAAATTCCGTCCTCGGTAAACACGCGGGTCATGCCAATCTTGCGACCGACAAGTCCTAAGCTCATCACAATTATCCTTCTTAACAAGGCCGGTTACGATTGACCGGCGGTTTTCCATGCCGACGGGCAAATCCCGTCCTGCACCACTTTACTCTTTACAGCTTGATTTCCACATCCACGCCTGCCGGCAAATCCAGCTTCATCAAGGCATCCACCGTTTTATCGGTGGGGTCGATGATATCCATCAGGCGCAGATGAGTGCGAATCTCCAACTGGTCGCGCGAAGTCTTGTTGACGTGCGGCGAACGCAGGATATCGAAGCGCTCGATCCGGGTTGGCAGGGGCACGGGACCCTTGACCACTGCGCCGGTGCGTTTGGCGGTTTCCACGATTTCCAGGGCTGACTGGTCTATCAGGCGATAATCAAACGCCTTCAGGCGGATGCGAATTTTTTGGCTTTGCATTTATTTTCCAAAGAACGATGCAACGGACCCAGTCCAACAGATATGGGCCCGCCGCGAGTTTAATTACTCGATAACCTTAGCCACGACACCGGCGCCGACGGTACGGCCGCCTTCGCGAATCGCGAAACGCAAGCCCTCTTCCATCGCGATCGGCTGGATCAGCGCAACCGTGATCGAGATGTTGTCGCCGGGCATCACCATTTC
>DATKUY010000035.1:0-46502 GCA_035530375.1 Sulfuricella sp. | reverse complement strand
GCCTTGAGCCAGCGCTGGATCATGTCGAACACCACCAGCACGCGGGCGTGCCCCAGGTGGCAGTAGTCGTACACCGTCATGCCGCAGACGTACATGCGGACTTTGCCGGGTTCGATGGGGATGAAGTCCTGCTTGGAGCGGGAAAGGGAATTGTAAATTTTCAGCATTTATATCAACCTTCTAACCGCAGAGGCGCGGAGACGCAAAGATTCCAGTTATTTGGCTTTCTCAGCGCCTCCGCGGTATAAAAATCAGCCCCGTTCTTTCGTCCATGAATCCTTCAGTGTCACGGTACGGTTGAACACCAGCTTGCCACCGGGCTGGTGGTCGCGGCGGTCGGCACAGAAGTACCCGAGGCGCTCGAACTGGAAGCGGGTTTCGGGCGGGACCTCGCGTACCGCAGGCTCGACCCAGCCCGACACCACTTCCAGTGAATGGGGGTTGAGGAATTCGCGGAAGTCGCGTTCCTTGTCGCCATCCGGGGCGGGCACGGTGAACAGGCGGTCGTACAGGCGGATTTCCACCGGCAGCGCGTGTTCGGCGGATACCCAGTGGATCACGCCCTTGACCTTGCGGCCTTCGGGATTCTTGCCGAGGGTGTCGGGGTCGATGGAGCAGCGCAGTTCGGCCACGTTGCCCGCGGCATCCTTGATGACTTCGTCGCATTTGATCACGTAGCTGTAGCGCAGTCGCACTTCGCCGCCCGGCACCAGGCGCTGCCAGCCCGGCGGCGGCGTTTCGGCAAAGTCGTCGGCCTCGATCCAGATCTCTTTCGAAAATGGCACCATCCGGCTGCCGAATTCGGGATGGTTGGGATGAAATCCGGCCTCGCGCGAATGGGTTTCGCCTTCGACAAAGTTGGCAATCACCAGCTTCAGCGGCCTCACTACCGCCATCACGCGCGGCACGCGCACTTCCATGTCCTCGCGGATGCAGCCTTCGAGCACGCTCATGTCGACCACGTTTTCGCTCTTGGAGATACCGATGCGCCGTGCGAACTCGCGGATGCCTTCCGGTGTATAGCCGCGCCGCCGCATGCCGGTGATGGTGGGCATGCGCGGGTCGTCCCAGCCTGCCACCAGCTTTTCCGTCACCAGCTGATTGAGCTTGCGCTTGCTGGTGAGGGTGTATTGCAGTTCCAGCCGGGAGAACTCGATCTGCTGCGGATGACACGGCACAGGCAGTTGGTCCAGCACCCAGTCGTAGAGCGGACGGTGGTCTTCGAACTCCAGCGTGCACAACGAATGGGTGATGTTTTCCAGCGCATCGGAAATGCAGTGGGTGTAGTCGTACATCGGATAGATGCACCACTGGTCGCCGGTGCGGATATGATGGGCACGCTTGATGCGGTAGATCACCGGGTCGCGCATGTTGATATTGGGCGAAGCCATGTCGATCCTCGCGCGCAGCACCTTGCTGCCGTCCGGGAATTCACCCGCCCGCATCCGGGCGAACAGGTCGAGGTTCTCCGCCACGGCACGGTCGCGGTAGGGACTGTTCTTGCCCGGCGCGGTAAGCGTGCCGCGGTACTCGCGCATCTCGTCGGGGGTGAGGTCGCAGACAAAGGCCTTGCCCTGCCTGATCAGATCGACCGCGTAATCGTAGATCTGCCCAAAATAATCCGACGCCCAGCGCACTTCACCGTCCCACTGGAATCCCAGCCAGCGCACGTCGTCCTGGATGGACTGGGCGTATTCCTCGCTTTCCTTCTCCGGGTTGGTGTCGTCGAAACGCAAATTGCATTTGCCGCGATAATCCAGCGCCAGTCCAAAATTCAGGCAGATCGACTTGGCATGGCCGACGTGCAGATAGCCGTTCGGCTCAGGCGGGAAGCGGGTGACGATGGTCTTGTGCTTGCCACCGGCAAGATCGCTTTCGATAATGTTTCGGATGAAATGGGGAACGCGGGCGTTATCGCTGCTGCTCATAAATTGGGCTATCTGAAAATAATTGAAGCAAAGAGTTTGGTGAAAAGGGCGCTTCTTGTTAGAATTCAGCCTGTCTGTAAACAGCGAAAAGTATACTACCAATGAGCCGTTTCCGCATTGCCACGACCCTGACCATCCTGTCCTGCGCCCTGTTCATGGCTCTCGCACAGCCCGTGTATGCCGACGAGTTGCAGGAAATCAACAAGTTATACAAGCAGGGGCAGAGCGACAAGGCGCTGGAGCGCATTGACAGCTACCTCTCCAGCCGCCCAAAGGACGCGCAGGGGCCAAAAATCGCCCAGGGACGCTTCCTTAAGGGGCTGATCCTGACTGAGTTGGGCAAGAGCGCGGAGGCGATCCAGGCCTTCACCAGACTTACCGAGGAATACCCGGAGCTACCCGAACCCTATAATAATCTGGCAGTGCTGTACGCTGCCCAGGGCCAGTATGACAAGGCCCGACGCGCCCTGGAAATGGCGATCAACACCCACCCCAGCTATGCCACCGCGCACGAGAATCTGGGTGACATCTACGCAAAAATGGCCAGCCAGGCCTATGACAAGGCGCTGCAACTGGACAAAAGCAGTGTCACCGCACAAACCAAGCTGGCGCTGGTGAAAGAACTGTTCTCCGCCACCAGCAAGGCGAACCGGGCACCGGCCCCGTCCAGAGTGGAACCACCAGCCAAGCCGGCTCCTGCACCAGCCAAGCCGGAACCAGCCAAGCCAGAAACAGCCAAATCTACGCCTGAGGCCAAGCCCGCTCCTGAAGCCAGGCATGCTCCAGCGCCCGCCGAACACGGCAAATCCGATACGCAGGCCGCAGTGCTGAAAACCCTGCACGGCTGGGCCAATGCCTGGTCAGGCAAGAATGTGAGCGCTTATCTATCCTACTATGCCAAAGACTTCAAGATACCCGGCGGCGAAAGCCGTGCCTCTTGGGAAAAGACCCGCAAGGAGCGCATCAGCAGGCCAAAATCCATCCATGTCAGCATCGAATCGCCGCGTGTCAGTCTGATCGACGCCGGTCACGCCAGCATCACATTCAGGCAGGCTTATAAATCCGACGCCCTGTCGACCTCCACCCAAAAAACCGTTGTCCTGGTCAAGACTGGCGATAAATGGCTGATCCAGCAAGAACGGATCGGCCGATAGTTGCTTTCCAGAATTGCGGGCTATAGGAACCACACAATTTGTTTGGCATGACAAGGCTAACCCCGGCGGCACTCTTCGCATCTCCTCCCACAAGAACCCGAACACGCTCCGGCCTGGTTTCCGCGCTGCTGTGCGCCATTTTCGTTGCCCCGCTGGCGCCGTATGCAATGGCGATGGGCAGCAAACCGCCCTTACAAAAACGCGAAGCCCAGAACCATGCACAGGGTGACATTGAATCCATGCTGGTCAAAAGCCTGCTGGAAATCCGGGAAAATCGCCTGGGTCTCGCCCTGAAAGACATTGAGGCCCTCCTCAGGATTTACCCCAATTTCAAGCTGGCCCACCTTATCCGTGGCGATCTGCTGCTGGCACGTACACGCCCGCTCAGCACCATCGGCAATGCCGCCGGCGCCTCCCGGCAACAACTGTCCGACCTGCGCGAAGAAGCTCGCGTCCGGCTGCAGCGCCACCTGGAGCAACTGCCCGCCAACCGCGTACCCAGATACCTGGTGCAATTGCAACCGGAGCAGCATTACGCCGTGGTGGTAGATACCGAAAAATCCCGTCTCTACCTGTTCCAGAATGATAATGGCACGCCGCACTATGTGGCCGATTATTACGTCAGTAGCGGCAAGGCCGGCGCCGAGAAAATCAAGGAAGGAGACCAGAAGACGCCGACTGGCGTATATTTCGTCACTGCGAACCTGCTTAAATCCCAGATTTCCGACTTTTACGGCGACGCTGCCTTCCCTATCAGCTATCCCAACGAGTGGGACCGGCAACAGGGCAAAAACGGTCACGGCATCTGGCTGCATGGGGTGCCAAGCGATACCTACAGCCGTCCGCCCCGCGCCAGCAGCGGCTGCGTGGTACTGGCCAACCCCGACTTGGACAAGCTCGGCAAAGACCTGCAGGTCGGGCTGACTCCGGTGGTCATCAGCGACCATGTGGAATGGATCGACGCCAAGGAACTGCTCACTCAACGCAACGATCTCGACAGCCGTATCGAGAACTGGCGTCGCGACTGGGAAAGTATTGATTCAAATAAATATTTGCGGCATTATTCCAGAAGTTTCAAAGCGCCGGGGCAAAATTATTCCTCGTGGGAAAGCCAGAAACGCTCGGTTAATGCGAACAAATCCTGGATCAAGGTCAAATTATCGGATATCAGCATTTTCGGCTATCCGGGCAAGGAAAACCTGATGGTGGTAACATTCACCCAGGACTACAGTAGCAACAACCTGAAGAACCGGATGCGCAAGCGCCAGTACTGGAAGCTCGAAAATCGCGAATGGAGAATCGTTTACGAGGGGGCAGCATGAAACGCCGTCTGATACTCATAATCTTTGGCCTGTTCTCCTGCACCGGCGTATTCGCCGCCTATCCGCAAGTAAAAATGCGCACCAATCTGGGAGAGGTGGTGTTCGAACTGTACCCTGACAAGGCGCCGAAAACCGTCGCCAACTTCCTGCAATACGTGAAAAGCAACCACTACAACGGCACCATCTTTCACCGAAGCATCAATAAATTCATCATCCAGGGCGGCGGTTTCACCACGGATTTCCAGTACAAACCAACGCTCGCCCCGATTCCCAATGAAGCTGCCAACGGCCTCAAGAACGGGCCCGGCATGCTCGCCATGGCGCGTACCTATGACCCCGATTCAGCCACCGCACAGTTTTTCATCAACCTCGACGACAACAAGTTTCTCAACTTCCATCGCCCTCTTCCCGACTACTATGGCTACTGCGTGTTCGGCAAGGTGATCAGAGGCATGGATGTGGCGAAAAAAATCGGCGCCCTGCCCACCGGCGCCGGTGGGCCGTTTCCTTCCGATGTCCCGGTTGAACCGGTGATTATCGAGGAAATGGCGATGACCACTGAAATCCCGGCGGACGAACCCAAGGTCGCGGTAGCGGCCGAACCCGCCAAAACCGTCAAGAAAACCCAAAAGCACAAAAAGGAAAAAACCCATGGTTAAGCTTCACACCAATTTCGGCGACATCACTCTTGAACTGGACGCTGAAAAAGCGCCAAAGACCGTTGAAAATTTCCTTAAATATGTGGAAAAAGGCTTCTATGACGGCATGATCTTCCATCGCGTGATCGACGGCTTCATGATTCAGGGCGGCGGTTTCATGCCTGGACTGATCCAGAAAGAAACCATGGCGCAGATCGAGAATGAAGCCGCCAACGGCCTGAAAAACGAAATCTACACCATCGCCATGGCGCGCACGCCAGACCCCCATTCGGCTTCCAGCCAGTTCTTCATCAATACGGCGAACAACGGCTTCCTCGACTACACGGCGCCAAACCCGCAGGGATTCGGCTATTGTGTGTTCGGCAAGGTGATTGATGGCAAGGAAGTGGTGGATCGCATTGGCAAGGTCAAAACCGGCAGCCAGGCCGGCTATCAGGATGTACCTCTTGAGGATGTAATCATCGAGAGCGCGGAAGCCTGCTGATGTAATGAGTGATGCGGTGATCGGCGATGAAGCACGTCGCCATTCCTTCATCACTCATCCCGCCAATGAAGCACACTCTGTTTATCGCCGATCTTCATCTTTGCCCGGAGCGCCCGCAGACTACGCGGATATTTCAGGATTTCGTGTGCCGCACTGCATCCCTGGCCGAAGCACTGTACATTCTCGGCGATCTGTTTGAATACTGGGCAGGCGACGATGACTTGGCCGCCCCCCACCACGCCGGGGTCGCCAGTGCTCTGGCAAAATTGAACCAAGGCGGCACGGCGGTTTTCATCATGCACGGCAACCGCGACTTCCTCATGGCCGGCGACTTCGCCCAGGCAGCCCAAGCCCGGATCATCCCCGACCCGACCCTGATCGACCTTTATGGCACACCAACGCTGCTAACACACGGCGACACCCTGTGCAGCGGCGACACGGCCTACCTTGCCTTCCGCGCCAAGGTCAGGGATGCGTCATGGCAGACGGATTTTCTTGCCCGTCCCCTGGCGGAGCGGAAAACCGAGATAGAAGCCTTGCGCCAGCGCAGCGAAGCCGACAAACCGCTGAAGTCAAAAGCGGAAATGGATGCACATCCCGATGCTGTTGCCGCCGCCCTGCGCAAGTACGGCTACCCCCGCCTGATCCACGGCCACACCCACCGTCCCGCCCGCCACCTGCACCAGATCGACGGGCACGACTGCGAACGTTGGGTGCTGGATAGCTGGCATGAGGGTGGTAGCTATTTGCGCTGCGACGCGAGCGGATGCCGCGCCGTTCGCATCTGAAAGTATTATCGGGACACCTTGCCAGGGGTTGATTCGCTCTATTTGGTGATCAAATTCAAAATATCCTCGATGTACATTCCCTGACTACGCCTTTCCGCAGTGCACTTGGCCTCGCAGCGTGTCACCTCGCAATTGCGATACATCTGGTTAAGCTTCCGCTCGGCGTCCTGCTGGTCTCTTCCGGCAATAAGAATGTGCTCGACTTTTTGCCCATCCCGCGTCTTCAATGAAAAATCAAATTTCAGCATGGCAGTCTCCAGAATATTCAATGCGGTTACATAATATTAATGTATATCATATTAAGTAAATACTGCAACCCATTATTCCTAAAGTATTTACGGCATGAAAACTATTTTTCTTTAGCGTAGCCCCTCAAATTGCGGTCAAACCGCCGGAACAGTACAATGACTTTTTCATTCCGTGTTGCCCGCCATGATCCTGATTCTCTCCCCCGATACTCAACCAGACAGCCCTGAATACTGCCAGCTGCTAGACTATCTGGCGCAGATTCCCAGGATCAAGACCCGTATCCATCAGGAAAAAGGTACCCAGCAAACTCTGACGGAAATTTATCTGATCGGCGATACCGCTTCGCTGTCTCTCGAAACCATGGAAAGCCTGCCGGGTGTCGAGCGCGCTGTGCGCATCTCCGAGGAATACCGGGTGCTGGGGCGACACAGGGACGACCATCGCCCGACCCATTTCGACTACAATGGCGTGCGTTTCGGCCAGGATAACGTCAACGTGTTCGCCGGCCTGTGCGCGGTGGATACGCCTGAACACGTCGAACTGATGATGAGGGCGCTCGAGGAGCAAGGCCAGGTTTGCACCCGAATGGGCGCCTACAAGCCGCGCACCAGCCCCTACGCCTTCCAGGGCCACGGCAAGGACTGTCTGAACTATGTATTCGAACTGGCGGGCAAATACGGCATCAAGGTGATCGCCATGGAAATCACTCACGAATCCCATATCGAGGAAATCCGCACTGCACTCAAACAGACCGGCAACCCTACCGGCGTGATGCTGCAGATCGGCACCCGCAACACCCAGAACTTCGAACTGCTCAAGATCGTCGGCCGCCAGCGCGAATTCCCGGTGCTGTTGAAACGCGGCTTCGGCATCACCCTGGATGAATCCCTCAACGCCGCCGAATACCTGGCCTCGGAAGGCAACCGCAATGTCGTATTCGGCCTGCGCGGCATGAAAACCAACATGGGCGACCCGCACCGCAACCTGGTCGATTTTGCTCACGTGCCGGTGGTCAAACGCCTGACCCGAATGCCGGTGTGCATCGATCCCTCGCATTCGGTCGGCACCCGCAACCGCGCGCCGGACGGCATTCTTGAAATCTTTCACGCCACCATGCAGGGCATCATCGCCGGCGCCAATATGGTGCTGGTGGACTTCCACCCGGCGCCAGCCAAAGCGCTGGTAGATGGGCCGCAGGCGCTGCTGATGGAAGAACTGCCGCTGTTCCTGGAGTGCGTGAGGAATACGCGGGAGGCTTATGAGAAGAATGTCAGGCTGATGAGCAAGGCATAGCGGCACACCGGATAGCCCTCTCGAAAGCCGGCATCATCCTGGAAAAAGCGATTGAGCTGTAGAGAACGTGGAGGAATTCAAAGGCTTGCGGCCCATTGCACACTCACCCGAGGGAGATTTCAGACAAATCGCCTAAGCCATTGTTTTATTATGCGCCCTCTGCGGTGAAACGCCGTTTTCAGGACGGCTCCTAATCAAATGGCGAATCCCGCGCCAGCAATTCCCTGAAATCCTCCGCCGACAATGGCTGGCTGAAATAGTATCCCTGCACTTCGTCGCGATCATGGTCGCGCAGGAAGCTCATTTGCTCCCTGGTCTCAACGCCTTCGGTCACCACCTTCATTTTCATGCTGCGCGCCATGGTGGTGATTGCCGCCGCAATCGCGTCATCCTTGGAATCGGGAGTCAGGTTCTGGATGAATGACTGGTCTATCTTCAACGTATCGATCGGGAAACGCATCAGATAGCTGAGCGATGAATGGCCGGTGCCGAAGTCATCCATAGAGATCTGCACGCCCATCGCTTTCAACTCATGCAGGGTGGCAACGGTGGCATCGGCATGCTCCATGGCGATGCTTTCGGTGATTTCAAGCTCGAGATAATGCGGTTCCAGCCCGCTGTCCTTCAGCGCCTGGCTCACCATTTTGACCAGGCCGGACTGCTTGAACTGACGGGCGGAAAGGTTTACCGCCACATGCAGACGCGGCAAACCGGCATCCTGCCAGGCCTTGTTCTGGAAACAGGCGGTTCGCAACGCCCACTCGCCGATTGGGACGATCAAACCTGTCTCCTCGGCGAGGGGAATAAACTGGGCAGGAGAAACCAGACCGAAATCGGGATGCTGCCAGCGCAACAGCGCCTCCATGCCGGTTATCCGCCGGGTTCTGGTGTCCACCTGCGGCTGGTAGTGAAGTAAAAATTCGTTGCGCTCCAGCGCATGGCGCAGACTGTTCTCCATGGACAGCCGCTCGAAAGCACGGGCGTTCATGTCCGCCGTAAAGAACTGGTAGTTGTTGCGGCCACGCTCCTTGGCGCGATACATGGCCGTATCGGCGTGCTTGATCAGGATGTCGGCACTATCACCATCGTCCGGATAGACGCTGATGCCGATGCTGGTGGTAATGAACATTTCCTGATGCTCCAGCACCACCGGCCGTTCCAGGGCATGAATCAGCTTTTGTGCCACACCGGTCACGCTCTGTATGCTGGCGACATCCTCGAGGAGGATAACGAACTCATCCCCGCCCAGCCGCGCCACGGTGTCGTCCTCGCGCACACATTCAGAAAGGCGCCCGGCAATGACTTTCAGCAACTTGTCGCCGACCGCATGGCCAAGGGTATCGTTGATGATCTTGAAGCGATCAAGATCGAGAAACATGACCACCACCAGCGTGCCTTGCCGGTGCGCATGAACGAGGGCATGGCCAAGCCGCTCCAGCAATAATATACGATTGGGCAGGTTGGTCAACGCATCATGGTGGGCCAGATGACGAACGTGATCCTCGGATGCCTTGCGTTCGGTGATATCGGAAAAGATCGCAACGTAATTGGTGATTTCCCCTTCCTTGTTTTTCACCGTACTCATCGACAGCCATTCGGGATAAATCTCGCCATCCTTCCTGCGATTCCATATTTCTCCCTGCCAGCAACCATTCTCCGCCAGATCCGACTGCATTTTCCGGTAAAATTCCCGGTCATGCCGGCCCGAACTCAGGATGCTCGGCTTCTTTCCCGCCACTTCGTCCAGCCCATAGCCGGTGATCTTGGTAAAGGCCGGGTTGACGGATTCGATCGCGGAATTGGCATCGGTCACCATGATACCTTCGAAGGTGGTTTCGAACACTCTCTCCGCCAGACGCAGACGCCGGTTCGAAAGATTCAGGGTTTCCTCGCGCTCCCTCAGCGCATTCTGCAACTCCTGCACATAGACATACTCGATACCCGCCAGAATATCTGAATAGGCGACGAGACCCATCAGCTGGCCGTCCGAGCCTGCTACGCCAAGATGGCGCACGTGTTTTTCGGCGAAGGTATTGCGTGCATTGTACAGACTGCTGTCGGCTGTCACGGTGATCAGCGGCTTGCTCGCGACATCCCAGACATTGCCGTCGTGGGACCGGTCGCCGCTGATGAAGCGGAGCACATCCCGTTCGGTCAGGATACCCAGCTTGCCGTCTTCCCCCTCCACCACCAGCGCATCCTGCCGCATCTCGTACATTCTGCGGGCGGCATCGTTCAGCGACAACGTGCCGGGAACAATCACAGGCGCCGACTTCACGATGGTACTGACTTCTCGCAGCAGTACGTAATATTCGATGCCCTGGTTGTTGACCACATCGGTCTGGGTAATCATGCCGACATGATGGCCGGCATCGTCCACCACCAGGAAGTGCCGCACTCCTTTCTCGCGAAAGCGCATCGCGGCTTCGCCCAGGGTGCATCGATAATGCAGGGTTTTCACCGGCGCATGCATCACTTCCGAAATCGGCCGCTGCAGTGCCTGTGGATCGGAAAAATCAATGGACAGCGCATCGCGCTCGGTCCATATCCCCACCGCCTTGCCCGCCTCCATCACCAGAATCGAACTGCAGCGCGCTTCATTCATGCGCTGCGCCGCCTCGGAAATAAGCGTATCCGGTGCACACGCCAGGATGTTCGGCTGAACGATCCGCTCGATGAGCAACTCGGAATAGTTGGGCATGGCTATTTCAGGCCACGGGCAAGATCGTTCTGAATGTCAGGCACGGCCTCCAGCCCGACCGCCACGCGCAGCAGGCCATCGCCGATTCCCGCCGCGGTGCGCTGTTCCGGCGTGATGCGGCCATGGGTGGTGGTGGCCGGATGGGTGATGGTGGTTTTGGTATCGCCCAGGTTGGCGGTGATTGAAATCATATGGGTCGCGTCCACCACCCGCCAGGCGGCATCCTTGCCGCCCCGGACGTCGAACGCGACGATGCCGCCGCCGGTTTTCTGCTGCTGCTTGGCCAGCGCATATTGCGGGTGCGAGGGCAAACCGGGGTAGTAAACCCGCTCCACCTGCGGCTGCTGTTCCAGCCACAGTGCAAGTTCAAGGGCGCTGCGCGAATGCGCATCCATCCTCAGCTTGAGCGTTTCCATCCCTTTCAGGAAAATCCAGGCATTGAAGGCGCTCATGGTCGGTCCGGCGGTGCGCAGGAAAGCGAACACCGGATCGATCACCTCCTTGCGCCCCAGCACCGCGCCGCCCAGCACCCTGCCTTGGCCGTCCAGGTATTTAGTGGCGGAATGGATCACGATATCCGCGCCCAGATCCAGCGGACGTTGCAGGATAGGCGTGCAGAAGCAATTGTCCACCGCCAGCCAAGCGCCAGCCTGCCTGGCAACCTGGCTGAGTGCGGCGATGTCGCAGATTTCCGTCAGCGGGTTGGAAGGCGTTTCGGCGAACAGCAGCCTGGTATTCGGCTTCACCGCCGCGCGCCAGGCCTCGACATCCGTCTGGGAAACGAAGGTGGTCTCGATGCCGAAGCGCTTCATGATGTTGCCGAATAACTGCACGGTAGCACCGAACAGACTTTGCGATGCGACCACATGGTCGCCGGCGGAGAGCAGACCCATCACGGTAGACAGGATCGCCGACATGCCGGAAGCGGTAGCAACACAGCATTCCGCGCCTTCCAGCACCGCCAGCCGTTCCTGAAAGGCGGTGACGGTAGGGTTGGTGAAACGGCCATAAATGTTGCCCGGCCTTTGCCCTGAAAACGTCGCGGCCGCCTCGGCCGCGTTGCCGAATACAAAACTGGAGGTCAGATACAGCGCCTCGGAATGCTCGTTGAACTGGCTGCGATTGACGCCAGCACGTATCGCCAGGGTTTCCAGTTCATACTCGCCTTCGATCATCCCGCCCTCCCCAGATTCAGGTCCAGTTGCTTGCTCGACGACGATTCGCCCGACGAGCATGGATTGTTGCGCGCCGCCTCGATCCTGGCAAGATATTCCGGGGTAATGTCACCGGTGATATAGCGGCCGTCGAAGCAGGAAGTGTCAAAACTGGAGATCGCCGGATTGGCCATCCGCACGGCGCGTTCCAGCGCGTCGAGATTCTGGTAGATCAGCGCGTCGGCGCCGATCTCGCGGGCAATATCCTCGTCGGTGCGGCCGGTGGCGAGCAACTCCTGACGCGTCGGCATGTCGATGCCGTAAACGTTGGGATAGCGCACCGGCGGCGCGGCCGAAGCAAAGAACACCTGGGTGGCGCCAGCTTCCCGTGCCATCTGCACGATCTGCTGGCTGGTGGTGCCGCGCACGATAGAGTCGTCGACCAGCAGCACGTTCTTGCCATTGAACTCGATGCCGATGGCGTTGAGCTTCTGGCGCACCGACTTCTTGCGCATCGCCTGGCCCGGCATGATGAAGGTGCGGCCGATATAACGATTTTTGATAAAACCTTCGCGGTAGGGCAGCCCCAACGCGTTCGCCAGTTGCAGTGCGCTCGGGCGGCTGGTGTCGGGAATCGGGATGACCACGTCGATCCTGAGGTGGCCAAAGTCGGTGCGGATCTTTTCCGCCAGGCTTTCGCCCATGTGCAGCCTGCTTTCATACACCGAAATGCCGTCAATCACCGAATCCGGCCGTGCCAGGTAAACATATTCGAAAATGCACGGATTGAGCGAGGCGCTGGCCGCGCATTGCTGGCTGTGAAAGCTGCCGTCCACTTCGAGCAGGACCGCCTCGCCCGGCGCCACGTCGCGCAGCAGCTTGAAGCCCAGCACGTCGAGCGCAACGCTTTCGGAGGCAACCAGGTATTCGCGCCCCTGTTCGGTGTCGCAATAGCCGATCACCAGCGGGCGGATACCGTAGGGATCGCGAAACGCCACCATCCCGTAGCCTGCGATCATCGCCACGACCGCATAGGCGCCACGGCAGCGCCGGTGCACCCCCGCCACAGCGGCGAAAACAGCAGCCGGGTCGAGCCGGTGATTGGTGACATTTTCCTGCAGTTCATGCGCCAGCACATTGAGCAGCACCTCGGAATCCGAATTGGTGTTGACGTGGCGCAGATCCTGGCGGAACAGGTCTTCCTGCAACTGTTCGGTGTTAGTGAGGTTGCCGTTATGGGCAAGGACGATGCCGAACGGCGAGTTGACGTAGAACGGCTGCGCCTCTGCGGAAGAGGAGGCATTGCCAGCAGTGGGATAACGCACATGGGCGATGCCCATGTTGCCCAGAAGATTGCGCATGTCGCGGGTGCGGAACACGTCGCGCACCAGGCCGTTGGCCTTGTGCATGTGAAAGGTGTTGCCCTCGCCGGTGGCGATTCCCGCAGCATCCTGGCCGCGGTGCTGCAGGACTTGCAGCCCGTCATAGAGCAGCTGGTTGACCGGGTTTTTCGCTACTATCCCTAGAATTCCGCACATGGTTCAATCACCCTTTAATTAGCGAGCGGCAAGCCGTAAACAGCGAGCAGAATTGCCTCTGCCGCTTACCGCTCACTTTCCACCTCAATCGTAACTGACCCGTTTTGACAAGCCGTCCGGCAGCCACGGCTTCACATCCGCCGCAAACGCCTCCAATGGCGCACTGAACATGGAATTGCGCCAGAACCCCTGATGCGGCAGGCTGGTCAGCCCGGCCAGCAATACCAGCGCGAGGACGATCAACAGCCCCCTCATGAACCCGAACACCGCGCCCAGCCCCTTGTCGTAAGTGCCCAGCTTCAGGGTTTTCACCAGTTCAGTCAGGGCAATCGTTACCAGACTCATCAGCAGCAGCGCTCCGAGAAACAGCAGGACGAAGGCCGCGAGAAAACGCACCGATTCGGTGGGAATCGCCGCCGGCAGCAGGGGGGCGATTTCCACCGTATACGCATTGGCCACCCAGAATGCCGCCACCCATGCCAGCAGGTTAAGCGCTTCGCGCACCAGTCCGCGCATCATGCCGAGCAGAATGGATACGCCGATGATCGTCAGTATCGTGTAATCGAGTGCCGTCATTCAGGACATTTCTCAGTTCTTCTTTTCCGCAACCACGCCATCCTTGATACCGGCCGCCTTCAGCTTCGCCTGTATGCGCTCGGCGTCATGGCGGGTGGCATAAGGCCCGGCACGCACGCGCAGTCTGTCGCCGCCCGGCGTTTTCACCGTTTCCGTATAAAATTTGATCTTCAGCGCCGACAGCCTGGCCTGGCGATCCTTGGCATTGACCGGGCTGGCAAATGCTCCCAACTGGACCACGAATGGGCCGCCATCCTGCTTGGCGGCGGACTTCTCATCCTTGTGGTTCGACGGCGATGAAGCCTCCTTCGGCTTGGGCTGCGCCTCGGCCGCCGCCGCAGCGGGTTTCTTGTCTCCCGGCTCCCCGGTCTTTACTGCCTGAACCGGCACTGATGCCTCGGGCTTTTTCCCTTCAGGCCTGGCGGGTTGCATTTCGGCCTTTTTGGCCGAGGGCTGGGGTTGCGCGACGACGGGTGCGGCGGGCACATCCACTACTGGCGCAGCATTTTCAGCCGGAACAGCGGCAGGGGCCGGCCCCTGTCCCTGTTTGGGCGTGGGTTGCGCCGGTATGGGAACGATCCTGGAAGAAAATTCGCCGCTCGATCCCTGCGGCGGAATGCTGATAACGATGTCCTGGCCAGGCTGCCTGGACTCGCCGTCCAGCACCATCGGCAGGGTAACCACCATAACCGTGACCAGGGTGATAGCCCCGATCAGGCGTCGTCTTGCCCGCCGCCTGAGCTGGATTTCGTCGTCGCTCAAAGCTTGCTGATTCGCCATAAACTCATCACCCTCCGGCCCCAGCCGATGTCATCGCTTCCGCGACGGTATGAAATGAACCGAAAACAAGGATTTTATCATCTTCGGCGGCCTTATCACAGGCATGGCGATAGGCATCCGCTACCGAGGCAAACGCCTCGGTTCGTTCCGCCAGATTTTCCCGTGCCAGCACGCACAGCATATCCTCGGCGCTGGCGCCGCGCGCCTGGTCGATCCCGGCGACCAGCCACAGATCCACCTGGTCCTTCAGCGCCCGCACGACACCGGCAATATCCTTGTCGCGCAGCATGGCAAAAACCGCGACGATCTTCCCTGCCGGCGGCATGGCACGGAGATTGGCGGCCAATGCCCTTGCCGCATGAGGATTGTGCGCCACGTCGAAAATCCGCTGCGGCCGCCCCGGCAGTATCTGGAAACGTCCTTTCACCACCGCCGCCAGCAGGCCGCGCCGGATGTCGTCGTGCGTCACCGGCAGCCGTGCCCTGACCTGTTCCAGTACGGCCAGGCAAGCTGCGGCATTGCCCAGTTGACAGACACCGCGCAGGGCGGGATAAGGCAGCGTCATGCGCTGCCCGTCGTCGCTCCAGAAACGCCATTGATGAGACTCCACGCTGTCGTAGCCGAAATCGCGGCCGATCAGGCGCAGGTTCGCGCCGACCTCGGCTGCATGAGCCGCCACGCTTTCCGGCAGATCTGACTCGCCGCAAACAGCCGGACGGCCAGCGCGAAAAATCCCCGCCTTCTCGAAACCGATCTGCTCGCGGCTGTCACCGAGGTAATCCATGTGATCCAGATCCACGCTGGTGATCACGGCACACTCGGCGTCGAAAACATTGACCGCATCCAGCCTGCCGCCCAGTCCGACTTCAAGGATCGCCGCATCCAGCCCGGATCGCGCGAACAACCATACCGCCGCCAGGGTGCCGAACTCGAAATAGGTCAGCGCGATATCGCCGCGTGCCTGCTCGACCGCCGCAAAGGCCTGGCACAGCGCCTCGTCCGTGGCCTCCACGCCACCGATCCGCACCCGCTCGTTGTAGCGTAGCAGATGGGGCGAGGTATACAGGCCGACACGATAGCCTGCGGCAAGCAGGATCGCCTCCAGCATGGCACAGGTCGACCCTTTGCCGTTGGTGCCGGCGACGGTGATGACGGGGAAGGTGGGAGCAAGCTTGAGGCGCTGCCTGACCTCAGCCACCCGCTCCAAGCCGAGGTCTATGGTTTTGGGATGGAGTTGTTCTAAATAAACCAGCCAGTCAGAGAGAGTGCCGAGTTCCGCAGGGTGGGTTAGCGCAGCATTACCCGCCGGATGTTCCGCATTCATGGAAAAACAACCGGAATCGCAGTTCTCAACTCAGGACTGCATTGCGGGCAGCCGCATCATCATGGTAATCAGGCCGACCAGTCGATCCGGCATCTGGCGCCGGTCCACGATCATATCGATGGCGCCGTGCTCGAGCAGGAATTCGGAGCGTTGAAAGCCTTCCGGCAATGTTTCGCGCACGGTCTGCTCGATCACGCGCGGGCCGGCAAATCCGATCAGGGCATTGGGTTCGGCGATGATGGTATCGCCGAGCATGGCGAAACTGGCGGAAACGCCGCCCATGGTGGGGTCGGTCAGAACGGAGATGAACGGCAGTTTGGCCTTGGCAAGCTGGGTCAGCGCGGCACTGGTTTTCGCCATCTGCATCAGGGACGTCAATCCCTCCTGCATGCGCGCACCGCCGCTGGCGGAAAAACACACGAACGGCAAATTCTGTTCGATGCAGACCTGAATGCCGCGCGCAAAACGTTCGCCCACCACCGAGCCCATCGAGCCGCCCATGAACTTGAATTCGAACGCCGCCACCACCAGCGGCAGGGTCTTGATGCTGCCCTGCATCACTACCAGTGCATCGGTTTCGCCGGTGTCGCGCTGCGCTTCATTCATGCGGTCGATATAGCGCTTGCTGTCCTTGAACTTGAGGAAGTCCACCGGTTGCAGTTCCGCACCAATCTCGAAGCGACCCTCCGGATCGAGCAGCAAATCAAGCCGCGCCCGCGCCGACAGCCGGTTATGGTGGTTGCACTTGGGGCACACCTCCATGTTTTTCTCGAGATCCGCGCGGTACAGCACCGCCTCGCAGGAAGGGCATTTGCTCCACAAGCCCTCGGGCATGCTTTTCTTCGCGCCTTCTACCTTGCGCTTGATCTTGGGGGGCAACAGTTTCTGGAACCAGCTCATTTTCTATTCCTTTCCACCTTCGTCCATGGCGTCCCTAAAGCTCTTCACCAGATTGTACACATTCTTGAGCAGCGTTTTCGCCGTCGAATTCTCGATTTCCTCCACGATGCGACTACCGATCACCACGGCGTCGGCCAGCCGCGACATATCCCTGGCCGCCTGGCCGTCGCGGATGCCGAAACCGATGCCCACCGGCAGGTTGGCGGCCGCCCTGATCTGCGGGATTTTCCTCGCCACCTCGGCGTGGTCGAGATTGGCCGAGCCGGTCACGCCCTTGAGCGAAACGTAGTAAATGAAGCCGCGCGCCAGCTTGCCGACCTGCGCCATGCGCGCTTCGGGCGTGGTGGGCGACAGCAGGAAAATCGGATCGATGCCGTGGCGGGCGAGATGCGCCACGAACGAAGCACTCTCCTCGGGGGGATAGTCAACCGTCAGCACCCCGTCCACCCCGGCCGTTGCCGCGGCTGCCGCGAACTGCTCATAGCCCATCGCCTCAATCGGGTTGGCATAGCCCATCAGCACCACCGGCGTAACCTTGTCCTTCCTGCGAAACTCGGCCGCCATGCCAATCACGTCCCGGAGGGTGACGCCATGCTTGAGCGCCCGCTCGGATGCGCGCTGGATGGTCGGACCGTCCGCCATCGGGTCGGAGAACGGCACGCCCAGCTCGATGATATTCGCCCCCGCCTTGACCAGCCGGTGCATCAGCGGCACTGTCTTGTCCGGCCTGGGATCGCCGGCAGTGATGAAGGGAATCAGGGCCTTTTTGCCTTGGGCTTTTAACGTGCTAAATGTAGCTGCGATGCGTGACATAGTGGTTCCGCGATTAAAACTTGAGTCCGGACAGTTCCGCCACCGTGTTCATATCCTTGTCGCCGCGGCCGGACAGGTTGACCAGCAGGATCTTGTCGCGCGACAGGGTCGGGGCGAGCTTGGCAGCATAGGCCAGCGCATGGCTCGACTCCAGCGCCGGGATGATGCCCTCGAAGCGGCACAGGTCATGGAATGCCAGCAAGGCTTCGGCATCGGTCACTGCGACGTATTCGGCGCGACCCGAATCCTTGAGCCAGCAGTGCTCCGGGCCAACGCCAGGATAATCCAGGCCGGCCGAAATGGAATGGGTTTCGATGATCTGGCCGTTTTCGTCCTGCATCAGGTAGACGCGGTTGCCGTGCAGTACGCCGGGGGTGCCGGCGTTCAACGGGGCCGCGTGCTTGCCGCTGTCCAGCCCCAGCCCGGCGGCTTCGACGCCGATCAGCCTGACGCTCTCATCGGCGATATAAGGGTAAAACAGGCCGATAGCGTTGGAGCCGCCGCCGACGCAGGCAATCACCGCGTCCGGCTGGCGTCCGGTCATTTCCGGCATCTGAACCCTGGCTTCCTTGCCGATCACCGACTGGAAATCACGCACCATCATCGGATAGGGATGGGGGCCGGCGGCGGTGCCGAAGATGTAGAAAGTGCTCTCGACGTTGGTGACCCAGTCGCGGATCGCCTCGTTGCAGGCATCCTTGAGCGTCTTCGAACCGGATTCCACCGGCATCACGGTGGCGCCCAGCAGCTTCATGCGGTAGACATTGGGCGCCTGGCGCTTGATGTCCTCGCTGCCCATGTAGACCACGCACTCCAGGCCGTAGCGCGCCGCCACCGTGGCGGTCGCGACGCCGTGCATGCCGGCGCCGGTCTCGGCGATAACCCGCTTCTTGCCCATGCGGCGGGCGAGCAGCGCCTGGCCGATGGCATTGTTGATCTTGTGCGCGCCGGTGTGGTTAAGATCCTCGCGCTTGAGATAAATCTGTGCGCCGCCGAGACGGTCTGTCCAGTTTCTGGCATGGTAGATCGAGCTGGGGCGGCCAACATAGTGCTTCAGCTCGTAGGCAAACTCCGCCTTGAATTCGGCATCGTCGCGATAGCGCAGGTATTGCTGACGCAATTCCTCGACGGCCGTCATCAGCGTTTCCGCCATGAATATGCCGCCGTAAGGGCCAAAGTGGCCGGCCTGGTCAGGTAAATCATAAACTTGCACTGCGTACTCCCTCCATGAATGCGGCGATCTTCGCCGCATCCTTTAATCCCTTGGCCGCTTCCACGCCGCTCGATACATCCACCGCCCACGGACGAACACGCTTTATCGCCTCGGCCACGTTGCCGGGTTCAAGCCCGCCGGACAGAATCATGGGCAGCGGCAATTCTGCCGGAATCAGGCCCCAGTCGAATGCCTGGCCGGTTCCGCCCGGTGTGCCCTCGATATAGGCATCCAGCAGCAGCCCCTGGGCATCGCGGTAACGAAGCGCATATTGTACCAAATCCACTCCGGCTTTGACGCGTACCGCCTTGAGATAAGGCACGCCAAAACCGGCACAGAACTCCGGCGACTCATCGCCGTGGAATTGCAGCGCGTCGAGGCGCAAATCGCGCAACACCGCTTCTACCTCTGCCGCCGCCGGGTTGACGAACAGCCCGACCGTGGTGACGAAGGGAGGCAAGGCGCGGGCGACTACCGCCGCCTGCGCAACCGAAACATAACGCGGGCTGGGCGGGTAGAACACCAGCCCGATGGCATCCGCACCGGCATGGGCACAGGCCAGCGCATCCTCGCTCCGGGTTATGCCGCAAATTTTGACTCGGGTCATGCGCAGAATTTCAGGCTTTTAAAGTCGGGAGTTTAATCGTTGCCTAGCGAAACGCAAAATCCGGCATTCTCGAAAGCGCAGGAATACCCCATTCCGAATCGTAGCCGATGCCTGCGAGATAAAGGCCGTCCGGCGCAAAGGTCGGCGCAGACCGGGTGCGGTCGCGGTTCTCCAACAATTCGCCGATCCAGGCAGGCGGGTGCTTGCCCTTGCCGACATAAACCAGGCTGCCGACCAGGTTGCGCACCATGTGATGGAGAAAGGCATTGGCGGTGAAGTCGAACAGCACATAATCGCCATCGCGCGCCACGGTGATTTTCTGTATATGTTTTACCGGCGTCTTGGCCTGGCACTCGGCAGCGCGGAAGGCAGAAAAATCATGCTCGCCCAGCAGGTGCCGTGCGCCTTGGCGCATTGCCTCCACATCCAGCGGCGTATGAAACCAGCCCACCTTGCCGGAAAGCAGCGCCGGGCGCACCGGGTGGTTATGCAGCAAATACAGATAGCGCCGTGAAATCGCGCTGAAACGGGCGTGGAATTCTTCACCCACCGGTTGCGCCCACAGCACGCCGACGCTGTCCGGCAGCAGGGCATTGACGCCACGCACCCAGGCGCTATCCGGCCTTGCCGCAGCGGTGTCGAAATGCACGACCTGATGCAGCGCATGCACGCCGGCATCGGTACGCCCCGCCGTCACCACCCGGACCGGCTCGCTGGCGATTGCGGAGAGGGCGCGCTCCAGCGCATCCTGCACGCCACATCCGGAAGGCTGACTCTGCCAGCCGCAGAAGCGGCTGCCGTCGTATTCCACGCCTAGAGCGACCCTCACGCTGCCCCCCGCACCAGCATCAGAACAAGCACCAGCGCGGCGCAGAATAGCATTGCGTAGTCAAGCCGGGAAAATCGCCCTATTTCCAGGCTGACGCTGCGCATTTCCGGCTCCCTATCCTGCAATGCCGCGTGCAGGCGCTCCCGCCATTCGCCGGGACTTGGCGACTCGGCATAATGCAGGGTCAGCCAGATGCGTGCGGCGATCCGGTCGATATCCAGCCCAAGCCATGCAAAGGGGCGCAGCAGAAAATACAGACCCGCCAATATCCGATCATGCGGCGACATCGCCAGCAATAACGACAACCCGGCAAGCAAAGCGACCAGGCGCAGCGCCTGAAGCCCGCCAGTCAGCAATCCGACGCGGCTGGGGCTGTAATCACCCAGTGCAGGAATCAGAGCCTCGCCCGGCGTCGCAAAGGCATAGGCCAGAATCAGGGAGAGCAACAGCCAGCGACTGCGGCGGAGCAATTTGAGATATTGGGCGGGGTGCCTCAGAAAAAGCGGCAAAGACAACAGCAAAACGATCGCGACAAGTTCGGATAAGCGCAGCCAGGGAATACAAAAAGCGAAGGCCAGCCAGATCAGGATCAGGCCGGCTGGATGCAGGGCTTTGCCGATCAAATCAAGCGCCCTTCACGTTTGCCTCCTCTCCTGCTTGCGGGAGAGGATTGAGGAGAGGGCTTCATGACCAACAGATACGTCAATCAAGTTCAGCGAGCAGTTTCCTGGCTTCTTCCTGTTGTAAGGCGGCGCCTTCTTTCAGGACTTCCTGCAGGATATCGCGCGCGCCTTCCTTGTCGCCCATATCCATGTAGGCCCTTGCCAAATCCAGTTTTGTCGAAACTTCCTCGCTGCCAAAATTATCCGGTAAATCGTCAGCCTTGCCCGAAACGGGCCTATCCATTTCCAGGTTGATACCGGAAAAATCGAGATCCGGAACTGCGGGTCCTTTCTCTTTTTCAGGCGCGGCGGTCTCCTCATGGCCCAGGTCGAAATCATATTCCAGTAAAGAATCTTCGGCGGGGGGCGCGGCAAGTTCGATAGATTCCGTCTCCTTGCCGGAAGAGGCATCATCCTCGCCCGCCAGGAAATCGGGCAGGTCCAGCACGGTGGCCTCTTCCTTGCCGCCGACCTCGACAATCTCATCCCCTGGACCAGGCGCCTCGGTCGGTGCTGCCGATGCAACGGCTTCAAGATCCAGGCGCATTACCTCGTCTCTCCAACTGTCCGCACTGATCATCCCCTCTTCAGAAGCATGGGCTTCCTCGACAGCGGGAGCTTCCTCGACAGCGGGAGCTTCCTCGACAGCGGGAGCTTCCTCGACAGCGGGAGCTTCCTCGACGGCGGGAGCTTCCTCAACGGCGGGAGCTTCCTCGACAGCGAGAGCTTCCTCGACGGCAGGAGCTTCCTCGACGGCGGGAGCTTCCTCGACGGCGAGAGCTTCCTCGACAGCGGGAGCCTCCTCGACAGCGAGAGCTTCCTCGACAGCGAGAGCTTCCTCGACGGCGAGAGCTTCCTCGACAGCGGGAGCCTCCTCAACGGCAGGGGCTTCCTCGACGGCGGGGGCTTCTTCGACGGCGGGGGCTTCCTCGACGGCGGGAGCCTCCTCAACGGCGGGGGCTTCAGAATCGCCTTGGAGTAGTGTATTGAGATCGAACTCCATGACGTTTTCCAGCGGTTCATCCGCAATCAGGACCGCCTCTAGCTCGGATTCCTCGGCAGGGAATTCTTCAGATGCTGGTTTGGCTTCACCCGCAGCAGGCGCTTCCACGTCCAGATTGAAATCAAGCCCCATATCGGCTGCCGGCTCTTCGGCTTCAACAGTCGCCTCATCCGCGTGCTGTTCAGCTTGATCACTCGTTCCAGCCAGCGTGCCAAGATCCAGGTTGAAACCCAGATCGGTAGCGGCCTCTTCGACAGGTTGTCCTTCTTCCGTCGGCGCAACAACACCCAGGTTGAAGTCCAGTTCTTCCACCACCTCCTCCGCACTACCCTGATCAAGGGCGGCTTCGTGTTCAGTCGCAGCGACCAGGGCGGCACTGCCGGCGACAATCATGGTCTTGTCAAACATATCGGTATCGGCAACGGGCGCAGCTGCTTTCAGTTCCTGGCTATAAAGCGGGTTCTGCGGATCCAGTGCACGCCCCATTTCTGCGGCCTTATCCCAGATCGGACTGGCTTGCCCACTGAGCGCGGCATAAATTTCTCCGGCCACGGCCTCGAAGGCATTCAGGTTATTACGTTCGGCGTAAATTTCCAGCAACTTGAGACGAATCTCATGACGGCCGGGATCCTTGACCAGTGCTTCCTTGAGAATTTCCTCCGCCTGAGCGTCTCTACCATAGGCCATGTACACCTCTGCCTCGGCGATAGGATCAACTTCATTGGAGTCGATCGACCCTAATCCAGCCTGGCTAAAATCAGTCAGGAAGGAAGTGTCGCTGGTGTCGACCCTGCCGCCGCTGGTGCTGCCCAAAACCGTATTGGCCTTGAGGTCCCCTTCTGTCATGACGCTGTCTACGAAGCTGGCAACGGTTTTTCTGCGCCTGGCCGCTACCGCCCTCGCGCCGAGCAAGCCGAGCAGCAGGATCGCCACCGCGCCACCGCCCAGATAGAGCGGATTACCCGCCATCACCTCATCCAGCGGTGAAAGTTCGAGCTGCTTCGGTTTGGCCGGGACCGGCTTGGGCATCTTCTTCGGCTCAACGGGTGCTTTTTCGACCGTAGCGGGTGTCGGCACGACATCGGCAGATTTCTCGTCCGGCTTGTTGGCCACTGCCGCCTGTTTCTGCAGGTCGGCCAGGCCATGGCTTCTCAGTTCCAACAGCCGTTGCATTTCCTTGATATTTTTTTCCAGAGCGGCAATGCGCTGGTTGGCGTCCTTGATCGCCTTTTCCTTAACCGTGGCTTCTTCCTGCATGGCCTGGATCTGCGTCTTCATGGCCTGCATGTCCTTGCCGCCGCCGGCCGCTGGCTTGACGCCACTCGTCCCTTCGTTCCTGGATAACTTGAGAACATCGTTGCCCGGCTGTTTCGTCACGGCCTTGTCTTCCACCGCAGTGGTGATCTTGCCGCTTGCCGCTTGCCTGGCTGCTTCTTCCTGTGCCGGTTTGGCCCCGGCCACCGCCGCCGCCAGTTTCTGACGATAAGCATTCCAGTCAGCGGAATGAACTCTCACCTGCCTGGCTGCTTCGTCCGCCTTCACCTCCTCAACTTGCGTGGCCGCAGGAATATTGAGTATCTGCCCGGCTTTCAGTCGGTTCATGTTGTCGCCGGAGAACGCCTGCTTGTTCGACTGGAACAGCGCGACCAGCATCTGGTCCAGGCTCACGCTCCCGGGCTTCAGGGAAACGGCGATGCCAGACAGGTTTTCGCCTTTTTTGACCGGCCCATAGGTTGCCGGAACGGGTTTGCCTTCGGCAGCCGCTTTCGCTTTCGCCTCGCCCTTGCCCAGCAGTTTTTTGTCCAATGGGATATTTGCCCGGATTTCGGGATTCACCGCGCTCATCGGCATATCGACCGGGTTTTCCGCAGCAGGCGCTACTCGTTCGGGTTGGACAGACGGTTCCGGCTTGGTCACCGGCAGTGCCACCGGCGCAACCGCTACCTGCTCCTCACTGTAGCCGGGAGGGTCAAGCAGGACGGTGTACTCACGCACCAGACGCCCGGACGGCCAGTCGAACTGGATCAGCATATCCAGAAAGGGTTCATCAATGGGTTGGGTGGAAACGATCTTGAGGTAGGGATCGCCGTTTTTTTTCTGTTCCACGCTGAAACGCATGGAGGAAAGCGCGGGTGAGCGCTCGATTTTCGCATCCCTGAAAGCCTCAAGTGGCGCGAAACTGGCGTGGATTGAATCGAGGTCTTTCTTGTCCATCGTCAACAGATCGATTTCCGCCCTGAACGGCTGCCCCAGGGTCGACATCACTGTCAGCCTGCCCAATCCAGCCGCGAAAGCAGGCGACAATGTCAACAGCATCAAGCCGACAACCACCCAAGCTTTTATTCTAAGTTTCCGATCCATGCCACCCTCGAAATTTTTTGGCTATATTATCTAAAATAACATCATAGGGTTAGGGATGCAAGCTAATATCGCACATTAGAAACCGTCTTAATAAATATTCATGAACGCGAATAAATATCATGAATTCGAGCATGACATTTGGCACTCTGGCACGAAGCGGCAACGCGCCATTTAGAGCCTATTTCAGACATGTGGACCGAGACAAAACCGGAGAGATTAAGTACCGGTTTCCTGCAAGACCGCCTCTAAACATTTTAGGATAAAAAGTCAGCCAATGCGCATTGGCCCGGATGCTCCATACCCCAGGCTAATACCATCGGCTGGCAGAGAAGACAGACCGGGGCCGGCCGGTCAGGCTTCAACCAGAATGCGCAACATGCGGCGCAGTGGTTCTGCCGCGCCCCACAGCAACTGGTCGCCGACGGTAAAGGCAGACAGGTACTGCGGCCCCATGTTGAGCTTGCGCATCCGGCCCACCGGTACGCTGAGCGTGCCGGTGACGGCTGCGGGCGTCAGCTCGCGCATGGTGATCTCGCGGTCGTTCGGCACCACTTTCACCCAGTCGTTGTGCGCGGCGATGATGCCGTGAATCTCGTCCAGCGGCACATCACTGGTCATCTTGATGGTCAGCGCCTGGCTGTGGCAGCGCATCGCGCCAATGCGCACGCACAGGCCGTCGATCGGGATCTGGTTGCCGCTGCGGCCGAGAATCTTGTTGCACTCGACCTGCGCCTTCCATTCTTCCTTGCTTTGGCCCGATTCGAGCGCCACATCGATCCAGGGAATCAGCGAGCCTGCCAGCGGCACCGGCCAGGCGTCGACCGGATAGCGGTCGGAGCGGATGAAGTCGGCAACCTTTCTGTCGATTTCCAGGATCGCAGAAGCCGGGTCGTTCACCAGTGCTTTCACTTCATTGTCGATCGCGCCCATCTGCTGGATCAGCTCGCGCATGTTGCGCGCGCCGGCGCCGGAGGCAGCCTGATAGGTCATCGGGCTGATCCACTCGACCAAACCCTGATCGAACAGGCCGCCGATCGCCATCAGCATCAGCGATACCGTGCAGTTGCCGCCGACGTAAGTCTTCACTCCCCTGGCCAGGCCGTCCTTGATCACATTCCCGTTGACCGGGTCGAGAATGATGATGGCATCGTCCTTCATGCGCAGGGTGGAAGCGGCATCGATCCAGTAGCCGTTCCAGCCGGCGGCGCGCAGATCGCCATACACTTCCTTGGTGTAATCGCCGCCCTGGCAGGAAATGATCGCGTCCATCGCCTTGAGTTCGGCGATATCCCTGGCGTCCTTCAGCGGCGGCACGTCCTTGCCGACATCCGGGCTCTTGCCGCCCGGGTTGGAGGTGGTGAAGAATACCGGCTCGAAATGATCGAAATCCTTTTCCTCACGCATCCGCTGCATCAGCACCGAACCCACCATGCCGCGCCAGCCAATCAATCCTACTTTCATCATGACTATATTTCCTCAATACAAAAACTTAATTTTCACCGCAAAGGACGCAAAGGATCGCAAGGTAAAACAAGTGAATTCCTTTGCGTCCTTCGCGGTAAATTATTTCTTATAACGCCGCCACTACCGCATCGCCCATCTCGCTGCACGACACCTTGCGCGTTCCTTCTGTCCAGATGTCGACGGTGCGCAAGCCGTCAGCCAGCACCTTCTTCACCGCGCCTTCGATGCGTTGCGCCGTTTCCTCGCGGTTGAAGGTATAGCGCAACATCATCGCCACCGACAGGATGGTCGCGAGCGGGTTGGCGATGTTCTGCCCGGCGATGTCCGGCGCGGAGCCGTGGCTCGGCTCGTACATCCCCTTGTTGTTGCTGTCCAGCGAGGCGGAAGGCAGCATGCCGATCGAGCCGGTCAACATCGATGCCTCGTCGGACAGGATGTCGCCGAAAATATTGCCGGTGACGATCACATCGAACTGCTTTGGCGCGCGCACCAACTGCATTGCCGCATTGTCCACATACATATGGGACAGTTCGACACCCGGGTAGTCCTTGGCTACCTCGATCATGACCTGGCGCCACAGTTCGGTGGTTTCCAGCACGTTCGCCTTGTCCACCGAGCACACCTTGCGGTTGCGCTTATTGGCAATGCCGAAAGCGACATGTCCGATACGGCGAATTTCCGATTCCGAGTAGCGCATCGTATTGAAGCCCTCGCGCTCGCCGTTGGCATTGGTATGGATGCCACGCGGCTGGCCGAAGTAGATATCGCCGGTGAGTTCGCGCACGATCATGATATCCAGCCCGGAAACCACTTCCGGCTTCAAGGTCGATGCGCCTGCCAGTTCCGGGTAGAGCAGCGCCGGGCGCAGGTTGGCGAACAGGTTGAGTTCCTTGCGGATGCGCAGCAGCCCCTGCTCAGGACGCATCGGTCGCGGCAGGGCGTCGTAGTTCCAGCCGCCGACCGCGCCGAGCAGCACGGCATCGGCGTCCTGCGCCAGCTTCAGCGTCGCCGCCGGCAATGGATCACCCGCCGCGTCATAACCCGCACCGCCGATCGGCGCTTCTTCCATCACGATTTTCATGCCATCGCCGGATAGCGTTTTCAACACCTTCACCGCCTGCGCGACGATTTCCGGACCGATACCGTCACCCGGCAAAACTGCGATTTTCATTTAATTCGCCCCCAATTCAAAACCTTCTTGAACCGCAGAGGCGCGGAGGAACAGAGATTTCTGGTTTTCTCTGCGTCTCCGCGCCTCTGCGGTGAAATTAATCTCTAACTAAACACCCACGGTTCCGACTGGCGCCGCCGCTCTTCATACGCCTTGATCTTGTCCGCGTGCTGCAGCGTCAGGCCGATATCGTCGAGGCCATTGAGCAAACAGTGCTTGCGGAAAGAATCCACCGAGAAGCCGACGCTGTGCCCGCCCGGCGTGGTGACCGTCTGTTTCTCCAGGTCCACCGTCAAACGATAACCTTCGGTCGCCCCGGTTTCCCTGAACAGACGATCCACTTCCTCGGCATCCATGACGATAGGCAGGATGCCGTTTTTGAAACAGTTATTGAAGAAAATATCGGCGAAGCTCGGTGCGATGACGGCGCGAAAACCGTAGTCCAGCAGCGCCCACGGCGCATGCTCGCGGCTTGAGCCGCAGCCGAAATTCTCGCGCGCCAGCAATATCTGCGCGCCCTGATAGCGCGGCTGGTTGAGCACGAAATCCTTGTTGAGCGGGCGATTGCTGCAATCCTGCCCCGGCTCGCCGTGGTCGAGATAGCGCCACTCGTCGAACAGGTTCGGGCCGAAACCGCTGCGCTTGATCGACTTCAAGAACTGCTTGGGGATGATCGCGTCGGTATCGACGTTGGCGCGATCCAGCGGCGCCACCAATCCCTCAAGCCGGTTGAATTTTTCCATTTACTTCACTGCCTTCTGGATGGCTTCGCCGCCCTTCTCGATATCCTTGCCGACACCCTTGACGGTATTGCAGCCCACCATATTCATCACACCCACCACAATCGCGGCCAGCACCACCAGTTTCACGGCGACAAAAGCGGCAATTTTTTTCGGATTCATCATTACACCTCGCTCATCAATTCGCGCACATCGACGAAATGCCCGGCAATCGCCGCAGCCGCGGCCATCGCCGGGCTCACCAGATGGGTCCTGCCGCCCTGCCCCTGCCGCCCCTCGAAATTGCGGTTGGAGGTGGAAGCGCAGCGCTCGCCCGGTTCGAGCCGGTCGGCGTTCATCGCCAGGCACATGGAGCAACCGGGGTCGCGCCATTCGAAACCCGCCTCGACAAAAATCCGGTCCAGCCCTTCCTGTTCGGCCTGCTGCTTGACCAGGCCGGAGCCCGGCACCACCAGCACCTGCTTGACGTTCGCCGCCTTGTGCTTACCCCTGGCGACCGCTGCCGCAGCGCGCAGATCTTCAATCCGCGAGTTGGTGCAGGAGCCGATGAACACCTTGTCCACGGCGATTTGCACAATCGGCGTGTTGGCCTGCAAACCCATGTAAGCGAGCGCCCGTTCCATGCCGGAACGCTTGACCGGGTCGGCTTCCATCATCGGGTCGGGCACCTTGCCGTCCACCGTGGTCACCATTTCCGGCGAGGTGCCCCAAGTCACCTGCGGCTTGATGGCGGAACCATCCAGTTCGACCACCGCATCGAAATGCGCATCCGGATCGCTCACCAGCGTACGCCAGTAAGCCGCTGCCCGATCCCACAGATCGGCCTTGGGCGCGAACGGGCGACCCTTGATGTAATTAATCGTGGTGTCGTCCACCGCCACCATGCCGGCGCGCGCACCGGCCTCGATCGCCATGTTGCACAGGGTCATGCGCCCTTCCATCGACAGCGCGCGAATCGCCGCTCCGCCGAATTCAATCGCGTAGCCGTTGCCGCCGGCAGTGCCGATCTTGCCGATCACGGCCAGAGCGATATCCTTGGCCGTCACACCCTTGCCGAGAACACCTTCCACCTTGACCAGCATGGCTTTGGATTTTTTCTGCAACAAACATTGCGTGGCCAGCACATGCTCGACCTCGCTGGTGCCGATGCCGTGGGCCAGCGCTCCGAAAGCGCCGTGGGTGCTGGTGTGGGAATCGCCGCACACCACCGTCATCCCCGGCAGGGTCGCACCCTGCTCCGGGCCGATGACATGGACGATGCCCTGGCGTGGATCGCCCATGCGGAATTCGACAATCCCGAATTCCGTGCAGTTCTGGTCGAGAGTTTCCACCTGGAGCCGGGCAATCGGATCCTCGATGCTTTTGAACCAGCGCTGATAAATCTTCTCCGCCGCTTCACTCAACTGCATACCCGAATGATCCCTGGGCAGACCGGTGGTCGGCACATTGTGATCGGGCACAGCCAGAATCGAGGTCGCGCGCCACGGCTTGCGCCCGGCCAGACGCAAACCTTCGAAAGCCTGCGGACTGGTCACTTCATGCACCAGATGGCGGTCGATATAGAGCAGCGCGGTGCCATCCGGTTCGGTATGCACCACGTGGGACTGCCATAATTTATCGTAAAGGGTTTGTGCGCTCATTAACCTGATAAAACGATGAAAAACAGAAATTATGGCATATTTCACGCCAAATCGGATAGTTGCAAAGCGGAAAGGAAGGGCTGCAAACTGCGCTGAACTACCCTTAACACTAGAGCCTCAGCTTCCACGCCACCAACCCGAGCCCCACCAGCGCGCAGGCCGCCGCAATGGTGAAGGTGATCTCCGGTCCCAGCGTTTCCCAGGTCAAGCCGCTGTACAGGCCGCCCAGTGTACCGCCCGCGCCGAACGACAGGCTGTTGTAG
This sequence comes from Sulfuricella sp., assembly GCA_035530375.1. Lineage (GTDB taxonomy): Bacteria > Pseudomonadota > Gammaproteobacteria > Burkholderiales > Sulfuricellaceae > Sulfuricella. The sequence goes on along the minus strand of DATKUY010000035.1, from coordinate 16,886 downwards.
AGCGCCTGCCCCTGAGCCTGGTGCCGTCCCTTGAAAAAACGGTGCACCATCTGCACCGCCGCCGAGTGATAGGCGCCGAAGGTGGCGGCATGCAGCAGCTGGGCAATCACGATCACAACGACCAATCCCACCCCCCAGCCGATCATCAAAAAGCGCAGCACGGCAAGGGCGAAGCTCGCCAGCAGCACCTGGCGCAAGCTGAAACGCTTGAGCAGGCGCGGCATCCACAGGAAAATGCCGATTTCGCACACCACGCCGATCGACCACAGCAGCCCCACGCTGCTCTTGGCATAGCCGTGATCGACCAGGTAAATCGAATAAAAAGTGTAATAGGCGCCGTGCGCCGCCGCCATCAGGATGCCGCCACCGATGAAAGCCAAAACTTCGGGACGACGGATGATGTGCCAGATCGGCAGATGGTCGGTGTGGTGGGCCAGCACCTCCGCTTCCGGAATGTGGCGCGAGAACAGCAACAGCGCCGCCACGATTGCGAATACAGCCCACAGCAGCCAGCGGATGGCGACGAAATCGAACAAAAAACCCAAACCGATTACGACCACGATGAAACCGACCGAACCCCACAAGCGGATGCGCCCATACTTTGAAGTCTTCTCACCGAGATGGCTCAGGGTAGTCGCCTCGACCAGCGGCAGCGAGGCGCTCCAGAAAAAACTCATCAGCGACATCGCCACGAACATCCAGGCAAAGCTGGTGCCGAAAAACACCGCAACAAAGCTTGCCAGGCTCAATCCCACGGCGATCTGGACAATGGCGACACGCTTGCCGGAGCGGTCCGATACCCAGCCCCAGATGTTGGGCGCGAAGATGCGCATCACCTGCAACAGCGACATCAGTATGCCGATCTGGAAAGCGTCGAATTCGAGTGACTTGAGATACAGCCCCCAGAATGGGGCCATGGCGCCGACGAAGGCGAAGTAGAAAAAATAAAAGCCGGACAGGCGCCAGTAGGGGAGGTTATGCATTTCGGGTTTATTCACCGCAGAGGCGCAGAGACGCGGAGAAATTCGGAACGGGTTTTTCTTCGCGTCTCTGCGGTTAACTGTTTTTGATCTTCCCCGGAATTCGCGGCGTACCGACCGCCACATCGGCATTCTGTGCGCGATGGCGCAAGGCATGATCCATCAGCACCAGCGCCAGCATCGCCTCGGCGATGGGCGTGGCGCGGATGCCGACACAGGGGTCGTGGCGGCCTTCCGTCGAAACCATTACCGGCGCACCGGCCTTGTCGATCGAACGGCGCGGGATGCGGATGCTGGAAGTGGGCTTGATGGCGAGATGGGCAACGATGTCCTGGCCGGTGGAAATGCCGCCGAGGATGCCGCCCGCATGGTTGGAGAGGAAGCCCTGCGGCGTCAGTTCGTCGCCGTGCTCCGAGCCCTTCTGCGCCACCGAGGCAAAGCCGGCGCCGATCTCGACGCCCTTGACCGCATTGATGCTCATCATGGCATAGCCGATCTCGGCGTCGAGCCGGTCGTATACCGGCTCGCCCCAGCCCACCGGCGCGCCTTGCGCCACCACGGTGATTTTCGCGCCGACCGAGTCGCCCGCCGTGCGCAGGGCGTCCATGTATTCTTCCAGTTGCGGCACGAAGCTGGCATCGGCGGCGAAAAAAGGATTTTCGCCGACGTCATCCCAGCTCCTGAACGGCACTTCGATTGGGCCCAGTTGCGACATATAGCCGCGTATCGTCACGCCGTAGCGCTGGCTGAGCCACTTCTTCGCCACCGCCCCTGCCGCCACGCGCACCGCCGTCTCGCGCGCGCTGGAGCGCCCGCCGCCACGGTGGTCGCGGATGCCGTACTTGTGCCAGTAGGTGTAGTCGGCATGGCCGGGACGGAAAGTTTCGGCGATGTTGCCGTAATCCTTGCTGCGCTGATCCTCGTTACGGATCAGCAGGGCAATTGGCGTGCCGGTGGTCTTGCCGTCGAACACGCCGGAAAGGATTTCCACCGTGTCGGACTCGCGTCGCTGCGTCACATGGCGCGAAGTGCCAGGCTTGCGCCGGTCGAGTTCAAGCTGGATGTCGGCAGCACACAATTCGAGGCCGGGCGGGCAGCCGTCCACCACGCAGCCGATGGCCGGGCCGTGGCTTTCGCCGAAGGAAGTCACACAAAAAAGCCTGCCGAGGGTATTACCGGACATTTTGTTTCATCTCGCAAAATCAACCTGCTAAGTTTAACATAAGTGCTCATAACCGGCTTTTGGCCATGAAAATCCACCACCTCACCGCCGAAAAAGCGATCCGTAGTCTCAACAGCCGCCCCGAGGGACTGTCCGCTCGCGAAGCCGCACGCCGACACAAGGAATTCGGGCCGAACCGGGTGGAGCGGGTCAGGAAGGAGCCGCTGGCGCTGCGCTTCCTCAAGGAGTTCACCCATTTTTTCGCCCTGATCCTGTGGTTCGCCGCCGCGCTGGCTTTTACCGCCGAAACACTTAACCCCGGCGGCGGCATGGCAACCCTGGGCGGCGCCATTCTCGGTGTAATCCTGGTCAACGGCCTGTTTTCCTTCTGGCAGGAATACCGGGCGGAAAAAGCCATCTCCGCCCTGGAAAAGCTGCTTCCCCGCAAGACGAAAGCGTTGCGCGACGGCGCCATCGCCCTGATCCCTGTCGAACAATTGGTGCCCGGCGATATCGTGCTGTTACAGGAAGGCGACAACATCCCTGCCGACTGCCGCCTGATCGAGGCTTTCGGCGTCCGCGTCAACCTCGCCACGGTAACCGGAGAATCGCTGCCCAAAGCGATGGACGCCCGTCCCTCCGACAGCGACGACCCGCTCCACGCAAAGAACATCCTGCTCGCCGGCACTTCCATGGTTTCCGGCGAAGCCCGCGCGGCGGTGTTCGCCACCGGGATGCACACCGAGTTCGGCAAGATCGCCCACCTCACCCAAACGGCGGGCGAATCGCCCTCCCCGCTGCAAAAAGAAATCGCCCGCACCAGCCGCCTCATCGGCACGGTAGCGGCGCTGGTCGGCATCACCTTCTTCGTCATCGGCCACTTTCTGGGCCTGTCCTTCTGGGCCAACTTCACTTTCGCCATCGGCATCATCGTCGCCTTCGTTCCGGAAGGCCTGCTGCCCACCGTGACCTTGTCGCTGGCGCTGGCCACACAGCGCATGGCCAGGCGCAACGCCCTGGTGCGACACCTGCCGGCGGTGGAGGCACTGGGCTCGGCCACCGTCATTTGCACCGACAAGACCGGCACCCTCACCCTCAATCGCATGGCGGCGAAGCAAGTTTTCCTGGACGGCAAGCTGATGGAGGCCGCGCAGATCGGCGGCGAACACCGCGATTTTCTCGCCGTCACCCGGCTATGCCACAGCCTGAAACGGTCAGAAAAAGCGGGGCATGCGGAATGGCTGGGCGACCCGATGGAAATCGCCCTGCTGCAAATGGCCGGGAAAACGGCGCTGGACTGGCCCAGGCTGGACGAGATTCCGTTCGACACCGACCGCAAGCGGTTTTCCGCCCTGCATCGCGCGCCGGAAGGTCCGATTCTGCTCACCAAGGGCGCGCCGGAAACCGTGTTGCCGCTGTGCGGCACAGTGCGGCTGGGCACTTCGGTACAGCCGATTACGCCGGAAATCCGGCAGCAGTTCATCACCGCCCAGGAAGCCATGGCGGCGCAGGGACTGCGGGTGCTGGCCTTTGCCTGTCGCGCGGCAGGCGAGGAACGGGGAGAAAATATCGAGCACGACATGACCCTGCTTGGCCTCGTCGCCCTTGAAGACCCGCCGCGCCCAGAAGTGCCGGACGCGATCGGCAGATGCTTTGATGCCGGCATCCGCGTCATCATGGTCACCGGCGACCACCCCCACACCGCCCTTGCCATCGCCCGCGAAATCGGGCTGATCCGGGGCGCCGACCCGGCCGTCGTCTGCGGCGAGGAACTGCGCCGGCTGTCCGACACCCAGATCCAGTTGGCTCTGGATGCGCCGGAAATCCTTTTCGCCCGGGTCGGCGCCGACCAGAAGCTGCGCATCGTCACCGCGCTGAAAAGAAAAGGGGAAATCGTCGCCGTCACCGGCGACGGCGTCAACGATGCCCCGGCGCTGAAAAAGGCCGACATCGGCATCGCCATGGGGCTGTGCGGCACGGAAGTAGCGCGGGAATCCGCCGACATGATCCTGCTCGACGACAACTTCGCCAGCATCGTCGCCGCCATCGAGGAAGGGCGGGCGGTGTACGAGAACATCCGCAAATTCCTCACCTATATCCTCACCTCCAACCTGACCGAGGCTGTGCCTTTCCTTGCCTTCGTCCTGTTCAGGATTCCCCTGCCGCTGACCATCATCCAGATCCTGGCGGTGGACCTCGGCACCGACCTCCTGCCGGCACTCTCCCTCAGCGCGGAAAAACCCCATCCCGGCGTGATGAAACAGCCCCCCCGCCCCCGCCGCGAACGCCTGCTGAACTTGCCCTTACTGCTGCGCGCCTACCTGTTCCTCGGCATAATGGAAGCGTCGGCGGCGATGGCGGCGTTCTTCTTCGTGCTACACCATGCCGGCTGGCAATACGGACAGGCGCTGGCGGCCAGCGACCCGCTCTACCTCCGGGCCACCACTGCCACGCTGACTGCCATCATCGTAATGCAGGTGATGAACGTGTTCCTGTGCCGCGACAGCCGGGAGTCCGTCTTCAGGCTCGGCTTCTTCAGCAACCCGCTGGTGTGGGCCGGCATCGCCACCGAAATCATGCTGATCCTGGTCATCGGCTATACGCCGTGGGGCAACTGGGTGTACGGCACCGCGCCCATCGGACTGAGTCTCTGGCTGTTCGTCATCCCCTTCGCTTTCGGCATGCTGGCGCTGGAAGAGGGCAGGAAATGGGTTGTCCGGCGGCTTGCCGCCCGCCGGATTTCCGACTAGTCCTTATCGGAGAATATCGAGTCCTCGCCGCATCAGGTAGAATTCCGCCTGTTCCCTATTCCGACGAGCCAGAAGACATGATCCGAAAAAATCCCAACGGCGACCTGCCGCAAATCGCCGAATCCGCCTACGTGGACAAGACCGCCATCATCTGCGGCAAGGTGGTCGTCGAAGACAACGTGTTCATCGGCCCCTACGCGGTGATTCGCGCCGACGAGGTCGACAAGAACGGCGAAATGGAATCGATCGTCATCGGCGCCCATTCCAATATCCAGGACGGCGTGGTGATCCACTCCAAGGCCGGCGGGCTGGTCAGGATCGGACGCCACACCTCCATCGCCCACCGTTCCATCGTCCACGGCCCATGCGTGGTGGGCGACAACGTCTTCATCGGTTTCAACTCGGTGCTGTTCAACTGCGAGGTGGGCGACGGCTCGGCGGTGCGCCACAACTCCGTGGTGGAAGGCTGCAAGATCCCCGCCGGTTTCTACATCCCCTCCACCACCACCATCCACTCCGATTCCGACCTGAGCCAGATCGAGCAGGTCTCCAGTGATGCCTCCGACTTCTCGGAAGCGGTGGCGAAGGCCAACAATGAGCTGGTGAAAGGCTACAAGAAGCTGCAGAACGAGTTCTGAGGCCGGCAAACGATGACCTCCCGCAAGCCCAATATCCCCATGCAGGAACTGCTCGAAGCCAGGCAGAACGCTCTGCGCCAGCAACAGGCGGAGAAGTCGACCAACAAGCTGGCCGACAAGCAGAACCGCTGGCAGCGCTTCAACCGCTTCGTCTGGGACAAACGCCGCGGCTAGCCGGCGCCGCAATAATAACTCTCAGGCCTGGAACAAATCAGCGCACCCAGACGACTACGTCTTCCATCGCCTGACGGGTCTTTTCCGGCTGCGGGTTGATGCGGTAACCGAATGCCGCCATGACGGCCAGACCGAAGTTGGCGCGGTCGAGCACCCCGGCCTCTGCAAGCACCTTCTCGGCGTCGTTGACATCGAAACCCTCGATGGGGCATGAATCGATGCCGCGCAGCGCGGCGGCGGTCATCATGTTGCCCAGGGCGATATAGGCCTGCCTGCAGGCCCAGTCGAACAGGGCGCGTGGATTTTCCAGCAGCCTGAAATCGGATTCCTGAAATTTCCGATACTTGGCCCGCTTCATCTCCACCATCGCCTCGGGCAGCTTCTGCACTTGGCGCATGAAGTTCTCGATGTAGGCCGAATCGAAGCGCATGTCGCCCTTGCGACAAAGGATAGCGAGATAGTGGCTGGCGGTGGGCAGCGTGCCTTGCGCTCCCCAGGTCACCCCCTTGAGTTTCTCTCGCAGCGCAGGATTCTGGATGACCACAAAGCGCCAGGGTTCGAAGCCAAAGGAACTGGGCGATAGGCGACCCGCTTCCAGGATGAGGTCGAAATCAATATCGGGAATCTTCTTCTCTGCGTCGAATTGCTTGCAGGCGTGACGAAACCGGAAAGCGGCAAGGATGTCTTGCGCGTCGATCATGGCGATCTCCCTGGAAATGGCGACAGGGTGCAATTTTATCGTTTCGACGGGCATTGCGGAAGCCGTGGCAACCCGCATAGAATCAGGAAGAAAAGTTCGGCAACGAGCGTCGGTCTCAAGGCGGAGATGTTGGCCCGCAACGTGCCAAGAACGGAGATTCAGGAAGACTGTGGCGACGGCCTGTTCCTCGGCCGAAGCTGGCTTACTTGCGGAACGCTCGCAGGTAGTGTTCTTCAAAAAATCGCTTGGCCCAGTGGAACACGCGTGATGAAGGAACTAACCATGCGCGCTTTTCGTCACGATAAACCAGTATCCCTGAATCCACGCTATCCACAATACAGATCAGCTCCGCCTTGGGACGAGCGACGGGTGGCTTTCCGGCCAGCACCAGCAAGAGGTTCTGCGCTGCAGCCTTGGCTTGCAGGTCAGCCATATGTGCCTGCTTGGGCAACCAGTCAGGGCCGGGGAAACTGCCGACGTCACCAGCCACGTATACGCCCACCGTACCGGGTACACGACAGAATTCGTCGGCCTGGACAAAGCCGCCGGGGGAGAGGGGCAGGCCACTGTTTTCTACCCAGACTGGACCGGCGAGTCCGGGCATGAACAGGATCAGGTCGGCGGGCAAGACGCCACCTTCGGTGTCAACCCCCTCTGCGGTAAAACCGCCGATCTTGTGCCCTAAATGGGTCCGAATACCGTGCCGTTGCATCTTGGCAACCAGACCCTTGACGGCCTTGTCGCCAAGCCGCTTACCGGGTTCTGCTGCGGCGTTAAAGAAGGTGAGAGTAAAGCGTTCCCGCTTGCCTTGCTGGCGCAGCCATGTCTCCACACCGAACAAGAGCTCAAACATCGGCCCGCCGCGCATTGCGGAAGGCTCCTTGGGATTGCCCCCGAAGCCGAAGGCGATGTGTCCGCCTTCCATTTCCCGTAACCGCTCTCCAATGGCCTCCGCCGTCGCCACACCCTCGCAAAGGGTCAGAGCGTACTCGATACCGGGCAATTTCTTGAGGAAACGCGCCCCGGTGGCGATCAGCAAGGCATCGGTGGCGATTTCGCCTTGGTCGGTGATGACCGTGCGACCGCAATCCTTGAGACCCGTAACGGTGGCAGCACAAAAAACGAGGCGGTGATCTACGAGGAAGCGGTCGAGTGGTAGAACCAGATCGCTGCCTTTTCTCACCCCGGTGGGCACCCAGATCAGGCTGGGCAGATAGACGAACTCGGCTTTAGGCGCCACCAATGTGATGTCGGCGTCGGGTGCCCGGCGGCGCAGTTCGCGCGCGGCGGTGAGGGCGGCAAAGCCGGCGCCGAGGATGACGATGCGGTGTGATGGGTTTGCCATGGCATTTATTCCTACAATGAGTCGATCATCAATAGTAAGGCGTGCCGTTCAATCCGGCCAGCAATTCCAGCGCAGCACCTTCATGTGCGCGCAAGCAGGCCAAGCTCCGAATCCCCCGCCTTATAGCGGCCGCTTGACGACGATGGCGCCACGCAACTCTCCCACGCTGTACCCTGTCGCCTTGTCCGTGGGGTATTCGGCTTGCAGGCGAGCTTTAACGCCTGCGGGTATGCCTTGGGAAGAGCCATGGCAGATTACGCACATGGGCTGCACCGCGACGGCTTTAGCGTAACGCAGATACGCCCCGGAAGGCTCGGTGACGACTTCGGCCAGTTCCATCGCATCGGGTTTTTCGCCCTGTTTCATGCGCTCGGAAAATACCGCCAGCGCCTTGACGTTCCAAGCGTCGGGCGTACCCGATTCAGGATTGCGCACGCGGGTTCCGACTCGCCCCACTTTCCATCCGGTCTGTTTGGACAAGTCGGCGGCGATTTGCGGCGCTATTTTCTTGCATACGCCGATAGCGGATTCCGGGCCGTTGGCTGCCATTTCCGCCTTGAGCTTGCCGCCGAGTTGAGTGGCCAAGGTTTTGACGGCAGCGCGCATTTCCTCGACCTGTTTGGGGTCGGGTTTCTGAGTTTCTGTTCCGGGCGTTACACAACCGGCAAGCAGCAGGGCGAGAATCATGGATTTTTTCATGATGGCTTCCTATTGGGTTCGAGTGGTTTCTCTGTACAGTTGTCGAGTGCCGGCGTTGCCTTGCATGAACCCTAACTGCCTGCATGCCCACAGGCTTGAACATTCCCGCCCCGGTTGCGCATGTGTTCGCCAAGCGCGACAAACTTGCCATACAGGTCATCGCGCAGAGAGACATCCTCCACCGTTTCTCCCAGCGCCTGCTTCATGCACATGAGCCATTGGTCGCGTTCTTCGGGGCCGATGGCATAAGGCAAATGGCGGCGCCTCAGCATCGGGTGGCCGTATTTCTCCACAAAACGCTGTGGCCCGCCCAGCCAGCCGGAGAGAAAATCGAAAAACTTGTTGCCGGATTCGGTGAGATCGTCCGGATGAATTTTGCGCGCGGGGTAGGCCTCAGGCAATTCGTCCATCAATTCATAGAACCGGTCGACCAGTTTGCGGATGGCGGCATCGCCGCCAATGCGTTGGTAAGGGCTTGTAGCGGGTTGATTGCTTGCTTTCACGTCATTTCCTTAAAAATAGGGTTATTTTCACCGTCACATGATGCTCAAGCCCGGCTTCGCAGGCCTTTCACCCACGCTTCCATGGCTTCGTTGGCTGGTTTCATGGGCGCTTCCATGAAGCTCACCACGAACTTGTCGCCCAGGTCGGCCACGCCGATGGAACGAGGGCGCACCGCCAGCACCTGCGGGTTGGGCAGGGCGAAGCCGAAACAGAACATCACATCCACCGCCGCCTGGATGTCCGGCGCGATCTCTCCGCCGATGTTCCTGGTGTGGGCGTAATGGTCGAACGCGCCGATGAACTGCGCCTTGGGATTCTCGGCGATTTTCGCCTTGAAATAGGCAGCCACGTCTTCCCCGCTCTTGCAGGCGGTTTCGTTCTTGCCGATCTCGGAGACGAGGATGGGGTATTTTTCCCGCAGCAGGGTTTGTTGCACGTTTGATCCCTGACGGGTCGGATCAGCCGTGGCCATGGTGATGTTCGCCATGCCCTTCATGATGCTCGGCCAGGCCGAGCTTCAGCGTGCCGTCGAGGAAAGCGGCCACCGCCGAATCGGGATCGGTTTCCGGCGTCACCAGACCCTGGATGCCCATGTTGCTCAGGCGCCTCATCAGTCCCTGGCCCGCTCCGCCGGTGATAAGTACGTTGGTTCCGTCGAGCGGATGTGGCCCGCCGGCGTGGCTTTCATGGAAGGATTGTTCCAGCGTCAGTTCGAGCAAGGTCTTGCCGACGATTTTCTTGTCATCGATTTCGTAAATCCAGAACTTGCGGCACTTGCCTGCATGCCCGGTGATGGTCTTGCGGTTCTGGCTGGTGATGGCAATTTTCATGTTTTCTTTCCTCTTTCAATTCAACGAAATCCCGTGGCCGATCAGCCAGTTCTGATCCAGTTCCCATTTCACTTCGGTCACGCCGGGCTGTTCGAGCACGATCTTTCTCGCTTCCGACTGGACTTTCGCCAAATCCCTTTCCGCCGCGATGAAATCCGGGTTGTCCGGCGACTTCCCGGCCAGCGCGGGATAGAGCGCACCGATCATGCGATACACCGGCACCGCCGGGGAGCGCGGCGTCGCCATCACCGCCACCGTCCCGTCGAGGCGCAACACCTGGAACTGGTAAGGGTAGGCGCGCAAGGCCGGGCTGGACTTTGCCTCGATCGCCTGGTTGAGTGCCGCCACCCTGGGATCGGTGCGCAGCCCGAACCAGTAAATCGTCACCAGCGCAAGAACGGCGAGCAGGATTTTGCCTATCGGTTTTCCTTGAGTCATGTGCCGCTCCTTATGTCGGCTTGTTTTCCGGTGATGAGGTCTTCGGCAAAACGGGGCAGCGACGAAAACGTATCGGCAACAGCACCGGGGTCAGCACCGAAACAGTTCCAAAAGCTTGGCGGTTTCGAATGTCATTGCTCCCCATCGCCGCTGCGTTCTTGCTGCGCCTCGAACCATATGGCGTTGAGCACGGCGAACATGACGGCCATGGTCAGGCCCAGTATCCAGGTGAAGTACCACATGGCAGTCTCCTTAGTTAGTATGCGGAATGGTCGTTGGCGCGCACGTAGGCCGCGGTTACCTTGCCCGACATCACGCTGTAGCACCACGAGGTGTAGGCGATGATGATGGGAGTGAAAATGATGGCCGCCCAGAACATGACCTCTAGGGTGAGGTGGCTGGAAACGCTATCCCAGACCGTCAGGCTGCTGCGCGGATCGGAACTGGATGGCATGATGAAGGGGAACATGGAGACCCCCGCCGTGCCGATGATGCCCAATTCCGCCACGGCGCTGCTCCAGAATGCCAGCACCGGTTTGCGCCAGGCGGCAAACAGCAGCCCGAGCAGGCCGCCGGCGAATCCCAGCGCCGGCACCAGCATGGACAAGGGCAGCTTGGCGTAGTTGTCGAGCCAGGCGCCGGCGGCCATTTCCACGGTTTTATCGAGCGGATTGGGCAAGGCGCCCGCCACGACAGCCGAGGTGATACGGAAGCCGGGAACACTGCTGGCGACCCACCAGCCGGCTAGGGCAAACGCCGCCAGCATGAGGGTGCCAAACATCAGCGAGGCCTTGCGCGAGCGTTCGAAGATATCCCCCTCGGTGCGGATCATCAGATAGTTGGCGCCGTGGAAGGTCAGCATGCTCAGGCTCACCACCCCAGCCAGCAACGCGAACGGATTGAGCAGGCCGAAAAAGGTGCCGGTATATACCGAGCGCAGGTCGTTGTCGAAATGGAACGGCACGCCTTGCAACAGGTTGCCGAACGCCACGCCGAAAATCAGGGCCGGTACCATTCCACCGACAAACAGGCCCCAGTCCCAGCTCTTGCGCCAGGTCGGGTGGTCGATCTTGCTGCGGTAGTCGAAGCCCACCGGCCGGAAGAACAGGGCGAACAGCACCGCCAGCATGGCGATGTAGAAGCCCGAGAAGGCGGTGGCGTAAACCAGGGGCCAGGCGGCGAAAATCGCGCCGCCGCCGGTGATGAACCACACCTGGTTGCCGTCCCAGTGCGGCCCAACGGTGTTGATGATGACGCGGCGTTCGATGTCGTCCTTGCCGACGAAGGGCAGCAGCGTGCCCACGCCCATGTCGTGCCCGTCCATGATGGCGAAGCCGAGCAGCAGCACGCCCACCAGCAGCCACCAGATAACCTTGAGGGTTTCGTAATCAAGCATTTCAAATCTCCTTGCGATTGACGGGCGCTGCCGGAACCCGGCCGATCATGGCGCCACCGGAACCTTGTTCGCCGAAATAGCGGCCGGTACCCAAGGAACCGGGGCCGCGCCGGGCGTACTTGAACATCAGGTACATTTCCACGACCAGGAGGCCGGTATAGAAGAAGATGAACCCGCCCAGGGAAAAATACAGGCTGCCCGCGTCGAGCGTCGAGGTGGACAGGTGGGTCGGCAGCACGCCATAGATGGTCCAGGGCTGACGGCCGTATTCCGCCACGAACCAGCCCAGTTCTGAAGCGATCCAGGGCATGGGGATGAACCACAGCGCCCATTTGAGCAGCCAGCGCCTGTCCTGGAAGGCGTTCTTGGCGGAATACCAGAACGACGCTGCGAACAGCAACAGGAAGGAGAAGCCCAGCGCGATCATCAGGCGGAAATTCCAGAACATCGGCGCGACCGCGGGGCGGCTGTCGCGGGCCGCCTGACGGATCATGTCCGGCGTGGCCCGGGTGACGTCAGGCGTGTATTTCTTCAGTAACAGGCCATAGCCCAGATCGGCCTTGTGGCTTTCGAACAAGGCCCTGGCTGTGGCGTCCGAGCCGTTCCGGCGCAGTTTTTCCAGGGCGGAAACGGCCGTGATGCCGCGTTGTATCCTTTCCCCCGCCTCTGCTTCCAGCTCCCTGATGCCGGGAATGACAGTATCCACGGAACGCGTGGCGATGAGGCCGAGCGCGTAGGGTATTTTGACTTCCATCCGGTTGCTGCGGCTGCTTTCGTCCGGCAGGGCGAACAACGTGAAACTGGCCGGAGCGGGCTCGCTTTCCCACATCCCTTCCATCGCGGCCAGCTTGGTCTTCTGTGCTTCCGTTACGGCGTAGCCGGATTCGTCCCCCAGCACAATCACGGACAGGGATGAAGCCAAGCCGAAGGCGGCGGCGATGCGGAAGGAGCGCTTGGCGAATTCCATGTCGCGCCCTTTTAGCAGATACCAGGAACTGATCCCGAGCACGAAGACCGCTGCGGTGACATAACCGGCGGACACGGTGTGTACGAACTTGGCCTGCGCATCCGGGTTGAACAGCAGATCCCGGAAGCTGGTCATTTCCATGCGCATGGTGACGTAGCTGAACTCGGCGCCGACCGGATTCTGCATCCAGCCATTGGCGATCAGAATCCACAGCGCCGACAGGTTGGAGCCGATGGCGGTAAGGTAGGTAACCATCAAATGCTGGCGCTTCGACAGGCGATCCCAGCCGAAGAAGAACAGGCCGATGAAGGTGGATTCGAGGAAAAACGCCATCAGCCCCTCGATGGCCAGCGGCGCGCCGAAGATGTCGCCGACGTAATGGGAGTAGTAGGCCCAGTTGGTGCCGAATTGGAACTCCATGGTGATGCCGGTGGTGACGCCGAGGGCGAAGTTGATGCCGAACAGCTTGCCCCAGAACTTCACCATGTCCTTGTAAATCTGTTTGCCGGTCATGACATAGACCGTTTCCATGATAGCCAGCATGAAGGTCAGGCCGAGCGTCAGGGGCACGAACAAAAAGTGATACATGGCCGTTACGGCGAACTGCAGCCGGGAAAGGTCCACGACTTCCTGTGTAATCATCTTGTTTCTCCGGAGGATGGGTTGGCATTCGAATTCACTGCCGCATGGGCCGGCCCGACAATGGCGGTGCTGACCTTGGCGGCGTCCATTCCCCTGATTATGGAAGGGACGGCAGGGTGGCTGAAAAAGGCGTACCAGATGCCATACAGCACAACAGCCTTGAGAATCAGCATGAAACTGATTTCTCTGACCAATGGCGATTTGGAAAAAAACGGTGTTTGCATGTTTGCTCCTTGTTCAGACTGTTTCTCTGGTTGTCAGGGATGAGGTATTTCACGCCCCAAAATTCATTTTTGGCCATGGCGTAGCAGCAAGGTATGTGCCAGATTTGCTGAACTGATGTGAAGCCGGTATTTTGCGGACCTTCAGGCCTTGGCGGCGTCCAGTCCCTTGGCCAAGGAAGGGACGGCAGGGTGGCTGAAAAAGGCGCACCAGATGCCATACAGCACAACTGCCTTGAGAATTAGCATGAAACTGATTTCTCTAGCAAAGGCGATTTGGAAAAAACAGTGTTTGCATGCTTGCTCCTTGTTCAGGACTATTTCTCTGGTTGCCAGGGATGGGGTATTTCACGCCCCAAAATTCATTTCGGTCGTAATTTAGCAAGGTGTGTGCCAGATTTTCTGAACGGATGTGAGGCCGGTATTTTGCGGCCCTTCATGAGGGAATTCTCGGGCCGGAGTCGGTGCGGCCAGAACAACATGCCTTGACATATCTGTCTAAATTGTCAAACATGCTTAGACATGAGTGACAAAACAACATCTGTACCCAGGGAATTGCAGTCCCTCCTCGATGCCCTGCCCGAACCGCGCATCCTGGTGGGACAGGATTACCGTATCCTTTCGGCCAATGCCGCCTACCGCCATGCCTTCGGCAATCCTCGCGCCATCCTGAGGCGCGCCTGCTACGAGATTTCCCACCACTACGTTAAGCCTTGCGACCAGTGCGGCGAATCCTGCCCACTCCAGACCGCGATGACGACGCGTCGGCCCAGCCGTGTGCTGCACCTGCACCACACGCCGCGCGGGGAGGAATACGTGGACGTGGAGCTGATTCCGATCCTGGACGAGCAGGGCAAGCTGGCCTATTTCGTTGAGACCATGCGCTTCCTGCATGAGACGGGCGACCGGCCCGGCGCCTTGGGCATGGAGGGGCGCTCCCCCGCCTTCACCCAGATGCTGGCGCTCATCAACCGCGCCGCGCCCGCCATGACGCCGGTGCTGCTGCTAGGCGAATCCGGCACCGGCAAGGAACTCGCCGCGCTCGCGCTGCATGCCTTGAGCCCCCGGCGCAACAAGCCTTTCGTGCCGGTGGATTGCTCCGGCATGACGGAAAGCCTGTTCGAGTCCGAGCTGTTCGGCTACGAGAAAGGCGCCTTTACCGGCGCCACCCAACGCAAGACCGGGCTGGTCGAAGCAGCGGCCGGCGGCACCTTGTTCCTCGACGAACTGGGCGACATCCCGCTGCATCTGCAGGTCAAACTGCTGCGCCTGCTGGAATCAGGCACATTCCGCCGCGTCGGCGGGGTGGAAACCCTGCGCGCCGATTTCCGCCTGGTCGCCGCCACCCACCGCAACCTGGAAGAGATGATGGATGCCGGCACTTTTCGCCGCGACCTCTACTACCGCATCGCCGCCTTCCCGATACACCTGCCCGCATTGCGCGAGCGGCGCGAGGATATTCCCTTGTTGGCAAAAACCATGCTCGAACGCTTGGCGCCGGGCCGCCCACTGTATTTAACCGAAACCGCTGTTGAGCAACTCATGCAATACAGTTATCCGGGCAACGTGCGGGAACTGCGCAACCTTCTGGAACGGGCAATATTGCTTTCAGACGGAGATGCCATCGATGGACAGTATTTGCCGGCTGGATCGGACTTGGAGTGGAGTATTCCCATACTGCCGCAAACAGCACAGAAGGAAATTCTGCCGGTGGATGAGGTCGTGCGGCAATACGTGCGCCGAGCGCTACAGCAACTGGGCGGCGACAAGCGGGAACTGGCCCGCCGCCTCGGTATAAGCGAACGTACGTTGTACCGCAAACTGGGCTTGACACTTACCCCAGCGCAGTGATGCCCTGCCGGTTGGGTATCCGTTTTCCTCACAGTTTCTGTACATCATGATGGTCGGCTTTCTGGCGGCGAATTTACAAGGTCATAGGGCCGCTTGGGGTCGAACGGAGACCATGTCACCAAAAACAAGGAGGCTGACCCGTGGCGGGTCAGCCTCCTGAATAATCCGACAAAAAACGGTTAACTGCTTTTATCGGGCAATCTCAGCGATGGCGCCCGCCGGAACGATGCAGCGCGGGAGGACGATTGCCGGAAGTGCCGCCACCGGGCGCAGCCGGCCGCCGCGCTGACGATCCCGGCGCGGAACGGCCCCTCGGCTGGCCGCGGCCACCCATCGAACCACGTCCGTTTTGGATCGGCTCGGGCTTGATGGTCAGGTCGGGCTCGAAGCCGGGTACGATTTCTTCGGGCAATTCGCGCTTGAGCAGCCTTTCGATATCCGCCTGCAACTTCAGCTCATCGACGCACACCAGCGACACCGCTTCGCCGGTCTGGCCGGCACGGCCGGTGCGGCCGATACGGTGGACGTAATCTTCCGGCACGTTGGGCAGCTCGAAATTGACCACGTGCGGCAGGTCGATGATGTCGATGCCGCGCGCGGCGATGTCGGTCGCCACCAATACCTGCAGGCTGCCATCCTTGAACTCGCTCAAGGCGCGAGTCCGCGCCGACTGGCTCTTGTTGCCGTGAATCGCCAGCGACGGGATGCCGTTCTTGGTCAGGTATTCGGCCAACTGGTTGGCGCCGTGCTTGGTGCGGGTGAAAACCAGCACCTGATGCCAGTTGAACTCCTTGATGAGGTGGGTGAGCAAGGGCCGCTTCTTGTCGCGGTCGACCGGGTAAACCTTGTGCGTGACCTTGTCGGCGGTGGCGTTGCGGCGCGCCACTTCGATCATGGCGGGCTTGTTCAGCAGGCCGTCGGCGAGCGTCTTGATCTCGTCGGAGAAGGTGGCGGAGAACAGCAGGTTCTGCCGCTGCTTCGGCAGCAGCGCGAGAATCTTCTTGATGTCGCGGATGAAGCCCATGTCCAGCATGCGGTCGGCTTCGTCCAGCACCAGGATTTCCACCCCGGATAGATCAAGCGTGTTTTGCCCGGCATGGTCTAGCAGCCGCCCGGGCGTGGCAACCAGAATGTCCACTTGCCCGCGCAATGCCTTGATCTGCGGGTTGATGTTCACGCCGCCGAACATTACCATGGATTTCAGCGTCAGATACTTTCCGTAGGTTTGCACCGACTGCTCCACCTGTGCGGCGAGTTCGCGGGTGGGAACCATGATCAGGCAGCGCGGCCTGCCGGATCGTTGGTTTGCAGCGGGATTTGCGCTGAGAAGCTGCAGAATCGGCAGCGTGAAACCGGCCGTCTTACCGGTGCCGGTTTGCGCGCCGGCCAGCAAATCTCCGCCGGCCAGTACCAGCGGGATTGCCTGGGCCTGCACTGGTGTGGGTTTTGTGTATCCCGCTTCGGCAATTGCGCGCATCAGGGGTTGTGCCAGGTTCAGGCTGGCGAAGGTGATTTCATTGTTTGGCAAAGCATGACTCCTGTGACAGCCTGCCGCTCACAAGAGCTGCACCAATCGAGGCTGGCTAATA
>DATKUY010000034.1:0-31152 GCA_035530375.1 Sulfuricella sp. | reverse complement strand
CGCTTCGGCCTACATCCACCCCAGCGCGCAGATCATCGGCGACGTGGCGCTCGGCGAGCGCGCCTCGGTGTGGTGCAACACCGTGGTGCGCGGCGACGTCAACCTTATCCGCATCGGCAACGAGACCAACATCCAGGATCTCTGTACCCTGCACGTCAGCCATCGCCGCGCGGACAACCCCGATAGCGGCGCGGCGCTATTGATCGGCGAGCGGGTCACGGTGGGCCACAACGTGATCCTGCACGGCTGCGAAATCGGCGACGAATGCCTGATCGGCATGGGTTCGATCGTGATGGATAAAGTCGTCATGCAGCCGCGCGTGCTGCTCGGCGCGGGCAGCCTGGTGCCGGAAGGAAAAGTGCTGGAAAGCGGCAATTTATATCTGGGCCGCCCCGCCAAGCTGTTGCGTGCGCTCACCGGGGAAGAACTGGCGCATTTCGCCTACTCGGCGGCGCATTATGTCAGGCTGGCGAACAACCACCGCCAGGGTTAGAAAAATCGATTCCGCTCGATCCAACAAGGAAAATCATGGCCATCAAAATCGTCGCCACCACCCCGTTCACCGACCAGAAACCCGGCACCTCCGGCCTGCGCAAGAAAGTCGCGGTGTTCCAGTCGCCGCACTACCTGGAAAATTTCGTCCAGGCCATTTTCGACACCATTGCCGCCCCGCAAGGCAGCACGCTGGTGCTGGGCGGTGACGGGCGCTATTTCAACCGGGAAGCGATCCAGGTCATCGTCAAAATGGCGGCGGCCAACGGCTTCGGCAAGATGCTGGTGGGCCAGGGCGGCATCCTGTCGACGCCGGCGGCATCCTGCGTGATCCGCAAATACCATACCTACGGCGGCATCATTTTATCCGCCAGCCACAATCCGGGCGGCCCGGACGGTGACTTCGGCATCAAGTACAACACCGACAACGGCGGCCCCGCACCGGAAAAAATCACCGAAGCGATTTATGCGCGCAGCAAGGCGCTGGCGAGCTACCGGATTTTCGAAGCGCCCGACGTGGCGCTCGATCAAACGGGTAAATTCGCCTTGGGCGGCATGGCGGTGGAGGTAATCGACCCGGTGGCGGACTATGCCGAGCTGATGGAATCCCTGTTCGATTTCGACGCCATTCGAACCCTGATCCGCGGCGGCTTTCGCCTGTGCTTCGACGCCATGCATGCGGTCACCGGCCCCTATGGCCATGAAATTCTTGAGCGGCGCCTGGGCGCGCCGGCGGGCACGGTGATCAACGGCGTGCCGCTGCCCGATTTCGGCGGCGGCCATCCCGACCCGAACCTGACTTACGCCGATGAACTGGTGGAGATCATGTACGGGGCAAACGCCCCGGATTTCGGCGCCGCTTCCGACGGCGACGGCGACCGCAACATGATCCTGGGGAGGCACTTCTTCGTCACCCCGTCCGACAGCCTGGCCGTGATCGCCGCCAATGCCAAACTGGCACCCGGCTATGCCGCCGGATTGGCCGGCGTGGCGCGCTCCATGCCGACCAGCGCAGCCGTCGACCGCGTCGCCGCGAAGCTCGGCATCCCCTGCTACGAGACTCCTACCGGCTGGAAATTTTTCGGCAATCTGATGGATGCGGGCAAGGTCACCCTGTGCGGCGAAGAAAGCTTCGGCACCGGCTCCAGCCATGTGCGGGAAAAGGACGGCCTGTGGGCAGTGTTGTTCTGGCTGAACATCCTGGCGAAACGCGGCCAGCCGGTGGAGGAAATCGTCTATAGCCACTGGGCCGAATATGGCCGCAACGTTTATTCCCGCCACGATTACGAAGGCCTGCCGGGCGATGCGGCGAACGGTGTGATGACCCACCTGAAAAGCCGGTTTGCCGAACTGCCGGGCAAACAGTTCGGTGCCCGGCAAGTGAAATTCTGCGACGACTTCAGCTATACCGATCCCATCGACGGCAGCGTGAGCGCCGGACAGGGCTTGCGCATCGGCTTCGCGGACGGCTCGCGCATCGTCTTCCGCCTTTCCGGCACGGGCACCGAAGGCGCGACGCTAAGGATCTATCTGGAAGCCTTCGAGCCCGACGCCGCAAAGCACCATCTGGATGCGCAGCAGACGCTCGCCGAGCTGATCGGGATTGCGAATGAGTTGTCGGAGTTGAAATTGAGGACGGGGCGGGATACGCCGACGGTGATTACTTGAGCCATCTTAATCCAGCGCCGCTTGTAACAGCCAGAACAAATATCTATATTGGTTCAATTGTCATAAAACTCACAGCAGGGGCAACATCGCGATACAAAATTAATCGAGTCTGCCCTTATTTTCTCTGTTTCAGGGAATGCTGGATTAACCGATTTTGACCATAATTTTTCCATTAAAGGGGTACTCATCATGGCTTCGAAAATGCCTGCAGCCCATGATGCAAACGATACTCGCATCACAATCAGCATGGCCGAGCAGCAGCAATATCATAAGCCGTTGCAGTGTGAGTATTGTGAAGCGTTGGTACTGTTCGTCAATGCTTTCACTCGACAGGTAGGGGAAGACATCGTCGCCGTCGAGCCATTTTTCCGGCTGCATAATGGGTATAAGCACAGCACTACTTGCCGATACAACGTCTATGGTCAAGTTACTGTTATCGCCAAGGAATCCGAGGGGGATATCTTCGCGGCGCTTCAGGATAATCGCTATGAGTTGCGGCTACTGGCCGTAAAAAAAGCCGTCGAACAGCTGCGGGAACTGGCCAAGAAAAAAAAGGATCCGAATTCTGAAACTGTCGCAGGCACCGCCGAAAAGATTTATCTTGAAGCAAAGAAGCGGCTCGGGGCTTACATTAACAGCGCACAACGTGTATTAAAGGTGCGTGCCGCCTGTTTCGAACACTCTGAAATTGAAGACGTGCTACAGCTTGTGTTCGATGGTGTGCACCTGCCGTGGAGCGATTTCTACTTTGAGGATGACGACTATTTCAGGTGCTTCTCTCAAGTGAGCCAAGCCACGGTGCAGGTGCCGATTGCTGTCAAAGGAGCGGTGAAGGCAAATAACATCGTCAATGGCCGAACCGGCAAGTTCGCCGTACTTAACTTGGCCCGCCCCTCTCGCAAAACCGACCAAGCCGATATTTTGGATACCGCCAGTTTTTCTATTTGGTCGCCTGATCTTAATGCATTTCAGTCTTACGAAGTCGGCCAAAATGTATTGGCGTTTGGACTCTGGGAGTCTGGCGGCATCAAGGAGAGTGCCAACAAGAAAGTGGATTCGCCGATCAAGATTTTTCGCAACCATGAATTGCGGCTGTGGCCAGTAACCAAATCGCAGTTGTGTGTGGTCAAGAACTGAAAGTCTTGGGATGGTCTCTTTTTCTCGCGTAGTGTGCGCTACAAATGTGCACTTCTCACGCGCGGCGTTAAGCCAAACCCTCATAAACCACATGCCCCTCCACCAACGTATACCTGACCTTCCCCTGTAATTCCAACCCCAAGAACGGCGTATTCCTCCCCTGGCTCTTGAGCGAGCGCGGCTCGACCTTCCAGTACCGCTCCGGATCGAAGATGCACACATCGGCGGGCTGTCCGGCCCCCAGGTGGCCGTTGTTCAAGGCCAGAATCCGTGTAGGTTCGGCGGTGACCTTGGCGATGGCATCGGACAGGGATACCCCGGTTTCCTTCGCCCATTTCAGCGTCAGCGGCAGCAGCAGTTCCAGGCCGGTGGCGCCGGCTTCGGCTTCGGCGAAGGGCAGCAGCTTGGCGTCGTCGTCCACCGGCGCATGGTCGGAGCAGATGGCGTCCACGGTGCCGTCAACCAGCGCTTCGCGCAGCGCATCGCGGTCGCGCTGGCTGCGCAGCGGCGGCATCAGGTGGCAGTTGGAATCGAAGAAGCCGATGTCCATTTCGCTGAGGTGGGCGTGATGCACCGCGATGTCGCAGGTGACCGGCAAGCCTTCCGCTTTGGCGGCGCGGATCAGGGCGATACCTTCGCGGCTGGAAAGACGGCAGATGTGGATGCGTGCGCCAGTTTCGCGGGCAAGGGCGAGAATCGCCGACAGCGCGATCGATTCGGCGCAGGACGGGATGGCCGGCAGCCCCAGCCGGCTTGCCACTTCGCCATCATGGGCGACGCCGTCCCTGGCGAGATAGGCGTCCTGCGGTCTTAGCCAGACGGTGAAGCCGAAGGTGGCGGCATACTGCATGGCGCGCATCAGCACCAGGGTGTCGGAAAGCGGCATGTCGGCATGGGAGAAACCGATGCAACCGGCGTCGTGCAGCTCCGCCATTTCGGTCAGGCGCTCGCCCGCCAGTTTCTGGGTCAACGCGCCGAGCGGATAAACCCGCGCCTGGTTCAGGCTCCTGGCGCGGTGCTTGAGCATTTCCACCAGGCCCGGCTCGTCCAGCGGCGGGTCGGTGTCGGGCGGGCAGACCAGGCTGGTGACGCCGCCCGCCACCGCCGCCAGCATTTCGGATTCGAGCGTGGCCTTGTATTCGTAGCCCGGCTCGCGCAGGCGTGCGGACAAATCCACCAGGCCGGGGCAGATCACAAGGCCGGCGGCGTCGATCACGCGGTTGGCGTGGAACCCTTCCGGCATGGCGCCGACCGCGACCACTTTGCCAGCCGCAATGAAGACATCGCGCTGGGCGTCGATGTGGTTTTTCGGATCGACCAGCCGACCGTTCCTGATATGAATTTTCATGCTCCGCCCCCCGCCTCGTTGCCCATCAGGATGCTCATCACCGCCATCCTCACCGCGATGCCGAACGTCACTTGGGACAGGATCACCGACTGTACGCCGTCGGCGACGGAGGACTCGATTTCCACGCCGCGGTTCATCGGGCCGGGGTGCATCACGATCGCGTCGGGGCGCGCCAGCGCGAGCTTTTCCGCGGTCAGGCCGTAGTACTTGAAGTATTCCTGGGAAGAGGGCAGCAGCGCGCCGCGCATGCGCTCGCTCTGCAGGCGCAGCATGATGATCACGTCGACGTCCTTCAGCCCCTTCGCCATGTCGTGGTAAATCTGCACCCCCATCCGCTCGGCGCAGGTGGGAATCAGCGTCTTGGGCGCGATCACGCGCACTTCCGGCACGCCCAGCGTGGTCAGGGCGTGAATCTGCGAGCGCGCCACGCGCGAATGCAGCATGTCGCCGACGATCGCCACGCGCAGCCGGGTCAGATCCTTCTTGTAGTGGCGGATGGTGAACATGTCCAGCAGTGCCTGGGTGGGGTGGGCATGGCGGCCATCGCCGGCGTTGACGACATGAATGTGCGGCGCCGCATGGCGCGCAATCAGGTGCGCCGCGCCGGACTGGCTGTGGCGCACGACGAACATGTCGGCCTGCATCGCAGCCAGGTTGTCGACCGTATCCAGCAGGGTTTCGCCCTTGGATTGCGAGGAGGTGCCGACATTCAGGTTGATGACATCGGCGGACAGTCGCTTGGCCGCAATCTCGAACGTGGTGCGGGTGCGGGTACTGGGCTCGAAAAACAGGTTGAAGATCGCCTTCCCGCGCAGCAGCGGCACCTTTTTCACCTCGCGTTCGGCGACGCCGAGAAAGGATTCCGCGGTATCGAGGATGTGCCGCAATGTGGCTGCCCGCAGCCCCTCGATGGAGAGCAGGTGCTGCAGTTCGCCGTTTTTGTTCAGTTGCGGGTTATTGTGCATGGCTCATCATCCTTTTGCGTCATCCAGGCTCAAACTCAACTGCCCCGATTCCGCCCGGTTCAGCCGGATATCCTGGTTGTCCTCGAGATCCAGATGTACCCCGACGAACCGGGCGGCGATCGGCAGCTCGCGCCCGCCCCGATCCACCAGCACCGCCAGCAGAATACTGGCAGGGCGGCCGAAATCGAACAGATCGTTCATGGCGGCGCGAATCGAGCGGCCCGTTTTCAGCACGTCATCCACCAGGATGATGTGGCGGCCTTCGACCTCGAACGGGATGCGGGAAGGTTTTACCTCGGGGTGCAGCCCGATGCGGCTGAAATCATCGCGGTAAAAGGAAATATCCAGCGCGCCCAGAGGCGTCTTCACGCCCAGTTGCTCGCGCAGATTTTCCGCCACCCATACCCCGCCGGTATGGATGCCGACCAGGACGGTGTCCGGCGTCAGGTGCGGCCGGATCTGCTGTGCGAGCTCACGCAGCAGCTCTTCAACCTCAGGTAGTTGCATATTTGTGTTGATCCAGATAAGACTGCAATATTCGTTGTGCCGCGACCTGGTCCAGCACGGCTTTTTGCCGCCGGCCACGCACTCCCGCCTCGTTCAGGTCCTCGCTCGCCGCAGCGGAGCTCAGGCTTTCGTCGACAAACGCCGTCTTCAGGCCGAAACGCCCTTCCAGTTGGTGCGCGAAGCGCCGGCAGCGCGCGCTCATTTCATGCTCCCCGCCGTCGGCATGGGTCGGCATCCCCACCACTGCCAGCACCGGCTGCCATTCGCGCAGCAGCGCCCCGATCGCACCGAAACGCTGGTCATTGCTTTCCCCCGTCACCGTCGTCAGCGGGTGCGCCAGACCCAGATCCAGGTCGCCCACCGCCACGCCGATGCGCTTCAGGCCGAAATCGAAACCCAACACAGTTGTCGAGTGATGGGTGATGGGTGATGGGTGATGAACCCCGTCTTTCCCTTCACTCATTTCCCGTCATCCGTTCAAGCATGTCCCGCCTCGTCGGCCAGGCTGGCAAAATCGACGCCCAGCATTTTCATCGCGGCAGGCAGCCGCTGTTCCCAGGGCAGGTCAAAAATGATCTGCGCCGAAGCCGGCACGGTAAGCCAGGCATTTTGCGACAATTCCTGTTCGAGCTGTCCCGCTTCCCAACCGGCATAGCCGAGCGTCACCAGCAGTTTGTACGGGCCTTGCCCGCAGCCAACCGCCTCCAGGATGTCTTTCGAGGTGGTCAGGGCGACGTGCTCGTTCACTGCGATGGTGGACAGCCATTCCCCGGCCGGCTGGTGCAGGACGAAGCCGCGATCCATCTGCACCGGGCCGCCGAAGTGCACCA
The DNA here is from genome assembly GCA_035530375.1 of Sulfuricella sp. GTDB lineage: Bacteria > Pseudomonadota > Gammaproteobacteria > Burkholderiales > Sulfuricellaceae > Sulfuricella. Next base: position 24,205 of record DATKUY010000034.1, on the reverse strand, counting down.
TGTTCTCCGCCCGTTCATCCGATTCGAGCTCGATGCCGATCTGGTCGAACAGCATTTTCAGGGTCATTTCGATCGGGCGGTTGACCACTACGCCCAGCGCGCCCTGCTCGGAATGCTCGCAAATATAGGTCAGGGATTTGGCGAAATAGGGGTCGGCCATGGCGGGCATGGCGATCAGGAAATGATCGGTCAGATTAACGTCTTGCATGATGCGATTATGTCATATCCGCGGCCGCCTTACTCGGCGGCAGTTGTTCCAAGTTCATCGGCGCGGGTGAAGCTCCAGGTGCGCACGATGCCGAGGATATCGGTGTCCTTGCGGATATCCTCGGGGAAGGGCGCATAGGGCGCCGCCAGGTTGACGATGCGGATGGCCGCCTCGTCCAGCACTTTGTGGCCGGAGGAGCGTTTTATCTCGACGCTCTCCACGCTGCCATCGGACTTGATGTTGACGATGAGTTGCAGGTTGCCGTAGATTTTCTGCCGTTTCGCTTCTTCCGGATAATTCAGGTTGCCGACTTTTTCCACCTTGATGCGCCAATCCTCGGCATAACGGGCAAAGCGGTATTCCTGGGTGCGCGCGCCGATAAATTTGCGCTTGGGTTTTTTCTGGTAGGCCTCCCAGTCACGCGAAATCTGTGCCTCCATCCGTGCCGCTTCCAGGCTTCTCATCGCCAGGTCGGAGGCAACCGGGCTATCCGCCGGCGCTGCCATCGGCTCCGATTTGGCCTGCGCCTGCTCGACGCGCTGTGTCGATTTGACCTGAGTCATCAAGGTTCGCGCTTTTTGCTCCAACTGTCCCACCTGCTGTCGTTTCTGCGCGACTTCTGACTCCGGTTGGGGCTGTACCGGCAACGGGCTTTTGGCGCGACGGTCGGCGTCGGTGTTGCCGCCGCCATCGAGGTTGGCCTGCGCCAACGCATCGGCCTTGACCGGACGGGAGGCGGACTTGCGGTTGACCAGCACTACGTCGAGCGAGGTGGCGCTGCCCGATTTCATCATCTCGGGCAGCTTGAAGCTCACGCCGAACACGACGATCAAATGCAGGGTAATGGAAAGCAGCAGCACCAGCCCGAGACGATCGGACTGGCTCAGCCGCGCAAGGCGGGTGATGGTGATTGCGGTATTCAACGGCGCCTGATCGGCCAGACCCATGGGAACTCTATGATTTGACAATGCAAACGTAGTTTAGCAGAAATGCGCTGCCGGTTCATTGTTCCAGCTTGTGCAGAAATTTGCACTGCAATGCCATGTCGAGCAGGTCCACGCCGGAAACCTCGAGGACTACCCGGCTGCCCGGCGCCATTTCCGGCAGTGAATGGACGCGGGTGAAGAACGGCAGATGGTCGAGCTTGACCAGGTTTTCCTTTATCACCGCGGCGCCGATTTCGCCGATCTGTTCCTGCAGCAGCCAGCGCAGGCACCAGTAGCGCTCCATCTGATCCTGGATGTTGCCGTAGGCCTCGTAGGCCAGCTCGAAATCGCGCATGGCGATCAACAGCCGTTCGTCGCGGTTGCCGTAGGCGGCCGGCTTGCCCTCCAGATGGGCGATCAACTGGCGCTGGTTGATCAGGTCGACATAGCGGCGCAGCGGCGAGCTCGCCCACATGTAGTGCGTCACGCCCAAGCCCTGATGCGCGCCCGGCGCCACGCTCATGCGCACCTTGCCGCCTTCCTGGTTGCGGTAGATGGCGGCGAAGTCCGCTTCTGCCAATGCCTTGCCCCAACTGGAATTAACCCGGATCATCAGCTCCGACACCACCCGGTCGATGGGGGTGTCGCGGCTGCGTTCGGAGATGACGACGCGATCGTCGGCCACCGCGAAATTATAATCGGCGAAATTCTGCCGGCTCTCCGCCTTGCCGCGCCCTTCCTTGAGCTTGGTGGCAAAGTCCCACAACAGCAACAGCTCGTCCTTCCAGGCATAATCGCCTTCGCGGCTGGCCAGGGTGGTTTCGTTGAAAACCGGCTCCAGCGTATCATGGCGCAGGTTGTCGGCGATCTCGACATGATCCAGCGCGCTTTCCTGGTCGATCACTTCAAGTTCCGGCGTCACTTCCATGTAAAGCGACAGTGCCGGGCAACGACGGCCTGCCGCCAGCGTGAAACGCTCCACCACCGCATCCGGCAGCATGGTGATCTTTTGCCCCGGCATGTACACGGTGGACAGGCGCCGCGCCGCAATTTCATTGAGGCTGTCGTCCGGCGAAAAGCCCAGGGCCGGTGCAGCGATGTGCACGCCGATGCGCCAGTTGCCGTTGTCCATGCGCTTGACCGAGAAGGCGTCGTCGATTTCGGTGGTGGCGGCATCGTCGATGCTGAAGGCGGTCGCATCCGAATGAGCCGGATCGCCCAAACAAAAACCAGCGCTTTTCACGTTCGCTTCCTCGCCCGCTTGCGGGAGAGGATTGAGGAGAGGGTAGGCAATTTCGGGAAAGCCGGTGCCTTCGGGAAAGTGTTCGCGCAGGAAGCGGTTGAGATGGAAGTCGTGGGAAGAGGGGATCGCACCGCACTTCTCCAGCAGCTTCACCGGGCTCAGGCCGGTTTCGCTGCACGCCTTGTCCAGCGCCTTGTATTCGAGCGTGTTCTTGTCCGGCGCATAAAGCATGGATTCCACTACCGGCGGGGTAAATGCCCCAGGCAGGCTTCCCGCAGCCAGGTCTGCCGCATAGCCCGCAACCAGCTCGGCCTGTTTGCGCTTCTTCTCCTCGGAGGCCAGCGCCGCCTTGAGGTTTTCCTCCGGCGCGGCCTTGTAGCGGCCCTTGCCCTTCTTGTAGAAATACATCGGTGCGGCATGCAGCTTCAGGGCCACCGCCGCCGCCTCGACCGGGGAGGGCGCATGGCCGTAATAATCGCGGGCGAGATCGGCGAACATGAACTCTTCGTTCTGCCCGCAGCATTCCCACAGGAAAATCGGATCGAGTTCCCCCGCTGCCGCTTCGGTCGCGTCCATGAACCCCGCGATCGGGGGCGAATCGAAGCGCAGCAGCACGTTGGCCGCCTTGATTTTGGCGCGCTTGCCGTGAGGCGTTTCCACTTGCAGCGAAGTGATATTGTCGGCCATGATGCTCGCCACCTTGATGGCGCCGTCTTCTTCGTAGAGAATATTCATTCGATTATGCAACTTGGTTCAATGCGGGCGAAACTCGCGCCCAAGGTTCAAAATTCAACGTTCCGGCAAAGAGTTTGATCGCTGATCGGCGGAGAGAAACGAACGGCAAGACTTCCTGTTTATGGCCCAGCCGGTTATCTGCTACCATTCGGCTTTACATACTGGGCAATCCCGGTGGCTGCACGAGCCCGCCAGTATAATGCACAGACTGTTGGCAACCGAAAAAAACATGCGCCAGAAAAAAAATCCATCGGTAATTTTCCGCTTTATTCTTGCCCTGTTGCCGCTGCTTGCGACGAGCAACGCGCCAGCCATCGGGCTCGGCAGCATGGCGCTGAAATCGTGGTTGGGCGAGCCGTTCCGGGCGTCCATTCCAGTAGTGCTGGATGGCGGCGAAACCCTCGACGCCAGCTGTTTGCGTTCCAGAGTCCCCGACTCCGGCAACTCCCTGCCCCAACTCACCAAAATGCGGCTGACGGTGGAAAAAATCAACGGTCAGCTGCAAATTCTTATCAGGACAGACGGACCGGTCAACGACCCGGCTTTCCTTCTTGGTTTGAGCATCGGATGTGGACATAACCTGGAACGCGATTTTCCGGTTCTGCTCGACCCCGCCGAAACCCCGCCGGCCGGGGCATACGTCGCTAACCGGACCGAAATGGCGGAAAATGCCGCGATTCGTCCGGATACGGGCAAAAGCGCCGCACCCGCAGGCGACATGTGGGAGGTTCAGCAGGGCGAATCACCGCAAAGCCTGGCGGAAAAATACTATCCCGGCAACCTGATTTTGAAGAATCGCATGCTTGCCGCCATGGTGCTGGACAACCTTGGCGCCTTCCCCGATGGCGTCATCCGCCCGCTACCGCCCGGCACCCGATTGCGCTTGCCCAATCCGCAAAGAATTGCCACAACGCCGCGCTCCCGCTTCGAGAAAGCGATACAGAAAGCCCTTGGAAAGCGGCCCGGCGACAAGCCGCCGCGCTCTGCCGCACCTCGCGCCGCCGCCAAACAAATGTTCCGGGTCAAGGTGGACGGCGGCTTGCAGGAAAAGTCGGCATATGGCGACTCCCCCGGAAAACCTGGCAAACAGATGACATCGACAGACAGCGATGACCTGTATGCCATCAATCTGTCTCTGCAGAACCGGCTTCAGGAGGCCGAGGCGCACCTGAAGCAGTTGCAGGAAATGGAGCGCGAACTGGACGACAAACTGGCCGCCCTTAAGAAGGCCGCGATCAAGCCCCCCGCCCGCTTGCCGGCAAGTCCGGCAGGCGGCAGCCTGACATTGTGGCAAGCCGGATTGGGCGGAGGGCTCTTGACTGCGGCAGTATTGGGCATGGCGATGCTGTTGTGGCGCCGAAAAACCAGCGCCGACGACATCATGTTCCGCCAATCGATAGGAAGAAATAGTTCGTTTTAGGGCGCGGCCAGCGCGGCCAGGAGTTTTTCATGCACGCCGCCGAAGCCGCCATTACTCATCACCAGCACATGGTCGCCGGGGCGGGCGGCGGCGGATACGGCTTTCACCAGTTCGTCGAGGTCGCTGAAAGTTCTCGCCTTGTCGCCCAGCGGCGCAAGCGCGGCTGTCGCATCCCAGCCCAGGTTGGCGCCATAGCAGAATACCTGGTCGGCATCGCGCAGGCTGCCGGGCAGGGCATCCTTCATGACACCCAGCTTCATGGTATTGGAGCGCGGCTCCAGCACCGCCAGAATGCGCGCACTGCCGATCTTGCTGCGCAGGCCGGCGACGGTGGTTGCGATGGCGGTCGGGTGGTGGGCGAAGTCGTCGTAGACCGTAATGCCATTCGCCACGCCGCGCACTTCCATGCGCCGTTTTACATTTTCGAACCGGGACAACGCCTCGATCCCCATGCTTGAGGGTACGCCGGCGTGGCGTGCGGCGGCGATCGCCGCCAGGGCGTTCATGCGGTTGTGTTCGCCGAGCAGTTTCCAGTTCAGGGTTCCCTGGAATTCCTCCTTGAAGGCGACCGCGCCAGAACCCCCCATGAGCCATCCCTGCGCCGTGCCGAAGCGCTCCACCGGAGTCCAGCAGCCGCGCGCCAGAACCCGGCCGATGCTTTCCTCGCGGCCATTGGCAACGACCAGGCCGTTGCCGGGCACGGTGCGCACCAGATGGTGAAACTGGGTTTCTATCGCGGCCAGGTCGGGAAAGATGTCGGCGTGGTCGAACTCCAGGTTGTTGAGTACGGCGGTGCGCGGGCGGTAATGAACGAACTTGGAGCGCTTGTCGAAAAAGGCGGTGTCGTATTCGTCCGCCTCCACCACGAAAAATGGCGAGTCGGTCAGCCGCGCCGAAACGCCGAAGTTCTGCGGCACGCCGCCGATCAAAAACCCCGGGTTGAGCCCCGCGTCTTCCAGAATCCATGCCAGCATTGCCGAGGTAGTGGTCTTGCCGTGAGTGCCGGCCACCGCCAGCACCCACTTGTCGTGCAGCACGTTCTCGGCCAGCCATTGCGGGCCCGATACGTAGGGCAGGCCGCGGTTGAGAATTTCCTCCATCAGCGGGTTGCCGCGCGACACCACGTTGCCGATCACGAAAACGTCAGGTTCCAGTCTGATCTGGCCGGGGTCGAAGCCCTCGATCAACTCGATGCCCTGAGCCTCGAGCTGCGTGCTCATCGGCGGGTAGACGCCGGCGTCGCAGCCGGTGACCTTGTGTCCGGCCTGCTTGGCCAGCACGGCGATGCCGCCCATGAAGGTGCCGCAAATGCCCAGAATGTGGATATGCATGAATGACGATGCGTGGTTGATCAGCCCGTCATTATAAGGTTTTTTCGGCATCAATTTAAAAATGCGGCTTGCATCGGCAGCCAGGCGGCAGCCGGCGGAACGCCGTACCAGTCCCAGCCTTTCGCGGCCAGCAGGGTGGTATGGCGGATGCGATCCCACGCTTCCTGCGGCGAAATTTTGAGCAGTTCCTGCATCCCCTTGTAATCGTCGGGCAGTGCGGCATCGTTCCAGCCGTTGGCGGAATGGCGGGCGAGCGCGACCGCGAGCGTGACGCATCGGGTGCGCGGCATGTCGGCCAGGGATTCGTCCATCAGCGACAACAGCAGCTTGGGCAAATGCCAGGCGGTGGCAATGGCGAGCTGCAATTCGAGCAGGCTGAAGCCGAGCGATTCCAGTTGCATGGTCATGCTGCGCAAGGTCGGATCGCGTCGCATTTTTTCGCGGATGTACTGCATCGGTGTGGGCGCGAAGCACCACAACAGGATTTCGGCCAGATCGCGCAACAGGGCGGCGATCACCACCTCGTTGGTATCCATGTCATGGCGCAGCACCGACCAGTCCAGCGCATATAGTGCGGCATGGTGCGCCCGGCTCATGACCCGCGTCGCGCCCTCGAGGGCCAGCGGATAATCGGCCAGGGTATCCTCGATCAAGGGCTGTACGGCAAATTCCTTAAAAAAAGGCGTGGTGCCGATCATCATGATGGCCCGGTCGATGGTGGTGATATCGGTGACCTGGCTTTTGCCCCGGTGGGACTGCAAATAGCGCAGTACCTTCAGCGTCATGATCGGATCGCGCAGAATCACGGCGGCAAGCTCATGCCCGTTGAGGTCGTCTTCTCTTTCCTTCAGGTGTGCGAGTTCTACTGCGGTGCGGCGCAAGACCGGCAGGGGCGCCTGATCGAGATACTCCACCCAGGCTTCCAGGTTCAGGGGACGGTCTATCATCCGTGCGCGTCCTTACTGTTCCGGCCACGGTTTCCCGTGTCGGTCAGGGCAGCGCCTCGACGCTGATCACCGCCACAAGGCTGTGCGCCGTACCGGGTTGCACTGTCACCACGTTATCTGCGGCGTTGCCGGTTTCCACGCAGACCATGCCGCGATATCCTTCGGGGCCGAAATCACCCATTTTTTCGGCTTTTTCCATCCAGGGGTTCCACACCACGGCGGAACGACTGCCGTGCTTGGCGATGCGGGTACGCCGTCCGAGGCCGCGATCCTCGATCAGGCAGTCGGCTTCGGTGTCGAGATAAACCCGATCGACCTCGCTCTCGATCACAATGGGCCCCTGTTGGGTTCTGCGGGCGGGCACGCCCACCTTGTCCAGATAGGTGCAGCCTTCCAGCCCCTTGATCTCCATGTCGGCCACGTCGCTGACATGGAAATAGGTGTGGAATGCCTCGCCCAACTGGAATGGCGCGCTGCCGATATTGCGTGTGACCAGTTCGATACGCAGTTCGGCGCCAACCGTCACCAGCAACTCGGCGGTTGAAGGATGCGGCCATTGGGCGCGAGTGGCGTCGGTCTCGATCAGCCCGAAGCGGAGGAAGGTTGCGCCATCCGGCAGCGCACGGGTTTCTTTCGCCTCCCACATTACGGTACGGGCAAAGCCATGGCCGGGCAAAGTGGTTTCGCTTGCATGCGGGCCGAACCACGGCCAGCAGATCGGCACCCCGCCACGGATCGACTTGCCCGGCGCGAATTTTCCGAAGCGCGAGAGCCACAGCACAGGCTCCTGACCGCGCGGTTGCCAGGTCATCACATGGGCGCCCTGCAAGGCAATGCTTGCCTCGGCATGGGCGTTCGTCACTTCGGCGACGGCCAGGCCGCCTGGGCCTTCCTTAAATGCCAGATGCCCGGTGATGGCAAAACGCCGGTTAAGCGCATCGAGTTCAGGGGTATTCATACCTTGAAGTAGCCTTCCTAATAAATATCGTGGGTGCGATTATGGCATTAAACAAATTCTCAAAAAACACCTATAATTAAATTGCTTGATTTCCCATGTATCGTAATACTCGTTATGCGAATTTTATGATACTCACGCGCCGCCTCCGCAGGGGCGGCCAATTCAGGGAACGCAATGGCTCAACGACGCTTAACCATGTCAAACATCCAGATAGGGGAACCCCTACAGTGGGATGTGACAGACGCCAGCGGCCACTTGTTGCTGAGAAAAGGGTACATTGTCGAACGCGCGTCGCAAGTTGAGGCTCTGGTTGCGCGCGGGCTATTCGTCGAGGCCACTGCGAACGCCCCCATCTATGGGCCGGCCAACGCCGCTCCGCCGCAGGAAGCGCCTTCTGTCCTGCGCTCGATCAATCTCGCCAATAAACGGCTGGATCGGCTGCTATTCGGATTGCATAATGAAACCGACTTTCCGAATAAAATCCTGGAAATCGCGAAAATAGTGACCGCCGCGGTCGACCTGAACCCCGACATCGCAGTGGCCTGTATTTTGCTCAACCAACAGGCTGTTCCCTACCCGATAAGACATTGCGTCGACACCGCCGTGGTTTCGATATTGATCGCGCGCTCAATGGAGATCGCGCGCGAGGAAATTCTCACGATTACAGCCGCCGCGCTCACCATGAACGTTGGCATGATCAAACACCATGCGCAACTGGAACGCAAGCAGTATGCCCTCTCTGCCGAGTTGCTCGGGCTGATTCGCCAGCACCCCGAGGATAGCGTAAAAATGCTGGAATCTGCCGGGGTGCGCGACCCGAATTGGCTGGCATACGTTCTGGCGCACCATGAGGTCGAGGATGGCACCGGCTACCCATTCGGCAAGGCCGGCAATGACATTCCCCGTCCCGCCAAGATCATCGCCCTGGCAGACCGCTACTGCGCCTGCGTTTCCGCCAGGGACTTCCGCAAGTCGACTCTTCCCAACATTGCGTTGCGCGACATTTTTCTTGATAAGGGAAAAGGCATCGACCACTTGCTCACAACGTATTTTATCAAGGAGCTGGGCATCTACCCGCCGGGCACTTTCGTACGATTGAACAACGGTGAAATTGGTGTCGTATCCAAAAAGGGGGAGGGCGCCGCTACGCCTATCGTGCACGCTCTCGTCGGGGCGAACGGTGTGCCTTTGGCTTTGCCCATCAAGAGAAATACCGCCACCGAGACGCTTGCCATAAAAGAAACGCTCCATGAGAGCCAGGCAAACATCCATTTCAGCATGCAGCAAATATGGGGGGATGAGGCCAGCTTCTAGCCGAACTTTCCATTCAATGTTCCCGGCCGGCAATCGTCTTGTTTTCGGTGCGGATTCTTGACAGCAGCAATGCTTGAGTGGAACGAGGGATCAAGGACGCACATGCAGGGCATCCTGATCGAAGAGCGGTTACCGTGGAATGTGTGCGATTATGGTATGGTTGTGGCATTTAACGATTGCTCGAAGAATCATCATATAATAATTCGTTCAATTTTTTACGCATATTTTTAGTACTCGTAACTCCCTCCGCAAGGGCGGCCAACTCGGGGAACGCAATGGCTCAACGACGCCTGTCCATGTCAAACATCCATATGGGGGAACCCCTGCGATGGAATGTTTATGACGACAAAGGCAGCCTATTGCTGAAAAAAGGGTACATTGTCGATCACCCTCATCAAGTCGAGGCGCTGGTTGAACGGGGCCTATTCGTCGAAACGTCTTCTTCCGGCCTTTCTCGCGGGACAGACGACCCTTCCAAAGAACAAGAGGCGCCTTCCGTTTTGCGGCTGATCAATCTCGCCGACAATCGGCTGGAGCGTCTGCTGTTCGGATTGAACAGTGAACCCGATTTCCCCGGCACACTCCTGGAAGTTGCAAAATCCGTGATCTTTGCTACCGAGTTGAACCCCGATATTGCGATCGCCTGTGTCTTGCTCAATCAGCAGGCCGGCAGTTATCCGGTCAGGCATTGCGTCGACACGGCAGTCATTTCAATATTGGTTGCGCGGTCCATGGCAATGGCGCCGGAAGAAATTGTAATGATTGCCGCGGCCGCCCTAACCATGAATGTGGGTATGCTTCGACAGCATGCGCATCTTCAGGGTAAGCAGGATGCCCTCACCGCCGAAGAAACCGAGATCATTCAGCGCCACCCTCAAGAAAGCGTAAGGCTGCTGGAAGCGGTTGGAATACGAGACCCCGATTGGTTGTCATACGTGCTTTGCCACCATGAAAATGAAGATGGCAGCGGCTATCCTTCAGGCAAGAAGGGCGAAGACATCCCCAAAAATGCCAGGCTCATTGCCTTGGCAGACCGCTATTGCGCCTGCGTTTCAGAAAGAAAGTACCGCAAATCGATCCTTCCCAATGTCGCGCTGCGCGAAATTTTTCTTGAAAGAGGAAAAGGCATTGATCCCGCGCTCGCGGCGCATATCATCAAGGAGATGGGGATCTACCCGCCGGGTACCCTGGTACGATTGAACAATGGCGAAATCGGGGTTGTCAGCCAAAAGGGAGAAACGGCCACCACGCCTATCGCACATGCGCTCGTTGGGCCCCGCGGCATCCCGTTGTCCATTCCGGTCAAGCGGGATACCGGCAACGAGACGTTTGCCATCAAGGAAGTGCTTGACGTGGATCAAGCGAGTGTTCGTTTCAGCATGCAGCAAGTGTGGGGCAAGAAAGCCCGGCTTTGACATGCTTGGCGCCATGGCGTCCCGGGCTCTAATTAATATTCCAGCACCGGCGCCAGCCACTTCTCCGCCGTCTCCACGTCCATTCCCTTGCGCCTTGCATAATCCTCCACCTGGTCGCGGCCGATCTTGCCGAGGGCGAAATAGGTGGATTCGGGGTGGGCGAAATAGAAACCGCTCACTGCCGCGGTGGGCAGCATGGCGAAATTTTCGGTGAGGGTGATGCCCGCATTTTCAGGCGCTTTGAGCAGCTCGAACAGCGGTCCTTTCTCGGTATGTTCCGGGCAGGCGGGGTAGCCCTGCGCCGGGCGGATGCCGCGGTATTTTTCCGCAATCATGTCTTCGTTGGAGAGCGCCTCGTCCTTCGCATAGCCCCAGAATTCGCGCCGCACGCGCTGGTGCATCAGCTCGGCGAAGGCTTCGGCGAGGCGGTCGGCCAAGGCCTTGAGCATGATTGCGCTGTAATCGTCGTGGTTTTTCTCGAATGCGGCGACATGCGCGTCGATGCCGACGCCTGCCGTCACCGCGAAACCGCCGAGGTAATCCTTCACGGCCGACTCCTTGGGCGCAACGAAATCGGCCAAGGCCAGGTTGGGCTTGCCTGGCGATTTCTCGGCCTGCTGCCTCAGGGTGTGGTAGGTCATCGCCACCTGGCTGCGGCTTTCATCGGTGTAGATCTCGATGTCGTCGCCGACGCTGTTGGCGGGGAACAGGCCGATCACGGCGCGCGCTTCCAGCCACTTTTCATCGATGATGCGCTTCAGCATCGCCTGGGCGTCGGCGAACAGCTTTTTTGCTTCCACGCCCACCACCACGTCGGTGAGGATTTTCGGATAGCGTCCGTGCAGTTCCCATGCCTGGAAAAACGGCGTCCAGTCGATGCGCTCGGCGAGCTCCGCCAAGGGGTAATCGTGGAAAGCCTTGATGCCGATAAAAGTCGGCGCCGGCGGCACATAGGCGTCCCAATCCGGCTTGAACGCATTGGCGCGCGCCGCGGCCAGCGTCAGGCGTTTGGTTTCGTTGGAGCGGTTCTGGTGGCGCTCGCGGATCGCCACGTATTCATCGGCGATGCCCTGGACATAAGCGTTACGCAGATCGTCGCTCAACAGGTTGGAGCACACGCCGACGGCGCGCGAGGCGTCTTTCACATAAATCACCGGGCCGCTGTAGTGCGGCGCAATCTTCACCGCGGTGTGGGCAGGGGAAGTAGTGGCGCCGCCGATCAGCAGCGGCTGCTTCATCCCCAGCCGCTCCATTTCTTTGGCGACGTGGGTCATTTCCTCCAGTGACGGGGTAATCAGGCCGGACAGGCCGATGATGTCGGCCTTTTCATCGATGGCGGCCTGCAGGATTCGGGCTGCGGGTACCATCACGCCGAGATCGACCACGTCGTAGTTGTTGCACTGCAGCACCACGCCGACGATGTTCTTGCCGATGTCGTGGACGTCGCCCTTGACCGTGGCCATGACGATCTTGCCCTTGGCCTGCGCCGCTTGGCCGGTCGCCGCCTTCTCCGCCTCGATGTAGGGAATCAGGTGCGCCACCGCCTGTTTCATTACCCGGGCGGATTTCACCACCTGCGGTAAAAACATCTTGCCCGCGCCGAACAGGTCGCCGACCACGTTCATGCCGTCCATCAGCGGCCCCTCGATCACGTGGATCGGACGCTCCGCCTGCTGCCGCGCTTCTTCGGTGTCTTCCACGATCCAGGTGGTGATGCCCTTGACCATGGCATGGGCGAGACGCTCGCGCACCGGTGCATCGCGCCAGGCAAGGTCTTCCACCTGGCTTTTGGCCGCGCCCTTGAAGCTTTCGGCGAATTCCACCAGGCGCTCGGTGGCATCCGGCCGGCGGTTGAGCAGCACGTCCTCGACCCGCTCCAGCAGGTCCTTGGGGATTTCCTCGTAAACGCCGAGCTGGCCGGCGTTGACGATGCCCATGTCCATGCCGGCATGAATCGCGTGGTAGAGGAAGGCGGTATGGATCGCCTCGCGCACCGGCTCGTTGCCGCGGAAGGAGAAGGACACGTTGGACACGCCGCCACTGACCTTGGCATAGGGCAGGGCGCGCTTGATCTCGCGCGTGGCCTCGATGAAATCCACCGCGTAGTTGTTGTGCTCCTCGATGCCGGTCGCCACCGCGAAAATATTCGGGTCGAAAATGATGTCCTCGGGCGGGAAGCCGACCTGCTCGGTAAGCAGCTTGTAGGAGCGGGCGCAGATCTCGATCTTGCGCTCTTTGGTGTCGGCCTGGCCCTGCTCGTCGAAAGCCATCACCACCGCTGCCGCGCCATAGCGGCGGCACAATTTGGCGCGTTCGATGAACTCGGTTTCGCCTTCCTTCATGCTGATGGAATTGACGATGGATTTGCCCTGCACGCATTTCAGTCCGGCCTCGATCACCGACCATTTCGACGAGTCGATCATCACCGGCACCTTGGCGATATCCGGCTCGGAGGCGATCAGGTTGAGGAACTTGACCATCGCCGCCTCGGAATCCAGCATCGCCTCGTCCATGTTGATGTCGATGATCTGGGCGCCGTTTTCCACTTGGGCCTTGGCCACTTCCAGCGCCTTGTCGTATTCGCCGTTGATGATCAGGCGGGCGAACATTTTCGAGCCGGTGACGTTGGCGCGCTCGCCGACGTTGACGAACAGCGAGTCTTCGCCGATGTTGAGCGCCTCCAGGCCGGACAGGCGCAGCTTTTTCTCGATTTCTGGAATCTGGCGTGGCGGCAGATTCTGCACCGCTGCCGCGATGGCCTTGATGTGCGGCGGCCGGGTGCCGCAGCAGCCGCCGACGATGTTGAGCAGGCCGCTCGCCGCCCATTCGCGGATCTCCGCCGCCATCGCCTCGGGGGTTTCATCGTAGCCGGTTTCGGACAAAGGGTTGGGCAGGCCGGCGTTGGGGTGGGCGCTCACATAGACGTTGGAAATATTGGACAACTCTTCCACGTACTGGCGTAGTTCTTTCGCGCCGAGGGCGCAATTCAGGCCGATCGAAAGCGGCTGGACGTGGCTCACCGAGTTCCAGAACGCTTCGGCGGTCTGCCCGGAAAGCAGGCGACCGGACAGGTCGGTGATGGTGCCGGAAATCATCACCGGCAGCTTGACGCCATGGCTGTCGAAATACTGCTCGATGGCGAACAGCGCGGCCTTGGCGTTGAGCGTGTCGAAGATGGTCTCGACCATCAGGATGTCGGAACCGCCATTGACCAGGCCGTCAATCGCCTGGGTGTAAGCGTCCACCAACTGGTCGAAGCTGACATTGCGGAAGCCGGGATCGTTGACCTCGGGCGAGATCGAAGCGGTGCGGTTGGTCGGCCCGAGCACCCCGGCGACAAAGCGCGGCTGCGCCGGGTTTTTCGCTTCATATTCGTCCGCCGCGTCGCGGGCCAGTTTTGCCGCTGCCAGGTTGATTTCGTAGACCAGTCCTTCCATGTGGTAATCCGCCATGGCGATGGAGGTGGCGTTGAAGGTGTTGGTTTCGAGGATGTCCGCCCCGGCTTCCAGATAGGCGGAATGGATATCGCGGATGATCTGCGGCTGGGTCAGCACCAGCAGGTCGTTGTTGCCCTTGAGGTCGCTGCCGTAGCCGGCGAAGCGTTCGCCGCGGTAATCCGCTTCCGTAAGCTTGTAGGTCTGGATCATGGTGCCCATGGCGCCATCCAGAATCAGAATGCGCTGTTTGATCTGGGCGCGGAGCAGGGCGGTGCGATCTTGATGGTTCATGGCAATTGAGTATCTCGACGGAGCGAAAAGCGCCTATAATAACATCAGCCAGTCAGACCGCTAAGGAGCGACACCATGCAACACCTGACGCCAAAGCAAGCCTACGAATTCCTGCAATCCAACCCGGAGGCGGTGTTCATCGACGTGCGCAGCGAGATGGAATACCTGTTCGTCGGCCATCCCGAAGGCTCGATGCTGATTCCATGGATCGACGGTCCGGACTGGGAAATCAACCCTAACTTCATCGGCCACGTCAAAAAGTCTGCGAGCGTGAACCGCCCTGTGGTGCTGATCTGCCGCTCCGGCCGCCGCTCGGTGGATGCCGGACTGGCACTGGAAAAAGCCGGGTTGCCGGAGGTGTTCAACGTGTTGAATGGTTTCGAGGGCGACCTTGACGAGCATCATCACCGCAACTCGCATAATGGCTGGCGCTTCGAGAGCCTGCCTTGGGCGCAAACCTGATGTTAGTCCACTGCCAACAGTTTTTACCGGAATAAAACATTAATTCATGATCGGGCTAAAACCCTAGCGGGGCATCATTTGGAATCCGTCGAACTTCTGAGACAAAACCTGGCGATCGAATCCGATTTGCAGAATTTTATCGGGTTCACCCTGGAAAGCACGAGCAGGCTTGGCGGCAATCCTTTCCCCGCCTCCATCGCCTCGCTGGAACTGATGCAAAAGCTGCGCAACGCGGGCGCCGCCACCGGCTATCCGCTGCCGGTCAGCCTGCAACTTGAGAAGGGCCATTTGCTGGTGTGCTGGGACGGTGAACACGCCCCGCGCGAGAACGCGAGCGCCGCCCGCACTGAACCGCTTGCCCTGGAAAACGCCGGCTCTCTGTGGGCTGAAACCGGTGAAAGGCCTTGTGTCAGAATTGCGCATTTTCCCAAGCTCCCGTCATCTGCCGCCATAGAACAGCTGCGCCAGCATCTGCAGAACTCGACCGCAGCCGCCGACCCCGCCATCCTGTTGCAGCGCAATGCCGAAATGGCGCGCCACCTCGATGAAACCCGTACCCGCACCGAGGCGGAGCTTAAGTTGCTTCAGCAGGCGCTGGAGAAGCGCCAGGCCGAACTTTACGAATCCTTGCGCCAGGCCGAAACCGATCCGCTCACCGGGCTGTTCAATCGCCGCGCCTTCGATGAAAAACTGGGCCGCGCATTCCGTCGCGCCATGCGGCAAAAGAACGAACCGCTCTCGCTGCTGCTGTTCGATCTCGATTTCTTCAAGAACATCAATGACGAATTCGGACACCAGTTCGGTGACGCCTACCTCAACAAAATGGCCCTTATCCTGCTCAGCGTTATCCGCGAAGATGTGGACTTCGCCTTTCGTTTCGGCGGGGACGAATTCGCCATGCTCATCTTCGCCGATTACCCGCTCGCCTGCAGCAAGGCCGGAAAAGTGCTGGAGTTGATGGAGAACAAGGTCAGTATCGGCATCACCGCGATCAACCCGGACACTCCGGACGGCCTCGCCCTGGAAGATTTCATCCGGCATGCCGACAACGCCTTGTACGAGGCAAAACACCGCGGCCGCGGCCGCGCCGTGGTGGATATCTGCCCAATGCCGGACAACGGCGACTGCGAACTGATCTGCCCGAAAATTGCCAGCCCCTGTCATGGCTAAAATATTCGACAGCGCGACAGATTGCAGGCTGCTGTACAGCAGCCCGGTGCAAAACGAAAGCGCGCTCATCCTGTTGCGTTCAAAGCTATCCGCGATTGCCCGGCGCCTCGGTATTGCCGAGCAGAAACGGGAGCGCATGGCACTGGTCGCTTCCGAGCTGGTCAGCAACCAGGTCAAACATGCCGGCGGGCGCGGCCTGATTCAGGTCTGGCAACAACCGGGGCCGGTGCTGGATATCCTGGCGCTGGATTACGGCTCGGGCATTGCCAACCTTTCCCTCGCGGAAAAAGATGGCTATTCCAGCGTAAACACACTGGGCAAGGGCTTGGGCAGCATCCGCCGCCTCAGCGACGAATCGTTTATCTACACCCAGAATGAAAGCGTCGACGGGTTGAAAAGGTGGAACGGGACGGTTTTTCTCGCGCGCTTCTACACGGGCAACAAAAACACGAATTCCATTACAGACGCAAGCACCGGAGGCCTTGCACCCGGCTTGGGTGTCGGCCTGTTCTCCCGCTCGCTGTCGAACGATCGCTACAACGGTGACCGCATTTATTTGCAGATAACCGACGAATATCTGCGCTGGCTGCATCTGGATGGATTGGGGCATGGCGAGCAAGCGCAGGCGGCTACGGCCAATCTCGCCTCCCACCTGGCCCACTGCGACACTCCCGGGGCGGTTCTGGAGGCAGTGGATCGCCAGCTCAGGGGCACGCGCGGCGCGGTCGCGATTACCGGCGAGCTCGGTCTGGCCGGACAGACACTGAACATCCTCGGCGTTGGCGACATGCACGCCCATGTCCTCGATGACCAGGAAATGCACAATCTGTCCTTCGCACCCGGCGTGCTGGGCAAGGAACACAAAAACTCCGCCCCGATGCACTTCGACCTCGGCAAACGCTGCCTGGTGATCACGGCCAGCGACGGCATCCGCAGAAACTGGGGAGTTTCCAACTTTCCCGGTCTGTTCCACCTGCACCCCCAGTTGATCGCCTACACGTTGGGGAATATCATGGGTAGAATTTCGGATGACCAGTCTCTTTGTATTACCAGCATCACATTAGAATAATCGTCTAATTAATCGTCCAATCATTACGGGGGGATCATGGCACAACAACCAAAAGCAACCGACGCCAGCGCCAAATTGGCGGAATTGCTCAAGCTTCAGGTGGGCAGCCTTGCGGAAACCATCGAAAAAGAGGGGCAAAACATCTTCGGCGGCAGCAACAACCTGCTCGGCACCGACGAGATCAACGATTTCTGCATCGAGTTTCTGGAACTGCTGGTTGCCCTGCTCCAATCCAAGGATCCGCATGATGACGCATCTCCCCAGTTCCACGCCCTGGAAATGTACTTCAATAACCTGTCGAAGCAAATCCTGGTGCGCGGCGGTCGGGTGGAAGACCTGGTGCGCTACATCCAGTTCATGCAGCGCACACTGATCGACGCGCTGGGCAACGACAAGCGCGTCACCGTCGATGACGCGCGCACCATGCTGTTGTTCCTCTCCGGTCTTTTCAACGAGCTTATTCTGGCGGTTTTTCAGGCCTACCTCGAAGAAAAGGAGCGCACCGTGTACGCCCAGGAGGCGGAACTGCGCGAGACTGCCACGCCGATCACCGAAATATGGGACGGCGTGCTGACCCTGCCGATCATCGGCACGCTGGATTCCAACCGCACCGTGCTGGTGATGGAGGCGCTGCTTAACCGCATCGCCAAGGAGCACGCCAGCGCCGTAGTAATCGACCTGACCGGGGTGAAGAACATCGACTCGCAGGTTTCCCACCACTTGATCCAGATGGTGCAGGCCGTGCAGTTGATGGGTTCCGACGCGATCATCACCGGCATTCGTCCGGAGATCGCGCGCGCACTGATCAGCCTGAACATTGACCTGAGCAATGTCACCACACGCGCCAGTTTGTCCGATGGGCTGAAGGAAGCATTCCGCCGCATGGGCATCCTGGTCAGCAAAAAAACCGACTGATACCCGGCATGGCCATCCCCGGTCTGCACCTGACCCAGATCGGCAGCGATAACTTCCTACTGGAACCGACGCGCAGCCTGAATATCCGCACGCAGGATACGCTCATCGAGAGTATTGTCGCGCGCCTGCAGCAGGCCGGCGCGTCGCGCCTGTATTATGATCTCTCCGAACAGCCGCTGATCGACCCGGTTTATTATGGCTGGCTCGACGCGCTGGCTCGCACCATCCAAGCCATCAACGTCAAGATGGTTTGTATCCACATGCAACCCACCGCTGCCTTCGCACTGTCGAAATTCATGCACGAAACCCCGATATTCGAAACCGCCCTGGATATTTCCGGCTGGCAAAAAACGGGACGATAGCCATGGACCTGACCCAGCTGTTCAAATTCATGGCAGACAAGCAGGCCTCCGACATGTTCATCTCTGCCGGAGCGCCGGTGCTGATGAAGATTGAAGGCGAAAGCTTGCCGCTCAACAGCCAGATACTGGATGCGGCAACCGTCAAGAAAATCGCCTATTCGCTGATGTCAAAAGACAACATCCAGACTTTTGAAAAAACCCTGGAACTGAATTTCGGCCTGAACCTGCCAGATGTCGGCAAATTCCGCGTCAACGCCTTCCACCAGCGCGGCGAGGTCGCCTTGGTGGCACGCTATGTCAACAATAAAATCCCGTCGCTTGACGCGCTCGGTTTGCCCGCGGTGCTGAAAGACCTGGTGATGGAAAAGCGCGGTCTGGTCCTGGTTGTCGGCCAAACCGGGTCGGGCAAGTCTTCCACGCTGGCCGCGATGATCGATTACCGCAACACCAACCGGGTCGGGCACATCCTGCTGGTCGAAGATCCCATCGAGTACCTGCATCACTACAAGAAGTCCATCGTCAACCAGCGCGAGGTCGGGCTGGACACCGCTTCCTACGCCATCGCCCTGCTCAATGCCGTGCGCGAAGCGCCGGATGTGCTGATGATCGGGGAAATCCGCGATCGCGAGACCATGCAGCAAGCCATGATCTACGCCGAATCCGGGCACCTGATGCTGTCCACCCTGCACGCCAACAACAGCTACCATACCCTCAACCGCATCATCAACCTGTTCCCCGCCGAGTCGCGCAGCCATCTGTTGCACGATCTTTCCGTCAGCCTGAAAGCGGTGATTTCGCAGCGATTGGTGCGCGGAGTGGACGGCAAGCGCGTGGCGGCAGTGGAAATCCTGATGAACTCATCCTACGTCGCGGAGCTGATCAAGGACGGGGAAACCGGTAAAATCAAGGAAGCGATGGAACAGAGCCTCACGCCCGGCTCGCAGACCTTCGAGCAGGCGCTGTTCAACCTTTACCAGGAAGGCCGGATCAGCATGGAGGAAGCGCTTGCCAACGCTGATTCGGCCACCAACCTGTCCTGGCTGATCAGTAACAGCAAGCGCACCGAGCCCGCCGCCGCTCCGGCCGGTTCCGCCCCTTCAGCTTCTGCTACCTCTCTCAACGAGGACACGGTCATCAATTTCTCCGGCTTCAACCTTGACACCGACAAGAGCTGAAGTTTAGAGCGACAATTACCTGTCGGTGAACGTAAACCAGTAAAAAGCAGTTCAGCCACGGATTAACACAGATGTACGCCGATTATTAATTTTGATGAGTCGCGAATCATCGGTAACGCATTGCTTTATCTGTGCTAATCCGTGTTTATCTGTGGATGAAAGAGGTTTTTGGAGTCCATCAGCCTATCCCTGAGTAAACCGCCGGTACTGAATCGCCTCGGCAACATGCGTCGCATTGACCGGCGCGCCGCCAGAAAGATCGGCGATGGTGCGTGCCACCTTCAGCACGCGATGATAGCCACGGGCGGAAAGGTTGAGCCGGCTGATCGCCTGCTTCAGCAACCCTTCCCCGGCGGCATCGGGCTGGCAGTAGCGGTCGATTTCCCTGGTGGTCAGTGCCGCATTGGCCTTGCCCTGCCGTGCCAGTTGCCGCCCGTAGGCGGTCTCCACCCGCAGCCGGATCGCCGCGCTGGACTCGCCTGAGGCATGGCTGGTGAGATCGCCTTCGGGCAGGGCGGGCACTTCGATTTGCAGGTCAATGCGGTCGAGCAGCGGTCCGGAGATTCTGCCGCGATAGCGCGCCGCCTGGTCCGGCGTGCAGCGGCATTTGCCGTTCGCATGGCCGAGATAGCCGCAGGGGCAGGGATTCATCGCCGCCACCAGTTGAAAGCGTGCCGGGAAATCAGCCTGATGCATCGCGCGGGAAATGGTGATCCGCCCGGATTCGAGCGGCTCGCGCAGCGCTTCCAGCACGGAACGCGAAAATTCCGGCAGTTCATCGAGAAACAGCACGCCATGGTGCGCCAGCGATATTTCACCGGGGCGGGGATTCCCGCCGCCGCCGACCAGCGCGGGGCCGGACGCGGAATGGTGCGGCGCGCGAAAACTTCGCTGCCGCCAATTTTCAATCCTGAAGCCGCCGTTCAGGGACTGAATCGCGGCGGCTTCCAGCGCCTGTTCCTCTGTCATGGATGGCAGGATGCCGGGCAGTCGCGCTGCCAGCATGGTTTTACCGGCACCCGGCGGCCCCGCCATCAAAATGCTATGGGTGCCGGCGGCGGCGATTTCAAAGGCGCGCCTGGCATGGGCTTGCCCCTTCACTTCGCTGAAATCGGGATAACTATGGGCATTCGGCTCAGGCACTTCCTGGCACCGGGTTAGCATCTGCCGTCCGGTCAGGTGAGCACACACTTCCAGCAACGAGCTGGCCGGATAAATTTGCGCCTCCTCTACCAAGGCCGCCTCAGCGGCATTCTCGGTCGGCAGGACGAAGGCCCGCCCATCCCGGCTGGCTTTGAAGGTCATTGCCAGCGCGCCGCGAATCGGGCGCAGTGCGCCGGTCAGAGCCAACTCGCCGGCAAACTCATAGCCCGCCAGCCCATTCGAAGGAATCTGCCCGGACGCCGCCAGAATGCCCAGTGCGATCGGCAAGTCGAAACGGCCGCTCTCCTTGGGCAGGTCGGCGGGGGCAAGGTTGACGGTGATGCGGCGGGCGGGAAACTCGAACTGGGCATTGAGCAGGGCGGAGCGTACCCGATCCTTGCTCTCCTTCACTTCGACCTCGGGCAGGCCGACCAGATTGAAGCTCGGCAGGCCGTTGGACAGATGCACCTCGACCGTCACCAGCAGTGCTTCCATGCCGGACAGCGCCCGGCTGTATAGCACGGCAAGGCTCATCTGGATTCGGCCGTCATGACGGGCAAGGGACTTAACATGCTGTGATTTTCAGGATTCTTCTTGAATTTCCCGTTTGCGGGCTTGCCGCCCTTACAGTGCCAGGTTTCCGGTGTCTTCCCCGGTTTCGTCGCCGTATCGGGCTTCGAGCCTGGCAACCTTGGCTTCCAGCGCCTCCAGTTTCTCGCGCGTCCTGAGCAACACCGCCTGCTGCACGTCGAACTCCTCGCGAGTGACCAGATCCAGCTTGGCGAACACATTTTGCAAAACTGCGCGCAGATTTTTTTCAAGATCCCTGGCCGGGCTTTCCCCCAGCACATCACCCAGTTTGCCGCTGATTTCCTCGAATACTTTCTGTCCCAGATTCATGATTTTCTCCTGAACATTTAAATAATCCCAGTGTACCAAAATGAAACCCCAAGAACATACGCACTTTTTTGGTGCGCCATGCACCAGCATCCGAACCAAATCAGTGCCCAGACCCCGCAACCGCATTCAAGAAAAAAAGTAACTTTTTGTATACACTGAATATTTGCAACCTGGCACAGTAAATGCTGAGCTATTTACCGAGAACATTCTCGCATCTAAACCAGAAAGGAAAATATTATGCGCAAACTGACTTACGCCCTGGCTCTCACTGGCGCCATTGCCGTTCCCGCACTTCTGTCCGCCCAATCCGCCATCGCTGCGGATGCGCCGGCTGCAGCTCCGGTTTCGCCCCACACCTTTACGGGCAACGTCACATTGGCATCCGAGTATATTTATCGCGGCATTGCTCAAACCCGCGGCAAACCGGCCATTCAAGGTGGTTTCGATTACGCCCACTCGAGTGGATTATATGCAGGAGTTTGGGGTTCCAGCATCTCCTGGATTAACGATGCCGTGCCAGGGGCGAGTGCCAACGTCGAAATCGATGTTTATGGCGGCTACAAAGGCAGCATAAGCGAGGACTTGGGCTACGACGTGGGCGTGTTGACCTACAATTACCCTGGTTCCGGAAAAACACTTGCAGGTCTTCAGGAGTTGGATCAAGACACAACAGAAATTTATGGCGCCCTGACCTGGAAGTGGCTGACCCTCAAGTATTCGCACTCCACTACGGCACTCTTCGGTTGGGCCAAGTCCCCTGGCGCACTGACGGACAAAACGACGGGCAGCGGCTACTTCGAAGCCAATGCCGCCTATGATCTTGGCAACAGTTGGGGTATCAATGGACATGTCGGCCACCAGAAGGTAAATGGCAATTCCGATGCTTCCTACAGTGACTATAAGTTAGGCGTAACCAAGGATCTGGGTTTTGGCACCGTTGGTCTGGCTTATTCCGCCACCAATGCCAAGGACACCTGTAACGGCGCAGCGCCGGCAACGGCCAACGACGTCTACTGTTATGTCAACAACAACGGCACCAATGCTTATTCCTCCGGCAAGGGCCGCGCCCTGCTAACCTTCACCAAAACCTTCTGATCCACTCACATTAGGAGTTAACATGAAACTGGTAACCGCAATTATCAAGCCATTCAAGCTTGACGAGGTGCGTGAAGCCCTCTCCGCCATCGGCGTGCAGGGTATCACCGTCACCGAGGTCAAGGGTTTCGGTCGGCAAAAAGGTCACACCGAACTTTACCGCGGCGCCGAATACGTCGTCGATTTTCTGCCGAAAGTCAAAATCGAGGCGGCCATCAAGGAAGACATGGTCGACCAGGTGATCGAAGCCATCGAGAAATCCGCCAAGACCGGGAAGATCGGCGACGGCAAGGTTTTCGTCTTCAACCTCGAACAGGTCATTCGCATCCGCACCGGCGAGTCCGGTCCGGATGCCCTTTAAAAAGAGGAGCTAGCCATAATGAAAAAAATGTTGAGTATGCTCGCTGTGCTGGGAATGCTGGGCTTCTCCGGCCTTACCTTGGCCGAAGAAGCGGCCGCGCCTGCAGCCACCGTCACCCCCCCTGTCGCCGCGGCTCCAGCGGCTACACCGGCTGTCGCCCCGGTAACGGCGCCTGCCGCTGCACCCGCGCCGGTGGTGCAGAAACTGGACAGCGGCAACACCGCCTGGATGCTGACCTCCACCGCGTTGGTGCTGTTCATGACCATTCCCGGCCTGGCACTGTTCTACGGCGGCATGGTGCGCAAGAAAAACGTGCTCGCCACGCTGATGCAAAGCTTCTCGATCACCGCCCTGATCACCGTGATCTGGATGGTGGCCGGCTACAGTCTGGCCTTCCGGCCGGGCGGCGCTTGGCTGGGAGGGCTTGACCGCCTGTTCCTGAACGGCATGGACGTGAACGCCATGGCCGGCACGGATGGCCAGAACATTCCGGAGTCGGTATTCATGATGTTCCAGATGACCTTCGCCATCATCACCCCGGCGCTGATTGCCGGTGCCTTCGCCGACCGCATGAAATTTTCGGCAATGCTGTGGTTCATGGCGGCTTGGTCGCTGCTGGTCTATTCTCCTGTCGCCCACTGGGTGTGGGGGCCGGACGGCTGGCTGGCCGGCAAGGGCGTGCTTGACTATGCCGGCGGCACCGTGGTGCATATCAATGCGGGTGTCGCGGGTCTGGTGGCTGCAATCGTACTCGGCAAACGCCTGGGTTACGGCCGTGAGCCAATGGCGCCGCACAACCTGGTGCTCACCATCGTTGGCGCAGCCATGTTGTGGGTAGGCTGGTTCGGCTTCAACGCGGGTTCCGCAGTAGCCGCAGACGGCCGTGCCGGCATGGCGATGGCGGTAACCCAGATCGCCACCGCCGCCGCCGCGTTGTCCTGGATGTTTGCCGAGTGGCTCAGCAAAGGCAAGCCTTCCGTGCTGGGCATCGCCTCTGGCGCCGTTGCCGGTCTGGTTGCCATCACTCCGGCGTCCGGCTTTGTCGGCTCGATGGGTGCGCTGATCATCGGCCTGGCGGCTGGCGTGATCTGTTTCTGGGGCGCAACTTCCCTCAAGAAAATGCTCGGCTATGACGACTCCCTCGACGCCTTCGGTGTGCATGGCATCGGCGGTATCGTCGGCGCGCTCCTCACCGGCGTGTTCGCCGTCAAGGGTATCGGCGGTACCGCCGGCATGCTGGAAGGCAACGGCGGTCAAGTCGTCACCCAGTTGCTGGGCGTCAGCGTCACCGTAGGCTACAGCCTGGTGATGACCTTCATCATCCTCAA
>DATKUY010000033.1:0-27563 GCA_035530375.1 Sulfuricella sp. | reverse complement strand
ACGGACTGCTTGACCCTCTGGCGTAAATTTTATGGTGGCGCATCCCGCCACGAATAACGTTGCGGAGAGTGTGAGCGAAAGTTTCTTTAGCATGGTTTTGGTGTCTCCCTGTGAAAAGATGCGTACTCGATGCCTAACGTTTGAGTTCAGGGGCGCTGCGCGGCTTCATCGCGCAGCGTCCGCTGGAACGATGGGTTGGGCGTTGTTGAAGCACCAGTGCCAAGGCTCAAACTGGTAACCGTAGTTATTGCCAATGGGATAAGAGAGATAGTAGCCAAATTCGGAAGCACGCGCACGAAGCCAAGCAAATGCGGATGTTTGCTCGAATTCAAGCTCCAGCGAGCGGCAGCCAGGGCTTGATAGGTCAACGGCGCGTCCAGTGTGGTGCTCGCTGAACCCGGGCGGAGCGCACACGGTAAGTATGTCTTCGATAGGCGCGCCGGCCTCAAGCTTTCGGCGAACAATCTCGGTTTGGCGGTCGATGCTACGGAAGGCGGAGACTATGAATAGCGAAACACCATCGCTAAGGGCTGCGGACTTGAGATTGCGCCAAGCGTTCGCTGCGGCGGGAACCAGCAGGTGATCTTTGCCGTCGGCCCCAACTTCAGCAACTTCAAGACAGGACGCTTCCTCGCACTCGCAAAAGCCTCGAGCCGCCAAGAACTGGCTTGGAATACCCAGATCAGAATTTAGCGAAACAAGGCGAGGATTCATCACGGATCAAGACGCCCAACGTGAAGTAGACATCCTATTTGACGCAAGATATTGCGTCAAACGTTTGTCCATTTGTTTGTATGATTGTATTATTATCGTGATTTCATTATGTTGCATAAATTTAGCGCATCCTAAAATAAATGCCAACAGTCTCAGAATATTCGCAGCCATCTGCGCCCAAATTGCTTGATCAGGTAAGGGGAAAAATTCGCCTCAAGCATTACAGTATCCGTACCGAGCAGGCTTATGTAGACTGGATTAAACGATTTATTTGTCATTTTGGCAAGCGGCATCCACGAGAGCTGGGCGCGGCGGAGGTGGCGCAATTTTTAACGCACCTGGCGGTTCATGGAAAAGTCGCTGCATCGACGCAGAATCAGGCTAAAAGCGCGCTGCTGTTTCTCTACAAGGAAGTGTTGGCGGCGGAGCTTCCCTGGCTCGATAACGTGGAGCGCGCCAAAGCGCCCAAGCGCTTGCCGGTGGTGTTGAATCGCGAGGAGGTGCAGGCGGTTTTATCCCGGCTTTCCGGTACGCACTGGCTGATTGCGAGCTTGTTGTATGGTTCGGGAATGCGCATTATGGAGTGTCTGCGGTTGCGGGTGAAAGATGTCGATTTTAAGCGCCGTGAAATTTTAATCCGTGACGGCAAAGGCTTTAAAGACCGTGTGACAATGCTGCCTGCGTCGCTGGAAGCGACGTTGAAAGCGCACTTGGCCAAGGTGCATGTGCTGCATGAGGACGATTTGCAGAAGGGATTCGGTGCGGTGTATTTGCCTTATGCTTTGGAGCGAAAATATCCGAATGCCGGGAGGGAATGGGCGTGGCAATACGTTTTCCCCTCTGCCCGGTTATCGACCGATCCGCGCAGCGATGAGACGCGCCGCCACCATGTGCAGGAGCAGGCCGTGCAGCGCGCTGTCAAGCAGGCGGTGCGCGATGCGGGCCTGACCAAGCCTGCCACGCCGCACACTTTTCGCCATTCGTTTGCCACGCATTTGCTGGAAGGCGGTTACGATATCCGCACCGTTCAGGAGTTGCTCGGACATTCCGATGTCAGCACGACCATGATTTATACCCATGTCTTGAATCGCGGCGGCAAGGGCGTGACCAGCCCGCTGGACATGGCGTAGCCGATGACGAAACGCGCCGCCCCCTTTTTCACCCAACTGCCGATCCAGATGGCTCTTGCCCTGATGCTCGGGGCGGTCACCGTTTCCGGTTTTGCGCCGGATTATTTTGCCTTGCTGCCGCTGCTCACGCTGGCGGCGCTGTTCCTGCTCTGGTCGCGCGCTTCTTCGCCCCGCGCGGCGGCCTACACCGGCTTCGCTTTCGGGCTGGGCTTCTTCGGTGCCGGGGTTAGCTGGGTTTACGTCAGCATTCACGAGTTCGGCGGCATGCCCGCTTCTCTTGCGGTGGTGGCGACCTTTCTGTTCTGTTCCGTTCTTGCGCTGTTTCCTGCCGCCGTGGGAATGTTGCAGGCCGGCCCCGGCGGCTTGAGCAAGCGGCGCGCCTTGTTGTTGATCCCCGCGCTGTGGGTGCTGGCGGAGTGGGTGAAGGGCTGGCTCTTTACCGGTTTTCCGTGGCTGGGGCTGGGCTACTCGCAGGCCGCGACGAGTCCGCTGGCGGGCTTTGCGCCGCTGCTCGGCGTGTACGGGGTGTCGCTGGTTTCGGCAATCTGCGCCGGTGCGTTGGCGCTGCTGGCGGATGCCGGGTCGGGCAAGCGTGGCAAGGCGGCCATGGTTTTTCCGGCGGCGCTGATTATGGCGCTGGTGGCGGCGGGGTTTGCGCTGAAGCAGGTCGAATGGGTCAAGCCGTTCGGTGCGCCGGTCACGGTCAGTCTGTTGCAGGGCAATATTCCGCAAGAGATGAAGTGGCGCGAGGATAAGGCGCAGAGCACGTTGCGCACCTACATGGCGATGACGCTGGCAAGCACCGGGCGGCTGACCGTGCTGCCGGAAACCGCGCTGCCGATGTTCCTGCATAATTTGCCGCTGTCTTATCTGGAAATGCTGGCGGATCATGCGCGCGACCTGAACGGGGATGTCCTGGTCGGCGTGCCGGAGTATGCCGAAAGCCGGGATTATTACAACAGCGTGCTGAGCATCGGCAGCGGGCCGTTGCAGACTTACCGCAAATACCATCTGGTGCCGTTCGGCGAATTCATCCCGTTCAAGCCGTTGTTCGGCTGGATCGTCAAGGTGCTGCACATTCCGTTGTCTGATTTTACCCGTGGCGCGGCGGTGCAGCCGCCGCTGCGGTCCGCCGGGCAGAAGATCGCGATGGCGGTGTGTTACGAGGACGTGTTCGGCGAAGAGCTGATCCGCCAGTTGCCGGAGGCCACCCTGTTGGTCAACGTCAGCAACGACGCATGGTTCGGCGATACGGTCGCGCCCTGGCAGCACCTGCAGATTTCCCAGATGCGCGCGCTCGAAACCGGGCGCTACATGCTGCGCGCCACCAATACCGGCATTACCGCCATCGTCGATCAGCATGGCGAAGTGGTGAAGCGCGCGCGCGAATTCGCCGCCACCCGGCTGGAGGGTGAGGCGCAGGGCTTTACCGGGGCGACGCCTTATGTGCGGTGGGGGAACTGGCCGATGCTCGGGCTGGTCGCGTTGCTGCTCGCCGCCAACTGGCTGGCGGGGAAAATCATGGCCGCATGGGACGGGAAAAAGCCGGGGCATCGTGGCGGATGAGCGGCTGGCATTGCTACATTCTGGAATGCGCCGACGGCACGCTTTACACCGGCATCACCAACGACCTGGAAAAGCGTCTGGCGGCACACAACAGCGGCACCGCATCGAAATACACGCGCAGCCGCTTGCCGGTAAAGCCGGTGTTTACTGAAGCGCAGCCCGACCGTTCCGCCGCCAGTCGGCGCGAGCTGGAGATCAAGCGCCTGCCGCGCAGCGCAAAGCTGGCCTTGATGCAGGCGCGCTGAAAAGGGGCGGCGCACCCCTTTTTTATTTGAGCCAGGGTTTTTCCCCGCCCTGAAAAGAAGTAAAATCAATCCCTTTCAAAATCGTTCAACGAAATAATGCTGACCTTCCAGGATATCATCCTCAAGCTCCAGAACTACTGGGCCGAGCGCGGCTGTGCCCTGCTCCAGCCTTACGACATGGAAGTGGGCGCGGGCACCAGCCACACCGCCACCTTCCTGCGCGCGATCGGCCCGGAGCCGTGGCGCGCCGCCTACGTTCAGCCTTCGCGCCGCCCCAAGGACGGCCGCTATGGCGACAACCCCAACCGTCTCCAGCACTACTACCAGTTCCAGGTGGTACTGAAGCCCGCCCCGGAAAACATCCTGGAACTGTACCTCGGTTCGCTCGAAGCGCTCGGTTTCGACCTGAAGAAAAACGATATCCGCTTCGTCGAGGACGACTGGGAGAACCCCACCCTCGGCGCCTGGGGCTTGGGCTGGGAGGTGTGGCTGAACGGCATGGAAGTGACCCAGTTCACCTATTTCCAGCAGGTCGGCGGCATCGACTGCAAGCCGATCACCGGCGAGATCACCTACGGCCTGGAACGGCTGGCGATGTATTTGCAGGGCGTTGAGAACGTGTTCGACCTGACTTGGACCAAGGGCCTCAGCTACCGCGATGTCTACCACCAGAACGAGGTGGAGCAATCGACCTATAACTTCGAGCACAGCGATGTCGAATTCCTGCTCACCGCCTTTAACGCCCACGAGAAGCAGGCCAAAGCTCTGATGGAAAACCAGCTTGCCCTGCCGGCTTACGAACAGGTGCTGAAAACCGCCCACACCTTCAACCTGCTGGATGCGCGCGGTGCCATTTCGGTGACCGAGCGCGCCGCCTATATCGGCCGCATCCGCAATCTGGCGCGTAGCGTCGCCCAGAGCTATCTGGACAGCCGCGCCCGGCTCGGCTTTCCGATGGCGCCCAGGGAGTGGGCTGCCGAAGTGCTGGAACAGATCGAGAAAAAGGCGGCGGCATGAGCAGGAAGCAGGGGCCCCGTGTAGCGGGGATGCGACCGGCCGCGATTGCTGCCGGCCACCGACGTGATGTGGTGAAATCTGGAATGGTAGTTGATGAGGTGGCGGCATGAGTACGAAAAATCTGCTGGTCGAACTGTTCGTCGAAGAGCTGCCGCCCAAGGCGCTGAAGAAGCTGGGCGAGGCTTTTGCCGCCGCCATCTCGGATTCTCTCAAGGCGCAGGGGCTGGCCACTGTCGATGCCGCCGTGACGCCTTATGCCTCGCCGCGCCGTCTGGCGGTGCATGTCGCGGATGTGGCCGCCCAGGCTGCGGACAAGCCGGTGTCGCACAAGCTGATGCCGGTGAACGTCGGGCTGGGCGCCGATGGCAAAGCCACGCCCGCGCTGCTGAAAAGGCTTGCCGCGCTGGGGCTGGATGAGTCTATGGTGCCGGACCTCAAGCGCGCCACCGACGGCAAGAGCGAAGCGCTGTTTTACGACAGCGTGGTCAAGGGGGCGACCTTGGCGGAAGGCTTGCAGAAGGCGCTGGACGAGGCGCTGACCAAGCTGCCCATCCCCAAGGTGATGGCCTACCAGTTGCATGAAAACTGCGAACAACCCGGCTGGAGCACGGTCAACTTCGTGCGCCCGGTGCATGGCCTGGTAGCCCTGCATGGTGCCGAGGTGGTGCCGGTTTCCGTGCTCGGTCTGAGCGCCGGACGCACCACCCAGGGCCACCGCTTCGAGGCAATGGTCAGCCCGGTCAGTCTCAAGGATGCCGACAGCTATGCGGCACAGATGGAAAACGAGGGCGCGGTGATCGCCAGCTTCGAGGCGCGTCGCGCCGACATCGCGCGCCAGCTTGATGATGCGGCGGCGAAAATCGGCGGCGGCGTGAGGCCGGTGGAGGACGATGCCCTGCTGGACGAGGTCACCGGCCTGGTGGAGCGCCCCAACGTGCTGGTCGGCTGCTTCGGCCAGGAGTTTCTCGAAGTGCCGCAGGAATGCCTGATCCTGACCATGAAGGCGAACCAGAAATATTTCCCATTGCTGGATACGGCCGGCAAGCTGACCAACCGGTTCCTGATCGTGTCCAACATCCGCCCGTCCGACCCGAGCGCGGTGATCGGCGGTAACGAGCGGGTGGTGCGTCCGCGCCTGGCGGACGCCAAGTTCTTCTTCGACCAGGATCGCAAGAAGACGCTCGAATCGCGCGTGGCGAAGCTGGGCAACGTGGTTTATCACAACAAGCTCGGTACCCAGCTCGAACGGGTCAGGCGCGTCAGCAAGCTGGCCGGCGAGATTGCCCGCCACCTCAACGCCAGCGCCGAACTGGCCGAGCGTGCGGCGACCCTCGCCAAAGCCGACCTGCTCACCGACATGGTGGGCGAGTTCCCCGAGCTGCAGGGCATCATGGGCCAGTACTATGCGCGGCATGACGGCGAGCGCGAGGAAGTGGCGCGTGCCATCGAGCAGCATTACTGGCCGCGTTTCGCCGGCGATGCGCTGCCGCAGGACAACATCGGCGCGGCGGCGGCGCTGGCCGACAAGCTGGATACCCTGATCGGCATTTACGGCATCGGTCTGGTGCCGACCGGCGACAAGGACCCTTTCGGCCTGCGTCGCCACGCTCTGGGCGTGTTGCGCATCCTGGCCGAGATGAAGTTGCCGCTGGACCTGCTGCAATTGCTGCAGCAGACTCGCGCGCTGTTCCCGGCAGAAATGCTGGCGGACAGCGTGGCGGTGGATGTTCACGGTTTCATGCTGGAGCGGCTGAAAGGTTATCTGCGCGACAAGGGTTTTGCGCCGGACGAAATCGACGCCGTGGTAAGTCAGGCGCCGACCCGCATCGACCTGGTCATGCCGCGCCTGGAGGCGGTGCGCGCCTTCGGGAAACTGCCGGAAGCGGAGGCGCTGGCGGCGGCTAACAAGCGCATCCAGAATATCCTCAAAAAGGCCGGGGAGATACCGGCGGGCGAGCCCGATCCGGCATTGATGTCCGAAGCGGCGGAAAAGGCGCTGTTCGCGGCGGTGAACCAACTGGCTCCGGGGGTGGTCTCATCGGTGAGCAACGGCGGCTATACTGAAGCATTGACCGCTCTTGCAGGGGTGCGCGCCGAGGTGGATACTTTCTTCGACAAGGTGATGGTGATGGCGGAAGAACCCTCGCTGCGCAACAATCGCCTGGCCTTGCTCAGGAATCTGGGCAAGCTGATGAACCAGGTGGCGGATATTTCGAAACTGGCGGCCTGACGGGAAAAGCATATGCCCATGACCAAATTGATCATCCTCGACCGCGACGGCGTGGTGAACTACGACAGCGATCAGTTCATCAAGAGTCCGGAGGAATGGGAGCCCATTCCCGGCAGTCTGGAGGCAATCGCGCGTCTGAACCAGGCCGGATTCAAGGTGGTGCTGGCGACCAATCAGTCCGGCGTCGGCCGCGGCCTGTTCGACATGGCCATGCTGAATACGATCCACGACAAGATGCACAAGGTGCTGGGCCTGGCCGGCGCACGCATCGACGCGCTGTTTTTCTGCCCCCACGCCGCCGATTCCGATTGCGGCTGCCGCAAGCCCAAGCCCGGCATGTTCCGGGAAATCGGCGTGCGTTTCAACGTGAGTCTCGATGGTGTGCCCTGCATCGGCGACAGCCTGCGCGACCTGCAGGCCGCAGCCGAAGCGGGTGCCCAGCCGATTCTGGTGCTCACCGGCAAAGGCAGGCAGACAAGGGAGAAGGGCGGGCTGCCCGAAGACACGCTGGTCTTCGATGACCTCAGCGAAGCCGTCAAATACGTCATTCAGAAGAGTGCATGATCTGGTTTCGCTCTTTCATCTTCGCCCTGGGGATGTGGGTTTTCACCCCGCTGTATTTCTTCGTCGCTTTCTTTTTCCTGCCTTTTAACGCCATCACCCGCTATCGCGCGATCGCGCCGTGGGCGCGCATCATGCTGCGCTGGCTCGTCCTGACTTGCGGGCTGACCTTTCGTGTGGTGGGCCGGGAGAATATTCCGCAGTCCCAGGCCATCGTCCTGTCCAAGCACCAGTCGGCGTGGGAAACCCTGGCATTCCAGGAACTCCTGCCGCCGCTGGTATGGGTGCTTAAACGGGAGCTGCTGCGCATTCCTTTTTTCGGCTGGGCTCTGGCGATGGCCAGCCCGATTGCGATTGACCGTGGTGCCGGTCGGGCCGCATTGAAACAGATTATCGAGCAGGGCAAGGACCGTCTGGCGAAAGGTTTCTGGGTCGTGGTTTTTCCCGAGGGCACCCGCGTCAGGCCGGGCGAGAAGGGCAAATACAACATCGGCGGCGCCTGGCTCGCCACCCATGCCGGCGTCCCTGTTTTGCCGGTGGCGCACAACGCGGGCGAATACTGGGGCAAGAACGGTTTTCTCAAACGCCCCGGCGTGATCACCATCAGTTTCGGTCCGTTGATCGAGTCCAAAGGCATCAAGGCCGACGAACTGAACGCCCGGGCGGAAGCCTGGATCGAGGGCGAAATGGCGCGCATCGCCGCCGCGAAGGCCTGAACATGGGTTTTCTCAGCAAACCTCGTGCCGCCGTTGAAACCCGCACCATCCAGCTCGACGGCCAGGACGTCTCCTATCTGCTGAAGCGCAGCCCGAAACGCCGCACCATCGGCATGCGCATCGACCATCGCGGCCTGACCGTGAACGCTCCGCAGCGAGCCGCTTACAATCATCTGGAGAAGGTGTTGCAAGAGCGCTCCGGCTGGCTGCTGGACAAGCTGCGCGAATGGCAGGCGAGCCAGCCCGAGCCGATGGGTTTTTGTCATGGCGAGACGCTGCTTTTTCTGGGCAGCGAGATCAGGCTGTGCCTGATGGCAGGCGGGCTGCGGGCAAAGCCGCTGCTGTCGGAAGACGACACCCTGACCGTGAAGCTGCCGGACATCGCAGATGCGGCGGCAGTCAGGCGCAAGCTGGAGCAGTGGTACCGCGCCGAGGCGCGTCGCCATTTTATCCAGCGGCTGGAGCATTATGCGGGCCGCATGGGTCTTGCGCTGTCGAGCCTCGCCTTGTCCAACGCGCGCTCCCGTTGGGGTAGCTGCAATTCTCGCGGCGAAATCCGCCTCAGTTGGCGCTTGATCCAGGCTCCGATCAGCCAGATCGACTACGTGGTCGTGCATGAGCTGGCCCATATCCGGGAGCTCAACCATTCACCCCGTTTCTGGGCCATCGTCGAGGAAACCCTGCCCCGCTACGAGGCGGCCCACCAGGCGCTCAAGGCCGGCGGGGAACGGTATCATCGATTCTGAGAGGAATAACCATGAGAATTCTGCACACCATGATCCGCGTCGGCGACCTGGATAAATCCATCGCCTTCTACACCGAAGTGCTGGGCATGAAGCTGTTGCGGCGCAAGGATTATCCGGACGGCAAGTACACACTCGCCTTCGTCGGCTACGGCGAGGAATCGGAAGGGGCGGTGATCGAGCTCACCTATAACTGGGGCGTATCCAGCTACGAGCTGGGCACGGGCTACGGCCATGTCGCCATCCAGGTGGACGACATCCGCAAGGCCTGCGCGGAGGTGGCGGCCAAGGGCGGCAAGGTGACGTACGGCCCGGCACTGCATGGCGGGGCGACGTGGATTGCCTTCGTCGAAGACCCGGACGGGTACAAGATCGAGTTTATCGAGCGGTAGGCAATTTGCGGAGGGTGGGCGCGTTATCGTTTGGCGGAGGGCATCGAAGCCATCTTACTCGTTGGTTTGACATTTGTTTAATGGATTGTCTTGCAATCCAGCACCGCATGGACTAAGGGTTAGCTAACCAATTCCAGGAGATTTCCGTGCACCTTGTCAATATACACGAGGCCAAAACCCAGCTTTCCAAACTGCTCGAACAAGTGCAAGCCGGAGAGGATGTGGTTATTGCAAAGGCGGGTGCGCCCATCGTCCGCCTGATTCCCTATGCGCCACCCAGCCGCAGGATCGCGCCGCCCGGCTCGATGGAGGGCGAAGGCTGGATCGCCGACGATTTCGATGAGCCAATCGACGAACTGTTCAACTGCCTGAAAGACCATGCCGAATGAGGTTGTTGCTCGATACCCATCTGGCAGTCTGGCGGCTGATTCGCGGTCAGCGTGTCCCGGCCGAAGCGCGCGAACTGGTCGAAAATGCGGCTGATCCGGTAGCAATCAGTCGCGCGTCGCTATGGGAAATGGCGATCAAGATTTCCACCGGCAAGCTGGAAATCGACTTGCCACGATTCGTCAAAATGGCCGAAGCTGCCGGCTTCGAATGGCTGGACATCAAGCGAACATCTATTGGCCGTTGCCGTCCTGCCGCTTTTCGACGATTATCGCGACCCGTTTGACCGCCTGCTGGTGGCGCAAAGCCAGACGGAACCGCTGGTGTTGTTGACGAGCGATGCCAAGCTGGGGCGGTACGGGGCGACTGTGCGGGTGGTTTGATTCGCGTTTGGTGTAATGTAGGGCACTAATAAGCGAAGCGCATTGCACCGGATGTTTTCTTTGGCGCAATAATGATTGCGCCTTACGAACTGTTCACAACGTTTGCCAGGAATGACACAGAATGAAAGGACGTAAGGGGCGTGCAGGACTGAAAGGGCAACTCGTCGAGAAGAGCGTTGATGCCTATGTGCTCGCACTCGAAACGATCAACAGGCTGTCTATAAAGTAACCAGCTCGCCGGGCTGCCCCCGGCATCTAAATATCTGCGCGAAGCGCACGAATGAGTGTTGCGCTCCCTTTTGCCAAGGGTAGGCTGAATGGATGTAATGGTTTTCGATTTGTTCGGGGAGGCGGTCGAATGCAAGCGCGAAGCATACCACCAAGCCTCGAATGAGTTGGGCGGTATGCTTCAACAAGGGGAAAGTTGCGGTTTTACTTGGACTTACTCTGCTTGACGTAGAAATAAAGCAACCATCCAGACACTACAATGACGGTGAGGGAGATGGTCGCGACGGTCATAATGCCGGTAGTTGAACCGAATAGAACTTTTAACATGACTTCCTCCAGTTGGAATGGAAAGGGTGCCGCCCCTGATTGAGGACATGCAGGTCTCATTATAGGCAGCAAATCGGTCGTTTGAAAACACTATTTTGCGTTCGATATTAACTAATGTTTGAATCCGCAAATTCATTGGCCTGAGGTCAACCTGCTGCAGTGAATAGCAAAATTTCATGACAGACGAGTCGCTGTCGAGATCTTTGTTCAGGTGGTTAGAACGGTGACGGGCTTTGAGTGCGCAACGCACAAAACCACAACCCACGAGGCCAGAATCTAAACCTTGCAGTAATTGGCGATCGCCACAAACTCCGCCACCCCCAGATTCTCCGCCCGCAACCCGGGATCAATCCCCAGCGCTGTGAATCCGGCATTATCCAGATAGGCTTTCAAGGTATTGCGCAAGACTTTGCGCCGCTGGCCGAAGGCGGCGGTGACGATGGCGCCGAACAGGGCTTCGTCCCTGGCCGGATGCGGCAATTCGGCATAGGGGATCATGCGCACGATGGCGGACTCGACTTTGGGTGCCGGCTGGAAGGCGTCCGGCGGTACGATGAATTGCAGCTCCATGGCATAGCGGTATTGCAGCATCACCGACAGCCTGCCGTATTCCGGCGTGGAGGGCGCGGCCACCATGCGTTCCACCACTTCCTTTTGCAGCATGAAGTGCATGTCGATGATGTTGCCGACGTATTCGCTGAGGTGGAACAGGATGGGCGTGGAGATGTTGTAGGGCAGGTTGCCGATTATCCGGATGCGCTCGCCCAGCGTGGAAAAATCGAATTTCAGCGCATCGCCGGCGTGGATGGTCAGCTTCGATTTCGGGTAGTTGTTTTCCAGCCGGGCGATGATGTCGCGGTCGATTTCCACCACATGGAGGTGGGGCAGGATTTTGAGCAGGGGGTCGGTGAGCGCACCCAGGCCCGGCCCGATTTCCACCATGACATCGCCCGGCTTGGGGTTGATGGCGCGGACGATGGACTGGATCACGCCCTGGTCGGTGAGGAAGTTCTGGCCGAAGCGTTTTCTGGGGATGTGGTTCATTATCGGTGATGAGTAATAACTAATGAGTAATGAGCGAGGTCAAAAGCAACACCACAGCCGATTTTACTCCTTACCCCTGACTCATTACTCATCACTGTTATGCGCCATTTCCAGCGCCAGCTCAATCGCTGCCGTCAGGCTGCCACTCTCGATCTGGCCGGTACCGGCCAGCGCCAGCGCGGTGCCGTGGTCGACCGAGGTGCGGATGATCGGCATGCCCAGCGTGACATTGACGCCGCCGCCGAAGCTGGCGTATTTCAGTACCGGCAGCCCCTGGTCGTGGTACATGGCGAACTGGCAGTCGGAGCCTGTCAGTTGCTGCCGCGTGAACAGGGTGTCGGCGGGCAGTGGCCCGACCAGGTTCATGCCTTCGCGGCGCAGCGCGTCCAATGCCGGCGCGATGACGTCGATTTCCTCGCGCCCCAGATGGCCGGATTCGCCGGCGTGGGGGTTGAGCCCCGCCACCAGAATGCGCGGGTTTTTCAGCCCGAAGCGTTGTTGCAGGTCGCGGTGCAGGATGCGGAGGGTTTGTTCCAGGCCTGACCGGGTGATAGCCGCCGGGATGTCCTTGAGCGGCAGGTGGGTGGTGGCGAGCGCGACGCGCAGCCCGCCGCCGACCAGCATCATCACGACTTGCGGCGTATGGGTCAGTTCGGCAAGGAATTCGGTGTGGCCGGTGAAGGGGATGCCGGCATCGTTGATGACGCCCTTGTGCACCGGGGCGGTGACCATGGCGCCGAAGGTGCCGTCGAGGCAGCCCCGTGCGGCCAGCGACAAGGTATCAAGCACATAGCGGCTGTTGGCGGGATTGAGTTCGCCGGCAACGGCGGGTTGGGCCAGGTTGCAGTGCACCACTTCGAGGATGCCGGGCTCGTCCGGCGCGGCGGCGGATGGAGAAAAGTCAACGAGTTCGAGAGGCAGACCGAGTTGGCGGGCGCGGGCGGATAGCAGGGCGCGGTCGGCGATGGCGACGATGCGCGTTTCGCGCGTCTTCTGCGCCAGCAGCACGCACAAATCCGGGCCGATGCCGGCTGGTTCGCCTGCGGTAAGGGCTATTGCTTGGAGTTTGCGTGCTGGGTTCAGAGGCTTTTTGTCAGTGTTCAGAGCTTGTCTTCCAGCCGGTATTCGACGAACGCCTGGTCGCGTAGTTGGCGCAGCCAGTTCTCATAGGCTTCGTCGGCCTTTCTGGCGCGGATTTCCTGGCGTGCCATGAGGGCCTGCCGCTCCTTGCTGACATCTTCGGTACGGCGCCCCAGTACCTGAATCAGGTGCCAGCCGAAGGATGACTTGACGGGTGCGCTGATTTCCCCCGGCTTGAGGGCATCCATGGCATGTTCGAATTCCGGTACGGTTTCGCCGGGAGAAAGCCATCCGAGGTCGCCGCCTTTCGAGGCAGAGCCATCCTCGGAGTGAAGTCGTGCCAGTTCGGCGAAATCGGCTTTGTTGTCGAGCCGTTCCTTAAGCTGCATCAGGCGGTTCCTGGCATCTGCTTCCGAGACGATTTCGCTGGTTTTTATCAGGATGTGGCGTGCATGGGTTTGCTGTACGACCATCGCCCCTCCCTTGCTGCGTTTATCGAGCAGCTTGAGGATGTGGAAGCCGTTCGGGCTGCGCAGTACGCCACTGATTTCACCCGGTTTCAAAGTGCTGACGGCGTCCAGAAACAGGCTGGGCAGGCGGCCGGCGGAACGCCAGCCCAGCACGCCGCCTTGCAGTCCGTCCGGGGCATCGGAATAGCTTGCGGCTACCTGCGAAAAATCCGCCTTGCTTAATTCGGACAGCGCTTTTTCGGCGCGCGCGCGTCTGTTCTGAACCTGCTCGGGGCTGGCTTGCTCCGGCACGCGGATCAGGATGTGCGCCAGGTTGAACT
Source organism: Sulfuricella sp. (assembly GCA_035530375.1). Classification (GTDB taxonomy): domain Bacteria; phylum Pseudomonadota; class Gammaproteobacteria; order Burkholderiales; family Sulfuricellaceae; genus Sulfuricella. Next base: position 14,010 of record DATKUY010000033.1, on the reverse strand, counting down.
CGTCTTCTCCACCCGGTTGGGCAGCGTGGCTGGCGAGAAAGTTTTCGACTTCGCTATCGCTGACGGTGATGCGGTTTTCGACTTCGCGTTCGCGCAATCGGCCAAGGATGATTTCGTCGCGAATTTCTTCGCGGAACTTGGCAAAACTGACGCCGTCTTTTTCCAGCGCATTGCGGAAGGCGTCCAGAGACATGTTATTTCCCTGGGCGATGCGCTGTAAGGTTTTGTCGAGTTGCAAATCGTCGACGCGGATGCCGGTTTCCTTGGCGAACTGCAGTTGCACCCGGTCGGTGATCATGCGCTCCAGCACCTGCTTCTCCAGCACTTCCTGCGGCGGCAACTGGGTTCCCTGCTTGCGCAGTTGCTGCATGACGATGCGCATCCGGTCATTGAGATCGAACTGGGTGATGACATCATTGTTGACTACGGCAACGATGCGGTCTACCAGTTGGATCGGGGCAGAAGGCTGCGCAGGGTTGCTTCCGGCGGCGTGAGCGCCGATCATGAGCAAGGCCAGACAAGCCCCCAGAAGGGCGGTGTTAACGTGTTTCAGGCAAGTTGTTTTCATAGGGAATATTGGTGATTTTGGTATAGCCAAAGATGTTATGTTTGAGCACATCCAGCGGATTGGATCCGATCGAGCTGATACCGTTCAATTCCAGCTGGAAGAAAATCGAGTTGACCCGTTCCGAAGTAGTGGTGGGCAGGCTCTGCAAAACAGCCCGGAATGACCAGCATCCGGTATTGTATTCGAGTCCGGCCAGGCTATCCAGAAGCTTCTTGTCCAGAATCGAATAGTTCCATCTGGCCAATCCGGTCCAGCCGCCAATCAAAGGCCACTGGGCGGAGGTGTCGATCAATTTGAGGCCGACCGGGGTAGTAAGGGTTGTCGGGATGTAGCGGTAGCTGGCGGAAAGAGCCTTGCCTGGCGCGGGCAGGTAGCGACTGGTGATTGTAAAGTTGCTGGTTTGTTTCAGTTCCGGGTCGTATTGCAAGAAACTGTCGAGTGCCAGCGCTTTCGTGACTTGTCCGCCTACCGAAGCCAGCATGTCGGAGTATTTCCTGTCAGGCGGCACTCCGCCGGGCAGGGTGACTTTGGGCAGGCTCAAATAGTAACGTTGCGCCACCGTGCCGCGCAGGCGCTCCAGTCCGCCTGGATCCAGAAAGCGGGATGTGACACCTAATGTGATCTGGTTGGCGTCGCTGATCCTGTCGTTACCGGTGAACCGGTTTTCGCTGAAAATCTGCGGAATGCCGAACCCGACGTCGCCGGTGTCATATATGGGGATATTGCTTTGGTCGCGATAAGGAACGTGCAAATAGTACAATCGGGGCTCCAGCGTTTGCTGATAGTCCTGGTCGAAAATTTTCACTTTCCGGTCGAAGTACAGGCCGCTGTCGACGCTGAAAATTGGCAGGGAGCGGCTGACATTGGGTTGCGCGGTGGTGTTGTTGTCGTCGAAAGAATAGCGTGTGCTGTTTAGCCCGATTTTCGGCGTGACATAGCCGTAAAGTCGGGTCAGGGGCAAGCTGACGCTGGGGTAAAGGGTGAAGCGCTTGCCGCTAAGCAGGCTGGGGTGGGTGAAGTCCACAATTTCACTGTTCAGCGCCAGGTTTATTTTCTGGAGGCTGTTGCTGCTTAGTTTGACCTGCTCTGCCCCGTTCAGTGCCAACTGATTTCTGCGGTAGGGAGCGACGATGGGGGCGAGAGGATCCTGCAGGGTCTGGAAGCTCTGCGAGCGTGCCGAGAACACCCAGCCGCTAGCCGAATAGGAAAGCAGGGCGTCGCGTAGCAGGTTGGTCTGGGACGTGACGCTGGTTTGGGTGCTCAGATCGTGGAAGTAATTGTCGTCGGACGCCCGTTCCAGGTCGAGCGATCCGGCCCAGCCCTTGCCCAGGTTTTGCCGGTGGTGCAGCGACATGAAATCGCGGTTTATGCCGGCGACCCGGTCGTTGGGCAGCACTTCCAGGTTGGCAATTCCGGAGTAGGTCGGGTCCAGGTAACGAAATTCACTTTTTATCTGCATGCCGCGCTTGGTTATGAGCCGTGGCGTGATGGTGGCATCTCGGTTTGGTGCGATATTCCAGTAATAGGGCAGCGAAAATTCAGCGCCGCTGTTGCCGGTGCTGCCGTAAGTGGGGGTGAGGAAACCCGATTTGCGGTCGCTGTTGAGGGTGAAGTTCATCCACGGCGTGTAGAGAAACGGCACGTCCATGAATTCGATGTAGGCATTGCGCGCCGTTCCGACTTGGGCGGTGCGGTCGATTTCAAGGTTGTTGGCGTGAATGAACCAGTCGTCCGAACCGGCCTGGCAGGTCGTGTAGCGGGCATCTTCCAGCCGGTACTTGTTCTCGCCTTCGAATAGCAGCATTTTCGCATCGCCGCGGCCGGGGGGGATCTGCTGGTTCATCTGAAACACCGGCTGTTGCATGAAGCCTTCCTTCTTTTCCATCTGCAACTTGAGCTCCGGCCCTTCGGTGATGTCTCCTTTTTGATCGATGCGCACGTTGCCCAAGGCATGCAGTTCATCCTCGGGCTTGTCGTAGCGCAGCCGGTCGGCGGTGATGACCTGGCCCCATTGGCGCAATTCGGCTTCGTCGATGGCCTCGGTCTCTGCATCCTGATGCCCCTGGATGAGCATTGCGCTGATAAAAATCGGAGTGGATTGCGTGCCGGGGGGCGGCGTGACCGTGATGTTCCTGCTTGGTTTCAGGGATAGCGAGGAGGCTTCCGCCCCCTGTTGTGGAACAGGCTTCGCTTCGTCGTGGCCGCTGGTTGCGGCGATTGTTTTCTTCTCCGGTTTTTCATCGCCCTGGCGTTGCTGTACGGGGGGTGCCGCAGGGGCGGAATGGGTTTCGAGAGGGAATGCCGTCGCTTGCGGATGGGCTGTTTCGCCTTTCGTATCGGGGGCTGCGGCGCCATTTTTCGGGGTCGGCTCGGCCTTGGGCCGGGTGACATCCAACGGTCTGGGCGCGGGCGGCAGCAGCAGGTCGGGATCGACTCGCAGCAGAGGCATGTTTTGCGCAGCCTGCACGGCAGCGGGGAACAGGCAGATCAGGGCGATGGCGAGCGGTGTTGGGCGAATTTCGTGGAGAAGCGCAGCGATACAACGAGTTGGCTTTTCACGGAAAGATTTTTTCATGTTTTAAATTTCGGGCAACAGCCCCGACTTGTGCCAAACGGCAAAGATCGTGACCATAGTTTTATCTCGTTATTATTTGTGCCGGTATCGGTGATAAAATCGCACAAATTCGGCTTTTACGCAATGCGAGATTAAATGGATCGCTCTGAATCACTTGATATTTGGCTAAAATTGCAATTCCCCGGTGTGCCTTACACGCTTGCTCCAGCCTCAGCCGATGCCAGCTTTCGCCGTTATTTCCGGGTGAGCCAGCCGGATCGTTCGCTGATCGTGATGGATGCGCCGCCCGAGCACGAAGACTGCCGGCCCTTCATCCACGTAGCCGGGCTGTTTCGGGATGCGGGCGTCAATGTGCCGCATGTTCTGGCGCAGGATTTGCAGCAGGGTTTTTTGCTGCTCACCGATCTGGGCAGCACGACTTATCTGGCCGCGCTGAACGAGAATGAGCGTGTCGCAGACAACCTGTACGCTGCCGCAGCGGAGGCGTTGATCAGGATACAGCTCGCCAGTCGTCCGGATGTACTGCCGGATTATGACGAAACGCTGCTGCTTCACGAAATGCGGCTGTTCCCCGATTGGTATGTGAGCAAACATGCGGAAGCGACGTTGGCGAGTGACCAGACAGAAACGCTGAATCGTGTTTTTGCTCTGATCCTGCGCAACAATCTGGCGCAGCCCAAGGTTTTCGTGCATCGCGATTATCATTCCCGCAATCTGATGGCGACCGGCGGCGAGCCGGGCATTCTGGATTTCCAGGATGCCGTGTACGGGCCGGTGACCTACGATCTGGCTTCGCTGTTCAAGGACGCCTATGTCCACTGGGAGGAAGAGCGGGTGCTGGACTGGGTGATCCGTTACTGGGAAAAAGCGAAAAAAGCCGGCTTGCCGGTGTCGCATGATTTCGCCGAGTTTTACCGCGATTTCGAATGGATGGGTGCGCAGCGGCATATCAAGGTGCTGGGGATTTTTGCCCGGCTGTTCCATCGCGACGGGAAAGAAGGCTACCTCAAGGACATGCCGCTGGTGATGGCCTACCTGCGCAAGACGTGTGAGCGCTACCGCGAGCTGCATCCGCTATTGAAGTTGCTGGACGAGTTGGAGAACAGGCAGGCGGCGGTGGGATTTACATTTTGAATATTTCACCGCAGAGGCGCAGAGGCGCAGAGAAGAACAGAATTTTTGTGTTCGAGATTGTATTTTTTGATTTTTTCTGCGCCTCTGCGCCTCTGCGGTTCAATCCATAATGAAAGCCATGATCCTCGCCGCCGGTCGAGGCGAGCGTATGCGACCGCTCACCGACGTCATGCCGAAGCCTCTGCTGGAAGTCGGCGGCAAGCCGCTGATCGTGTGGCATATCGAAAAGCTGGCGCGCGCGGGCTGCACCGAGCTGGTGATCAACCATGCCCATCTGGGTAGACAAATCGAGGCCGCGCTGGGCGATGGCAGCCGTTTCGGGGCGAGCATTCGCTACTCGCACGAGGCCGAAGCGCTGGAGACTGCGGGCGGCATCGCCAACGCCCTGCCATTGCTCGGGCCGGAGCCTTTTCTGGTGGTCAATGGCGACATTTTCTGCGACTATGATTTTGCCGCCCTGCCGCCCGAGCTCGGCGCGTTATCCGCCTGGCTGGTGCTGGTTGATAATCCCGGCCACCATCCTGGCGGGGATTTTTCGTTGAAGGACGGCAAGGTGTCGGACGAGGGTGAGCATAAACTCACTTTCAGCGGGATAGGCATCTATCGCCCGGAAATGTTTTCAGCCATTCCCCGCGGTTCGAAGGCAAAGCTGGCTCCGCTGCTGCGCGAACAGATGGCGGCGGGACGGGTCGGCGGCGAACGCTACCCCGGCTTCTGGCTCGATGTCGGCACGCCGCAGCGGCTGCGTGAACTGGATCAGATGCTACAAAACAAAACCCGGCCACGGATTGCCACAGATGAACACGGATAAAACTTTCCGCATGAATCTGTGTCAATCCGTGTTAATCCGTGGTGAAATGGTTTTTAATGATTGATCTCAAAATTTATCGGCAGCGCCGCCGCCTGTTGGCCGAACAGATGCAGTCCGGCGTCGCCGTCATTCCCACCGCGCCGGAACGGGTGCGCAATCGCGACAGCCATTATCCGTATCGTTTCGACAGCTATTTCCATTACCTTACCGGTTTTGCGGAACCCGAAGCAGTGCTGGTGCTGGTTGCCGGGGACGCGCCGAAAAGCATCCTGTTTTGCCGCGAGAAAAATCCGGAACGCGAGGTCTGGGACGGTTTCCGTCATGGGCCGGAAGCGGCGCGCGACGCATTCGGCTTCGACGAGGCGCATTCGATAGCCCGGCTGGACGAGATGATGCCCAAGCTGCTTGCCGACCAGCCCAGCCTGCATTTTCACCTCGGCGCGGACAGCGCCTGGGATGCGCGGGCGGTGGGCTGGCTCAACGCGGTGCGTGCCGAGGTGCGCAACGGCATCACTGCGCCGGCGGCAATCCGCGATGTGCGCGTGCTGCTGGACGAAATGCGGCTGATCAAGAGTGCCGGGGAAATCGCCGTGATGCGCCGTGCCGGAGAAATCTCCGCAGCGGCGCACTGCCGCGCCATGCAACTGGCCGGACCGGGGCGATATGAATACGAGGTCGAAGCCGAATTGCTGCATGAATTTCGCCTGCAAGGGGCGCAGGCGCCGGCTTATCCCTCCATCGTGGCGGGCGGCGCCAATGCCTGCGTGCTGCATTATGTCGATAACGGCGCTGTGCTCAAAGGCGGCGACCTGCTGCTGATCGACGCGGGCTGCGAGCTGGACGGCTATGCCGCCGATATTACCCGCACCTTTCCGGTTAACGGCCGCTTCAGCCATGCGCAGAAGGATGTGTACGAGATGGTGCTGGCGGCGCAAGCGGCGGCAATCGCCACGGTCATGCCGGGGGTAAGCTGGGACGTGCCGCACCAGGCCGCGCTCAAAGTGCTGGCGCAGGGCATGATCGACCTCGGCCTGTGCGTCGGAAGTGTTGACGCGGTGCTGGAATCGGGCGATTACAAGCGCTTCTACATGCACAAGACCGGTCACTGGCTCGGCATGGATGTGCATGACGTCGGCGATTACAAGCGCGGCGGCGAGTGGCGCAAGCTGGAGCCGGGCATGGCGATGACCGTCGAGCCCGGTTGTTATATCCGCCCTGCTGAAGGCGTGCCGGCGCATTTGTGGAATATCGGCATCCGCATCGAGGACGACGTGCTGGTCACGGACGCGGCCTGCGAAGTACTGACTGCGGCGGCGCCAAAAACCGTGGATGGCATCGAGGCCGTGGCGGGAAAAGCATGAGCGGCCAATTCGACGTGATTATCGTCGGTGCCGGTTTGGTCGGCGCATCGTTCGCGCTGGCGATGAAAAACAGCGGCCTTAAGCTGGCGCTGGTCGAAAGTGCCGAGCCTCCCGCTCCTTCTCCGGAGTGGACCGGCCGGGTCTACGCCATCAGTCCCGGCAGCGTGGGATTCCTCAAAGAAATCGGCGCATGGCAGAAGTTCGACGCAGCCCGTATCGCGCCGGTGGCCGGCATGCACATCTACGGCGACGACGGGAAATCCTGCCTGGAATTCGACGCCTGTGGGTCCGGGTTGGACGAATTGGCGGTGATCGCTGAGGTGCGCTGGATGCAGCACGGCCTGTGGCAGGCACTGCAACGGCAGGAAAATCTGGCGCTGTTCTGCCCGGCCCGTTGCGCCAGCCTGAGGCTGCAGGAAGATGTCGCCGTGCTGCGCCTGGAAGATGGGCGGGAACTGTATGCACCACTGATCGTCGGGGCGGACGGGCGCGATTCCTGGGTGCGGAAGCAGGCGGGGCTGGATGCCGAACCTGCAAATTATCGCCAGATGGGGGTGATCGCCAATTTCGGAATCGAGCTGCCTCACGGCGATGCCGCCTGGGAATGGTTTCGCGATGATGGCGCATTGGCATTTCTGCCGCTGCCCGGCAAGCGTGTTTCCATCGTCTGGACGACTTTCGAGGAGCATGCGGCCAGCTTGATGGCGCTGCCCCTCGATGACTTTACGCAACGGGTGCAGGAGGCGGGCCGCAATACGCTGGGCCAGATGCATTTGCTCAACCAGCCGGCTGCTTTCCCGTTGCGGGTGCTGCATCTTGAGCATCTGGTCAAGCCCAGGGTGGCGCTGATCGGCGATGCAGCCCACAACCTCCACCCGCTCGCCGGGCAGGGCGTCAACCTGGGGTTTCAGGATGCCGCGGAACTGGCCAGGGTATTGAAAAATCGCGGCCCGCAGCCGGACTGCGGCGACCATTTTCTGCTGCGCCGCTACGAGCGGGCGCGCAAGGCCGATATCCTGGCGATGCAACTGGTCACAGACGGGTTGCAGAAGCTTTTTAACAATCGCAATCCGGCGCTGAAACTTGCGCGCAACCTGGGGCTTACACTTACCGGCAGCATGCCATGGATTAAAAACAGGCTGCTAAGGCAAGCCACAGGGCATAATTTCAACTGAATCTTTTACAATATAAGGAAACATGATGCGTTTAAAATTATTGGCTTGCCTGATGTCGGGCTTTCTCTTTTCCGGCGCTGTATTGGCCGACTCCAAGCCATCGGCAGACGAAATGGCGGTGAAAAAAGCCGTCCTGAAGCGGTTCCCCGACATTAATCTGGACAGCCTGAAAAAAACCCGGTACGACGGCTTGTATGAAGCGATCATGGCGGGCAACCAGGTGTTCTACACCGACAAGAACGTGAGCTACATTCTAGACGGCAATCTGATCGACGCAAAAACCCATCGCAACCTGACCGATGAGCGCATCCGCGAATTGATGCGGGTGAAATTCGATTCGCTGCCGCTCGAATCGGCAATCAAGCAGGTGAAGGGCAACGGCAGTCGCAAGCTGGCGGTGTTTTCAGACCCCGATTGCCCGTATTGCAAAAGGCTCGATGCGGAGCTGGTCAAGGTCACCGATGTGACCATTTATACCTTCTTCTATCCCATCGCCAGCCTTCACCCCCAGGCTGTGGACAAGGTCAAGGCGGTGTGGTGCGCGGCTGACCGGGTTAAAGCGTGGGAAGACCTGATTCAGAAGGGTGCCGTGCCGCAGACCGGCACCCAGTGCGATACGACTCCGTTAACAAAAATTTCCGAACTGGGGGCGAAGCTCAGGGTTAGCGGCACACCGACGATCATCTTTGCCGACGGATTGCGTGTTCCCGGCATGGTTCCCGCCGCCCAACTGGAGAAACTTCTCAACGGGGAAAGATCGCAGCATTGAAAAATTTCTGGAACCAGCGTTATAGCGGCGACGATTTTTTTTACGGCACCGCGCCCAACGCTTTTCTGGCTTCGCGGGCCGTCCTGTTCAAGCAGGGCCAGCGTGTCCTGGCGGTGGCGGACGGTGAGGGACGCAACAGCGTCTGGCTCGCCCGGCAGGGGCTGGATGTAACAGCGGTGGATTTTTCGCCGGCGGCAGTGGAAAAATCGCGCAAGCTGGCGGATCAAAACGGGGTGACGGTGCGCCATGAAATCGGCGACCTGTTTGCCTGGAATTGGCCGGAAAATTGTTTCGATGCCGTCGTGGCCATTTTCATCCAGTTCGTCGGCTCGGAGCAGCGCCGTGTTCTGCACGACCTCATGAAAAAAGCGCTAAAGCCGGGCGGCCTGCTGATCCTCCAGGGATACCGGCCAAAGCAGCTGGAATACCAAACTGGCGGCCCTTCCAGCGCGGAGAACCTGTATACGGCGGAAACCCTGCGCGAGGAATTTGCCGGCATGGAAATTTTGCATCTTTCCGAGCATGATGACGAAATTTACGAAGGGGAAGGCCATTGCGGCAAGTCGGCGCTGGTCGATATGGTGGCGCGCAGAAAAACTGATCTACTATGATGGAAGTGCGGGATGTTGCCCCGGGCAGTAAATGATTTTATCAAAGGAGCTTCTATGAAAATCACCAGAAAGAAGTTGATTGCGGAATTGAACAAGGATCTGGAGTGGGAATATTCGGCCGCAATACAATATGTCCAGCATGCGGCGGTGATCAGCGGCGCGGAATACGATTCGATCCAGAAGGAGCTGATCATTCATTCCCAGGAGGAAATGCAGCATGCGGTGATGCTGTCAGAACAAATCGATTTTCTTGGCGGCGTGCCCACCGTCGACGTGGAAAAGCGCGCAATCTCCGATGACAGCCAGGAAATGCTTAAGCAGGATCTGAAGGGCGAGGACAATGCCATCGACCGCTACAAGGAACGCATTTCCCAAGCGGAAGCACTCAAGGAATATGGGCTGCGCCGTGTGCTCGAGGATATCCTGATTCAGGAAGAAGAGCACAAGCGCGACCTAGTGGGCGCCATCGAAAAAAAGAAGTGATGGAACTGCCGGTACTTGGCAAGAAGCTATTCGATGCCGAGTGCCATTGAATTTTCTTCTGGGAAATATTTCTTGATGCGGTAAAGCAGGGTATATCGGCTGATCCCCAAGAGCTTCGCTGCCCGGGTACGGTTGCCTCTGGTTTGTTCCAGTGCCTGAAGAATCAGGTCGCGTTCGGTCTGTTCAAGGTTGAGCGGGGCGGCAGCCGAAGCGGTTACGGCGGTGCGTCGTTCGCCATGCATGTTGAGCGGCAGGTTCCTCACGCCCAGCGGGCCATGCTGATTGCCGCATAAAATCGTCAGGCGCTCGCACAGGTTTTTCAGCTCGCGCACGTTGCCAGGCCAGGAATAGGCCCTGAGTACCCTGATTGCATCCATATCGAAGGAAATGGCCTGCAGCTTGTGTTGCTGCGCGGCCAACTCAACAAAATGCGCTACCAGCAGTGCCACATCGCCGGCGCGTTCGCGCAGTGGCGGGACTTCCATCGGCACCACCTGCAAGCGGTAAAACAGGTCGGCACGGAACCTTCCTGTTTTCACCATTCTTTCCAGATCGCAATTGGTCGCGGCAATCACGCGCACATTGGCCTTGATCGGCTGGTCATAGCCCAGCGGCAGGATCTCGCCATTCTCAAGGAAGCGCAGCAGCTTGGCTTGTGCCGTCAAAGGCAGTTCGCCGATTTCATCGAGGAACAGCGTGCCATTGTGGGCGGCCCGCACCAGTCCGTCGCGGTCAACGACTGCGTTGCTGAAAGCGCCGCGGCGGTGGCCGAACAGTTCCGACTCGACCAGATTTTCCGGCAGGTTGGCGCAGTTGACCGCAATGAACGGTCGGCTCGCCAAGGGACTGTGGGTGTGCAGGAAGCGCGCCAGATTTTCCTTGCCGCTACCCGACTCGCCGCTGATCAGCACAGTGGCACGGGTAGCCGCAACCAGCTGTGCCGTATTCAACAGTTGGCGGAAAACGGGGGAATTGCCGATGAGTGAGAAATGTTCCATGTGCCTAGTATAAAAACACCCTTTCAATACGTCAATGTCCATTTTGGCGTTGCGAACTGTTCAAAGGCTTCATCAAAAAACTCCGGGCATCCTTCCTGATGCATCCAACAGTCTTGCTTACGTTGGCCCCGAGTCAAGCTAAAAGCCGATGGAATTGTTGTCAGTCCATGCCGTAGTCATTGCGCGGCCCCGTTCATTTTTTCGCTTCCGGGCGCGTCATATCGCACATATGCGCCAAATGGCGCATATTGATCTGCGTCAACCCATTGTTTTTGTGTTTTTTTATCTTGGCACATAGTTTGCGTACTGGATTCTTTTAGTTTTCGCGTCAGGATAAAAAAATATCCGATGGTCTTTGACCATTCAAGGTCTAAATAAGGGGGGGGGAATGAAATTCAGGAAAGCGGTCTTGCCGCAGATGATTGCAGGGATATGTGTCAGCATGGCCGGCCCAGGTTTTTGTGCCGATAATATTGGGAATGCTGACACTCAATTGCAGGAAATGGTGGTGCGTGCCGAGAAGTCGGCGGTTGATCGTAACCTGCCGGCTGTTTCGGAGAGTATTACTACGCAGGAAATGATGGAATCCATCAACGTGGTCAACACGGAAGATGCGGTGAAATACCTGCCCAGCCTGCAAGTCCGCAAACGCTATATCGGCGACCGTAACGGTATTATCGCCTCGCGTTCTTCGGGCACGTTGGTCAGCGCCCATTCGCTGGTCTATGCTGACGGCATTTTGCTGTCTAACCTGCTTGGTAACAGCTACAATTTTCCGCCACGCTGGGATATGGTATCGCCCGAGGAAATCGAACGCATCGATGTAATCTACGGCCCCTATGCGGCGGCTTATCCCGGCAATTCGATGGGCGCCACGATTCTGATGACGACGCGCATGCCGGAGAAGTTCGAAGCACATGCACGAGTCCAGAGCTTTCAGGAGGACTTCAAGCTTTACGGCACGGACGAGAGTTATAGCGGCTCTCAGGCCAATGCCTCCATGGGAAATCGTAATGGCGATCTGGCCTGGTTTGCCAGTTTCAACCATCTGGACAGTTATGGTCATCCGATGAGTTTTGCCGCACTTCCAGCCCCTTCTGGCGGAGGCGGTACCGTGGTTACCGGTGTCTATCAGGATAGCGATCCGAATGGCGCCTCACGCGGAATTATTGGCGCGACCAGCATCGATCATTCCATACAGGACAACTTCAAGGCGAAATTCGCCTACGATTTTTCGCCGGCGTTGCGAGCCACCTACACCCTGGGTTACTGGAAGAACGATTCCGATGTCGGCGTGCAAAGCTACCTTCGCGACGCTGCCGGCAATCCAGTCTATAGCGGTAACATTACCCTTGACGGCCTGAATTACAATCTTAAGGCGACGACTTTCCAGCCCAAGAAACAACAGGAGGAGCACTTGATGCATGGCCTGTTGCTGAAAACCAATACCAAAGGGGAGTGGGACTTCGAGGCTGCCCTCAGCCACTACAACATCGGCACGGATGAAACGCGCTCGCCGACGACGGCGCTACCGACGGCACAGAGCGGCGGTGCGGGGCAAATCGCCCTTAACGATGGCACTGGCTGGCGTACGCTCGACCTCAAGGCCGACTGGCGTCCCGGTCTGGACAAGGGCAAACATGAGGTTAGTTTCGGCTACCATTATGACCGCTACATTCTTGATAGCCGCGTGTTCAATACTGCCAACTGGCTGTCGGGAGGTACCACCACCCGCGTTTCCGCCTTTGCCGGCAATACCGAGACGCAGGCACTGTTCGCCCAGGATGCCTGGCGCTTCGCTCCCGACTGGAAGCTTACCCTGGGCGGGCGCTATGAGGATTGGAGTGCCTTCGGTGGCGCCATTTCAAATGCCACGACGACCCTTGGGTACCAGGAGCGAACAGAAAGCTTCTTCTCGCCCAAGGCGTCGCTTTCCTTGCAGGCTACGTCTGACTGGCTGTTGCGCGCTTCGCTCGGCAAGGCATACCGCATGCCGACGGTAAGCGAGCTGTATCAGGGCAGCATCAGCGCTGGCGCCATCGTCAATAACGATCCCAACCTCAAGCCTGAGAAGGCCTTGTCCGGAGAGCTGACTGCTGAACGAGACCTCGGCAATGGCTTGCTGCGCCTGACTTTGTTCCAGGATGATGCTTACGATGCGCTTTACTCCCAGACGGACATCACGGTGACGCCTACCGTCACCAACATTCAGAACGTGGATAAAATTCGCACGCGCGGTGTCGAGGTGGCTTTTCAGGGGAAAGATGTCGGCCTGCGCGGGCTTGACTTGTCAGGCAGCGTCACCTATGCGGATTCGGAAATCCTGAGAAACGACAAATTTCCCAACAGTGTCGGCATGAAACAGCCGCGCGTGCCGGACTGGCGTGCCACCGCAGTCGCTACCTGGCATCAGGGCGATCTCCTGAGCTACACGCTGGCGGCACGCTATAGTGGACGTCAGTACAATACGTTGGACAATACCGACATTAATCCGAATACCTACGGCGGAACCAGCAGCTTTTTCGTGGTGGATGCCAGGGTGAATTACAAGATTGCCAAGCAGTACATGGCCTCAGTCGGGGTGGACAACCTGAACAACTATCAACATTTCTTTGCCCATCCCATGCCTCAGCGCACTTTCCACGCCGAGGTGAAATATGATTACTGAGAAATTTTGAGGGGGAAGCAAATGAATAAAATTGCGCTTGGCCTGTTTCTTCTCGCGGCCTGCCTGGGGCGGGCTGCTTGGGCGACGGACCATGCGGAGCATGGCGCGTCGCAGCCTTCCGCCCGCCCCTCTGCGCAAGAGATGGAAAAAAAGTGGAAGGCGATGCTGGCCAAGCCATCCCTCGCGATTACAACGGCTTTTGACGACAAGGGACGCTTGTGGCGGGCGTCGGTGCAAAATGGTTATGTCCTCGTAAGCCATTCCGACGACAGCGGCAATTCCTGGGGCCAGCCGGTCAAGGTCAATGCCGAGCCGGAAGACATTCTGGGCGACGGCGAGAATCGTCCCAAGATTGTCGTGCGTAAAGGGGTAATTTACGTATCCTACACGCGGGGACTGGAAAAACCCATGACCGGCGACATCCGTTTCAGTCGTTCACTGGACGGCGGGAAGACGTTTTTGCCGCCGATTACCGTCAACGACAACCGGGAGATTATCAGTCACCGATTCGATACCTTGGCGGTGAATGACCGGGGGCAGGTTTTTCTTGCCTGGCTGGACAAGCGCGACCAGTTTGCTGCACAGCGGGAGAATAAGCCCTATAAAGGTGGGGCGACGTATTACGCGGTGTCCGATGACGGCGGCGCCAGCTTCAAGCCCAACCTCAAGGCGGTCGACCATTCCTGCGAATGCTGCCGGGTGGCGATGGCGCTGGATGCCGACGGCGTGCCGGTGATTTTCTGGCGCCACATTTACGGCAAGAACGAACGCGACCATGCCATGCTGCGGCTGGACGGCAAATCATCGCCGATCCGCGTCAGTTACGACCGTTGGGAAGTGGATGCCTGCCCGCATCA
>DATKUY010000032.1:0-12829 GCA_035530375.1 Sulfuricella sp. | reverse complement strand
GAAATCGGAGATGCCGCATGCCGCCAGGGTCTTGATCGGGCCGGCGGACAGGCCGTTGACGCGGATGCCCTTGGGCCCGAGGCTGGCCGCCATGTAGCGCACGTTGGCTTCGAGGCTGGCCTTGGCTAGTCCCATCACGTTGTAGTGGGGGACGGTGCGTTCGGCGCCGAGGTAGCACAGGGTCAGCAGCGCGGCGTTGCGGCCCAGCATCATCGGCAACCCGGCCTTGGCCAGCGCGGTGAAGCTGTAGGAGCTGATGTCGTGCGCGATCCTGAAATATTCGCGCGTGACGGAGTCGACGTAATCTCCCGCCAACGCCTGTTTCGGCACGAAGGCAACGGAATGGATGATGCCGTCCAACCCGTCCCAATGCTTGCCGAGGCTGACGAAAAGCTGCTCGATCTCTTCATCGCTGGCGACGTCGCAGGGGAAGACCAGGCTGGAGCCGAATTCGTTCGCCAGGTCGACGACGCGATCCTTGACTTTCTCGCCCTGATAGGTGAATGCGAGTTCTGCGCCTTCGCGCTGCATCGCGACTGCGATGCCGTAGGCGATGGAGCGGTTGCTGATCATCCCGGTAATCAGAATTTTCTTGTTTTCCAGAAAGCCCATTATTGTTCCTTATGATTGCAGTTGGTCAGGATGCATGGTGCAGATGGCGCATTATAACCCAATTCCATACAGGGGTATCGCCGTCTGGCACCCGGTCTCAGCTTGCGCTACACTGGCTTCCGATGAGACTTTCCCTAATATTTCTCCTGTTGCCGTCGCTCCTGACTGCCTGCGGCGCCCCCCCCTGGAACAGTCCCTACTCGGCCGCCGAAGAGGGTAAAAACATTGCTTATTCGTCGTTCACCGAGCGGCCCAAGCACCTCGACCCGGCGCAATCCTACAGCTCCAACGAAATCGGCTTTACCGCACAGATTTACGAACCGCCGCTGCAATACCACTATCTCAAGCGGCCTTATACCCTGATCCCGCTTGCCGCAGCCGAGCTGCCCAGGCCCCAATTCCTGGATGCGCAAGGCAAACCCTTGCCGTCCGATAGCGCGCCGGAAAAAATCGCCTTCAGCGTTTATGAAATCCATATCAAGCCGGGCATACGCTACCAGCCGCACCCGGCTTTCGCCAAGGATGAACAGGGGCGTTACCTGTATCAGAACCTGAAGCCGCAGGACCTGGCCAATATCTACAAGTTGTCCGATTTTCCGCAGACCGGCACGCGCGAGCTGGAGGCGGCGGACTTTGTTTACCAGATCAAGCGGCTCGCCCATCCCAAGCTGAATTCGCCGATCTTCGGGCTGATGAGCGGCTACATCGTCGGTCTGAAGGAGTATGCCAGGGAGCTGGCAAAGGCCCAGCAGGCCTTGCCGCCGGGCGGCTTTCTCGATCTCGAGCGCTACCCGCTGGCCGGTGTGGAGGTGCTGGACCGCCATACCTACCGCGTCAAGCTCAAAGGGAAGTACCCGCAGTTTCTCTACTGGCTGGCGATGCCATTCTTTGCGCCGGTGCCGCCCGAGGCTGACCGCTTCTACAGCCAGCCCGGCATGGCGGAGAAAAACATCACCCTGGACTGGTACCCGGTAGGCACCGGGCCTTACATGCTGACGGAGAACGACCCGAACCGGCGCATGGTGCTGGAAAAGAACCCCAACTTCCACGGCGAGACCTATCCGACCGAAGGAGAGCCCGGGGATGCCGCGGCCGGGCTGCTGAAGGATGCCGGCAAGCCGCTGCCCTTCATCGACAAGGCGGTGTTCAGTCTGGAGAAGGAGAGCATTCCCTACTGGAACAAATTCCTGCAGGGGTATTACGATGCTTCCGGCATTACCTCGGACAGCTTCGATCAGGCGGTGCGTGTCGCCACCCAGGGCGAGGCGGATGTCACCGACATGATGAAGGGGAAGGGCATCCGCCTGCAGACCGCAGTCACGGCCAGCGACATGTACTACGGCTTCAACATGCTCGACCCGGTGGTGGGCGGCTATTCGGAGCGGGCGCGCAAGCTGCGGCAGGCAATCTCCATCGCCGTCGACTATGAGGAATTCATCTCGATCTTCGCCAATGGCCGCGGCATCCCGGCGCAAGGGCCGCTGCCGCCGGGGATTTTCGGCGCCCATGAAGGCGCTGCGGGCATCAATCCCTATGTGTATGACTGGGTGGACGGCAAGCCGAAGCGCAAATCCGTCGAATACGCCAAAAAACTGCTGGTCGAGGCGGGTTACCCGGATGGGCGCGATGCGGTGACCGGCAAGCCGCTCCTGCTCTACCTCGATCTCACCGCCAGCGGTCCGGACGACAAGGCGCGGCTCGACTGGGTGCGCAAGCAATTCCAGAAGATCGACCTGCAACTGGTGGTGCGCAACACCGACTACAACCGTTTCCAGGACAAGATCCGCAAGGGCAATGCACAGATTTTCCACTGGGGCTGGAATGCCGACTATCCCGACCCGGAGAATTTCCTGTTCCTGCTCTACGGACCGAATGCACGGGTGGGCAAGGAAGGGGAAAACTCGGCCAACTACGAGAATCCCGAATTCGACCGCCTGTTCGAGCGCATGAAAAACATGGATAACGGACCGGCGCGCCAGAAAATCATCGACGAAATGGTGGCGGTGTCGCGCCACGATGCCCCGTGGATATGGGGGTTCCATCCCAAGCAGTATGGCCTCTACCATGCCTGGTATCAGAACATCAAACCCAACCTGATGGCCAACAATGGACTCAAATACGCCCGCATCGATGCGGCCCTGCGGACCCAAAAGCAGCGCGAGTGGAACCGGCCGGTACTGTGGCCGCTGGCGGTGCTGGTGGCAGTGCTGGCAGCGGGATTGGTGCCGGCCGTGGCGGCCTACCGGCGCAAGGAAAGGATGGCGGCAAAATGATCAACTACATCCTGCGCCGCATCCTCTACGCCATTCCCATCCTGATCGGGGTGAATCTGCTCACCTTTACCCTGTTCTTCGTGGTCAACACGCCGGACAATATGGCGCGTATCCATCTTGGGATAAAGCGCGTCACGCCCGACGCCATCGCCAAGTGGAAGCACGAGCGCGGCTATGACAAGCCGTTGCTGTGGAACACCGCAGCGCAAGGCGCAAAGCAGGCTACCAATACCATTTTCTTCGAGAAATCCGTGGGCATGTTCGCTTTCGATTTTGGCCGCTCCGACGAGGGCCGCGATATTGCCTACGACATCAAGACGCGGATGTGGCCGAGCCTGGCGATTGCACTGCCGGTGTTCGTGATCGGGTTGGCTGTTAACATTACTTTTGCCATGCTGATGGCGTTCTTTCGCGCCACCTATATCGACCTGGCCGGAGTGGTGCTGTGCGTGGCGATGATGTCGATTTCCGGGCTATTCTACATCATCGGCGGGCAATACCTGGTGAGCAAGCTGCTGCATCTGACGCCGATTTCCGGTTTCGAGGGCGGCGTCAATGCGCTCAAGTTCATCATCCTCCCGGTAATTATCGGCGTGATCGGCGGCATCGGCTCGGGCGCGCGCTGGTACCGCACGATTTTTCTCGAGGAAGCCAGCCGGGACTACGTCCGCACCGCCCGCGCCAAGGGCCTGTCCGAGCTTTCAGTGCTGTTCGGCCATGTCCTGAAGAATGCCATGATCCCGATTCTCACCGGCGCAGTGGTGGTGATCCCGCTGCTGTTCATGGGCAGCCTGATCTCGGAGTCGTTTTTCGGCATCCCCGGCCTCGGCAGCTACACCATCGATGCCATCAACGCCCAGGATTTCGCCATCGTCCGGGCGATGGTGTTCCTCGGTTCGGTGCTGTACATCATCGGCCTGATCCTGACCGATATTTCCTACACGCTGGTTGACCCGAGGATACGGCTGGAATGACCTTGAATTTTTTTACCGCAAAGGACGCAAAGGTACGCGAGGTAAAGCAAGTTTTTCCTTTGCGGCCCTTCGCGTCCCTGGCGGTGCGCGTTTTTGGCTTTGGCTCGCATGCTATTTAAACCCGTGCTCCTCTGGACTGACCTGCTGCTCTGGCTGCTGCTGGCCGGGGTGGGGCTTTACGTCTGGAAGGTGCGCCAGCGCGAGCACCTGATCCAGCCCTGGCGCAGGTTGCTGAGGAGCCGTAGCGGCGTGGCTTCGGCTGTGGTGCTGCTGGCCTTTGTCGCGGTCGGCGTGCTCGATTCGTTGCACTTCCGCCTGCCGCTGGAAAAACAGGGAAACAATGCCGAGGTTCATTATTCGCCAGAGGTGCTTTCGGTGTTCGACCTGGCGGCCAGCCCGCTCAGGAAACAGGTGGAAAAAACCTATTCGGCACCGTTCGCCACCCATCTTTATGCCAAGGAAACCATCGAGCTGCCGGGGGGCAAGCAGGTGCGCGGCTATCCCCGCCTCAAGTACGGCGGGGCGCATTTGCGCGACCCCGAGCGGGAGCGGGCGGGGGATGTCGCCTTCAGGGTGTTGCTCGGAGCTTGCTATGCGCTGGTGTTGTGCGCCGTGCTGGCGCTGGCGCTGGTGAAGCGGCTGGCAGGGCGGCGGGGCGTTTCCCCGGCTTCGGCCTGGGCCTTGATCCGGCATGGGCGGGACGCTGTTCCCTGGCGCACCCTGATCGCCACGGTGGGCATGCTGTTACTGTTGGTTTGCGTGGCGATGGAGCTTTCCGCCGAGTACCACGTTTTCGGCACCGACAAGGTCGGCCAGGACGTGTTCTACCTCACCTTGAAGAGCATCCGCACCGGCCTGATGATCGGCACCCTCACCACGCTGGTGATGCTGCCTTTCGCCTTGCTGCTCGGCATCATGGCGGGCTATTTCCGTGGTTGGGTGGATGACGTGATCCAGTATGTCTACACCACCCTCAGCTCGATCCCCGGCGTGCTGCTGATCGCCGCGGCGGTGCTGATCCTGCAGGTGTACATGGACAGCAATCAGGACGCGTTCGACACCGTGGCGGCGCGGGCGGATATCCGCCTGCTGTTCCTCTGCGTGATTCTCGGCATCACCAGTTGGACCGGCCTGTGCCGGCTGTTGCGCGGCGAAACCCTGAAAGTGCGCGAGATGGAGTTTATCCAGGCGGCGACGGCGTTCGGCGTCGGCCATTTCCGCATCATCATGCGCCACATCCTGCCCAACGTGATGCACATCGTGGTGATCTCGATCGTGCTGGATTTTTCCGCCCTGGTGCTGGCCGAGGCGGTGCTGTCCTATGTCGGCGTCGGCGTCGATCCGACGATGCAGAGCTGGGGCAACATGATCAACGGCGCTCGGCTGGAAATGGCGCGCGAGCCGATGGTGTGGTGGTCGCTGGCGGCCGCTTTTGTTTTCATGTTCGTGCTGGTGCTGTCGGCAAACCTGTTTTCAGACCGCGTGCGCGATGCGTTCGATCCGAGGGTGAAATGAGCGGTCCGCTGCTGGTCGTCGAAAACCTGAAAACCTGGCTGGACGCGGGGGAATCCCGGGTGCGCGCGGTGGACGGCATCAGCTTTGCCATCAATCCCCACGAAACCTTCGCCCTGCTCGGCGAATCGGGCTGCGGCAAGTCGATGACGGCGCTATCGATCATGCGCCTGCTGCCCGAGGCGGGACGCATCGTTTCCGGCTCGGTGCTGCTCGACGGGCAGGACTTGCTGGGCCTGCCGGAAATCGCCATGCGCACGGTGCGCGGCAAGCGCATTGCAATGATCTTCCAGGAGCCGATGACCAGCCTCAACCCGGTGGTGACGATCGGGAACCAGATCGCCGAAACGCTTTACCGCCACACCGCTCTGCGCGGCGAGGCGGCGCGCGCGCGGGTGCTGGAGTTGCTCGATGCGGTGGGCATCCCCGATGCCAGGGCGCGCTACAACGACTACCCCTTCCAGTTTTCCGGCGGCATGAAACAGCGCGTGATGATCGCCATCGCCCTGGCCTGCGAACCCGACCTGTTGATCGCCGACGAGCCGACCACCGCGCTCGATGTGACCATCCAGGCGCAGGTGCTGGAATTGCTGCGGCGTCTGCAGCGCGACCACGGCATGGCGGTGCTGCTGATCACCCACGACCTCGGCGTGGTCTCGGAAATGGCGCAGCGGGTTGCCGTGATGTATGCCGGCGAAATCGTCGAAATGGCCGACCGGGATGCCTTCTTTGCCAATCCGCAGCACCCCTATACCCGCAAGCTGTTTGCCTCGCTGCCGGGCGCGGTGCGGCGCGGGCAGAGGTTGGAGATAATTCGTGGTGCGGTGCCGCCGCTCGATCACGATTTTTCCGGTTGCCGTTTCGCCAGCCGCTGCGATTTTGCCTGGCAGAAATGCAGCGATGAAACCCCGGCCTGGAGCGAGGTTGCATCCGGCCACCAGGTGCGTTGCCACCTGATGGAAAGTTCGGAGCGTGCCATCCGCGAATCCGTGATGACGCTGCCATCTCCTGCCGTACGGCGAGAGGAAAGGGCCGAGCTCCCATTGCTGAAAGTGGACGACCTCAAGGTGCACTTCCCGATCCGCAAGGGGCTGTTCAAGCGCGTGGCAGGCCATGTTCGGGCGGTGGACGGCGTGTCGCTGGCGATCTCGCCCGGCCGGACGCTGGCGCTGGTGGGTGAATCGGGTTGCGGCAAGACTACCGTGGGCAAGGGAATCTTGCAACTGATCCGGCCGACCGGGGGCAGCGTCCGGTTCGCCGGCGAGGAATTGACGCAACTGAGCGGCGGCGCGCTGCGCGCACAACGCGCCGCTATCCAGATCGTATTCCAGGATCCTTATTCCTCGCTCGACCCACGCATGCGAGTGGCCGATATCATCGAGGAAGGCATGGTGGCGCTGGGAGCGGCTACAAGACCGGAGGAGCGCCAGAGCGACATGGATGCCCTGCTGCAACAGGTCGGTCTGTCTGCCGAGAGTAAACATCGCTACCCTCACGAGTTTTCCGGCGGGCAGCGCCAGCGCATTGCCATTGCCCGTGCTCTCGCGGTGAAGCCCCGGCTGATCGTGTGCGACGAGCCCACCAGCGCGCTCGATGTTTCGGTACAGGCGCAGATACTCAACCTGCTCAAGGGATTGCAGGACGATCTGGGGCTTGCCTATCTGTTCATCACCCACAATCTGGCGGTGGTCGAGTATTTCGCCCACGAGGTGGCGGTGATGTATCTGGGGAGGATCGTCGAGCGCGGCAAGGTCGAGGAGGTGATGCACTCGCCTCGGCACCCTTATACCCGCGCGCTGCTGTCTGCCGTGCCGGTGATAGAAGGCTCCGGACGCGAGCTGATCCGCCTGGCCGGGGATTTGCCCTCGCCGGCCAATCCCCCGCAGGGCTGTCATTTCCATCCGCGTTGTCCGCAGGCGATGTCGGCCTGCCGTCTAAGCTATCCGCCGGTGATCGGCATTGGCGAGTCGCATCGCGTGAGCTGCCACTTGTATTCCGGTGAATAATACCTGAACTCCCAAATTCAGCGCGCGACCGGCCTTCGGATTCCTTCGCGCAGTAATACGTGTTTGAAAATGCTGGCGCTGGTGCCGTAGTTCGAGCTGCGATCCGAACGAAGAAACTGCTGAAGCGGCTGTTGAAGATGCGGTGTGCTCGGGCCATGGCGGGCAAGATGGCATGAAGGAAAGCGATTGTAACTTCAGCCGGGTTCTTGCGTCATGACGCCGTAATTTTCGGCGCCAGCCGGTCGCTCAGGCAGTTTGAGTATGGCTTGCCCGGATATTGCCGGCAGGGAGAAAGTCTTAGCTGTTGGCCGGCAACATCAGGGAAACCCTGTGTCCGGGTGTCAGGCCGCGCCTGGCGGATAGGTTGTTCCAGCGCTGAATGTCGTTGATGGCAACTTTGAAGCGCTTGGCGATGCTGGCAACGGTGTCGCCGCGGCGTATCGTGTAGTAGTGCCGACGGCGCTTACCGCTCTCGCTTGCCAGCTTGGTGTTCTTCGCTTTGGCAGCCACGGCAACATGCTTGTGGGCCGCAGTTTCCTGGCGGATCACCAGTTTCTGGCCATTGCTCAGACGGTTGGATTTGAGATGGTTCAGATTTTTGATCTGGGCAGAGGAAATCCGGTAATGCCTGGCGATGCTGGCTAAAGTGTCGCCTTTCCTCACCGCGTGAACGAGACGGGTTGTAGTGCTCCGGGCTGGTTCATCGTCCTTGATCGCACGCTGATCATCGTCGATGGCCGGGGCGGCAGATTCGTTATGTTTCAGCGGCACCAGCAGCATCTGGCCGGAGGACAGCTTGCCGCGTTTGGTGAGGCTGTTGACCTCTTTCAGCCGGGCGACACTGATGCTGAAGCGATGTGCAACGCTCGCGAGTTTCTCGCCGCGTGCCGGAGTGTAGGATTTCCAGGAAACCAGCGGCTTGTCGTAGTTTTCCAGGTTGTTGGTGAAGGTGTCGGCTTTGTCTACCGGCAGTAACAGGGTGCGCGTGCCCTTGGCGTTGATCACCGGGCGGTTGTAGGCGGGGTTGAGCGAGATGAATTCACTTAGCGGCATTTCCGCCAGGCGCGCAGCGACGGCCACGTCGATGTGCTGGGGGATAGCGACGCCGATGAAGTAGGGACGGTTCGGAATGGAAGCAAGGTTGAGGCCATTGGCCGCCGGATCTATAATGATTCGCTTGACCGCCATCAGCTTGGGCAGGTAATTACGGGTTTCCGCAGGCATCTTCAGGCTGAGATAGTCAGTGGGCAGCCCCAGCTTCTGGTTCCTCGCGATGGCGCGCTGCACCGAGCCCTCTCCCCAATTGTAGGCGGCGAGCGCTAGTTCCCAGCTGCCGAACATGTCATGGAGTTTTTGCAGGTAATCCAGCGCGGCATCGGTCGCCGCGGTGACATCACGCCTGCCGTCATACCACCAGTTTTGTTTCAGGCCGAAATTTTTACCGGTAGTCGGCATGAACTGCCAGATGCCGGCTGCATGGCTGCGGGAATAGGCCTTGGGGTTGAAAGCGCTTTCTATCATCGGCAGCAGGGCGATTTCGGTCGGCATGCCGCGTTTCTCTACTTCCTCGACAATATGGTAGAGATAAAGCTGGCTGCGCTCGACCATGCGCTTCACGTAGTCCGGCCGATTGACGTACCAGTTGACGTGAGACTCCACCAGCGGCGAATCCAGTTCTTGCAGGGCGAAGCCTTCGCGGATGCGAGCCCATAAATCGGCGGGTTCTTCCAGCGAGACGGCGTTAAGGGGTTTTTTTGCCGCCGCTTCTGAAATCGCTGGGCTGGGCTGGAGCAGCAGCGGCGTATCCGCTGTACTTGCTGTACCAGGGGTATCTGGCGTATCTGCTGTACCTGGTGTATCTGCGATCTTTTGCTGAGTCGGGTGTTCGGGGGCGTCCGTTTCATTTAACGCCGGCGCCAGTAAAGCCGGTTCGGCCAGTGCCTGTTTGATCGGGGGTGGGGGGGGTGAGGCATCATCTGCAATTGCTGCAGGCAGATGCAGTGCAAAAAGGATTGTCAGTGCCAGGATCAGGGATGGGGTGAATCGCATTCGTCTTATTATTTGATTGGCTTCAGAAAATTTGACAGATGGTAGCCAATAATCCCTTTACACGTCAAGGAGTTTATTCGGAGAAACTGGTCGGATTATCCTGACTGGCACACAGTGCCGGACGTTATTTTTTCCATTTCCGGAGTGCGGCAAACACGCTGACGGGGTCGTTCAGCGCATGGCCGGCATAGCGGCTGGCGGCTTCGATCACGGCCGGCAGGTCGCAGCGCAGAAAGGGATTGGTGGCTTTTTCCAGGGCGATGGTGGACGGCAGGGTGGGGCGTCCCTGCTCCCGTGCCTGGTGGTCACGGACTTCTCGCTGTAGCAGCGCGACATTGGCGGGTTCGACGGTTTTGGCGAAGGCGATGTTGGTCAGGGTGTATTCGTGGGCGCAATAAACTTTTGTTTCATCGGGTAATGCCGCAAGTTTCTGCAACGAGGCGGCCATCTGAGCCGGCGTGCCCTCGAACAGCTTGCCGCAGCCGCAGGCGAACAGAGTGTCGCCACAAAACAGGGAATTTGCGCCATAATAAGCAATATGCCCTGAGGTATGACCGGGTACGTCGAGCACGGAAAAATCCGTGGACAGTTCCGGCAATTGCACAGTGTCACCAGTGCCGACCGGATGGGTGAGTCCGGGAATGTTTTCATGTCGCGGGCCATAGACCGGTACTGCGGCGTGCTTCAGCAAATCTTCGTTGCCGCCGGTATGGTCGCCATGATGATGGGTGTTCAGGATGGCGACAAGACGCAGCCCGTGGTGGCCGATGTAGTCCAATACCGGTTCGGCATCGCCAGGATCCACTGCTGCGGCATGGCGGCCTTCGCAAATCAGCCAGATGTAGTTGTCCTCGAAAGCTGGGACGGGAATGATTTTCATGATGATATGTTCGAATTAACCCCGCATGATGTCAATGGATGAGTGGTTTAAAAC
The DNA here is from genome assembly GCA_035530375.1 of Sulfuricella sp. GTDB lineage: Bacteria > Pseudomonadota > Gammaproteobacteria > Burkholderiales > Sulfuricellaceae > Sulfuricella. Next base: position 2,469 of record DATKUY010000032.1, on the reverse strand, counting down.
TCCGCTCGGGCGCTACCTGATCGAACACGAACAAGCCTATTTCGACCAGGTGGTGGCGGATATTTTCGGCTTCAACGCGCTGCAAATCGGCTTCGCCCAGTCCGACTTGCTGCGTACCAGCCGCATGCAGATGCGCTTTGCCGCCGCGCAAAGACTTCCGGTAAGCGGAGGGGCCGGGGTGCAATTGCTCGCCGAACCGGGCAGCCTGCCTCTTGCCAGCCAGAGCATCGATCTGCTGCTGTTGCCCCATGTGCTGGAATTCAGCGACCAACCCCACCAGATACTGCGCGAGGCGGAACGGGTGCTGATGCCGGAGGGCCAGGTGATCATCGGCGGTTTCAATCCCTTCAGCCTGTGGGGACTGCCGCGGCTTCTGCCCGGATGCAGGCAGGATTACCCGTGGCGCGGGAATTTCATTTCCCTGCTGCGCATCAAGGATTGGCTGGCGTTGCTGGGTTTTGAAGTGGTGGCAGGGAAAATGTGCTGTTATGTTCCGCCGCTGCGCAGCGCGAAATGGCTGCGCCGGTGCAGCTTCATGGAACCGGCGGGCGATCGTTGGTGGGCGCTGGCGGGCGGCGTGTATTTCCTGCAAGCAAGGAAAAGGGTCGCCGGCATGCACCTGATCATGCCGCAATGGAACAAAAGTCTGGCAGCGAAAAAGGCCTTGGCCCCGGTGCCGCAGAAGATGATCAACAAGGTAAACGGTGAGCAGTGAGCCGCACCGAAGAGGCGAGTACATGACTATTTCTGAAACGCGGCGCAACATCGTCGAGATATTCACCGATGGCGCCTGCAAGGGTAACCCCGGTGTCGGCGGATGGGGCGCTCTGCTGCGCTATTCCGGCCACGAAAAGGAAATCAGCGGCGGCGAGAAGCTCACCACCAATAACCGCATGGAGCTGACCGCCGTGATCCGCGCGCTGGAGTCGTTGACGCGTCCCTGCATCATCCGCCTGCACACCGATTCGAAGTATGTGCAGAAAGGCATCAGTGAGTGGATACACTCGTGGAAGCTGCGCGGCTGGCGCACCGCCGACAAGAAACCGGTGAAGAACGAAGACCTGTGGCGGCGGCTGGATGAACTGGCGGCAGTGCACGAGGTCGAGTGGCTGTGGATCAAGGGTCATGCCGGGCATGATGGCAACGAACGGGCCGATCAATTGGCTAACCGTGGCGTCGAGGAGTTAGCGTAAATGCGAAAAATTATTCTGGATACCGAAACTACCGGCCTGGACCCCCGGCAAGGCCACCGCATCATTGAAATCGCGGCGGTTGAAATGGTCAACCGGCGTCTGACAAAAAATCATTTTCACCAGTACGTCAATCCGCAGCGCGAGATCGATTCTGGCGCGCAACAGGTGCACGGCATCAGTCTGGAATTTTTGCAGGACAAGCCCCTTTTCCGCGATATCGTCAAGGATTTCATGGAATTCGTCAGCGGCGCGGAACTGGTCATTCATAATGCGCCTTTCGATATCGGTTTCATCAACAGCGAGTTGAAATTGCTCGGGATGGAGATGATCGAGGCGCAATGTCCGGTCGTGACCGATACCCTGAAAATGGCCAAGGACCTGCATCCCGGGCAAAAAAACAATCTCGATGCGCTATGCCGCCGCTATCAGATTGATAACACCAACCGCACTTTGCACGGCGCGCTGGTGGATACGGAACTGCTCGCCGAGGTTTACCTTGCCATGACGCGCGGTCAGGACAGCCTGATTATCGAAGAGACAATCGAAGGCGGGATTGGGGGAGGCGATGCTGCGGGCTATGTGCCGGACGATCTGGTCGTGCAGCCTGCCGCGCCGGATGAACTGGAAGCTCACCATGCTTATCTTGGCGAGGTCGACAAGGCCAGCAAGGGCGCCTGTCTGTGGCTGGCGCTGGAGCGTGCCGCCAGCGCGACATGACGCAACCGGTCTGGCTGGAAATGGCGCTGTTACTGGGTTTGTGGCTAGCCTATTTCGCCCTGCACTCCCTGCTGGCTTCGCTGGCGGTGAAGCGCCGGGTCGCTCGCGCCTTTCCTGGTTGGATGCCGCTTTACCGGCTGAGTTTCAATCTACTGGCGGCGCTGTTGTTGTTGCCGATACTCTGGCTGATGTATAGCAGCCCCGGCCCGATGTTGTGGCGCTGGCAGGGCATGAGTGCGTGGCTGGCAAACGGCTTGGCACTGGCTTCGCTGGCCGGCTTCTGGTATTCGCTGAAATATTACGATACGCAGGAATTTCTGGGCTTCAGCCAGTGGCGGTTGCAGATGCGGAAGGCCGAAGACCAGGAGCGTTTCCGGCTTTCGCCGTTCCATCGATTTGTCCGGCACCCATGGTATTTTTTCGGGCTGGTGCTGATCTGGACGCGCGACATGAATGCAGCGATGCTGTTGTCCAGTGCAATGATAACGGCTTATTTCATTGTCGGTTCGCGCCTGGAAGAAAGAAAGCTGCTGGTTTATCACGGCGAGGTTTACCGCCG
>DATKUY010000031.1:0-63877 GCA_035530375.1 Sulfuricella sp. | reverse complement strand
GCCAACACCCTCGATATCACCCGGGAGCGGGTGCGCCAGATTCAGCTTGAAGCGCTGCAATCCCTGCGCCGCTCCCTCTCACAGAAGGGGATTTCCAAAGAAGCGTTGTTCTGATGGAAGCCGGTCGAAAAACGGGCGGATATCCCTTTGTTCTTCTGCTTACCAAACATGGGTCATGCTGAACACATCGCCATCGGACAAGATTCCTGCCGAAAAAAACACCGGAATTGCCGAATTTTGGCTCTAGCAGGATATTGAAAATACGCTGTCTCTTCTCGTAAGTGACAGTTTGGCGAGTGTGACTGAAGCCACACACGGTATGGCCGGTCGCGGGCCTATTTTCGGCCACTGCCAGAAAGCCTCCGCAGGCACAACGGCCGCACTTCGGCCTTGAACAGGCCCATCAGGAAAGCCATAAACAGGCAGGCTGCCATCGAGGTGGCCAGCCCAAAGGCGAATGCGCTCAACTCTTCCATTTCAGACCTCTTCCCCGAGAAAATGCCGCGCATAGCGCTTGTTGATCTTGACCATGGGCAGCAACACCAGAAAATCCGCCGTATTGAAATCAGGATCCCACGAAGGGTCGCCGCAAATATAGGCGCCGGCGCGCAGATATCCCTTGAGCAAGGGGGGAAGGAGCGCCGGCGCGGCAAAAGTGCCGTCGAGCTTGTCCAGGGGCAGGGGGCAACGCGGAAAGACGCGCCACTCGATCGGGCTCATGTTGTCGACCTTGAGCTGGTTATAGAGACTGGCGGCAGCGTGCCCGCCATCAGCCATGCTGATGCTGGCGCAACCGATCAGGTATTCGTAGCCGTGGGTGAGCATGTATTTGGCCAGGCCAGACCACAACATGGAAATCGCCCCGCCGCTGCGATAATCGGGATGAACACAGGAACGCCCCACTTCTGCCATGCTGCCGGCAAGATGCAACAGGCGGGTAAGGTCGAATTCGCCTTGCGAGTAAAGTCCGCCGATCCTTTTTGCCTGGTCGGGCGGAAGAATGCGATAAGTACCGACCACTTCACCGGTATTGCCGTTGCGCACCAGCAGGTGTTCGCAAAAGGGGTCGAAAATATCCCGGTCCAACCCTTCCTCCTGATTCGGCAGGCGTGCGCCCATTTCCTCGGCAAATACGCGGTAGCGCAGGCGTTGCGCTTCCTTCACGTCATCCTCGGATTGCGCATAGGACAGATAAAGTGCCGCCGATGGCTGGCCGGAGAGTCTGCTGGCTGGCTGTTGTAATTGCATCGCTGCCTCCCTTTTCATTTGACGATGGAGCAACGATAAGGCCGGATTGCTACTGCAGGATGACAACCAGGTTACAATTTTATTAATCCGGCACGACAGGTGGCGGGCAAGGCGGCGCAGCGCCGCCTTGATGCGGGCATCGGTCTTGAATCCGCCTCATGTTTTACCTGGCCGACCGGATTTAATAACCTCCAACTTGTTAATTGCATCGACCAAAGCCTTGTCCGACAGTTTGGAAAGATTGATCAAAGCAGCGCGCAGTACTTCGCTTTTTTTAACGCTGACCCCCGCCTTGAGGCACCGCTCCTTCAATGCTCCAATGTGGGCATAGTCATCTTGCGGCATGGCGAAACGATCCTGCACTATTTTCTGTTTTTTGTGCTTTTCTGCCTTTGGCGACTCGTCCGACGGAACGATCGGTGCAACCTTCGCATTAGCCCTTGTCCTGGGCTCTTTAACCGGGGCGGGAGTTATATCGGCAGTTTTTTCTTTCGTGGCACGGCCGGACTTGATCTGGGGCTTTGTTTTTTCTGGCATGTCAAACACCTCCTGAGTTAAAGAGTGGTAGATTTATTTCGGGCGCAGCGCCTAACTTTTCAAGCCTGGTAGATAATTTATACTATCGTCAAAAAAATTCGCCATTGCGGCACGCCAGATTCGGATGCACTTCTTCACACAGACGGCGTTCCGAGCGAATGCCGGAGCTGTAACCGATAAGCAGCATACGAATCATCAGATCTGGGGCATATAGCGGGTCTTCCGTGATTATAGAACTCAGCAAGGTGCGAGCGAACGCGGTTGTGACGCATCCCCCGCACCGCTGGCGATGTTCTTGAGCGGCGCCATCTGCCATTCGGTGGAAAGCGAGCGGGGCGCAGTCATGGCAGGATATTCGCGGCTGTTTATATACAGGCTGTTGCCGGAAATTTTTTTGGCCATCTTCTTGGCTTCCGCCGACACCGTCGAGATTTCCATGTAGGAATTGAACATTCCGGGTTCGACCTTGAGTGCGCCGATGGAGAGCGTGGTCAGCGGGTGGAATTCCTTTTCGCCGCGCCGGTTCTCGGAAATGTAGCCACCGCGCTCGCGGTCTTCGACGCTGAAGAAGCGGACCACCGCTTCGCCGAATTTTTCCAGAATCAGGCGGCAGCGGTTTTCCCAGTCAGGGCTGCCGAACAGGATGAAGAAGTCGTCGCCCCCGATGTGGCCGAGAAAATCCTGCTCGGAGTCGCAGCATTCGGCGAGGATTCTGCCGGTGACCTGGATGATGGCGTCACCCTGGCTGAAGCCATAGACGTCGTTGAACGGCTTGAAATGGTCAAGATCGCAGTAGCAGGCGCAGAAAGAGGCGCGAGTGTTGAGCAGCATGTCGATGTGCTCGTTGATCGGCGCGTTGCCCGGCAACTGGGTGAGCGGGTTGGCGTAGCGGGCGGCACGGATCTGCATTTCGGTGATTTCGCGGATCAGGTCGTGGCCGGTGCCGATGCCGAGATAGCGCCCTTCGTCGGTGATGATGAAGCCGTTCGCCAAGTGACGGCGGTCGCCGGCGGCGATGAGGTGGCTCAGTTCCTGGATCGAGATGTTCTTGTCGACGATCAGCGGTTCCTCGTCCATGAATTTCAGGCATGGTTTCTTGCCGTACAACTCATGGCGGAAAGGGCGGGCAAAGCGGTCGATCAGGTTGTGGCGGTTGATCAGGCCGACCGGCACCTGTTCCTTGACCACCACCACGGCATGCAGTTGCTCATCTCCCTCGAACATGTCGAATACCACCTCGTTGGGTGTGTCCGGACAAACGCTGGGCGCCTTGATCAGCAGTTTCTGCTCGATCAGGCCGACTTGGCCGGTGTCGCCGGCATTCCTGAAGGCCGCGTGTTCGCGCAGGCTTTTGACCACCTCGGCGGAGGCCACCAGTGAAGGAGATTCGTCAGGGCGCGCAATGTGGTAGCCCTGGCCGAAATGCACGCCGAGCTCACGCACCAGCATCAGTTCCGCGTGGGTTTCGATGCCCTCGGCGATCACCTGACAGCCGGCATCGGCGGCGATTTCGTGGAACGATTTGACGAATTGCGTCTTGACGGCGTCCTTGTCGATGTTCTGGATGAAATGCCGGTCGATCTTGACGAACGCCGGGCGTAGCTCCGCCCAGCGACGCAGGCTGGTGGAGATACCTTCGCCCAGATCGCCGAGGGCGATCTTGTAGCCCAGCGACTGGTAATGGGCGGCGGCATCCAGCAGCATGTCCAGGTTGTATTCGAAGGCCGGCTCGTTTTCGCTCAACTCGATCACCACCCGGCTGGGTTCCAGGGCGGCCTGAAGGATGGCGTCGAGACCGCCGTTTTCGCGGAAATTGTGCAGCACCAGCACGTCCGGGCTGAAATTGACGAACAGAAAACCGGGCAACTTGAGCTGGGCGAATTGCTCCACCACCACCTTGCAGCATAGCTTCTCGATGTCATACGCCATACCGGATTGGCGCGCCAGTTTCAGCAGCTTGTGCGGAGAATGCAGCGGGCTATCGGACGGTCCGCGTATTAGCCCTTCGTAGCCGACGATGCGACTGTTTTTCAGGTCGACGATCGGCTGGAACAGCGGCGTCAGGCGCTGCAGTTCCATAATATTGTAGAGTGTGCGCAGTTGCTCGGTATGGCCACCCAGCGGGGTAGGGAGGGTCAAGTTTACGCTCGCCATGGGTTTTCCTTGGAGGATTTAATCACTAAAAGGTTAGCTGGCATCAACCTAGCAGAAACAGATGACATTTTTATGAACCTGCGGCAATTGCGGCGATGCCGTCTTCTTGCGTTGTCATCATGGCAGCGGTCTGTCACATACGTGTCATTATTGGCGGCTACCATTCTTCCAGACCAAATTCTAGCCAATAAGGAATCGACGCCATGGACATGAACGCCCCTCAGCCCACCTTGACCCCCGAGCAATTGCGCCGCCTCGACGCCTACTGGCGCGCCTGCAACTACCTGGCTGCCGGCATGATCTACCTGCGCGACAACCCGCTGCTCAAGGAGCCCTTGAAGCCCGAGCACGTCAAGAGCCGTTTGCTGGGACACTGGGGGGCGAGTCCGGGATTGGCCTTCGCCTACGTCCACCTCAACCGCCTGATCAACAAGTACGACCAAGACGCGATTTTTCTCGCCGGCCCCGGCCACGGCGCCCCCGGCATTCTCGGCCCGGTTTATCTGGAAGGCACTTACAGTGAGGTGTATCCAAACAAAGGTGAAAATGAAGAGGGTATGCGCCAGTTCTTCAAGGAGTTTTCTTTCCCCGGCGGTATCGGCAGCCACTGCACGCCCGAGACGCCGGGATCGATTCACGAGGGCGGCGAACTCGGTTACAGCATTTCCCACGCCTTCGGTGCGGCTTACGACAACCCCGATCTGGTCGTCGCAGTGATGGTCGGCGATGGCGAGGCAGAAACCGCGCCGCTGGCGACTTCATGGCATTCAAACAAATTCCTCAACCCGATCCGCGACGGCGCAGTGCTGCCGATCCTGCATCTCAACGGCTACAAGATCAACAACCCCACCATCCTGTCGCGCATTTCCCACGAGGAACTGGAAAACCTGTTCAAGGGCTACGGCTGGACGCCGTATTTCGTCGAGGGTAGCGATCCGGCCACCATGCACCAGGCGATGGCGTCGACGATGGAGCTCTGTTTGACGGAAATCCACCGCGTCCAGATCGAAGCACGTGCCAGCGGCACGCCGACGCGCCCGCGCTGGCCGATGATCGTGCTGCGCTCGCCCAAAGGTTGGACCGGGCCGAAGGAAGTGGACGGCAAGAAAGTGGAAGGCTTCTGGCGTGCGCACCAGGTACCCATCGGCAACGTGCGCGACAACCCGGCGCACCTCAAGCAACTGGAAGAATGGCTGCGCAGCTACCAGCCGGAAGAGTTGTTCGACGAAACCGGCAGGCTGTTGCCGGAACTGAAAGCGCTCGCCCCCAAAGGCATGCGCCGCATGAGCTCGAATCTTCACGCCAATGGCGGACTGCTGCGTAAAGCGCTGCATATGCCGAACTGCCAGGACTATGCGATTGCCGTGACCAGGCCGGGCACGACCACCGCCGAGAACACCCGTCCGCTGGGCAAGTTTTTGCGCGACATCATGCGCGACAATATGAGCAATTTCCGCGTCTTCGGCCCCGATGAAAACAGCTCCAACAAGCTCGACAACGTCTACGAGGTCAGCAAGAAGACCTGGCTCGCGGACCTCCTGCCGGAAGACGCCGATGGCGGCGAACTTTCGCCGGATGGCCGCGTCATGGAGATGCTCTCCGAGCACACCCTGGAAGGCTGGCTGGAAGGCTATCTGCTCACCGGCCGCCACGGCTTTTTCTCCACTTACGAAGCCTTCGTCCACGTCATCGACTCGATGTTCAACCAGCACGCCAAGTGGCTCGCCATGTCCAAGGAAGTGCCATGGCGCGCGCCGGTGTCATCGCTGAATCTGCTGATCACCTCCACCGTGTGGCGGCAGGATCACAACGGCTTCACCCATCAGGACCCCGGCTTCCTCGACGTGGTGGTGAACAAGAGCCCGGACGTCACCCGCATCTACCTGCCGCCCGATGTGAACTGTCTGCTGTCGGTGGCCGGGCATTGCCTCACCAGTACCGACTACATCAACGTCATCGTCTGCGACAAGCAAAAGCACTTGCAGTATCTCGATATGGACGCAGCGGACAAGCATTGCGCCAAGGGCATCGGCATCTGGGACTGGGCCAGCAACGACGAGGGTTTCGAGCCGGATGTGGTGATGGCCAGCGCCGGCGACATTCCCACCAAGGAAGCGCTGGCGGCGGTGGTGCTGCTGCGCGAGAATTTCCCGCAGCTCAAGATTCGCTTCATCAACGTCGTCGACCTGTACAAGCTGACGCCTTCCAGCGAGCACCCGCACGGCCTGTCCGACAAGGACTTCGACAGCCTGTTCACGCTGGACAAGCCGGTCATGTTCAACTTCCACGGCTATCCCTGGCTGATCCACCGCCTCGCCTACCGCCGCAACAATCACAAAAATTTCCACGTGCGCGGCTACAAGGAAAAAGGCAGTATCAACACGCCGCTGGAGCTCGCCATCCAGAACGAGATCGACCGCTTCAGCCTGGTGATCGACGTGATCGACCGTATCCCTGCCTTGCATGTCGCCGGCGCTCACGTGAAGGAAAAGATGCTTAACCGGCAAATCGAATGCCGCAATTATGCCTACGAGCATGGCGTCGATTTGCCGGAAGCGGATGGCTGGACCTGGCCGTATTGAGTTGAAATCCGAGAGTGAAAATATCTCCCGACTTGCAACCCCCAAAAAGGATTCCGAATGAACGATTTTTTGAATATAGGGCAATTCGCCCCCGAAACGAATCACGAGCACACCCGCACCGGACGTTCCGTGGAAGCCCTGCAACGGGCTTTCACCGATAATCTGTTCTACATCACCGGTCAGTCTTTCGCCAAGGCGACGCCCCAGGATCATTACCGGGTGCTCGCTTACACCATCCGCGACCGGCTGCTCGAGCGTTTCATCACGTCCGGGCAGAATTACAAGCGCAGCGGCGCCAAGACCGTGTGTTACCTGTCCGCCGAATTTCTGCTGGGACCGCATCTCGGCAACAACATCCTCAATTTGGGGCTGCGCGACAACGTCGAACAGGCCATGAAGGAACTCGGGCTGGAACTGGACGACATTCTGGAACAGGAGAATGAGCCGGGACTGGGCAACGGCGGCCTGGGCAGACTGGCTGCGTGTTACCTCGACTCGCTGGCGACGCTGGAAATTCCCGCCATCGGTTACGGCATTCGCTACGAATTCGGCATCTTCGATCAGGTCATCAAGGACGGCTGGCAAGTCGAAGTGACCGACGCCTGGCTGCGTAACGGCAACCCGTGGGAATTGCCGCGCCCCACCCTGCGCTACCCGGTCAACCTGGGCGGGCACACCGAACATTACATCGACGAGCAGGACTGCCAGCGCGTCAAGTGGATGCCGGAAAGCACCGTATACGGCCAGGCATTCGACACGCCCATTCTCGGCTATGGGGTCAATAACGTGAACCTGCTGCGCCTGTGGAAAGCCGAAGCGCGCGAATCGTTCGATTTAAAAGCGTTCAACATGGGCGACTACCATGGCGCGGTCAACGACATGGAGGTGGCGGAAAATCTCTCCAAGGTGCTTTACCCCAACGACGAACCGCAGGCGGGCAAGGAACTGCGCCTCAAGCAGCAGTATTTTTTCGTCTCCTGCTCGTTGCAGGACATGATTCGCATCGCGCTGCGCGACGTGCAAAGTCTCGACCGTTTCCCGGAAAAATTCGTCGCCCAACTCAATGATACCCATCCGGCCATCGCCGTAACCGAACTGATGCGCCTGCTGGTGGACGCGCATCGGATGCCGTGGGACCAGGCCTGGGAGATTACCCGCCGCACGTTCGCCTATACCAACCACACCCTGCTGCCGGAAGCGCTGGAAACCTGGTCGCTGGAACTGTTCCAGAGCATTTTGCCACGTCACCTCGAACTGATCCACGAAATCAACAAGCTGTTTCTCGACGATGTGCGCATCCGTTTTCTCGGCGACGAGCAGCGCATCGCGCGCATGTCGCTGATCGATGAATCCAACGGCAAACGGGTGCGCATGGCGAATCTCGCCTGCGTCGGCAGTTTCGCCATCAACGGCGTGGCGTCGATGCACAGCGAGCTGCTGAAAAATACCGTGTTGCGGGACTTTCACGAGATGTGGCCGGAAAAATTCAACAACAAGACCAACGGCATCACGCCGCGCCGCTTCATCGCGCTGGCCAACCGCCGGCTCACCGCGCTGATCGAGGAAACGGTCGACGGCGATTGGTTGCGCAATCTGGACGAATTGCGCCAACTGGAACCCTATGCCGACGACGGCGGATTCCGCGAGCGCTGGCAGGACGTCAAGCGCGGCGCGAAACAAGACCTGTCCAACTATCTCCAGCGCGTCGTCGGTGTCGGCGTCGATCCCGGCTCGCTGTTCGATGTCCAGGTCAAGCGCATCCACGAATACAAGCGCCAGCATCTTAACGTGCTGCATATCGTCAGCCTCTATAACCGGCTCAAGCACCAGCCCAATCTGGAAATCACGCCGCGCACCTTTATTTTCGGCGGCAAGGCGGCGCCCGGTTACCACATGGCGAAGCTGATCATCAAGCTGATTAATTCCGTTGCCGACACCATCAACCGCGACGCGCAGGTCAACGACCTCATAAAAGTGGTTTTCGTTCCCGATCTGAGCGTCAAAACAAGCCGGTGGATTTACCCGGCTGCCGATCTGTCGGAGCAGATTTCCACCGCCGGCAAGGAAGCTTCCGGCACCGGCAACATGAAGTTTTCCATGAACGGCTCGCTGACCATCGGCACGCTGGATGGCGCCAACGTCGAGATACGCGATGCCGTGGGGCATGATAATTTCTTCCTGTTCGGTCTGGACGTCGAACAGGTCGTCCATGTCCAGTCGAACGGCTATCACCCCCAACAGATCATCGAGTCCGACGCGGAACTGCGCGCTGCCCTCGACCTGATCGATTCCGGTGTGTTTTCCCACGGCGACCGCCAGCTTTTCAAACCGCTGACGGACAACTTGCGTTATTACGATCCTTTCCTGTGCTGCGCGGATTATCGCTCTTATCTCGATGCCCAGGAGAAAGTCGGCGTCAGCTTCCGCGACACTCAGCAGTGGAACCGCATGGCTATCCTGAACGTGGCGCGCATCGGATATTTCTCCTCGGATCGCGCCATCCGGGAGTATTGCGAGCAAATCTGGAAGGTGCGCCCGGTTCCGGTCGGTGATAGCCTGTGAACATAGCGTAACCGGATTGCCGGCAATATGGCCTCAACCATCCTGACCATCAACAGCGGCTCGTCTTCCCTGAAGGCCAGCCTGTTCCGCGCCGACGGCACGCGCAGCAATCACCGCTATGAGCACATCGGCCATGGTTTTCCGCACGACCACGGCGAGGCGTTCGATGCCCTGATAAGGGATTTGGACGGCACCGTGCCGGATGTGGTCGGCCATCGCTTCGTCCACGGCGGCGACATCGACGATGCGGCGCGGTTGGTGGACGAAGCCGAACGGTTGCGCCTGGAAACCATCACCCATTTGGCGCCGCTGCACATGCCGGGCAACCTGCTTGGCGTGGACTTGTGCCGCGAGCGCTTCAACGTGCCGCAAGTGGCATGCTTCGATACGGCTTTTCATGCCACCTTGCCGGAACTGGCGTGGCGGCTGCCGATACCCAATGAACTGGGGTTGCGGCGCTATGGTTTTCATGGCCTCAACTATGCCCATGTGGCGCGCACCCTGCCGGGCATCCTCGGCGATGCCGCGTGCGGCCGCGTGGTCGTTGCACACCTCGGCGCCGGCGCGAGCCTGTGCCTGTTGGAAAACCTCAAATCGGTGGATACCACCATGGGTTATACGCCGGCCGGCGGTATTCCGATGGGCACGCGCGGTGGCGACCTCGATCCGGGGATAATGCTGGAACTGGCTAAACGCTACGATGCCGCTGAGCTGGCTGACCTGGTCTATCACCGCATGGGGCTGATCGCGCTCTCAAACGGAGAGGGCAGCGAAATGTCCGACTTGCTGGAAAGCCGCACCCCGTCCGCCAATTTTGCCGTGGAGTACTTTTGCCGCCAGGTGCGCGCCGCCATCGGCGCTTTTGCCGCCAAGGCCGGCGGCATCGATGCCCTGGTGTTTAGCGGCGGCATCGGCGAGCATGCGTCGCTAATCCGTTTTATGATCTGCGAGCCGCTGAAATTTCTCGGCTTCAAGCTGAACCACCACGCCAATCTCGACCACGACGTGATCCTGAACACGCAGGATTCCAGGCCGGTTTTGATTATCGCCGCCGACGAGGAGGGGATGATTCGTGACCTGGTCAGGGACTTTCCCGGCTAATTCGCCTATCCAGGGAACATTTCAGCCGGCCGTCGCAGCCGCCATACCGCCGGCAAGACCGGTTCGTGCGGCGTGGATGTTCTGGGTATTGCGCCTGTTTCCAGCAGAATGGCGCATTCGTCCGCCGGGAGCGGCTTGCTGAAATAGTAACCTTGAATTTCGGCGCAGCGATGCGCCATCAAGAATTCAGCCTGTTCCTGTTTTTCCACGCCTTCGGCAATGGTGGTCAAGCCCAGGCTGTCGGCGAGCGCGATGATCGCCGTGACGATGGCGCCGCTGGTTTGATTCTGGCCGATGCCGTGAATAAACGACTGGTCGATTTTCAGGGTATCCAGCGGCAGCCGGGCAAGATAGCTGAGCGCCGAATAGCCGGTGCCGAAATCGTCGATGGACAGCCGGGTTCCCATTTTTTTCAGGGCGTACAGAACGGCGATGACTTCCTCGGCGTTGTCGAGCAGCATCGACTCGGTTAATTCCAGTTCCAGCCTTGCCGGGTCAAGACCGCTTTTGCGCAGGGCGTCGGCGACGCTGGGAACCAGTTGGGGATGATTAAGCTGGCGGGCGGACAGGTTGACCGCGATCCTTACCGGAGGTAGCCCAGCCCGGGTCCACGCTTGCGCCTGGGCGCAGGCGGCACGCAACACCCATTCGCCGATCGGCACGATCATGCCGGTCTTTTCCGCTACCGGGATGAAACGTGCAGGAGAGATCAGGCCCATTTCAGGATGTACCCAGCGCAACAATGCTTCCACGCCGACGATGCGGCCGCTTCTCGGCTCCACTTGGGGCTGATAGTAAAGCAGGAATTCGTTGCGTTCGAGCGCCGCATGCAAGTTGCTTTCCATGGCGAGTTGCTCGCGTGCGCGCGCATCGAAATCTTCGGTGTAGAACAGGCTGAGGTTGCCGCCCCGTTCCTTGGCGCGCGCCATGGCGATGTCAGCGTGACGCAGAAGACTGTCCGCGTCCGCGCCGTCGTGGGGATAGATGGCGATGCCGATACTGGCGGTGATGAACGTCTCTCCGCCGTCCAGCGGAATCGCTTCGGCCACGGCATCGAGCAGTTTTTGGGCAATGTGCGCACCATCGCGCACGAGGCGTAAATCGCGCAACACAATGGAAAATTCATCGCCGCCGGTACGTGCCACCAGGTCAGTGTCGTAGAGGGTGCCGGCAAGCCGCTTGGCGACTTCAAGCAGCAGTTCGTCCCCTAGCACGTGGCCGAGCGACTGGTTGATGGTTTTGAAGCGATCGATACCGAAATGTATCACCGCAAAGGGATGTTGGTCCCCATGCTTGACCCGTTCGATGGCTTGCCCCAGGCGCCCGCGGAACTGGCTGCGGTTAGGCAGGCCGGTCAGCGAATCGAGCCCGACAAGGCTGCGCAGTCGCGCCTCGGTGCGTTTGCGTTCGGTGATGTCCACGGCGAAAATCATGGCGCCGCTGGTGATTCCCTGTGAGTTGTGCAACTGTTCCGTCCACAACTGGAGGTCGAGTTCGTGGCCATTGTTGTTGCGCTGCCCGGTGAGTTCGTGGCCATACAGCACTTCGCCGTGAAGTGCCTGTTCGATCAGGGGCTGGAGCGATTTGCCGGCGTTTTCGGAAGTGGGCGGCAGCGGCTGGCCGAGCATGTCGACCTCGCTCCAGCCGAAGGTGCGTGCCGCCGCCGGGTTCCACAAGGTGACGCGGCCGCGCATGTCCGCCGCGATGATGGCGAGAGGCGAAGCGTTGATCAGGGCGCGCAGCCGGTCGGTGTTCTTGTGCAGCGATTCCTTGAGGCTGCGGCGCTCGGCCACGGTGCGTAGCGACAGAAGGTAGGCGGCTTCGCCGTTCCAGTCGAGCGAAGTGGCGTGCATTTCCGCGATGGTTTTGCGCCGGTTGGGATGCGGCACGTCGATTTCGGTGCTTTCCCCGTCCTGGATCGGATAACCGAACAGCTTGCCCGTCAAGCCGCCGGGCGGTGCGATGAAAAGCTTTTCCGCAGCGGGGTTGGCATACTGGATTTGCCCGGCTTGGCTGACTACCAGGATGCCGTCGCTGTTTTTTTTCACCAAGGTGTGGAACAGCTCCTCGTCCGCCAGAATCTTGTGCGCCAGATGCGTGAAATTGTCGATCAGGCTGGCTAAATGGGCCGGGCTGATTTCATTGTCGCTCGTAACGGGGTTGTTGTCGCTCATAACGGGGTTCCTAAATTAACCGCGAGCAGGGAAATGTCGTCGTGCGGTTCCAGACCGTCAAGAAATGTGATCACGCCCGATTTGATGCTTTGTATGATGGAGCTGTTCGTGGTTGTTATGCGCAACACGTCAGCCAGGCCATGGTCGCCGAAGGCTTCGCCATCGGCGTTTTGCGCTTCGACCAGGCCGTCGCTGTAGAGGATGAGGTGGTGCGCGTTCTTCGTGGATAGCTCCAGGGTCGAGCTGTCGAAGCCGTCGTCTCCGATGACGCCCAGCGCCAGCTTGTCGGAAGGCAGACTATGGATGACTTCATGCCGGTCGTTCACCAGCAGGACCGGCGGCAGACCGCCGTTCCAGATTTCCAGGCGGTCGTCCTGCGGTGAGATGCTTACCAGACAGGCGGCGCAAAAGTGGCCAGTGGGCAGGACATGGTGCAGCTTGCGGTTGATTTCGCCGGCAATCTCGCCGATACCCAAACCTTTTTGGGTCATGGCGAAAAATATGTCCGAGGTGGGTAAAGCGCCTACTGCCGCAGGCAGGCCGTGGCCGGTGAAATCGCCTAGCAGGATGTGCAGATGATCGTCCGGGGTGCGTTCGAAAACCAGCAGATCGCCGCAGAAATGGCCGGCGGCCAGCGTCCAATGATGCAAGTTGGGAATTCCTGTCGGGCTTCTTTGGGTGATGGCATCGAACATATGCTTGGCGACGTTGATTTCCTGCTCGGTGAGCGTGCGAAATTTCTCCAGCCGGCGGTATAGTTGCTGTACGCGCTCGAATCCGGCGATTTTCGCCTTGAGCACCATGTGGCTATAAGGCTGGTCGATGAAGTCGTCGGCACCACTTTCCAGAAAGCGCGACAAGGTCAGATGGTCGGTAATCGAGGTGGCGAGGATCACCGGCACGAAGCGCTTGGGGCTCAAGCGCTTGATTTCGGCGGCGCAATGGTGCCCATCGGCGTCGGGCAATCCCACATCCAGCAGCACCATGTCGGGGTGCGATCCGACAAAACGCGCCAAGGCTTCCTGGTGGGTGCGCGCCGGTATAACATCATGTCCATCCAGTTCCAGCATCTGGATTAACAGATTAAGACCGGTGGGGTTGTGTTCCGCAATCAGAATTTTCATCTTGCCCGGGTCATCCTAAGAAAGCGCCGATCAATTCAGCGTCGAAGGCATCCTGATAGCTGGAACGGCGGTTTTTTTGCCCTTCGAGGTGGGCTCCTCCCTTTTTCGGGTCGCCAGCACCTCGTTTTTGCTGTTTTCCAGCCCCGCGCAGCCGTTCAGAAACGGTTTGACGCACTTCTGGCGCCATCAATCGGCCTCGCAGCAGGTGCAAATTCGCCATCAGGTTGCCGCCATGCAGACTTACCTGATGGCATCGGGGGTCAACTTGTCTATTCCTCTGGCGGCCAGCGCCTGCAGCCCCGGAAATTTCGAGATCTTTACCCTGGAGGTACCGAGCCATTTCTTCACCGCCACCAGATCGTCCGCCGACAGGGTCTTGTAACCGTGCTCCATTTTCCATTGGTCGCATGCGTCCAGAGCTAAACAATAAGCCAGCGCTTCGTCAGAATAAGTAGTAGCAGCCATATTTGATCTCCTCACAGGTCGACGTGCCCATCGCACGACACTACTTTGACAAACTTGTATGACAACCCGATGACAACTGCGTTTTCCTCCCGGCACGGGCTGTAACCTGGCATCGCCTGCCATTCTGCATCGGGGCTGGTAGCCGGACCGCAGCCGGCATGGCCGGGTTTTCGATTGTTAAAATGCCGATTCCACTGATGTAATGCTGCGGTAAAAATGTTTCTGTATTATGCTGAGGCGGGGTAAACGAGAATTGGACTGGCCGAGCGTTTTTATGATGAAAATTTCAATCAGGAATATCAATATCTGGGTGCTTTCGTTCATGGAGAACGTTGGCCTGCTCGTGATTGCCATCGCCACCGTGATTGCAATGGCAAGCGAAATTATATCAATGGCGAGAGCGGCAAATGTTACGTTGACAGATCTATTGCTGCTTTTCCTCTATTTGGAAGTATTGGCAATGGTAGGGCTGCATTACAGTTCCGGCAAAATGCCGGTACGTTTTCCCCTCTATATCGGCATGGTGGCGATGGCGCGGTACCTGATTCTGGATATGAAAACCATGGATGACTGGCGCATGTTGGCGGTGTCTGTATCCATCCTGGTGCTGACCATGGCCGTATTCCTGATACGCTTCGGGCATGTTCGCTACCCCTACCCGGAAGATGAGTAGCGCAAATTAAGTTTTTGAATTGTGTCGCTTATCCGGCTTGAATTCGCCCTTTTAACCGTTCAGGTAAAGGAACGAGAGGGGATGCCGTCTTCCCGACGGACAAGCCTTCTGCGCTATTCGCGCCGACCTCGCCACCCCAAAAAACAACATTTCGATCTCCTGTCGTCCCTCGTTCAGGCATCCCAAGGCAACACCCCCAGCCCGGATTCTCCGGATAGATTTCACCGCACCGACCTGAATGGTTGCAAGTTAAGCCTCCCTTAAGAAACAGTTGTTACAGTGCTCCCCGTACTGTTTCCATATGGAGGTTCCCATGCCACAAATCTGTTATGAACGGCAAAAGGTCTATGACGGCATGTTGCGCCTGATCCACGCCTGGAATGCGCTTGCCATAATCAGCCTGATCCTGACCGGCACCGTGTCCGACCTGTTTGAACATGGCGCCAGCGAAAAAGCCCTGTGGCAAATCCACATCCTGTTCGGCTATGGGCTGCTGGTCGGGCTGGCGGCACGTCTTGCCTGGGGTCTTGTCGGCCCGGAGCATGCCCGTTTTACCGACATGTGGCACCCGTCGGCGTGGTGGCGCGCATTGCGCACTTTCAGACTCAAGGCTGCCTCGCATTTCGGTCACCATCCATTGGCAAGCGCCGTCTACCTTGCCGTCTACGGCCTGCTGCTGGTCATGGCCGCAACCGGCCTGGGGCTCGCGGCCATCGAGCACAACACCGGGCCGCTGGCCTCCCTGTTGGGGGACAGCGTCTGGCTCAAGGATATTTTCAAGGAACCGCACGAGTTTATCTACTCGCTGCTGATCGGCTTCGTCGTCATCCACATCGCCGCGCTGATCTGGCATGAAACCGTGGAAAAAACCCCGCTGGCCCAAAGCATGGTCAGCGGCTTCCAGTATCGCATCGTACAAGGAGAATCCGATGAACAAAATGACAAATAGCCTCGCGCTGGTACTGGTACTGGCGCTGGCTGGAATGAACGCATATGCCGTCTCGCCGGTCGAGGTGCTGAAAGATTATGCGGCGGCAGCCCGGAAAGAAAATCCCGCGTTCAAGGAATTTTCGGCCCGGCGGGGAGAAGCGCTTTACCACGCCGAACGCACCCACAGCAAAGGCACGAAAGTTTCTTGTTCCGGCTGCCATACCGACAACCCGAAAAACCCGGGACAAACTCGCGCCCACAAGCAAATCGAGCCGATGGCGCCGAGCGCCAATCCGCAGCGCCTGACCGATCCGGCCAAGATCGAGAAATGGTTCTCGCGCAACTGCCCGGATGTATTGGAGCGCGCCTGCAGCGCCCAGGAAAAGGGCGATTTCATCACCTATCTGCTTTCGATCAAATAAGGAGATCGCCATGACACGCAAATTACTTCAGATGGCTGTACTGATCGGTTCGGTCACCGCCACCGGGTGGCTGCTGGCCGATGGCCACGAGCATGGCGAAGGCAAATCCCTGCCTCAGGTCAGCAATGCCAAATGGCAGTCGGAATGCGGCAGCTGCCACACGCTCTACCATCCCGGCCTGCTGCCGGAACGCTCGTGGCGCAAAATGATGTCCGGCCTGGACCGGCATTTCGGCGAGAACGCCAGTCTCGACCCGCTCACCCGGAAAGAAATCACCGAATTTCTGGTCGCCAACAGCGCGGATCATGCCGGCAACCGCCGTTCCGCCAAAATTTCTCAATCCACCCCCGCACAGTCGACGCCACTGCGCATCAGCGAAACGCCGTGGTTTGTTCGCAAGCACGACGAAGTCCGCGCTGACGTCTGGAAACGGCCGAAAATCGGCAGCCCGGCGAACTGCACCGCCTGCCACAGCGACGCCGACAAGGGAGACTTTGCCGAGGCACGGATAAGAATTCCACGCTAGAATAGCGCTTCAAGCGAAAGAGGGGCGCGCCATGCAGCAGAATATTCACAAAACCGTGTTCAAGCGCCTGTTGCTTGGCTGGCTAGCCCTGTCCCTGTTGATCGGCGGAATCGTGTTCTATCTCGAAATGGAGAAGGTGGACGATTTCGTGCTCGACCTGGCAGTCAAGGAATCCCAGCCGTTCACCGCCAATTTCGACCCGGCCGACCCGGCGCAATTGATGAAATTGAAACGGCAAAGCTCGGAGCTTTTCCGAAGTCATTTCGTGGTGGTGGAACTCTACGACGCCGCCAGGCAAAGAATCCTCGAAGTCACCGATCCGAACAAAGAGGCGATCGAAGATAAACTCAAGCAATACAAGCATGCTTTCCCGATGGATCAGTCGGTGTATTACGACAAGTTCTGGATCGCGCAGAAAGTGTATATGCAGGTGCTGCTGCCGCTCCACGGGAAAAACGGCAAGCTGACCGGTTACTTCGAAGGGGTGTACGAAGTGGATCCCGGCACTGTGGACAGCATCCGGAGCGACGTGATCCATACCCTGATCCTGGTGCTGGCGGCCATCCTGCTGACCACGGTGATGCTCTATCCGGTCATTATCTCCCTCAATAAAGGCCTGATGAAACTCTCCACCGATTTGCTCAAGGGCAACATCGAACTGATGGAAGTGCTGGGCAGCGCCATCGCCAAACGCGATTCCGACACCAACCTCCACAACTACCGCGTCACCATTTACGCCATCCGCCTGGCCGAGGCGCTGGGGCTCGGCCAGGAACAAATCTGCAACCTGATCACCGGGGCATTCCTCCACGACGTGGGCAAAATCGGCATCAGCGACAACATCCTGCTCAAGCCGGGGAAACTGACCGACGAGGAATTCGCAGTGATGCGCACCCACGTCCTGCTGGGCGAGGACATTCTCGGAAAATCCAACTGGCTGCAGCATGCCCAGGACGTCGTGGAATTTCACCACGAAAAATATGACGGCAGCGGCTATATGAAAGGGCTGAAAGGCGGGGACATCCCCATGAATGCCCGGATCTTCGCCATCGTGGACGTATTCGACGCCCTCACCTCGAAGCGCCCCTACAAGGAGCCCTTTGGTTTCGAGGAGACGATGGCAATCCTGCAGCGGGACCGGGGCCGCCACTTCGATCCCGGGCTGCTCGACATTTTCAGCGGGATCGCGCCCGGCCTGTTCCGGGAAATCGGCCAGATAAATGAGAAAGCCATCGAAGCGATGCTCAACGAACGGGTCAAGAAATACTTCTTCAACCTCTGACATGAAGCGTCGAGATGCGACTACTCCTGGTTGAAGACGACTCCCTGCTCGGCGACGGCATCCGCGCCGGACTGCGCCTGGCCGGCCATACCGTGGACTGGGTCAAGGACGGCGTAGCGGCGCAACTGGCGCTGGAAGCGGAAGAATACAGCCTGGTGGTACTCGATCTGGGACTGCCCCGCCTGTCCGGCCTGGAATTGCTGCGCTGGCTGCGCCAGTCCGGCGAGACCCTGCCGGTGCTGATCCTGACTGCCCGCGACACGGTGGCCGACCGGGTAAAAGGCCTGGACAGCGGCGCCGACGATTACCTGGTCAAGCCTTTCGATCTGGAAGAACTGGCGGCACGCGTCCGTTCGCTGTTGCGCCGCAGCAGTGGGCGCGCTTCGCCGCTGCTGAAGCATGGCGAGATCACACTCGATCCCGCGGCGCACCGCGCCACACGCCTCGGCCTGGCAGTGGAACTACCCCCCCGCGAATTCGCCATCCTGCAGCAGCTTCTGGAAAACACCGGGCGCGCGCTCTCCCGCGAACGCCTGGAACAAAGCCTGTACGGCTGGAACGAGGAAGTGGAGAGCAATGCGATCGAAGTCCACATCCATCATTTGCGCAAGAAACTCGGCGCGGAGCTGATCCGCACCGTGCGCGGCGTCGGCTACATGATCGACAAGCAAAGTCCGGACAATGGTTAAGAGCCTGCCCTCCATGCGACGCCGACTGCTGACCCTGCTGCTCGGCGCGACCACGCTGATATGGCTGGCCACCGCCGTGTTCGCCTTCTTCGACGCGCACCATGAAATCGACGAGCTGTTCGACGCCCAGTTGGCACAGTCGGCAAGAGTCATCCGGGCCCAGTCCAGCCATGCGCTCAAGCGTGATCTTCATGAGAGCGAAGAGATCGAGGAGATCGAAATGAATGCAGGAGAAGGCGGGCACAAATACGAACAGAAAATCGCATTCCAGATTTTCAGCGGAGACGGCAAGCTGCTGCTGCGCTCCGCCAGCGCCCCGACAACGCGCCTTTCATCGCGCAGATCGGGCTACAGCGACGAATATATCGATGGCCAGCGTTGGCGCATCTTCAGCCTCGGCAACGATCATGGCGTCCTGATCCAGACCGGCGAACGCCACGACATGCGCAACGAACTGGCGGCGGACGTCGCCTTGCGACTGGCCTACCCCCTGATTTTCGCCCTGCCGGTACTGGCCCTGCTGATCTGGCTCGGCGTCGGGCGCAGCCTGTCGCCGCTACGGCGCATCACCCGCGAGGTCATGCGGCGCGCGCCGGACGATCTGGCTCCGATCGACGACGCGCAGATTCCGTTGGAAATCCGGCCGCTGGCCGATGCGCTCAACACCCTGCTGAAACGACTGGCGCGCACGCTGGAAAACGAGCGGCGTTTCACCGCCGACGCCTCCCACGAATTGCGCACCCCGCTTGCCGCCCTGAAAATCCAGGCGCAGGTGGCGATGCAGACCGGGGATGAGGAACAGCGCCGACATGCGCTCCGGCAGGTGATCGAGGGGTCGAATCGCGCCGCGCATCTGGTCGACCAGCTGCTCACGCTCGCCCGTCTCGACCATGCCGCCCCTCCGCCGGAAACGCCAGCGGAACTGCATGCGGTGGCGATGGAATGCCTGGCTCAGCTTGCCTCCATGGCCGCAACCAAAAACATCGAATTGTCCCTTGCCGAAGGGCGCGGCCACATCGGCGGCGACCCGGTCATGCTCGGCGTGCTGGTGCGTAACCTGGTGGACAACGCCATCCGCTACACGCCGCCGGGAGGCGCCATTCGGGTCGCCGTCACCGATGATGGCGGCCAGGCGGTGCTGGAGGTGTGCGACAGCGGCCCCGGCATCTCTACGGAAGAGCGCACCAGGGCGCTGGAGCGTTTTTATCGCGTTACCGGCACCGAGGAAAATGGCAGCGGGCTGGGACTGTCGATCGTGCAGCGGATTGCCGACCTGCATCACGCCAGATTGACGCTGGAAACACCGGAAAACGGCCAGGGACTATGCGTCAGGGTTGCATTCCCACGGCTTGCCGCGTGACGATTTACGGGAAGAAACCTCTTACAGCGTCTTCACAAACACCTTGGAACGCCGCTGGTAATTGTAAAGGCCCTGCTTGGCCTTGGGCAGCTTGTCCACGCCGGTTTCGATAAAACCGCGCTCGAGAAACCAGTGGGCCGTGCGCGTAGTGAGCACGAACAACTGCTTGAAGCCTTTTTTCAGCGCCTTGGCCCGCATGAATTCGAGCAGCGCCTCGCCCCGCCCGGAACCGCGATAATCGGGATGCACCGCCATGCACGCCAGCTCGGCGGCTTTCTCTTTCGGGAACGGGTACAGCGCGGCGCAGCCGATAATCAGGCCGTCGTACTCCAGCACGGAAAAGCGGTCGATTTCCATTTCCAGCAGTTCGCGCGAGCGGCGCACCAACACGCCATTGGTCTCCAGCGGCTCGATCAGCGCCAGAATCCCGCCGACATCGTCGATAGTGGCGTCACGCAAGGTTTCCAGCGCATCCTCGCTGACCATGCTGCCGATGCCTTCGTGGGTGAACAGCTCCTGCAGCAGCGCCCCGTCGGTATGGCGGCTGATCAGATGGACCCGCGACACGCCCTTGCGGCAGGCGCGCACCGCACAGGGCAGGTAATAACCCACATCCGGCGACAGCGCCACGTTTGAGTCGAGAACCACCTGCGCGGCCGCCGTGGTCAGTTCGCGCAGCAGCTCGCCGTCGTCGCCGACAACCCCCGCCGTGTCCATCAGGAACACCAGCTTGTCGGCATCCAGCGCAATCGCCGCCGAGGTCGCCACGTCTTCCAGCGACAGGTTGAACACCTCCCCGGTGGGCGAATAGCCGAGCGGCGAAAGCAGCACGATTTCGTTGGCATCGAGCCGGCGCCGGATGCCGACCACGTCGATTTTGCGCACCTCGCCGGTATGCATCAGATCCACGCCGCCGAGCACCCCCATCGGCATGGCGGTGACGAAATTGCCGCTGGCCACGCGAATATCGGCGCCCGCCATCGGCGAGTTGGCCAGCCCCATCGAAAGCAGCGCCTCGATCTCCACCCGCACCGTGCCCGCCGCTTCCTTGACGCATTTCAGCGCGTCATCGTCGGTGACGCGCATCCCGCCGGCATAGCGGATCGCCGCACCGCGCTCGGTCAGTTCCTCCTCGATCTGCGGCCGGGCGCCGTGCACCAGCACCAGCCGCACACCAAGACTGTTGAGCAGGTTCAGGTCGTGCGCCAGCGCGATGAACTGGCCTTCGCTCACCACCTCGCCGCCGAAGGCGACGACAAAGGTCTTGCCGCGGAAGGCGTGAATATACGGCGCGGCGGAGCGGAACCACTCGACGAAATTGGTCCTGGGTGCTGAGTGCGGGGTTTTGCGTGGCATCGAAGTCAATCCCTTAATCAAATCCTTATCGAATCAAAGTATTCCATACAGGTGCAAAGTGTATCCCAATCTGTTCATGTCGCGCCAAAAACCCAGCGCGCAGGAATCGGACTCGCCACTAAAAATCCCCCCACAGCACCTGCATCGCAGCCAGCGCTGCCAGCGCCGCCGTTTCGGTGCGCAGGACGCGCGCGCCGAGCCGCACCGGGGTAAAGCCGATGCGCTTTGCGGCATCGGCTTCGGTCGGAGACAAACCGCCTTCCGGGCCGATCAGCAAGGTGACTTCGCCGCCGGGCCGGGCCAGGTCATGCAACCCGCATTCCGCGCCGGGCGCCAGCATCAGGCGCAGACTGCCCGCGCCGCCCTGCGGCAGCCAGTCGAGCAGCGGGCGGATCGGGGCGACCTCCGGCACATGGTTGCGGCCGCTCTGCTCGCAGGCGGCGATTACCACGCCCTGCCAATGGGCCACGCGCTTGTCTGCCCGCTCGCCCGACAGTCGCACTACGCTGCGCTCGCTGGCGAGCGGCTGGATTTGGCCGATACCCAGTTCCACCGCCTTTTGCAGGGTGTAGTCCATTTTTTCGCCGGCGGAAATCGCTTGCGCCAGGTTCACTTGTAGCGGCGATTCGCGCTCGACCGTGTGCCAGGCAACGATTTCCACGCTGGTGCTGTGCTTGCCGATGGCCGTGATGCGCGCCGCGCCTTCGCCGCCCTGGCCGTTGAATACGGTAACGGCATCGCCTTCCTTCAGGCGCAACACCCGCGCGGCATGGTGCGCCGCCGGCTCGGGCAGCTCCACCGTACTGCTGCGGGCAAGGATTCCAGGGCAATAAAAACGGGGCGCAGCCATCTGTTTTTTCCAAACTTCACATAAAGTGTGCTCATGATAAACTAATTTAATTGGCACTGAATCTCGCTGAAAGGATTTGATATGGTCAGTTTGCAAACGCCGGTTTGTGATTTTGGCTGGCAGGCGCCCGACTTCGATCTGCCGGGCGTGGACGGCAAGCGCTACCGCCTTGCCGATGCGGCAGGGCCAAAGGGTCTGCTGGTGATGTTCATCTGCAACCATTGCCCTTATGTGAAGGCCATCCGCGACCGCCTGGTACGCGACTGCGCCGAGCTCAGGCAACTGGGCATCAACAGCATCGCCATCATGTCGAACGACCCGGCCGATTACCCGGAAGATTCGTTCGACAACATGAAAAAGGTCGCGCAGGAATTCGACTTTCCGTTTCCCTACGTCTGGGATGAAACCCAGGCCGTGGCGAAAGCTTATGGCGCGGTGTGCACGCCGGACTTTTTCGGTTTCAACGCCCGCCTGGAACTGCAGTACCGCGGCCGGCTCGACGCTTCGCGCAAGGAAGCCGCGCCCGCCGATGCGCGGCGCGACCTGTTCGAGGCGATGAAGGAAGCGGCACTGACCGGCAAGGGGCCGGTCGAGCAGATTCCGAGCATGGGCTGCTCAATTAAATGGAAATGAGTAAACGGTGATGAGGAATGGGTGCTTTTCCCCCATGACCCATTCCTCATCACCCATAACCGGAATAACTATGCTCAAATCCGTCATCGAAGCAGTCAGAACCGTCGCGCAGCAGGAAATCATGCCGCGCTACCTGAAGGTTGCGCACCAGCGCAAAACCGACGGCAGCGTTTTTACCGAGGCCGACATCGCCGCGCAGACCGCACTGGTTTCCGCACTGAAAGCCATTTGCGACTGCCCGGTACTGGGCGAGGAAATGTCCGCCGAGCAACATGAAGCGCTGTGGCTCGCCGGGAACGAGGGCCTGTGGTGCATCGACCCGATCGACGGCACCTCCAATTTTGTCAACGGCCTGCCTTACTTCGCCGTTTCCGTCGCCCTGATGCGCGGCGGCCGCAGCGTGCTGGGCGTGGTTTACGATCCGGTGGCGAACGAAATGTTCTGGGCGGAACAGGGCAAAGGCGCCTGGCTCGACGGTGTGCGGCTGCCGATCAGGGAACAGGCGCCGGATTTCCACCGCGCCATGGCGGCAATCGACTTCAAACGCCTCAAGCCAAGCCTGGCGCAACAACTGGTGGCAGCGCCGCCGTTTGCCTCGCAGCGCAATTTCGGTGCAAGCACGCTGGAATGGTGCTACGTGGCGGCAGGCCGCTTCAGCCTTTATCTGCACGGCGGGCAAAAATTGTGGGACTACGCGGCCGGATCGCTGATTCTGGCCGAAGCCGGCGGCTCCATGTGCACCCTGAACGAGGACGATTTCTGGGCGGGCGACTTGTGGAAGCGCCCGGTCATCGCTGCGCTGGACCCGACCCTGTTCGATTCATGGAAAAACTGGATCCGCAGCCACCAATGAAACTGTCGGCTTCTTGATATTCATCAGGTCTTATATCTTTTATCTATAAGAAAAACTCCTGCGATAATAAAAATCTGTTATTGCCCTTAAACTGTCTAGTGAGTGATAATCGTACGTTTAAATAGCCCTTAGCTGAAAAAGGAAATAAAGTATGGCAACTCGTAAAGACCTCGCGAACGCGATCCGCGTCCTCTCCATGGATGCCGTGCAGAAGGCCAATTCCGGCCACCCTGGCGCGCCCATGGGCATGGCGGAGATCGCGGAAGTAGTGTGGAACCACCATCTGCGCCACAACCCGGCCAACCCCAAGTGGTTCGACCGCGACCGCTTCGTGCAGTCCAACGGCCATGGCTCGATGCTGATTTATTCCCTGCTCCATCTGACCGGCTACGACCTGCCGATGGAAGAGATCAAGAAATTCCGCCAGCTTCATTCCAAGACCCCGGGCCATCCCGAGTACGGTTATACGGTCGGCGTCGAAACCACCACCGGTCCGCTCGGCCAGGGCATCACCAACGCCGTCGGCATGGCCATGGCGGAGAAGCTGCTGGCTGCCGAGTTCAACAAGCCCGGCCATGAAATCGTCAATCACCACACCTATGTGTTCATGGGCGACGGCTGCATGATGGAAGGCATCTCCCACGAAGCCTGCGCGCTGGCAGGCACCTGGGGCCTGGGCAAGCTGATCGCGTTCTGGGACGACAACGGCATCTCCATCGACGGCCACATCGAAGGCTGGTACACCGACGACACCGCCATGCGCTTCGAAGCCTATGGCTGGCATGTGGTGCGCAATGTTGACGGCCACGATTCCGTCGCCATCGACGCCGCCGTGCAGGAAGCGAAGAAGATCACCGACAAGCCCACCCTGATCTGCTGCAAGACGATCATCGGCAAGGGCTCGCCCAACAAGGAAGGCACTCACGACGTGCACGGCGCCGCGCTGGGCGATGCCGAAGTTGCCGCGACCCGCGCCAATCTGGGCTGGACCCACCCGCCGTTCGAAATTCCCAAGGATATCTACGAGGGCTGGGACTGCCGCACCAAGGGTCAAGGTCTGGAAACCCTGTGGAACAACAAGTTTGCCGAATACACCAAGGCTTTCCCGAAAGAAGCGGCAGAGTTCAAGCGTCGCATGGTCAGCGAACTGCCGGCCGACTGGAAAAAACATGCTGCCGAATTCGTCGCCAAAACCAACGAAAAGGCCGAGACCATCGCCACCCGCAAGGCCTCGCAAAACTGCATCAACGGCCTGGCTCCGGCGCTGCCCGAGTTCCTCGGCGGCTCCGCCGACCTGACCGGCTCCAACCTGACCAACTGGACAGGCTGCCACCACGTCAAGGGCAAGAGCACCGGCAACTACATCAGCTACGGCGTGCGCGAGTTCGGCATGGCCCACATCATGAACGGCATGGCGCTGCACGGCGGTCTGATGCCTTTCGGCGGCACCTTCCTGATGTTCTCGGAATACGCCCGCAACGCCCTGCGTATGTCGGCGTTGATGAAGCAGCGCGTGATCTACGTGTTCACCCACGACTCCATCGGTCTGGGCGAAGACGGCCCGACCCACCAGCCGGTCGAGCAGACCGCCACCCTGCGCATGATCCCCAACATGCAGGTATGGCGTCCATGCGACACGGTTGAATCCGCTGTCGCATGGGTGGCCGCAGTGGAACGCAACGACGGCCCGAGCAGCCTGATTTTCAGCCGCCAGAACCTGAACTTCCAGAAGCGCGACGCGGCGACCATCGCCAGCATCGCCAAAGGCGGCTACGTGCTGGCCGACGCGGCAAAACCCAAACTGGTGCTGATCGCCACCGGCTCCGAAGTGGCTCTGGCAATGGACGCCAAGAAGGTGCTGGACGAACAGGGCATTCCGACCCGTGTGGTGTCGATGCCTTCCACCAACGTGTTCGACAAGCAGGACAAGGCCTACAAGGACAGCGTGCTGCCCAAGGGCGTCAAGCGCGTGGCGATTGAAGCCGGCGTCACCGACGGCTGGTACAAGTATGTCGGCGAAGGCGCCGTGATCGGCCTGGATCGCTTCGGCGAATCCGCCCCGGCTGGCGAACTGTTCAAGCTGTTCGGCTTCACCGTCGAAAACGTGGTCAATACCGCCAAAGGCGTTTTATAAAAGATTCATCGCCGATGCGCGGAGGCGCAGAGAAGATCAAGTGTTTTCTCTGCGCCTCCGCGTCTCTGCGGTTCAAGATTTTCATTTAATTTAAGGAGAGATGAACATGACAATCAAAGTGGGTATCAACGGTTTTGGCCGCATCGGCCGCATGGTGTTCCGCGCTGTGGCGAAGGACTTCAAAGACATCGAGATCGTCGCCATCAACGACCTGCTCGAACCCGACTACCTGGCTTACATGCTGAAATACGACTCCGTGCATGGCCGCTTCAATGGCGACGTGTCCGTTGCCGGCGGCAACATGGTGGTCAACGGCAAGACGATTCGCCTGACCGCCGAGCGCGATCCCGCCAACCTGAAGTGGAACGAAGTGGGCGCCGATCTGGTGATCGACTGCACCGGTTTCTTCCTGACCACCGAATCCTGCCAGGCACACATCAAGGCCGGCGCCAGGAAAGTCGTCCAGTCCGCTCCGTCCAAGGACGACACCCCGATGTTCGTGTACGGCGTGAACCACACCAAATATGCAGGCGAAGCCATCGTTTCCGCCGCTTCCTGCACCACCAACTGCCTGGCTCCGGTCGCCAAGGTGCTGAACGACAACTGGGGCATCAAGCGCGGCCT
This sequence comes from Sulfuricella sp., assembly GCA_035530375.1. Classification (GTDB taxonomy): domain Bacteria; phylum Pseudomonadota; class Gammaproteobacteria; order Burkholderiales; family Sulfuricellaceae; genus Sulfuricella. The sequence continues at coordinate 37,598 of DATKUY010000031.1, read as the reverse complement.
GATGACCACCGTGCATGCTGCCACCGCCACCCAGAAAACCGTGGACGGCCCGTCGATGAAAGACTGGCGCGGCGGCCGCGGCATTCTGGAAAACATCATTCCGTCCTCCACCGGTGCTGCCAAAGCGGTCGGCAAGGTGATCCCGGAACTGAACAAGAAGCTGACCGGCATGGCCTTCCGCGTTCCGACCTCCGACGTATCCGTAGTCGACCTGACCGTGGAACTGAACAAGGAAGCCGCCTACGCCGACATCTGCAAGGCCATGAAAGCTGCGTCCGAAGGCGCCATGAAGGGCGTGCTGGGCTATACCGACGAAAAAGTGGTCTCCACCGACTTCGTCGGCAACAGCGCTCCTTCGACTTTCGATGCTGAAGCCGGCATCGCGCTGGACGGCACTTTCGTCAAGGTCGTGGCCTGGTACGACAACGAGTACGGCTATACCTGCAACATGCTGCGTCTGGTGCAGCACGTTTCTAAATAAGGGACTAGAGGCTAGGGGCTAGAGAAAAAGGCGGGCTGTTCCCAGCCTCCAGACTCTAGCTTCTACCTCACCCATCTTGAGTTGTAAGGCATAGGCCAACCTATCCCTTACACCTTAATTTTATCTGGAGAACAAACCATGTCCGTAATCCGCGTTACCGATCTGGATCTCAAGGGCAAACGCGTCCTGATCCGTTCCGACCTCAATGTGCCCGTCAAGGATGGCAAAGTCACCTCGGACGCCCGCATCACCGCTTCGATGAAAACCTTCGAGTTCTGCCTCAAGGCCGGCGCCAAGGTGATGGTGATGTCCCACCTCGGCCGCCCCGTCGAAGGCGAATACTCGGAAGAAAATTCGCTCAAGCCGGTGGCCGACGACCTGTCCAAAAAACTGGGCAAGCCGGTGCGCCTGATCAAGGACTGGGTGGACGGCGGCTTCGACGTGGCCGACGGCGAACTGGTACTGCTGGAAAACGTGCGCTTCAACACCGGCGAGAAAAAGAACGTCGACGAGACCGCGCAAAAATACGCCAAGCTGTGCGATGTGTTCGTGATGGATGCATTCGGCACCGCCCATCGCGCGCAGGGCTCCACCCATGGCGTCGCCAAGTACGCCCCCGTCGCTTGCGCCGGCATTCTGCTCACCGGCGAACTGGAAGCGCTGACCAAAGCTTTGCTCGATCCCGCCCGCCCGATGGTCGCCATCGTCGGCGGTTCCAAGGTTTCGACCAAGCTGACCGTGCTCGAAGCCCTGTCCGAAAAAGTCGACCAACTGGTAGTCGGCGGCGGCATCGCCAACACCTTCCTCAAGGCTACCGGCAAGAATGTCGGCAAGTCGCTGTGCGAAGACGATCTGGTGCCGACCGCCCAGGCCTTGATGAAAAAGATGACCGCCCGTGGCGCCACCATCCCCATCGCCGTCGACGTGGTCTGCGGCAAGAAATTCGACGCCAACGAACCTGCCGTTCTGAAGGACGCCGGCGCGGTAAGCGACGACGACATGATCTTCGATATCGGCCCGAAATCCGCACAGGAACTCGTGGACATCATCATGAAAGCCGGCACCGTGGTATGGAACGGCCCGGTCGGCGTGTTCGAGTTCGACCAGTTCGGCGCAGGCACCAAGCAGATCGCCGAAGCCATCGCCAACACCAAGGCATTCACCCTGGCCGGCGGCGGCGACACCATCGCCGCGATCCAGAAGTACGACATCTACGACAAGGTGTCCTACATCTCCACCGCCGGCGGCGCCTTCCTCGAGTTCCTCGAAGGCAAGATACTGCCCGCCGTGGAAATTCTGGAACAGCGCGCTTCCAAATAACTATGCAGGGTGGGCCAGGGGCAAAGCCCCGTAACCCGCCGTCCGATTTAGGAACCAGACTGAACCCTATGCCACGTAAAACCAAGATCGTCGCCACCCTCGGGCCAGCTTCCACCGACCCGGAAGTACTGAACCAGATGTTGCAAGCGGGCGTGGATGTCGTCCGGCTCAATTTTTCACATGGCAAGCCCGAAGATCACATCCAGCTCGCAGAAACCGTGCGCGCCATGGCGCGTGCGCGCGGCAAAACCGTGGGCGTGCTGGTCGATCTGCAAGGACCGAAAATCCGCATCGGCAAGTTCGAACACGGCAAGATCGCTCTCAAGAACGGCGACCACTTCATCCTCGACAGCGACTGCGCCCTGGGCAATCAGGAGCGAGTCGGTCTCGACTACAAGGAGCTGCCCCGCGACGTCAAGCGCGGCACCACCCTGTTGCTGGACGATGGCCGCATCGTCATGTGGGTGGAAGAAGTCGACGGCAACGCGATTCACTGCACGGTGAAACAAGGCGGCATGCTCTCCAACAACAAGGGCATCAACCGCCAGGGCGGCGGCCTTTCCGCCGCGGCGCTGACCGAAAAAGACAAGGAAGACATCAAGACTGCTGCGGCGCTGAAAGCCGACTATCTGGCGGTCTCCTTCCCACGCGACGGCGCCGACATGCAACTGGCGCGCAAGCTGATGCAGGAAGCCGGTGGCAAGAGCATGCTGGTGGCAAAAATCGAGCGCGCCGAAGCGATTACCAATCTGGACGAGATCCTCGACTTCTCCGACGCCATCATGGTGGCGCGCGGCGACCTCGGCGTGGAAGTCGGCGATGCCGCCGTGCCGGGCCTGCAAAAGCGCATGATCCGCATGGCGCGGGAAAAAAACCGGCTGGCCATCACCGCCACCCAGATGATGGAATCCATGATCACCAGCCCGATCCCCACCCGGGCGGAAGTCTCCGACGTGGCCAATGCGGTAATCGATGGCACCGATGCGGTGATGCTGTCGGCCGAGACCGCCGCCGGGCAATATCCGGTGGAGGCCGTGGCAGCGATGGACCGCGTGTGCCTGGAAGCGGAGAAGCAGGAAGAAACCGCCTTCAGAAAACAGCGCATGTCGATGACATTTGAACGGGTGGATGAATCCGTCGCAATGGCGGTCATGTATATCGCCCGCCACATGAAGGCGAAAGCCATTGCCGCACTGACCGAGTCCGGCTCGACCGCCTTGTGGATGTCGAGAATCAACCCGGATTTGCCGATCTACGCACTCAGCCCCAGAGTCGATACGCGCAGAAAGCTCACCCTGTTCCGCGGCGTCTACCCGGTCAACTTCAAGCCCGGCACATCGGAAGTCGAACTGGTTCTGCTTGAAGCCGAAGATGAATTGCGGCGGCGCGGCGTAGTAAGGGAAGGCGACCTGATTATCTTTACCATCGGCGAGCCGATCGGAAAATCAGGCGGCACCAACACCATGAAAATCATCAGGGTGGGCGAAAGCAGAAAAACAACCAAACAGTAACGAATCGATAAACCAGCAGCATTAACATCATCATCAGCAGGAGGAATTATGGCTTTAGTATCCATGCGTCAACTTCTCGATCACGCCGCGGAAAATGGCTACGGCCTGCCGGCGTTCAACGTCAACAACCTGGAACAGATCCAGGCGATCATGCAGGCCGCCGACGAATGCAACAGCCCGGTGATCATGCAAGGTTCGGCCGGCGCGCGCAAATATGCCGGCGAAGCCTTTCTGCGCCACCTGATCGAAGCCGCCATCGAAGCCTATCCGCACATCCCGGTGGTCATGCACCAGGATCACGGCGCTTCCCCGGCGGTATGCATTAACGCCATCCGCTCCGGCTTCTCCAGCGTGATGATGGACGGCTCCCTGAAGGAAGACGGCAAAACCCCGTCCAGCTTCGAATACAACGTCGAAGTCACGCGCAAAGTGGTGGAAATGTCCCATGCCGTCGGCGTTTCCGTCGAAGGCGAACTGGGTTGCCTGGGTTCCCTCGAATCCGGCCAGGGCGAGAAGGAAGACGGCCACGGCGCCGAAGGCAAGCTGACCCACGATCAACTGCTGACCGACCCGACCGAAGCCGCTGAATTCGTCAAGGCCACCGGCGTCGACGCCCTCGCCATCGCCATCGGCACCAGCCACGGCGCCTACAAATTCACCCGTCCGCCCACCGGCGAAGTGCTGGCGATTTCCCGCATCAAGGAAATCAATGCCAAGATCCCCAACACCCATCTGGTGATGCACGGCTCCTCCTCCGTGCCGCAGGAATGGCTCAAGATCATCAATGATTTCGGCGGCACCATGCCCCAGACCTATGGCGTGCCGGTCGAAGAAATCGTCGAAGGCATCAAGTACGGCGTGCGCAAGGTGAACATCGACACCGACCTGCGCATGGCCTCCACCGGCGCGGTTCGCAAGTACCTGGCCGAGAACACCAAGGATTTCGACCCGCGCAAATTCCTCGCCGCCGCGACTGCGGCGATGAAGGGCATCTGCAAGGCGCGCTTCGAAGCCTTCGGCTCCGCCGGCCAGGCCGGCAAGATCAAGCCGATCATGCTCGACAGGATCGCGACCATGTACGCCAAGGGCGAACTGAAAGCGATCGTCAAATAACCACTGCTGCACTGCTGAACCCCCGTAACCGCTGGTTACGGGGGTTTTTCTTTTGCGGCATCCGGAATGGAATCACGGCGGGAACGCCGATTAGGAATCCGGGCAGTTTCTGCTAACATAGCTCTTGGTTATATTTTTTTACAAAAAAAAAGCAAAACCATCTCAATCAAGGGAAAAAATGGCGGATAGCACTCTTGTTTCCGTTAACGAGCACTGCCTCGATAACGTCATGAAGCTGGCAGAAACCACCAGGGTCACCGCTTCGGAAGATGTCTACGATGCCAACGGTATCAAGCTTCTGGCCAAGGGAGCAGATATCACCTCCGCGCTGAAAGAACGGCTCGTTCGCCATAAATTACGCAAACCACTGGAAACCTCGCTCAGTGTCGCCGACGGCATGACACCGGCAACCGTTCTGGCCGAGGCGAAACTGCTTCTGGAAGAAGTTCCCGCGTTAAGGGTATTTATGGGGAACAAGCAGGTTTCCATATTCGAGACTTTATCCCATGTCCACCTTCATCCCGTAGCCGCCTTGCTGCTGGCAGTTGCCGAAAAGAGCAGGGAAGGCGCTTTTCGGCATGGCGTTCTGGTCACCCTGATCGCGGTTTCGCTCGGCGACCACCAGAAACTGGCGCACAACGACCGGGTGATGCTGGCGCTGGCCGGGTTGCTTCACGACATCGGCGAACTGTACATCCACCCCGAGTACCTGCAAAACCAGCGCGAGTTAAAACCCGAAGAATGGAAACACGTGGCCGCGCATCCGCGCATCGGCCAGATCGTTCTCGATGACCTCACCGACTACCCCAGGAAAGTGATCGACGCCATAGCCGAGCATCACGAACGCCTGGATGGCAGCGGCTATCCGCGCCAGCTTTCGGGCCAGCAGATCAGCCCTATTGCGCAGATTTTATCGATGGCAGAAACGCTAAGCGGGATCATTGTGAGCAGGGACGACGCCCTCGTCCGCTCCTGCCTCGCACTGAAATGCGTCCCGGGCGAATATCCGAGCAGCCTGGTCTCGGTTGTTTCGACGCTGAGACGGGATTACGCCGGCGAGCCCATCCCCACCGGCACTACCGAAGCACAGATACATCCCCAAACACATGCGGCAGCCAAGACGCTGGCGCACGCTTCCGCAGAATGCGAGAAAATCGCACGGACCCCATCCCTTCCTCACGCCATCGCGAACCTGCTGCTGCACGTAAAAACCCGGCTTGCCGGCCTGAGGCAGGCGCTGAAAGCCACCGGGATCGAGGAATGTCTTGATAACGGCATGGCCGCCCTTGACCAGGATGATCGCGAAATCTTCCTGGAAATTGAAGTGGTCGGACAGGAAATCGAGTGGCGCCTGCGGGATATCGCCCGCGACTTGTATTTTCGCCTTAGCGATCTCGCTCCCGAGTCCGCGCCCACCTTCTCCGATTTAATGGAAATATTGGACAGTTCGGCAAAAGCCTAGTCCGATCATGCTCGACAGGATCGCGGCCATGTACGCCAAGGGCGAACCGAAAACCATCGTCAAGTGAATTCCCTTGCGGCGTCGCGAAAATAGGCGCCGGCCTGGCTTGCAGCCGGTTTCCTTTAAGTCTGGCCCAATCATCATTCGTAAATATTCGTGTATCGATTTCCACATCAAACGCAAGCCGGTGGTGGAGTCGCAGCGTATCTTTCCCGTTGCACTCGGTGTTTCCCTGGTTCTCGGCGTGTTGATCTTGTGGCGTATCCGCAAGCGAGCATAATGCTACATTGCAGTACCTGTTATATTGCCGAGACACGCGGCACAACACTACTAGGAGGGATGGAATGTACAAGCATATATTGGTAGCGGTGGACGGCAGCGACACTTCCGATCGTGCGCTCCGGGAAGCCATCAACCTTGCCAAAGACCAGCGGGCCATGCTGCGCATCGTCTATGCGGTTGATGAAGTCAACATCAACGCAGGCGCCGAATTCGTCAACCCGACGGAGATTGCGGATACATGGGTAAAATCCGGACTGGAAATCCTGGACAAGGCAAAAAATCAGGCCCATGCGGCAGGCGTCCATGATGCCGAGAGCCGATTGATCGAAATTGACAAACTGCGCGTGAGCGTTGCCGATGCCATCATTGAGAATGCCAAAACCTGGCCCGCCGATCTCCTTGTAGCGGGAACCCACGGGCGCACCGGTCTTGGTCACCTTCTCATGGGTAGCGTGGCGGAAGGCCTTGTTCGTATCTGCCCGGTGCCGATCTTGCTGATTCGGGGCAAATAGTCTAACGCCGTGGTTTCAATCACGCCTGGCTCACCTTATCCGGGAGGCAAAGGAGCGCGATGCCTGAAGCGGCTACTTTACAGGGCCTGACCAGCGCCGAAGCCCAACGACGGTTATTGCAGTATGGCCCCAACACGGTGGCGGAAGAGCATGCTCATCCCTGGATCGCCTTTCTGCACAAGTTCTGGGCGCCCGTGCCCTGGATGCTGGAAGCCACGATTGCTTTGCAACTCGCCTTGGGCAAGGCGGATGAAGCCGCCATCATTGCCGCACTGCTGGTCTTCAATGCCATCCTGAGTTTTGTGCAGGAAAACCGTGCCAATAATGCGCTGGCTTTGTTAAAGGGGCGTCTGGCGATTCAGGCGCGCGTTTTTCGCGACCAGGCCTGGCAGCGGGTAGCGGCGCAGGAACTGGTGCCGGGGGATGTGGTGCATCTACGCATGGGCGACCTGGCGCCGGCCGATGTCAAGTTGCTTGACGGCCAGGTGCTACTCGATCAATCGGCGCTTACCGGCGAATCACTGCCCGTCGAGGCCGGGGCGGGATCGACCGCCAATGCCGGCGTCATCGTCAAACGGGGCGAGGCGACGGGCGAAGTCACCGCGACCGGGCCCCGGACCTATTTCGGCAAGACCGCCGAACTGGTGCGAAGCGCCAGGACGGCAAGCCACCTCGAAACCCTCATCTTCACCATCGTCAAATATCTGGTGGCACTGGATGTGCTGCTGGTCGCAGCCCTGCTGGCCTACACCTGGGCAACCGGCTTTCCTCTCACCGAGGTCATCCCTTTCGCGCTGATCCTGCTGGTGGCTTCCGTTCCCATCGCCCTGCCCGCCACCTACACGCTCGCCACCGCCTTGGGCGCGCTGGAACTGGCCCAGCGCGGCGTGCTGGTGACCCGGCTGTCGGCTATCGAGGAGGCGGCGGCGATGGATGTACTGGCGAGCGACAAGACCGGCACCATCACGCAAAACCGACTGGCCCTCGCGGCACGCCATCCTTACGCGCCGCATACCGGCGACGACCTGCTGCGCCTGGCGGCGCTGGCCTGCGACGATGCCACCCAGGACCCCATCGACCTCGCCATCCTGGAAGCCGCCCGGTCGCGCGGTCTGCTTGCCGCAATGCCGCGCCGTTTGCGCTTCATCCCGTTCGACCCGGAAACCAAGCGCTCGGAAGCCGTATTCGATCAGGACGGACGGCAACTGCGCGTGCTCAAGGGTGCGCCGCGGGTGATCGCCGCCCTGATTCAGGGAGCACCTGACATCCGTGCAGACGTAGAGCGCCTGGGTGCGGAAGGCTCCCGTGTCTTGGCGGTGGCGGTCGAAACAGATGGCACGCTGCTCCTTGCCGGGCTGGTGGGGCTGCAAGATCCGCCGCGGGACGATTCCCGCGCGCTGATACGAAATCTGCGAAACCTGGGGGTACGGGTGCTGATGGTTTCAGGCGACGGCCCGGCCACGGCCCGCGCCATTGCAGCACAGGTAGATATCGGTGAGCGTGTGTGTCCCCCGGGGGGCTTGCACGAGGAGATCGGCAAGCGGGTGCTGGACTACGATGTATTCGCGCGGGTGCTGCCGGAGGACAAGTTTCATCTGGTGCGGGCGTTGCAACATGCCGGCCACATAGTCGGCATGAGCGGCGACGGGGTCAACGACGCCCCGGCGCTCAAGCAGGCAGAGGTCGGCATCGCCGTGGCCAATGCCACCGATGTCGCCAAGGCCGCCGCCAGCCTGGTGCTGACCAATCCCGGTCTGGCCGATATAGAGGCGGCGGTGGAAACCAGCCGACGCATTTATCAGCGCATGCTCACCTATACCCTGAACAAGATCATCAAGACGCTGGAAATCGCCATTTTCCTGAGCGTCGGCGTGATGTTGACGGGCGTGTTCGTCATCACCCCCCTGCTGATCGTCCTGCTGCTGTTCACCAACGATTTCGTAACCATGGCGCTCGCCACGGATCGCGTCGCCTATTCCCGCAAACCGGAGCGCTGGCATATCCCCGCGCTGATGCAGACCGCCGGCATCCTGGCGGGGCTCGTGCTGATCCTGTCCTTTACCGTATTTTTTGCCGGGCGCGATTGGTTTCATCTACCCTTGGCCCAGTTACAAACGCTGATTTTCGTGATGCTGGTTTTCACCGGTCAGGGCAACGTGTACCTGGTGCGGGAACGTCGGCACTTCTGGAAATCCATGCCCAGCCGCTGGCTTTTGCTGGCTTCGGCGCTGGATGTTTTCATCGTCGGGATCCTTGCTACCCAAGGTATCCTCATGGCCCCCATTCCCCTGGCCTTGGTCGCCGGATTGATGGGGCTGGTAGTGAGCTACCTGATAGTTGTGGATTTCCTGAAAATACGCATTTTTCAGCATTTCAGCTTGTAGCGTTGACTGGCAACGACGTTATTTGGCAGCCAGAATGCTTGCTCTTGCCCATTCGATCAAAATTGGCCGCTCTGATACATTTCTTGAAATACGCTGCACACCGGCCAGTCGCCGAAACACAGTCAAGCGCATAGCAAAGAAGGGAAACAGGGCAGGAAAGACATTTTGGGGATGTTCGAGATATCCGGGGTGCAGGGGAATTAGGGCGGTGTAGAATACCGCAGTATAAAAGGGCTGCCGCCTTTTTTGCATTTCAATGCACGATACAGCGCCACCCCTGGTGGTTTCACCTTGAACTAATTGAATTGGAATTGCAGTGATCAATAGCGATGTGTTGCGGAGCATTCGGTACACTCTGGACCTGAGTGACGCGAAGATAGTTGCCATAATCAAGCTGGCCGAGCATGAGGTTGAACAATCCGATATCGCCAATTTCCTGAAAAAGGAAGATGAGGAAGGTTTTGTCGACTGTAGCGATGAGGTCCTGGAGTCTTTTCTGGACGGGCTGATTTCCTATAGAAGGGGCAAGATCGAGCCCAGGCCGGAGCAGGACAAGAAACCGGCTGCACGATTGACCAACAACACTATATTGAAAAAACTAAGGATCGCTTTCGAATTGAAAGAGGATGATTTGCATGGCATTCTGGAGCTTTCTGGTTTTCAGGTGTCCAAACCTGAGCTGAGTGCGTTATTCAGAAAGAAGGGCCATAAAAACTATCGGGTATGCGGAGACCAGCTTCTAAGGAATTTTCTGAAAGGCCTTGCTCTTCGCCATAGGGGCTGAGTTGTAGAAATCAGCCGATGCCGATAAATTCTAAAATATGAAACCGATCAAATACGTCATTATTGTTTGCGGTCTTGTCTGGACAACCGCCGCTCTGGCTGGCGAGCCGCTTGGTTTTGGCTTGTCGAAAAAATATTGTCTGGGGGATGTTTGTCTTGGCGAAGCGGACGCAGACCATCCTGAGTTGAAAATAGGCGATGCATTAAAAAAAGCGGCCCGATACAAGAAGATTCCCATTTGCAACAGCTCGGATGCCTCTGTGTATTTGCGGGAGGTGAAATTCAGGAATGGCACGCAAGGGACCATCTACCTGCTTGCCGACCCAGGCAACCTGAATGCCAAGCCTGAAAAATATTTTCGCATCAGCAGCATCACCGTGAAATTCGACCCATTTCTTTCGGCGGAGGAAGTCAAAGAGCTTCAGCAAAAGATTGCAGGCCGTTACGGCATGGAACGGTCAAGTTCATATAGCTTCGGGGTCAAGGACGGAAAGCGCTCGATCAGTTTTACGGTTGCCCCTTGGGAATCAAGGATTACCGTTAATGGGATAGATAATTCGGAGTTCCTGGCTCAACCCGGATGCGCGCCAAAGCTGCCGAACCTGTAGCACCCTGTCGGCTCCGGCAGGCTGTTCGAAACCAGGCATACTCGCAAAATAACAAACGAAAAGGAACAAAAAAAGGGGCCGGGCGATCCCTTTTTGTTCCTGTCAGGCGGCGTCCGCCTGGCTTGGGATATGGGTATGGCGCACGGCCATGTGGTATATCCGCAGCAAATCCTCTTCGCTTACATCGATGAAGGAGTCGATTTCCGACAGGGCATAAACCAGGTCGCTGTGGGCGATCACGCATTTCTCGTCCTGGCCGCCCTTCGGTTCCGACAACCAGTGGGGATAACGGCGCCAGGGGAAGGGGTAGTTGGCGGCCACCGCCACGATCAGGATGATTATCACGTTGGCCAGCACCGGCGTCACCAGGAACCCGTAGCCCAGGGCGCGCACCGGTTCGCCTCCCAGCACCGCGACCAGCGCCGTGGCGCCGCCGGGGGGATGGATGCAGCGCAGGTAGTGCATGGCACCTATCGACAGAGCCACGGCCACTGCCCCGGCATAGACCGGGTTGGGCAGAACCTGGGCGCAGGTGACGCCGATAGCGGCGGAGATCAGATGCCCGCCCAGGAGCGCCCAGGGTTGGGACAGAGCGCTATGGGGGGTGGCGAAAAGCAGCACGGCGGAAGCCCCCATGGAAGCCACCACCAGGGCAGCGCCATGGAAATCGAGCACCCGGCTGCTAACCAGCAGCACCAGCAGGATTCCCACGAATCCCCCCGCTGTCGAGATCAGCTTCTCGGCATGGCTCGCGGGGTGGGGGTCCTGGTGGCGGAACAATTCCCGCAAACGGCGCATGGCAACGAGTAAGTGCATGTTTTGTCCTGTCCCGTAATGACGTTAGGCGCAGAATAGGGCGAAACGAATTATTTGACTAACGATATTTTTTGGCGCTTTATATCGAATAATCCGATATAAAGGAGGCCTATGGACATCGAATTTGCGCGCACCTTTCTTGCCGTAGCAGCGGCGGGAAATTTTGTCGGCGCGGCCCAGCGTCTGCATGTTACCCAGTCCACCGTGAGCGCCCGCATTCAGGCGCTGGAAAACCAGCTCGGGGCTATTTTGTTCCGGCGTGGCCGGGGCGGGGCGGAGCTTACCCCGGCGGGACGCCGTTTTCTGCGCCACGCCAATACACTGGTGCAGACCCTGGTACAAGCCAAGCACGACGTAGGCCTTCCGGCCGGGTTTCGCGGCAGTCTTACCCTGAGCGGACGCATCGCCCTGTGGGACGGCTTCCTGCCCCGATGGGTGGCCCGGATGAGGCAGACCCATGCCGACATTTCCCTGCGGCTGGAAGTCGGCTTCGAGGAAGGCATCATGCAGGGTCTGGTGCAGGGCACGGTGGACGTCGGCGTAATGTACACGCCGGAGAGCCGCCCGGGTCTGGGCATTGAACGGCTGTTCGAGGAAGTGCTGGTGCTGGTGGCTTCGGAACCGGACAGGCCATGGCCGGACAAGGGCTATATCCACATGGACTGGGGGCCGGAATTCCACGCCCAGTTCACCACCCGTTTTCCGGAAATGGAGCCCCCTGCGATCACGGCCAATATTGGCTGGCTGGTGATGCAGCAGATCCTCCACTGCGGCGGTTCGGGCTATTTTCCCCTGCGCATGACCCGTGAACTGATCGAGCAGGGGCAGTTGTGGCTCGTGAAAAATAGCCCGTCTTTTACGCTTTCCGCCTACATGGTGTATCCCCTGTCCCGGCAAGAGGATATTCTTGTCAGCGCTCTGGATGGCCTGCGGAATCTCGCCGCCGAAGAGCGCGCTGCCGGGGCAGCGCCACTTCTCGAGAGCCACGACTCAAAATAACCCATTTTTACGATTACCTGCGGCCCTGCGGCGCCATGTTCGCCGCTGAACAGGTAAAATAGCCTTTTGTCCGTTCAGCCGCCCATGCCCTCCTCCGCCCAGAAAATCCTCCACGACATCTTCGGCTACGCCACCTTCCGCGGCGAGCAGCAGGCCGTCGTCGAACATCTGGCGGCGGGCGGCGATGCGCTGGTGCTGATGCCTACCGGCGGCGGCAAGTCGATGTGCTACCAGCTTCCCGCCCTGCTGCGGCCCGGCACCGGCATCGTGATATCGCCGCTGATCGCACTGATGCAGGATCAGGTGGACGCCCTCAGGCAGCTCGGCGTAAAGGCCGCCTACCTCAATTCCAGCCTCGCCGCCGACGCGGCGCGGGAGGTGCTGGATCGCTTGCGGCGCGGCGACCTGGATATTCTCTACGTGGCTCCGGAGCGGTTGCTGACGCTGGGCTTTCTCGCCACCCTGGAACAGGTGCAGGATGGGCCGGGACTGGCGCTGTTCGCCATTGACGAGGCCCATTGCGTATCGCAGTGGGGCCACGATTTCCGCCCGGAATACCGCGAACTGACGGTGTTGCACGAACGCTTTCCGGCCGTGCCGCGCATCGCGCTTACCGCCACGGCGGACGCGCCGACCCGGCGCGAAATCGTCGAACGTCTGGCGCTGGAGCAGGCGCGCCAGTTCGTCGCCAGCTTTGACCGCCCCAACATCCGCTACCGCGTGACGCAGAAGGCCAACGCCCGCAACCAGTTGCAGGCCTTCCTCGAAACCGAACACCCCGACGACGCCGGCATCGTCTATTGCCTGTCGCGCAAGAAGGTGGAAGAAACGGCGGCCTGGCTCAAGGAAAAAGGCTGGGACGCCCTGCCCTACCATGCCGGGCTCGATGCCGCCACGCGCAGCAAGAACCAGCGCCGCTTCCTGCGCGAGGAAGGCGTGATCATGGTCGCCACCGTGGCTTTCGGCATGGGCATCGACAAGCCCAACGTGCGCTTCGTCGCCCATCTCGACCTGCCCAAGAGCATGGAAGGCTATTATCAGGAAACCGGCCGCGCCGGGCGCGACGGCCTGCCCGCCGACGCCTGGATGACTTTCGGCCTGGGCGACGTGGTTTCCATGCGCCGCCTGCTGGATTCCGGCGACGCCCCCGAAGAGCGCAAGCGCCTGGAGCGGCAGAAACTCGACGCGCTGCTGGGCTTCTGCGAAACCACGACCTGCCGCCATCAGGCCATCCTGCGCTACTTCGGCGAAGAACATCCGGGCAGTTGCAGCCAGTGCGACAACTGCCTCGAACCGGTGGACACCTGGGACGGCACCCAAGCCGCGCAGATGGCGCTGTCCTGCGTCTATCGCACCGGCCAGCGCTTCGGCGTCGTCCACCTGATCGACGTGCTGCTGGGCAAAACCACCCCGCAAATGGAAAAATTCCAGCACCACAGACTTTCCACCTTCGGCATCGGCCAGGCGCTCAGCCAGGCGCAGTGGAGCGGTGTTTTCCGCCAGTTGGTCGCCGCCGGATTGTTGACCGTGGAAATGGAAGCCTATGGCGGTCTGCGTCTCACCGACGACGCCCGCCCGGTGCTGCGCGGCGAACAGGAAGTATGGCTGCGCCGCGACGTCGAACCCGCCAAAAGGAGCAACATCAGCAAGGCCGAACGCGCCTCCCGCGCACGGGAAGCCTTCGCCGGCGCCAACGAAAACCCGCTGTGGCTCGCCCTCAAGGCCAAGCGCACGGCACTCGCCAAGGAGCAGGGCGTGCCGCCCTACGTCATCTTCCACGACAGCACCCTGCTGGAAATCCTCAACCGCCGCCCCGCCAGCCTGACCGAGCTGGGTGAAATCAGCGGCGTCGGCCAAGCCAAGCTGGCGAAATACGGGGATGCGTTTTTGGGGGTGCTGGAGGATGAGGCGAACGGAGTTGGCTAACGTGTAATGCGGTAAATCTGAAAACATGTGCCTGTTCAAACCCCGGACAGTTACTTATCATGGGACGAATCGTTGCACGAAAGAATGCCATGAATGAAAGCCCAAGCTGCATGCCGCGCACCGCGCCCGATTATTCCGGAGTGACGGTGGCGAAGCTCGCACCCCTGCCACCGCTCAAGGATTACCGGGAAGCGATGAAGCTCGCCGATACCGAGGCCACGTCCCGGCTGGGAGGTTACATGCTGCTCTCGTGGTATGACCGCGACCGGGATTTCGAATCGCCCCAACATTCCAGCGAGTGTCACTCGGCCAGCGCCGTGCCCGGCTATGTGGATTACGGCCTGAATCACGGCGCTCGGCTGATGGTGGATATCGAAGAGGGCCGCTTCGTGTTTTTCTATCTGCCGCTGGAATAATACCGATACCCCGTCACAACGCTATCCAGATACCGACGATGATCCGACTGAGTAAAGCATTAAACGCCTGGGGGACGCCTGATTTTGAGGATGTCCTGAAGAATGAAATCGCGCAGATGGATGCCAGCCAGCTTCCGTTACAGCAAGGCTTGACGACCAGCAGCTATGCACTGGACGACAAAATCAGGGCGATGATTATTTCCGTTTCCGAGAGCGACAATTTCATCCATGCCAAGGCCGGTATTTTTTATAGCGGGATTATTGCCGGCTGCAATTGCGCGGACGACCCTACGCCGGTCGAAGAGCAGAGCGAGTATTGCGAAGTGCGGCTGGATATCGACAAGACGACGGCCGAGACCACGATAACGCTGGTGGCGGAATAACGGTTGGTGTGGTTGACTGTTTTTTAGCCGGGAAGCGAAACACTGACAAACCTTGGGATTGCCCTGGGATGTATATCAATACTCGCAATCCGTCATGTTTCCCTCGGAAAACAAGTAATGGCTATGCCTCCCTCAAGAACCGTTCGGCTTTGTATTCGGGAATGCACAGGGCATCCAGTAAGCGCATGGCCACAAACCAACTGCATTCGCCACACTGGAACATTTGCTTGATGTAGTTCATCCGGGTTTCCATTTTGCTCTCCTTTGTTATGCTGTTATCGGCAGTTTTATCGATTTATTTAATTTGGCGCGCAGATTCAGGCTGTTGTCGTCAATTGTGACAATTGACGAATTACTGATACAGGCAATATCTCCCAATGACTGAAATCGAACTTAACCAACTTGAAACATGGCTCGAATCCCCTGTATTTAAGGGCACGGCCATGCGGCCAGACAAACTTCAAGGTTTTCTGTACGCCGTGATTAGCGGCCCGGACATGATGACTCCCAGCCAATGGATGCCGGAGGCGCTGGGAGTAACGCCTGAATATGAATCCCTGGAGCAAGCGAAAGAATTCATGGCTTTGATGATGGGCTTTTACAACGATATAGCCAGCACCCTACAAAATAATCAGCCCCCCAAACTTATCCTGAAACCCTGTACCCCAGGTGACAAGCGGCTGGATTATCAAACCTGGTGCGAGGGCTATATTCTGGGCTGGGGACTTTCAACTCGGGAATGGTTGCAACCCGGCAATGAACCCCTGAAAAAGCTGACATTCCCTATTCTTTACCTGTCCGGGGCATTCAAGGAAGAGGCAGAGCGACAGGGAAAAGAATATGGGCAGGGGGAAGAAGATCAAAAAATCTGGCAAGATTGTGCCGACATACTTCCCCGGACAATAGTGGCGATTTACAACTTTTGGCTATCAAAGCGAAAACCGGCCCTCATGCAACGGGGGCAGCCCAAGGTTGGCCGTAATGAATTGTGTCCCTGTGGCAGCGGCAAGAAATTCAAGCAATGTTGCGGGAATGGCCACACGGTTCATTGAGGCCGGGCAAAGAATACTTGCTTGATGAACGGACGTTCGGCAAGCAAGCCGACCAGCAGCAGCGTTGCCAATAACCGTCACTCACACAGATGTTCGAGCAAAAATTCCACCCCCGACCTGGACTCGACCCAGGGACCTGCGGTTTAACGACCCGTTTCAACCGGCTTCATGCCCGGTACCAGCCCCCCCGATTCGGCATCATCCCTCAGCAAGAAAAATCCGCGCCACCGCCTCCGGATTGGACGGAAAGTAGAAATGCACGTATGAAGCCGTGAGGCGGCCAACGCGGTAGATCGCCTCGCCCTCGCGCCCTTCGCTGTCCTGGGCGCGGATGAGCGGCTCAAGAGGCGTGTCGCATTTCGAGTAATGAAAGGTATGCCCGTTGAGCCGTCCCTCGGGCAATTCCGCCGACTGCATGCCGAGGGCGGCGAGGCGCTGCTGCATGATGGTTTCGCCCGGCAGCAAGCCCGCCATCGGATAGTGAACGCCGTCCTTGCCGGTTAACTGCCGGAACAGCGCCATCATCCCCCCGCATTCCGCCAGCAGCGGCTTGCCCGCTGCCACGTGGGCCTGCAACGCCTGCCACAGCTCGCTCCGCGCGGCGAGCTGTGCGGCATGCAATTCCGGATAGCCGCCTGGCAGCCAGACGGCATCACAGGCCGGCAACGCATCGCCGGCAACGGGCGAAAAGAAGACCGGTTCCGCACCGAGTTCGCGCAGGGTGTCGAGGTTGGCCGGGTAGATGAAGCCGAAGGCGGCATCGCGGGCGATGGCGATGGTTTTGTCTTTGAGCAACGGAGCGGGAAACGCATACTCCGGCTCGGGAAAATCCACTGCCGCAGGCAGGGCCGCAGCGCCGGTTTCCGCCAGCTTGTCGGCGAGGCGGTCGAGCCGCGCTTCCAGGTCGTCGATCTCCGCCGCCTGCAACAGGCCGAGGTGGCGCTCCGGCAACGCCATCTCGGCGTCGCGCCCCAAAGCGCCGTACCATCTCATGCCCGGCGGCAAGCTCTGCTGCAATATCTGGGCGTGGCGCGGGCTGCCGACGCCATTGGCGAGCACGCCGGAAAAGGGCAATCCCGGCTGGTAAGTGGCGAGGCCGTGGGCGATTGCGCCGAAAGTGTGGGCCATCGCCTGCGCGCCGATCACGGCCAGCACCGGGATGCCGAATCGGCGGGCAATATCGGCCCCCGAAGGCTCGCCGTCATACAAGCCCATCACACCCTCGACCAGAATCAGGTCGGCTTCGCGCGCCGCTTGCGCGAGGCGGCGCGCGGCATCTTCCGCGCCGCACATGCCGAGGTCGAGGTTATGAACCGGATGGCCGCTGGCGACGGCGAGGATCTGCGGATCGAGAAAGTCCGGTCCGCTCTTGAAGACCCGCACCCGGCGCCCCTGGCGCGCATGCAGGCGCGCCAGGGCGGCGGTGACGGTGGTTTTCCCCTGACCGGAGGCCGGGGCGGAGATAAACAGCGCAGGACAGTTCAGGATGACGCCCTCAGAATTCGACGCCGGGCTGGGCTTTTATCCCGGACTGGAAGGCATGCTTGATCAGGGTCATGTCGGTGACGGTATCCGCCGCCGCAATCAGTTCCGGCGGCGCGTTGCGGCCGGTGACGACCACATGCTGGCGAGGCGGGCGGGCAGCGATGTCGGCGAGTACGGTATGCAGGTCGAGGTAGCGCTGCTTCAGGGCGATGTTGAGTTCGTCCAGCAGCACCAGGCCGATGGTTGGGTCGCGCAGAAAGGCGCGCGCCTGTTGCCAGGCGGCCTCGGCTGCAGCCATGTCCCGCTCCTTGTCCTGGGTCTCCCAGGTAAAGCCCTCACCCATGACATGGAACGACACTTCGTCCGGAAAGCGGCGGAAGAAGGCTTCCTCGCCGGTCTCGGTATGGCCCTTGATGAACTGCACCACGCCCACTTTCATGCCATGGCCGAGGGCGCGCGCCACCATGCCGAAACCCGAACTGCTCTTGCCTTTGCCGTTGCCGGTATTGACCACCAGCACGCCGCGCTCCTGCCCGGCGGCCTCGATTTTTTCATCCATGAACGCTTTTTTGCGCTGCATGCGCGCGGCATGGCGGGCTTCCGGACTGGTTTCCTCAATGGGAGGGAAAGGCGGTTTCATATTCTATTGCTTTCAAGTCGCAGGGAGTTTTACAGGGTAGCTGAAATCCTGCATTAATTTTTGAAAAAGCAATTAGCCACGGATTAACACAGATGTTCACGGATTATCAGAGGCTTGCATGATGTCCATCTCTTACCATCCGAGAAAGAAGTGGCGTTATCCCAACCACACGTTTATCTGTGTCAATCTGTGTTTATCCGTGGCCAAAAACCGTTTTTAAGATCAATCCGGCACGATCACCTGCTCGGCTTCTTTCAGCAGGAAATCCTTGAAGGCCTGCGCCACCGCCGACAGCCGCTTGCCCTTGCGGTGCACCACGAACCAGTTGCGCCGGATCGGAAAGGATTCCACATCGAGCACCGCCAGTCGCCTTGTTTCCAGTTCGAGCGAAAGGGTCAGCATGGAAACGATGCCCAGCCCCATGCCGGCCTGCACTGCCTGCTTGATCGCCTCGTCGGTGCTCATCTCCATGCCGGTCGAAAGCGTCAGGCCGTGCTGTAAAAAGAATCGCTCCATCGCGCTGCGCGTGCCCGAGCCCTGCTCGCGCACGATGAAGGTCTCCTCGGCCAGCCGAGGCAAAAGAATGTTCCTCTCCGCCGCCAGCGGATGGCCCGGCGAGGCAATCACCACCAGAGGGTTCTCCATGAAGGGCTCGGCGACGATGTCCAGGCCCTCCGGCGGCTGCCCCATCACGCCCAGGTCCATCTCGTTGTTGGCGAGCTGGTTGAGCAGCACTTCGCGGTTGACCACGTTCAGGCTCAGGGTCACGCCGGAGTGCCGCTGGCAAAACAACGCCAGCAGTTGCGGCGCAAAATAATTGGCGGTGCTGACCACCGAGATATTCAGCTTACCGCGTTTCAGGCCTTTCATCTCCTCCAGCACCGCTTCGGCTTCGGCCAGTTGCTGCGCGATATTGCGGCTGTAGTGGTAAATTTCCTTGCCGGCGTCGGTCAGGAAAATCTTTTTGCCGATCTGCTCGAACAAGGGCAAGCCCACACTTTCATCGAGCTGCCTGATTTGCATGGAAACTGCGGGTTGGGTCAGGTGCAGCTCCTCGGCGGCGCGGGAAAAACTGAGATGGCGGGCGACCGCCTCGAAGACTTGGAGCTGGCGCAGGGTGACATGGAGCATGGCGCGCGATAATGATTGCTTATGCAATTTCCCGGAATATTTCAATAATCTTATACTGTGACAACCCGAAATGGAACAACAGGGCAAAATTCCAGTAAAATTTGCGGCTTGCCCAGCAAAGGAAACAACATGACCGCCTCCTTATTCAATTCCAGCATCAAGAGCCTGACCCTGCTCAACCGCGGCAAGGTGCGCGATATTTACGCGGTGGACGACGAGCGCCTGCTGATCGTCACCACCGACCGCCTGTCGGCCTTCGACGTGGTGCTGCCGACGCCGATCCCGGACAAGGGCAAGGTGCTGACCAGCATCTCCGACTTCTGGTTCGCCAAGCTCGGCCACATCCTGCCCAACCAGTTGACCGGCATCGCGCCGGAATCGCTGGTTGCGCCCGATGAGCGCGAGCAGGTGGCGGGTCGCGCAACCGTGGTGCGGCGCCTCAAGCCCCTGCCGATCGAAGCCATCGTGCGCGGTTACCTGGTCGGCTCCGGCTGGAAGGAATACAAGGCTCAAGGCAGCGTCTGCGGCATTCCCCTGCCCGCCGGACTGAAAGAGGCGGATCGGCTGCCACAGCCGATCTTCACCCCGTCCACCAAGGCGGAAGTGGGCGCTCACGACGAGAACATCAGCTTCGCCAGGGCCGAAGAACTGCTCGGCAAGGCGCTCGCCGCCGAAGTGAGCGCCGCCGCCATCGCTCTTTACCGGGAGGCGGCAGAGTACGCGCTGACCAAGGGCATCATCATCGCCGACACCAAATTCGAGTTCGGCCAGGATGCAAAGGGCAAGCTCTACCTGATCGACGAGGCACTGACGCCGGATTCCTCCCGCTTCTGGCCCGCCGACCAGTACACACCCGGCTCCAATCCGCCCAGTTTCGACAAGCAGTACGTGCGCGATTGGCTGGAAAACATCGGCTGGAACAAGAAGCCGCCCGCGCCGGAACTGCCTGCCGAAGTGGCCGCAAAAACTGCGGAAAAATACCGCGAGGCCCTGACCCGGCTGGCGGGATAAGCGGCACATGACAAATCATAAGTAAAAGCTTATAGCAATAATAATAATAATTGAATATTATTTATGCTGAAATATTCGTATAGTTCACCCAGAAGCTAATTCATTAACCAGTTTTTTGAGAGGAAACACTGATGGATCAATCGAATCGTTATGCCGATCTGAGTCTGAAAGAAGAAGACCTGATCAAGGGCGGCAAGCACATCCTCGTCGCCTACAAGATGAAGCCCAAGGCTGGCACCGGCTACCTGGAAGCAGCCGCCCACTTCGCCGCCGAGTCCTCCACCGGCACCAACGTCGAAGTTTCCACCACCGATGACTTCACCAAGGGCGTGGACGCGCTGGTCTATCACATCGACGAAGCCAAGGAAGACATGCGGATCGCCTATCCGCTCGAACTCTTCGACCGCAACGTCATCGACGGTCGCTTCATGCTGGTTTCCTTCCTCACCCTGGCCATCGGCAACAACCAGGGCATGGGCGACATCGAGCACGCCAAGATGATCGACTTCTGGGTTCCCTCCGAAGTCGTACGCCAATTCGACGGCCCCGCAGTGAACATCGAAGAGCTGTGGCGCATCCTCGGCCGCCCGGTCAAGGACGGCGGCTACATCTCCGGCACCATCATCAAGCCCAAGCTGGGCCTGCGTCCCGAGCCGTTCGCCAAGGCGGCCTACCAGTTCTGGCTGGGCGGCGATTTCATCAAGAACGACGAGCCACAGGGCAACCAGGTGTTCGCCCCGATCAAGAAGGTACTGCCGCTGGTCTATGACTCGATGAAGCGCGCCATGGACGAAACCGGCCAGGCCAAGCTGTTCTCCATGAACATCACTGCCGACGACCACTACGAAATGTGCGCCCGCGCCGATTTCGCGCTGGAAACCTTCGGCCCCGATGCCAACAAGCTGGCCTTCCTGGTCGACGGTTTCGTCGGCGGCCCCGGCATGGTCACCACCTGCCGTCGTCAGTACCCGGCCCAATTCCTGCATTACCACCGCGCCGGCCACGGCATGGTGACTTCGCCATCCGCCAAGCGTGGCTACACCGCCTTCGTGCTGGCCAAGATGAGCCGTCTGCAAGGCGCTTCCGGCATCCACGTCGGCACCATGGGCTACGGCAAGATGGAAGGCGAAGGCGACGACAAGGTCATCGCCTACATGATCGAGCGTGACGAGTGCCAGGGCCCGGTCTACTTCCAGAAGTGGGACGGCATCAAGGCCACCACCCCGATCATCTCCGGCGGCATGAACGCGCTGCGCCTGCCAGGCTTCTTCGAGAATCTGGGCCACGGCAACGTGATCAACACCGCCGGCGGCGGCGCCTACGGCCACATCGACAGCCCGGCTGCCGGCGCGATCTCCCTGCGCCAGGCCTACGACTGCTGGAAGGCCGGTGCCGACCCGATCCAGTGGGCCAAGGAGCACAAGGAATTCGCCCGCGCCTTCGAGTCGTTCCCGAAAGATGCCGACAAGATTTTCCCCGGCTGGCGCGAAAAGCTGGGCGTGCACAAGTAAGCACGAGCTTCAAGGCAAAGCAGCAAAATGCGCCCCCACTTGCTGGGGGCGTTTTTTTCCGGGGTCAGGAAACCTTTCTTGCCTTACGGATAAGGAGAAAATGATGACCGATAAAGACCAGTACAAAGTTCACACAGAGCCGTTCTATCAAGTTCAAGGCAACGAGGTGGCGCTTTACGAGGCAGCTTACGCGGCGCGCCTGCCGGTGATGGTGAAAGGCCCGACCGGCTGCGGCAAATCGCGCTTTATCGAATACATGGCGTGGAAACTGAACAAGCCGCTGATTACCGTGGCCTGCAACGAGGACATGACGGCTTCCGACCTGGTCGGCCGCTATTTGCTCGACGCCAACGGCACGCGCTGGCTGGACGGCCCGCTGACCACCGCCGCGCGCATCGGCGCGATCTGCTATCTGGACGAAATCGTCGAGGCGCGCCAGGACACCACGGTGGTGATCCACCCGCTGACCGATCACCGCCGTACCCTGCCCCTGGACAAGAAGGGCGAATTGCTCCAGGCGCACGCCGATTTCCAATTGGTGATTTCCTACAATCCGGGCTACCAGAACCTGATGAAGGATTTGAAGCAATCCACCAAGCAGCGCTTTACCGCGTTCGAGTTCGACTATCCCGACGCCACGCTGGAAACCGGCATCGTCGCCAGGGAAACCGGCATGGACGAAGGCATGGCAGCCAAGCTGGTGAAGATCGGCACGACTGCGCGCAACCTCAAGGGACACGGACTGGATGAAGGCATTTCGACGCGCCTGCTGGTCTATGCCGCCACCCTGATCAAGGGCGGCGTTGCACCGCGCGATGCCTGCCGCATGGCGCTGGTGCGGCCCATCACCGACGACGCGGACATCCGCGACACGCTGGATCACGCCATCGACGCCGTCTTTGCCTGAGGCGACCCGACGTGGCCGAAGCTAAAACCATGCGGCACCCGCAGATTCAGGCGTTCTGGCAACAGCTCGACTGCGGTTTCGAGCAAGTCGGCCAGGTCTTCGAGGAATGCATGGCCGAGGCGCTGGCAGCGCTTTCCAAGGAAGGCGTGCAGGCCTATGTGGAAAATGCGCGCTTTCTCGGCAAAATGGGGCACGGCGCCGAGCCGATCCTGATCTTCCTCGAAGAGTGGCCCGCCGTCGCCGAAGCCGTCGGCGAAGCTACGCTGCCGCCGGTGATGGAAGCCATCCGCAAGATGTGGAAATCGCCCAACGGCAAAGCCATCGTGCCGTTTCTGCAATCCCTCGCCGCCGCCGCCCGCCGCCTGCGCTCCGCCGAACAGATGCAGTGCTATCTTAATCTGGTGCTGGATTTCATGGAGCGCACCACCGGTTCGATCCACGGCATCCACCAGACCTTCCCCAGCCCCGGCCTGCCGGAATTCTTCAAACAGATCCCGTTCCTGTTGAGCCAGCTTTCCATCCTCGGCCTGAAAAACTGGGTGGATTACGGCATCCGCAATTACGGCGACCACCCCGAGCGGCAGGAAGATTATTTCCGCCTGCAATCGTCCGACAGTCGCGCCGTCATCCAGCGCGAGCGCAGTGGCACCCTGCTGGTCGACCACGAACGCAAGCTCGACCTGTACCTGCGCGGGCTGTGGCGGGATAGCGACCACTTCGTGCCCTATTCGCTGCACTTCGACGAACTGCGCAAGCCGGTTCCCTATTACGACCAGCTCGGCATCCGTCTGCCGGATGTCTACGACGATTTAGTGGTTCGCCCTCTCTCCAATTCTCCCCCTAATTCCCTCTCTCCAACTCTCTCCCTTCAGGGAGAGAGGGCGAACGTCCCCTCTCCCACAAGTGGGAGAGGGCTAGGGAGAGGGTTGGGGGGAGAGGGTGAAATAAGAATCTCCGGCCTGGATCGCTACCGCGCCGTGCTGGCGCACATCGTCGGCCATAAGCGCTGGACCGCAGCGGTCTTCGCCGACAACCTGAGCCCGTTCCAGCGCATGGCGGTCGAACTGCTCGAAGACTCGCGCGTGGAATGCCTTGCGATGCGCGAATACCCCGGGCTGCGCCACCTCTTCCAGGCGCTGCACCCAATGCCCGAAGAAGACGCTTGCGACCCGAAAACGGCGTCCTGCCTGCGCCATCGGCTGACGATGCTGTCCCGCGCCATTCTCGATCCGCATCATCCCTACCGCAATCCGGACATCATCGAGTTCGCCCGGCGCTTTCATGCCCTGATGGAACAAGGCGAATCCGACACCGAGCAGATGGCCGATCTGGCGGTCGCTTTCGGCGCAAAAACCCGCCTGCAGAGCGACCAACTGCCCAACATCCATTTCCAGGATACCGTGGTGGACTACCGCGACGACAATCGCCAGATGTGGAAATTCATCGAGGAAGGCGACGAAGAGGAGGCATTCGACCAGCAGCGCAAGGTCGAGCTGACCGAAGAACTCAAGGGCCTGCCGCCGCGCCATTACCCGGAATGGGATTACACCAGCCAGACTTACCGCCCGGACTGGGTGAGCGTCTATGAAGCGCTGCACCCGCAAGGCAACGGTGCTGACATCGACCAGTTGCTGGTCAAGAACGCCGCCCTGGCAAAGCGCCTGAAGCGCCTGCTCGACCTGCTCAAGCCGCAGGACAAGGTGCGCATCCGCTATCAGGAAGAAGGCAGCGAGCTCGATCTCGACGTGGCGCTGCGCTCGCTGATCGACTTCAAGGGCGGCGCCACGCCCGACCCGCGCATCAACATGAGCCACCAGACCAGCGGTCGCGACATTGCGGTGATGCTGCTGCTGGACTTGTCGGAATCGCTCAACGAAAAAGTGGCGGGAACCGAGCAGACCATCCTCGAGCTCAGCCAGGAAGCCGTGTCCCTGCTGGCTTGGGCGGTGGACAAACTGGGCGACCCGTTCGCCATCGGCGGCTTCCACTCCAATACCCGCCACGATGTGCGCTACCTGCACATCAAGGGCTACAGCGAAAAATGGGACGACCAGGTGAAAGGCCGGCTGGCCGCGATGGAAGCGCAGTATTCGACCCGCATGGGCGCGGCCATGCGCCACGCCGCGCACTATCTCGAAAACCAGAAGGCCGACAAAAAACTGATGCTGATCCTGACCGACGGCGAACCGGCGGACGTGGATACCAAAGATGGCCGCATCCTGATCGAGGATGCCCGCC
This sequence comes from Sulfuricella sp., assembly GCA_035530375.1. GTDB lineage: Bacteria > Pseudomonadota > Gammaproteobacteria > Burkholderiales > Sulfuricellaceae > Sulfuricella. The sequence goes on along the minus strand of DATKUY010000031.1, from coordinate 12,627 downwards.
GCGCGGTCAAGGAACTGGATGGCCAGGGAATCTACGCCTACTGCATCAACCTCGACCCCAAAGCCGATGAATACGTCAGCGACATCTTCGGCAAGCACTACACCGTCATCGACAACATCCAGCGGCTGCCGGAGCGACTGCCGGAATTGTTCATGGCGCTGACGAAATAATCAGGCGCGGAAGCGGCGGATAATATCTCCGCCGCCCCTCGCCGCAAGAATACAAGTTCCTACGACCCGCCTTGCGCAAGCATTTTTTCGAGCAAACTCTTAATGAGCGCCGGCTCAAAAGGCTTATCGCAGATTGCCGAAACACCCGCCTGCTCCACGGCGGCCAACCGGTTCTGATCCTTCTCGCTGGAAATCATCAATACCGGCACCGAACTTTGCCAGCTCTTGCCGCGAATGAACTCCACCAACTCCCTGCCATCCATTTCAGGCATGTTGTAATCGGTTACGACCAAATCGAAAAATTGCCCCTGGATGATTTCGGCTGCCTGCCGGCCATTTTCCGCCTCGACGATATGGTGAATTCCCAAATTCCCCAGCACCTGCCGGCAGTAAGAGCGGGCGCTGCGACTGTCGTCCACCACCAATATGCGCAAACTCTCGATGTCGATGTCCTCGTCATCCAGCTTGAGGTTGCCGGGGTTGAGGTAGTCGAGGGTAGCGGAAAGGGCGGTTCTTAACTGTCCGGTTTCAAATGGTTTAGGCAAAATGGCGCAGGCGCCGGCCTGGCGCACGGGATCCAGGTATTGAGGTTTGGTCTCGCTGGAGATCAGGATAAACGCGACGCCTTTCAGCGCATCGTCGGCCCGCACCCTTTCCACCAACTGGGCACCCGTCATATCCTTGAGGTACATGGCGCTAATAACGAGATCCGGCAAGCGCTCATGCATCGCCGCAAGTGCAGTAGTGCCGTCGTGGAAAACCTGGGGACACAGGATATCCAGATCGCCAAGCCGCGCCTCGATAAACTGGGATTGCACACTGGATGGCTCAACCAGGAAAACGGTGAGTTCGCTGATACCGGTTAAAAATGTCATGCCAGCTCCTTATTGTTTTATTTATTGGGGAATATATCCCCAATTTCCCACAATTCGCAGACTGCCGCCTATTTGCTCAGAACTTTGTCCAGGTATTCCTTCACGGTCTTCACCAGTTCGGCATCGCGATTATTGAAGAAGTGGTCGGTCTGCGGCACGGCGATCTGCTCCGAACCTTTCACCCGAAAGGAATCCGCGCGCTGCCTGGCGCCCTGAAGCACTGCCGGCAGATCGTTGCCGCCATACAGATCCAGTACGGGAATCCTGACCTTGCCATAACCCTCGCGCCCCGGCATGCCGATAGCCACCCAGGCCTTGACTGACGAAGCGGGATTCTGCTCGAGATAGGTCAAACTCATGCGCGAACCCATGCTGTGGGAGACGATGGCGATCGAGCGGTAACCTTTGCCCCGGAGAAACTCTGCCGCTGCCTTGAGCCGCCCGGCAGCCTCGTCGAAGGTGGCCGGATAGGACTCTGCGGCGGCATCCGCGGCGAGCACCGGCATTTGCACGGAAAGCGTGGTGTAGCCCTGCTCCGCCAAGCCGCTTCGCAGTACGCCGATCAGGTTCCAGTCAGGGTGCACGCCCAGGCCATGAACCACGATCACCGCCGCCTTCGGCCTGGCGGCTTCGGCGTAAAGGGCGAGGAATTTGTGCCCGTTTACCGGCCCAAGATAAACCGGGTCGCCCACCACGATGGACGGAACGACTTCGTCCGCCCATCTCTTTTCCCGCGCATAATCGGCGGCGGAAGCGGACAGGGCGAACAACAGCAGCAGGGCAATCGCAAAAAAACGCATGGGTTTTCCTTTCAACCTGAAAATGAAAAAGTCAACGGATTGACCAGTAGGCGCTTATCGCCGATGATATTCCAACTCGCAGAAAGGGCAAACATCGCATGACGAAATACATTGGAATTCTCACCTCCGGCGGCGACAGTCCCGGCTTGAATGCGGCGATCCGCGGCGTCGGCAAGGCGGCCCTGAACCATTACGGAATGCAGATCATCGGCTTCCGCGACGGCTTTCGCGGTCTGATGGAAAACCGCACGATGCAACTGGACTCGAGCGATCTGTCGGACATCCTGACCCGCGGCGGCACCATCCTCGGCACCAGCCGCGACAAACCCCATCGCATGCCGATTGACGGCAAGGTGGTCGACATGACCGATGTGATCGTGAAAAATTACCACGACAACCATCTCGATGTACTGGTCTGCCTGGGCGGCGGCGGCACCCAGAAAAACGCCCTGCGCCTGAAGGAAAAGGGGCTCAACATCCTCACCCTGCCAAAAACCATCGACAACGACGTCGCCATGACCGACATTACCTTCGGCTTCGACACCGCGCTCGGCATCGCGACCGACGCCATCGACCGCCTGCACAGCACGGCGCACAGCCATCACCGCATCATCGTGGTGGAGATCATGGGCCACCGCGCCGGTTGGCTGGCACTGGGCGCGGGCATCGCCGGCGGCGTAGACGCGATTCTGATTCCGGAAATCCCCTACGCAGTGGAAAGCGTGGCCGAGGCGATCCGCGAACGCAGCCGCCGCGGCAAGACTTTCAGCATTGTCGCCATGGCCGAAGGGGCGATTTCGAAGCAGGAACATGAAGCGCTGCTGGCAGCGAAAAAAGAGAAGCTCGGCGGCAAGACCAAAGAAGGCAAGAAAGCGGAAGCCGAGGATACCCCGGAAACCCAATACGCAGAAAAAACCGTGCGCCTCGCCAAACAGCTCGAACTGCTGACCGGGCTGGAAACCCGCATCACCATACTCGGCCACCTGCAACGCGGCGGCATTCCCTCTGCGGCGGACCGCCTGCTCGCCACCCGCCTGGGAACGGCCTGCACCGACCTGATTAACCAGGGCCACTACGGCGTAATGGTCGCGGCCAGGGGCGATGACACCAAGGCGGTAAAGCTGGAGGATGTCGCCGGCAAGGTCAAGACCGTGCCGCCCGATCACCCATGGGTACTCAGCGCGCGCCATGTCGGCACCAACATGGGTGACTAAAACGCCGCTTCGCTTCGCGTAGCGTACCCAACAAGTTCTGGTGTTTTCCGCCCAACTTGCTAATATGGGAGGGCTTTTCCGATTAATTCATGTATTCGGAATCTTTCCATGAACGCCCGCTCCCTGCCCCACAACAGCGCCGCCCAATTGTACCGCAACGCGTTGCTGGCAGCGCTGGCATGGACGTTCGTGGTAGCCGGCTCGCTCGCCTGGAACATCAGCCTGCAGAACGAGGAAGCCTTCAACCTGGCGAAGAACCAGGCCGTCGCCAACATCAACAAGGATTTCGCCTTCCGCCTGTGGGCCACTTCCCACGGCGGCGTCTACGTGCCGGTCAATCCGGCCACCAACACCACCCCCAACCCGTATTTGAAAGTTCCCGAACGCGACATCCGGACGCCATCCGGACGGCAGCTGACCTTGATGAACCCGGCCTACATGCTGCGCCAGATGCAGCAGAACTACTCCGGTCTGTTCGGCGTAAAGGGGCGCATCACCAGCCTGAAGCCGCTCAACCCCGACAATGCCCCGGACGAGTGGGAAACACGGGTCTTGCAATCGTTCGACCGGGGCGCACGGGAAGCCACCGAGCTGACCACGCTGAACGGCGTGCCTTACCTGCGCGTCATGCGCGCCTTCATGACGGAAAAAGGCTGCCTCAAGTGCCACGGCCACCAGGGCTACAAGGTCGGCGACGTGCGCGGCGGGGTGGGCGCTTACGTGCGGATGGAGCCCTTCCTCGCCGAAGAACGCGCCAGCAACATCACCCTCAGCATCACCCACGGCGGCTTATGGCTGCTGGGCATGGCGGGTATCGCTTTCATGACGCGGCGCGGCGTCAAGCGCGCCAGGGAACGTAGCGCCTATACCCATGCCCTGCAGGAAAGCGAGGAGCGCAACCGCATGCTGCTCGATTCCACCGCCGAAGGCATCTACGGCGTCGACCGCGAATCACGCTGCACCTTCTGCAACCGCGCCGCCCTGAAAATGCTCGGCTATGCCACGGAAACCGCGCTGCTCGGCAAGAACATCCACCAGATGGCGCACCACACCCTGGCCGACGGCAGCCCGAACCCCACGGAAAACTGTCGCTTGCTGGCGACCCTGCGCGACGGGAAGAGACTCTTCGTCGAAGACCAGTTGCTATGGCGCGCCGACGGCACCAGTTTCCCGGCCGACATGGCCTCCTTCCCGATCCACCGCGGCGAAGCGATCGTCGGGGCAGTGATCTCCTTCCACGACATCAGCGCACGCAAGCAGGCGCAACAGGTGCTTACCAGGAAGACCGAGGATTTGGCGCGCTCCAACGCCGAACTGGAGCAATTCGCCTATGTCGCCTCGCACGATCTGCAGGAACCGCTACGCATGGTGGCAAGCTACACCCAGCTGCTGGCGCGGCGTTATCAGGGCAAACTGGACCAGGATGCCGACGAATTCATCGCCTTCGCGGTGGACGGCGCCAACCGCATGCAGCGCCTGATCAACGACCTACTGACCTTCTCCCGCGTTGGCACGCGCGGCCAACCGTTCGCGCCGACCGATTGCAATGCCGTGCTCAGGGACGTGCTGGACAACCTGCAGCTCTCCATCGAGGAAAGCGGCGCCAGCGTGATCAGCGACCCGCTGCCCACGCTGATGGCGGACGCTTCGCAATTGACCCAGCTGTTCCAGAACCTGATCGCCAACGCCATCAAGTTCCACAGCGGACAGGCGCCGCAAATCCACATCGGCGCCCGCCGCCAGGATATGGAATGGATTTTTTCGGTGCGCGACAACGGCATCGGCATTGCACCGGAATTTTTCGAGCGCATTTTCGTGATATTCCAGCGCCTCCACTCGCGCGCGCAATATCCCGGCACCGGCATCGGGCTGGCGGTATGCAAGCGCATCGTCGAGCGCCACGGCGGGCGTATCTGGGTGGAATCGGAACTGGGACAAGGCTCGACCTTCAGCTTTACCCTGCCGGCGAACAAGAACCTAGAGACTAGAGGCTAGCCTCTAACAAAGAGAGATACGCCATGAAGTACTCTGCCAACATCGTCGACATCCTGCTGGTGGAAGACAACCCCGGCGACGTGCGCCTCACCGAGGAGGCGCTCAAGGAAAGCAAACTGGCGGTGAGCATGCGCGTCGCCCGCGACGGCATTGAGGCACTGGCCATGTTGCGCGGGGAGGGCGACTATGCGGATCAACCGCAGCCCGACCTGATCCTGCTCGACCTCAACATGCCGCGCATGGACGGCCGCGAAGTCCTGCGCCAGATCAAATCCGACGACCGGCTCAAGCATATCCCGGTGGTGGTACTCACCACCTCTGAAGCGGAAAAAGACATCATCCAGGCTTACGGCCTGCACGCCAACTGCTATATCACCAAACCGGTGGAGCTCGAAGAATTCATGAAAATCATCCAGTCGATCGAAGGCTTCTGGCTGACGGTGGTCAAACTGCCGGACGGCCTGGGCAAATGACCGGCGAAGTCATTCCCGCCCTGCTGGTCGAGGACAATCCCGGCGATGCGCGCCTGATCCGGGAAGCTTTGGCCGAAAGCACCGAGCCGCGCTTCCGCCTGGAATGGGCGGAAAACCTCGGCCAGGCGCTGGAAATACTGAAACAACGACAATTCGCGGTGGTCTTGCTGGATCTGTCGCTGCCCGACAGCCAGGGCATGCATACCGTCCAAAGTATCGAAGAGGCGGCGCCGGGCATCCCGGTGGTCGTGCTCACCGGCCTCGACGACGAAGCGCTGGCGGTCAAGGCGGTGCGCTCCGGCGCACAGGACTACCTGGTGAAAAGCGATGCCACCCCCCATTTGCTGACCCGCGTGGTGCGCTACGCCATCGAACGCCAGCGCATCGGCCGCTCGCTCCACGAGAACGAAGCACGCCTGGCGGCGCTGTTCGAACATATGGGCAGCGGGGTGGCGGTGTTCCAGCCGTCGGCGGACGGCGAAAATTTCGTGTTCAGCGCCTTCAACCGGGCGGCGGAACAGATCGACCGCATCAACCGCGATCAGGTGATCGGCAAAAAAATACAGGAGGTTTTCCCGGCCGTCAGGGATTTCGGCTTTCTCGACGTTTTGAAGCGCGTCTGGCAAAGCGGCGCGGCAGAACACTTTCCGGTCTCTTTCTACCAGGACGACCGCATCGCCGGCTGGCGCGAGAATCACGTCTACAAGCTGCCCAGCGGCGAAATCGTGGCAATCTACGACGACGTCACCGAACGCCGGCGAAGCGAGGAAAACCTGCGCCTCGCCGCCAAAGTATTCGAGAGCAGCACCGCGGGAATCGTCATCACCGATACCGCCGGCCACATCCTCAACGTCAACGCCGCCTTCACCCGGATCACCGGCTACCGCCTGGCGGAAATCCGCGGCGCGACCCCGCGCCTGCTCAAGTCCGGACGCCACGACGACACCTTCTACCGCGAGATGTGGGAATCCCTGCTGGAAACCGGCCACTGGCAGGGTGAAATCTGGAACAAGCGCAAGAACGGCGAAATCTACCCGGAATGGATGAGCGTCGGCAACGTCAAAAACGACCAGGGCGAGACCACCCATTTCGTCGGCACGTTTTCCGACATCACCCAGCGCAAGGCGGCCGAAGAACGCATCAACTACCTCGCCCACCACGATGCCCTGACCGGGCTGCCCAACCGGACGCTCCTCAATGACCGTATCGGCCAGACCCTGGCGGCATGCCAGTATCAGCACCACAAGGCGGCGCTGCTGCTGATCGACCTCGACCGCTTCAAGAACATCAACGAATCGCTCAACCACGACTTCGGCGACCATTTGCTGCAATTGGTGGCGGAGCGCCTCGGTGGCTGCATCCGTGCGCTCGACACGCTGGCGCGCAGCGGCGGCGACGAATTCGTGGTACTGATGAGCGAGGTGCATAACCTCGGCGAGATTTCGGTGATGGCAAAGGCCATACTCACCGCCATGAATCAGCCTTTCCAGGTCGAGGGCCAGGAAATCATCATCACCAGCAGCATCGGCATCAGCGTCTACCCCGACGACGGCGACGACACCCAGACCCTGCTCAAGAACGCCGATGTCGCGATGTATCGCGCCAAGGAGCAGGGACGCAACAACTGCCAGTTTTATACCCAGAACATGAACGTGCGCACTTTCGAAACGCTGGTGCTGGAAAACAGCCTGCGTCACGCTCTCAAGCTCCAGCAATTCGAACTGCATTACCAGCCCCAACTGGATATCGCCAGCGGCACGATCATCGGCATGGAAGCCCTGATCCGCTTGCATCATCCGGAACTGGGCATGGTACCGCCGGCCAATTTCATCCCCATCGCCGAGGAAACCGGGCTGATCGTGCCAATCGGCGAATGGGTGATACAGCAAGCCTGCATCCAGACCAAGGCCTGGCACGACTTGGGATACGACGACCTGCACGTGGCGGTCAACCTGTCGGCGCGCCAGTTCCGCCAACCCGGACTGGTGCAGACGGTGGAAAAAGCTCTCGCCGACAGCGGCCTGCCCCCCGCCCGGCTGGAGCTGGAACTCACCGAAAGCATCCTGATGCAGGATACCGAGGAAACCCTCGCCACCCTGCTTCGCCTCAAAGACATGGGCGTGCAGTTGTCGATCGACGATTTCGGCACCGGCTTTTCCTCACTCGGCTATCTGAAGCGCTTCAACCTCGACAAACTGAAAATCGACCAGTCCTTCGTCCGCGACATCACCAGCGACCCCAACGACCTGGCGATCGCCCGCGCGGTGATCGCCCTCGGCCACAGCCTCAATCTCAAGGTCATCGCCGAGGGGGTGGAAACCGCGGAGCAACTGGCGCTGCTACGCGAAAACGGCTGCGACGAAATGCAGGGATACTATTTCAGCCGCCCCCGCCCCGCCGGCGAAATCCCGCAGTTGTTGCAGGATAAGCGGGGAAGCAATCGCTGATGGCGCCTCCACGGCAAAACCCGGCCCTGCTGCCATGGCGCCTGGTTACGCTGTTCCTGCTGCTCGCCGCCGGCATCGGCGCAGCTGGCTATACCTATTTCCAACAACAACTGGAGCATGCAAAACGACAAAACGAAAACACGCTGAATGCGATTGCCAAACTGAAAGCCGGCCAGATCGCCGAATGGCGGCGAGAACGGATTGCCGAAGCCAAATCCATCCTTGCCGCCTCCTTCATGCCGAAGGCGGCAGAACAGTGGATGCTCGGCGGCTTGCACGACGACCAGCAGCGCGACGCGCTGCTGGCATGGATGGCCGCGCCACGCCATGCGCGCCATTACAGCCGGATTTTCTTGCTCGACTCCGACGGAAAGACAATGCTTGCCTTTCCGCTGGGCAGCCAACCGTCAGACAGCAATTCCCGCGCCTATGCCTTGGAAGCATTGCGCGAACGGAAAATCATTCTGCAGGATTTCCATTCCGAAAATGAGCAGAACCCTCCCCATCTCGATCTGTGTATCCCCTTGATCGCCGCCCATAAAGGGAAGTCACCGGTAAAAATCGGCATACTGGTGATGGAAATCGACCCGGCGCGGTTTCTTTACCCCTTTATCCAGGCCTGGCCGACTCCCAGCCAGACGGGCGAAACGCTGCTGGTGCGCCGCGACGGCGACAGTGTGCAGTTTCTCAACGAATTGCGCCACCGCAAGGAAACCGCCGCCATGTCGCTGCGCCGTCCCTTGAGCGACACCACCCTGCCCGCCGTCAGGGCGGTACTCGGTGGGGAAGGCATGGTTTCCGGCAAGGATTACCGCGGCGTCGAAGTGCTGGCGGTGCTGCGCAAAATTCCGGACTCGCCCTGGTTCCTGGTCGCCAAGGTCGACCGCGCCGAAGTGGAAGCGCCCTTGCGCGAGCGCGCAGTCATGGTCGCCTCGGTCGGCGCCCTGCTGATCGGGTTGACCGCCATCGCCGTAATCCTGCTGTGGCGCCAGCAGCAAATGCGCTTCGACCTGGCGCGCCACGAATTCGAGGAAGACACCCTGCACAGGGCCAATACCGAACTGGAAGCGCGGGTGGCGGAACGCACCTACGACCTGCAAGCGGAAATCGAGCTGCACCACATCACCGAAAAAGTTCTACAGGAAAGCATGGATGAATTATCGCGTTCCAACGCCGACCTGGAGCAGTTCGCCTATATCGCCTCGCACGACCTGCAGGAACCGCTGCGCATGGTGGCGAGCTTCGTCCAGTTGCTGGCACGGCGCTACCACGACAAACTGGATCAGGATGCGCGCGATTTCATCGGCTACGCGGTGGAAGGCGTCACCCGCATGCAGCGACTGATCAGCGACCAGCTCACCTATGCGCTGGTCGGCATCGACAACAGCCAGTTCGAAATGGCCGACTGCAATCAGGTGCTGGCCGAAGTGCTGGCCAACCTCAAGCCGCTGATCGAGGAACACCATGTCGAGATTTCCCAGGATGTGCTGCCCAGCATTCCGCTCATCTACTCGCAGTTCGGCCAGCTTCTGCAAAACCTGATCGGCAACGCCATCAAGTTCCACGACGAAAGAACGCCGCAAATCCATATCAGCGCGCGCCCTGACGGCGATGACTGGCTATTTTCGGTGAGCGACAACGGCATCGGCATCGCGCCGGAGTATTTCGACAAGATTTTCCTGATCTTCAAACGCCTGCACAGCCGCGAAAAATATCCCGGCACCGGCATCGGCCTGGCGATCTGCAAACGCATCGTCGAGCGACATCACGGCCGCATCTGGGTAGAATCGAAACTCGGCAAGGGAGCGACGTTTTATTTCACCATACCAACAACATTGGAGGGGCAACAGCCAATATCATGAGCCACGATCAACTCATACACGCCGTGGATATCCTGCTGGTCGAGGACAATCCCGGCGACGTGCGGCTTACCCGCGAAGCCATGAAAGAAGCGCGGATTGCGGTCAACCTGAATGTCGCCAACGATGGCCTCGAAGCCATGAAAATGCTGCGCCAGGAAGCGCCTTACGGCAACCTGCCGCTGCCCGACCTGGTGCTGCTCGACCTCAACATGCCGAAGATGGACGGCCGCGAAGTGCTGCGCCAGATCAAATTCGACGACCGGCTCAAGCATATCCCGGTGGTGATCCTCACCACCTCGGCGGCGGAAAAGGACATCGCGCAAGCCTATGGCATGCACGCCAACTGCTACATCACCAAACCGGTGGAGCTGGAAGAATTCATGGAGATCGTCAAGTCGATCGAGGGCTTCTGGCTGACGGTGGTCAAGCTGCCGAGAAATCCCAGCCAGTGAACGGTAGCGAGGAAATTCGCGTCCTGCTGGTGGAAGACAACCCCGGCGATCAGCGCCTGATCCGCGAAGCGCTGGCCGAGGTGCAGTATGCGCATATCAAGCTGGAGTACGTGGACTGCCTCAAAGCCGCGCAGGAAACCCTGGCGAGCCAGGAATACGGCCTCATCCTGCTGGATTTATCGCTGCCGGACAGCAGCGGCCTGGAAACCGTGGAAAAAACCGGGGATGCGGCACCGGACACGCCCATCGTCATCCTCACCGGACTGGACGACGTCGATACCGGCATCCAGGCGGTGCGCGCCGGCGCCCAGGATTACCTGGTCAAGGGCGAGGTGACCGGCCATCTGCTGGTACGCTCCATCCGCTATGCCATCGAACGGCAACGGATGAAGGCGGCGCTGCGCATCCTGTCGCTGATCGACGAGCTGACCGGCCTGTACAACCGGCGCGGCTTCATGACCCTGGCGGAGCACCAGATGAAATTGTCGCGCCGCAAGCAAAGCGCCTTTTACCTGATTTTCGCCGACCTCGACGGCATGAAGATCATCAACGACACCTACGGCCACAAGGAAGGCGACCAGGCGCTGGTACAGACCGCCCACCTGCTCAAGGAAACCTTCCGCGGCTCGGACATCATCGCGCGCATGGGCGGCGACGAATTCGCCATCGTCGCCATCGAACCGACCGCCAGCAGCGCCGAGCAAATCGCCCAGCGCTTCCAGGACAACATCGCCGCCTTCAACGCGAAAAAAACCAGGCCCTACAACTTGTCCGTCAGCGTCGGCGCGGTGGAATGCACCCCCGATTGCCCCCATTCGCTCGAAGAAATGCTGGCACAGGCGGATGCCCTGATGTACCGGAACAAGGCGGAACGAAAAAAGGCCAAGGGCTAAGAACCGGTAAAATGTCGCCGCTTACCACAGGCTGACCAGCATCCGCGTGCCCAGCACATAGAGCAGCAGCGCAAAGAATTTCTTGAGCCGGGCCACCGGCAGGCGGTGAGCCAGCTTTGCTCCAAATGGCGCGGTCAGCACGCTTGCCACCACCAGCCCTGCCAGTGCCGGCAGGTAGACGAAACCCAGGCTATGCGCCGGCAAAGCCTCATCAACCATCCAGCCGTTGACGATGTACCCCACCGCCCCCGCCAGCGCGATCGGAAAACCGATCGCGGCGGACGTGCCGATCGACCGGTGCAGCTTGAGGTTGCACCAGGTCATGAAGGGTACCGACAGCGTGCCGCCGCCGATCCCCACCAGGCTGGACACCGCGCCGATCACGCCGCCCGCAGCGAACATGCCGACCGCCCCCGGCAACTCGCGAGAAGGTTTGGGCTTGATGTTCATGATCATCTGGGTAGCGACGTAGTACAGGAATACGACAAAAAACACCTTGAGGAAAAAAGTGGAAAGCTGCGCCGCCAGCACCGTTCCAGCCAGAGTGCCGCTGACGATACCCGGCACAACGCCGCGCACCACCCGCCACTCCACCGCGCCATGGCGGTGATGGGCGCGCAGGCTGGAAACCGAAGTGAACATGATGCTGGCGAGCGAGGTGCCGAGGGCAAGGTGCATGATCTGCGCTTCCGGGAAATGCTGCGCCGCGAAGATGAACGCCAGCACCGGCACGATGAGCAGCCCGCCCCCCACGCCCAGCAGCCCGGCGAGAAATCCGGCGAAGACACCGGTGGCGAGATAGAGCAGCCAGAATTCCATTATGCTAATAAATTATTGAAGCACCGTTATCAAGCTTGTCCGTGAATAATTCGATTACAAAATCCCCAGAATGAATTCCCATTCGCGTGGATCCACCGGTGTGATCGACAGCCGGTTGCCGGTCTGCAGAACGCGCATCCGTGCCAGTTGCGGATAGGTGCGCAGTTCCTTGATGCCGACCAGCCGGGTCTTTTTTACGAGCCGCACGTCCACGTTGAACCAGCGCGGCGTTTCCGGCGTCGCCTTGGGGTCGAAATACTTGCTCTTCGAATCGAACTGGGTCTGGTCGGGATAGGCCAGGCGGCTCACCTCGGCCAGCCCGACGATGCCCGGCACGGCACAATTGGAGTGGTAGAAAAAAACCTTGTCGCCCACTTTCATCTGGTCGCGCATGAAATTGCGCGCCTGATAGTTGCGCACGCCGTACCATGCCACGGTCTGGCCGGGCATGGCGGCGAGGTCGTCAACACTGCAATCGCCGGGTTCGGATTTCATCAGCCAGTAACGCATGTTTACCCTTTTTTCTTCGCCCAATAAATCTTGCGCTCGGTAATCACCGCATCCAGGTGCATGTCCCATGGGTCTGACGGTATTTCGTCGGCCTTCTGGCATTCGTAGCCGACACCG
>DATKUY010000030.1:0-25179 GCA_035530375.1 Sulfuricella sp. | reverse complement strand
GAAGCTCGATTTCCGCCCCGACGCAATCCGGCGCCTGGCCGAAATTGCCTTCGAGGTCAACGAAAGAACCGAAAACATCGGCGCGCGCCGCCTCTACACCGTGATGGAAAAGCTGCTCGAAGAAATCTCCTTCGAAGCCGGGCGCAAGGTTGAAGAAACCATCGTCATCGATGCCGCCTATGTCGACGGCAAACTGAAGGAGCTGGCAAAGAGCGAGGATCTGGCGCGCTACGTGCTGTAAAGTTTGCGTTTGTGTTGATTCGCAAATAGGCGAATGTTTTTGTCATGCCGGGTAGAGGCGTTTGGAGCGGCTCGAAAAATGAGCGGATGAGCGTCCGGCGCGCACTTTTTGCCGACCTTCTCGACCATCAAACTAAGGACCGGTCATCAGTCTTATGTGGAGCGCTACATAAGGCCGACAAGCCGAAGGTTATGGAAAACCAGCGAGAAGCTACTACACTCCAGACGCTCACAGTACCCATTTGGCGGCATCGGCGATCATCCTTGGCGCCTGTGTCTCGCTGCAAGCCTGTTTCAAAAATTTCTTACATTTGCAATTAAAGAGTCAACAATATATTTCATAACATGTTGAACTGTTATCAATAATCTTATATATTCGCTATTTGCAAATAGCGAATGGCGCTGAGTATGTACCGATCTAAATCCAACCCTCAGATTGTCCTCAGGCCGCAGGACCTAGTGGTGCTTCTGCGTTTGGCTCTCGAGTCGAAAGTGGCGCCTACCTATGCGGTATTGGCCGGCGAACTGGGCCTGACGGCGTCGGAAATCCATGCGGGACTGGAGCGGGCGACGATTGCGCAACTGGCGATCAAGGACCGGGCGGGCAAGCCATCGGTGGTGAGGGAGGCGCTCAGGCTATTTGTCGAGCATGGTGCGCGCTATGCGTTTCCGGCCACGCACGGCGGCGTCACTCGCGGCATGCCTACCGGTTACGCCGCGCCGCCCTTGAAAGACAAGATCGTTCAACCCAATGAGCCGCCGCCGGTCTGGCCGCACAAGAACGGGGCGGTGCGCGGCATAGCGTTTTATCCGCTCTATCCGACTGTGCCGGAAGCGGCGGGGCGCAACCCGGCCCTCTACGAATTGCTGGCTCTGTTCGACGCGATCCGGGGCGGCAGTGCGCGCGAGCGTGCGCTTGCACTGGAACTGTTTGGCGAGCGCCTGGGATGAACCCCAACGATCCCAATGTGCTTTTGCTCGAAGTGGTTGCCGACCGCCTGGGTGCGGCGCTGCGCGATGAGCTGGTGTTCATCGGCGGCGCCGTGGTCGGGCTTTTGATTACCGATCCGGCAATGCCGGCGATTCGCCCGACAGAAGATGTGGACCTCGTTACACATGTCGTTGCATTGAAGGATTTTCAAGCCGTCGAGCGGGAGTTGACCGACCGGGGTTTCGTTCATGATATGCGGCCAGGTGCGCCTATTTGTCGCTGGCGCGTGGGTGACGTGGTTGTGGACGTGATGCCTACGGATGAGACCATTCTTGGTTTTTCAAACCGTTGGTATTCATTGGCGGTTGAAACAGCGCAGCGCATCGCATTGCCCAGTGCTGTGGAAATTCGCCTGATTATTCCGCCCGTATTCGTTGCAACCAAGCTGGAAGCCTTTGCCGGGCGAGGCAACAATGATTTTCTGTTCAGTCACGATTTGGGGGATCTGATTGCGCTTGTCGATGGCCGCGAATCGCTGGTTGCTGAATGTCAGGCTAGCGATGAGGGGCTCAGGGCTTATTTGCGCGACCGCTTCTCCATCTTGCTCCTGAATTCAACTTTCAGGCAGGCGCTACCCGGCCACTTGCCGGGAGACGAGGCGAGCCAGGCTCGTCTTCCCGACCTTGAAGATAAACTGCATGCCATTGCCAATTTGGAATAATGCATGATTTCAACCATCGCCCCGACACTCTGGTTCTATGGCAGCGTCGCCAGTGTGCGTCATGGCAACTATATCGAGCAATAAAATGAAATTCCACGATCTATCTATCGGCCAACGCTTCGAACTGGACGGCGCGGCCTACGTCAAGACCAGCCCGGTGCTGGCCAGCCGGGAAGACGGCGGCGCCAAATTCATGGCCCGCTATGTGGTGGTCAAGCCGCTGGATGGCGCGGAGCTTCAGCCCAAGGCGGTGAAGGAACGGCTGTTGCGGGCGGATGCGGTGCGGGCGGCGTTCGAGGCCCATCATACGCGTTGCCGGGAGGCGCTGGAGCGGTTGAAGGGCGAGGTTCCCGCGGATAGGTTGTCAGATATTTCCGATGCGCTGGAGAGCGGGCGGCGGAATTTTCTGGACGCGGTTTCCGAAGGCTAGCATCCATGCTCACCCCCGCCCGGCAAGCCCACTTTTTTCGCCTGCGCTGGGCGACCTTCGCCTTGGTGGCGCTGGCCTATATCCTGTCTTTTTTCCATCGTTTCGCCCCGGCCGCAATCGCCGCCGACCTGCAACTGGCTTTCCAGGCGAGCGGCGCGGAACTGGGTGCGCTGGCTGCAACTTATTTCTACATTTATGCGGTGATGCAGATACCCACCGGCGTGCTGGTGGATACGCTCGGTCCGCGCCGGATTCTCGCCATCGGCGGGCTGGTAGCGGGAGCGGGTTCACTCCTGTTCGGCCTGGCCGACAGTCTGACGCTGGCGGCGGCGGGCCGCCTGCTGGTCGGACTGGGGGTGTCGGTCACGTTCATTTCCCTGCTCAAGCTCAACGCTGTCTGGTTTCATGAACGCCATTTCGCCACGCTCACCGGCCTGTCGATCCTGCTCGGCAATATCGGCGCACTGCTGGCGGCGGCGCCGCTGGCCTGGGCGCTGGGATTCGCCTCCTGGCGCACGGTGTTCGTGCTGGTGGGCGGGCTTTCCCTGCTGGTCGCGGTGCTTGGCTGGGCGGTGGTGCGCGACCACCCCGGCAAGGCCGGCCTGCCGACCATGCGCGAACTCGACGGCAAGGAGGCGCATCCGCTTCATGAAGGGCACTGGTTCGACGGTTTGTTGGTCGTGGCGAGGAACCGCGCAACCTGGCCCGGCTTGTGGGTCAATCTGGGGATGTCGGGTTCGTTTTTCGCTTTTGGCGGGTTGTGGGCGGTGCCATTTCTGCAAGACGTTTACGGCATGGACCGGGCCGCCGCCACCGCGCATACTTCCATGTTGCTGGCGGGCTTCGCGCTCGGTGCGTTTTTCGTCGGCACCCTGTCGGACCGCATCAGGCGGCGCAAGCCGGTGATCGTCGTTGCCGCTCTGCTGTATTGTCTGTGCTGGCTGCCCCTGCTTTTCGGCGGGCGCTTGCCGTCGTTGCCGGGCTATGCGCTGTTTCTGGCGATGGGGCTGGGCGCTGCGGGCTTTACCCTGACCTGGGCGTGCGCCAAGGAAGTGAACCGGCATGCGCTTTCCGGCATGGCCACCAGTGTGGTGAACACCGGCGCGTTTCTCGGCACCGGTTTTTTGCAGCCGCTGACGGGCTGGCTGATCGACCGCGCCGCGGCTGCCCATCCGGCAACTGCGGCGCATGTTCTGGCCGACTATCAGGCCGGGCTCGGGGCGATGCTGGCATTCGCCGTGATGGGGCTGGTGGCGACGCTGTTCATCCGCGAGACTTATTGTCGTTACGTTGATTCTGGAAAAATCGATTAACCACGAATTTGCACGAATAAAGTACGAATGTTCACGAATAATCAAAGAATTAACTGTGTCTGATGGTCTCGGCCATTTAGCAAAGCGAGATGATGTCCTAGCTAAAACCATTTGTGTTTATTCGTGGAAATTCGTGTCATTCGTGGTATGTGCCGTTTTTATGTTTATCTGGATTGACCCATGGAAAAGATCGTTTTTCTGGACCGCGCTACCCTGGAAGCAAATATCCGCCGCCCGAATTTTCCGCACCAATGGCAGGAATATGCCGCCACCGCGTCCGACGAGATTGTCGGACGGCTGGCAGGCGCCACCATCGCCATCGTCAACAAGGTGGCGCTACGGGCCGAGACGCTGGCGCAGTTGCCGCACCTCAGGCTGATCGCCGAGGCCGCGACCGGTGTCAACAACATCGATGTGGACTGGTGCCGCGAGCATGGCGTGGCGCTGTGCAATATCCGTAACTACGCGGTGCATGCGGTGCCGGAGCACGTGTTCATGATGATTCTGGCGCTGCGCCGCAATCTGCTGGCATACCGCGCCGATTTGCAGCGCGGCTTGTGGCAGCAGTCCGACCAGTTCTGCCTGTTCACCCATCCGGTGCATGACATTCACGGCAGCGTGCTGGGCATCGTCGGCCACGGCGCGCTGGGAGAGGCGGTGGCGGCTCTGGCGAGAGCCTTCGGCATGACCGTGTTGTTCGCCGAGCACAAGGGCGCGGCGGCAATCCGCACCGGTTTTGTGCCGTTCGAACAGGTGCTGGCGCAAAGCGACATAATTACTTTGCATGTGCCGCTGACCGATGCGACCCGCAACCTGATCGGCGCGGCGGAATTCAGGCGGATGAAACCCTCCGCCCTGCTCATCAACGCGGCGCGCGGCGGCGTGGTGGATGAGGCGGCGATGGTCGATGCGTTGCGCGAGGGGCGGATTGCCGGCGCCGGCTGCGACGTACTTGCGGTGGAGCCGCCGCGCGGCGGCAATCCGCTGCTCGAGCTCGACCTGCCCAATCTGGTTATCACCCCCCACGTCGCTTGGGCGAGCCGCGAGGCGATGCAGATCCTGGCCGACCAGTTGATCGGCAATATCGAGGCATTCGTGCGCGGCGAGCCGAAAAACCGGGTTGCCTGACAAAAAAGTTGCAATCCTTTTTCTTTTAAATGATAATAATTCTCAATTGAAAATATATTGGGAGTGGGGAAATGAAGAAGTTTTTTGCACGATCTTGCGCTATGGCAGCGGTTGCTGTTCTGGGTTTTATCAGTCCCGGCGCGATCGCGGCGCCGGACGAAATCCAGGTTTACACCGAGGAAATGAACGATCCGGGCAAATTCGGCCTGGAGCTGCACACCAATTACGTTATCGAGGGGGCGAAGGAGGCGAGCTACGAGGGCGAGATGCCTTCGCATCACCTGCTGCAGGTTACCCCGGAGTTTTCCTACGGTGTGACCAAGACCCTGGAGGCCGGTCTTTACGTGCCGGTGGCAGTCAGTCCGGACGGCAACGCCTACGGCAATGGCCTGCGTTTTCGCCTGAAATTCATTGCGCCGCGGGAAGAGGGCGAGCCTTTCTTCTGGGGACTTAACGGCGAGCTCGGCTATTCTGCCCGGCGCGCGTCGCAGAGCGATTGGGGCATGGAGCTGCGGCCGATCATCGGCCGCCGCACCGAGAACTGGCTGGTCAGCTTCAATCCGATCGTGAACATGGACCTTTCCAACAATCTCAGCCGCGAGCCGAAGTTCGAGCCGGCGCTGAAGCTTACCCGCAAGGCGGGCGAGGGCATCAACGCAGGTCTGGAGTATTACGGCGAGTACGGGCCGATCCACCATCTGCTGCCGGCCAACGAGCGCAGCCACTATCTTTACGTCGTGACGGATGTCGAGAAGAAGGGGTTCGACGTCAATTTCGGCATCGGGCGCGGCTTCGTCAACGCCACCGATACCTGGGTGGCGAAGGCGATTATTGCCTTCCCGTTCAAGTAAACGTTAAACCGCTTCTTCCAGCGCCATTTCCAGTTCCAGCCAGCTTTCTTCCAGCTCGGCTTCCCTGATTTCCAAGCTTTCGCGGCGGGCGTTCAGATCGCTGATTTCGTCGCTGGACTGGTTGGCGTAAGTTGCCGGATCGGCAAGCTGGCGGTTTATTTCGGCCAGTTCTGTCTGGGTTTTTCCCAGTTCGGTTTCGAGTTTGGCCTGCTTCGATAGCAATGCCTTTTTCTTCGGCCTGGCCGTTGTCTCCTGGCGCGATTTTTCCGCTTGCGGGGCGACGGCCTCGCGCGGGCGACGGGTTTCGATCCAGCTTTTGTAGTCTTCCAGATCGCCGTCAAACAGCTTGGCCTCGCCGTCCGCGACCAGCCACAACTCATCGGCCACGGCGCGGATCAGGCTGCGGTCGTGCGATACCAGCACCACCGCGCCGGTGTATTCCTCCAACGCCAGAGTAAGGGCGTCGCGCATGTCCAGGTCGAGATGGTTGGTGGGCTCGTCGAGCAGCAGCAGGTGCGGTTTTTGCCAAGCCAGCAGGGCCAGCGCCAAACGGCTTTTTTCGCCGCCGGAAAAACTCTCCACCGGGCGATCCTCGCTGTTGCCGGCCAAGCCGAAGCGGCCGAGGAAGGTGCGCAAGGCCAGCGTGGTTTCCTTGGGCGCGAGCCGCTCCATGTGTTGCAGCGGCGTTGCTGTGCTGTCGAGATTTCCCAGTTGATGCTGGGCGAAATAGCCAATGCGGATGTCGGGCGTGATTTCCAGCTTGCCCGAAGTGGGCCGGAGCTCGCCCACCAGCAGCTTGATCAGGGTTGATTTGCCCGCGCCGTTCGGCCCGAGCAGGGCGATGCGCGCACCTGCCCGCAAGGTCAGGCTGACATTCTGGAACAGCGTTTTTTCGCCGTAAGCGAAAGACATTTCATCGGCGCGCAATAGCAGGTCCGGGCTGCGCTCCGGCGCCTCGATCTCCAGGTCGAAATGGCCGTTGGCGACATGCGCCGGGGCGATGCGCGTGAGCCGCTCCAGCGCCTTGACGCGGCTTTGCGCTTGCTTGGCCTTGGTCGCCTTGGCGCTGAAGCGGCGCACGAAGTCTTCCAGATGCGCGATTTTTGCCTGTTGTTGCTGGAACGCCTGATTCTGCTGGGTGATTTTTTCGGCGCGGGCGCGCTCGAAATCATCGTAATCGCCGGCGTAACAGTCGATCACCCCGTCGTGGACGTAAGCGACGCGATTGACGCAGGCATTGAGAAATTCGCGGTCATGCGAGACCAGGATCAGGCTGCCGGGATAACGCGCGAGATATTGTTCAAGCCAGAGGATCGCTTCCAGGTCGAGGTGGTTGGTGGGCTCGTCGAGCAGCAGCAGATCGGCGCGATGCATCAGCGCGCGGGCAAGATTCAGGCGCATCCGCCAGCCGCCGGAGAAACTGGTTACCGGGCGCTCCAGGGTGTCGTTGGCAAACCCCAACCCATTCAGGAGTTGCGCGGCGCGCGCCTTGGCGGCATAGCCGTCGATGGCTTCATAGCGGTGCTGGGCATCGAACCATGCCGCGTCGTGGTTTTCCTGCGCCAGCGTTTTTTCCAACCGGCGCAGTTCGACATCGCCGTCGAGAACGAACTCCAGCGCGGGTTGCGGGGAGTTGGCGATTTCCTGTTCGACGAAGGCGATGGTCTTGCCGGCCTGCATCGAGATCTCGCCGCCGTCCGGCTTGATTTCGCCGCGAATCAGGCGGAACAGGGTGGATTTGCCGCAGCCGTTCTTGCCGACCAGACCGATGCGCTGGTTGGCGTAAGCTTGCAAATTCACCTGCTGGAGCAGCGGCACGCCGCCTTGCAGGTAGGTCAGATTCTGGATATTGAGCATGGCGCAATGATACCAGACGAGCCCCCGTTTTTTCGGTCGGAATGGGGGTGGATATGCCGTTCAGGATTTCTTCTTGATGACGAAGGGGTGAGCGTGGCGGCTGAGGATGAAGTCGGCGATGAACTTGAGCCAGATGGTGACGCCGGCGACCGCCGACCAGGTGTCGTAGGCCAACAGGCCGAGCAGGATGCTGATGATGACCCAGATTAAGGTGCCGCCGGCGACGAGATTGATCACTGCGGCATAGGGCGCGAATTTCTTCGGGTTGGCCGGCGGCTCGCCGTGCTTGATCGCGACCTCCGAATAGTCGCCGCGCGCCAGTATCCGCCAGGCGCGGCGCAGCCAGAAGAAGGCGATGGGAAATAACGCCAGGAACAGGATCCATGTCAAGGCGACGCTGGTGTTGAAAACCATTGATTACTCCATGACGCGCTCGGCCGGTGCCGCGCGCATCGCAAGATTGTTTCGAAAAAAAACCCCGCCAGCACGGCCGGCGGGGTTCCGATTTTAGCAAACACCCGAAGGATCAGGCGTTCCGGCGCGTAAGCAGGTTAGTGCGCGCCATGCACGGCCCTGGACCCGCGCGGGGTACGCACGGCTTCGACCATGTGCTGGATGTGCTCGGGCGGTTCCTTGGTCACCTTGTCGACCGCGAAAGCGACGGCGAAGTTGATCAGCGCGCCGATCGCACCGAAGGCTTCCGGCCTGATGCCGAAGAAGCTGTTGGCGCCGCCGATCAGGCCCAGGTATTCGGTTCCCTTGATGAAGAAGAGGCCCTTGTGCGCGAACACGTAGAACAGCGTTATGCCGAGCCCTGACAGCATGCCGGCGATGGCGCCTTCCTTGTTCATCTTCTTGCTGAAGATGCCCATCATGATCGCCGGGAACAGCGAACTGGCCGCGATGCCGAACGCCAGAGCCACGGTGCCGGCGGCGAAGCCGGGCGGGTTCAGGCCGAGATAGCCGGAGATGAGGATGGCGCCGGCCATCGAGATCTTGCCGGCCAGCAGCTCGCCCTTCTCGCTGATGGCGGGCATGAACACGCCCTTGATCAGGTCGTGCGAGACGGCGGCCGAGATCGCCATCAGCAGACCGGCTGCGGTCGACAGCGCGGCGGCAAGACCGCCGGCGGCGACCAGCGCGATTACCCAGTTCGGCAACAACGCTATTTCCGGATTGGCGAGCACGATGATGTCGGGGTTGACCGTCAACTCGTTGCCCTTCCAGCCGGCGGCATTGGCCTTGGCCTTGGCATCGGCGTTCGTGGTCTTGTCGTTGTAGTACTGGATGCGTCCGTCGCCGTTCTTGTCCTCGAACTTCAGCAGACCGGTCTTTTCCCAGCGCTTCATCCAGTCCGGACGATCTTCTGCCTTGATGCTGGCTTCCGGCGCGTACAGATTCCCGTCCTTGGCGACGGCGGTATTGACCGTGCCGATCAGGTTCAGTCTGGCCATCGCGGCGACTGCCGGCGCGGTGGTGTAGAGGATGGCGATGAAGACCAGCGCCCAGCCGGCGGAAGAACGCGCGGCCTTGACCGTCGGAACGGTGAAGAAGCGCATGATGACGTGCGGCAGACCGGCAGTGCCGATCATCAGCGACATCGTGTAGACGAACATGTTCAGCGTGCTGCCGGCTGTCGTCGTCGTGTACTTGCCGAAACCGAGATCGACCACGACCTGGTCGAGCCTGGTCAGCAGCGAGACATCGGTGCCCGACATCGTCGAGCCCAGGCCCAACTGCGGGATCGGGTTGCCGGTCAGGTGGATCGAGATGAAGATCGCCGGGATGGTATAGGCGAAGATCAGCACGACATACTGGGCGACCTGGGTGTAGGTGATGCCCTTCATGCCGCCGAACACCGCATAGACGAACACGATGCCCATACCGACGTAGATGCCGGTGTCGCTCGACACGCCGAGGAAGCGCGAGAAGGCCACGCCGACACCTGTCATCTGGCCGATGATGTAGGTGATCGAGGCGGTCAGCAGACAGATGACGGCCACCGTCGACGCGGTCTTCGAGTAGTAGCGGTCGCCGATGAACTGCGGCACGGTAAACTTGCCGAACTTGCGGAGGTAGGGGGCGAGCAGCATCGCCAGCAGAACGAAGCCGCCAGTCCAGCCCATCAGGAACAGGCCGCCGCCGTAGCCCATGTTGGAGATCAGGCCGGCCATCGAGATGAACGAAGCGGCCGACATCCAGTCGGCGGCCGTCGCCATGCCGTTCAGAACCGGTGGGACGGTGCCGCCGGCGGCGTAAAATTCACTGGTGCTGCCGGCGCGTGCCCAGATGGCGATGCCGATGTACAGCGAGAACGTCGCACCGACCACCAGGTAAATCATTGTTTGCAGATCCATGCTGTGGCTCCTTAGTCTTCGTGTACGTCGAACTCGCGGTCGATATCGTTCATCTTCTTGGCGTAATAGAAAATCAACGCGATGAAAATGTATATCGAACCCTGGTGGGCAAACCAGAAGCCGAGGGGATAGCCGCCCAGCTTGATATGGTTGAGCAGGTCGGCGAACAGAATGCCGGCGCCGAACGAGACGGCGAACCACACGAACAGGATTTTGGTCAGCAGCCTCAGCGTTGCGCGCCAATAGGCCTGCCCGCTGTCATTTTCGTTATTTTGGGACATCTGTATCCTCCTTTGGATTGTCAAGGCAGATCATGCCATCTCTGGCGGCAACCTGCCGGGTTCAACTGGCCAGGGCCACGGCATTTCCCGCTCTTCAATGTGACCCTGGCTGGGGAGTATATGACCATTAAAATCGGTGGTAAAGATTTTTTAATGGGGTGTGCGTGTCTTATATCTTTCATGTGAGATACAAGTTTGTTGGCATGCTAGCCGGCGCTGCTTGTCCAACGCTGAATTTTTTCCAAATCCTGCAAGCCCTTATAGGTTTCGATGTTTTTATGACCGGCCTGTTCCTGTGCGACCAGGTAAAGCTGCGCGGTGGAAAGTGCATCGGCCAGCGCGTTGTGGCGGGCGTAATTCTGGATGTCGAAATGGCTGGTCCAGTCATCCAGCGCACGGAGCCGGTGGGCGAGCGGCGGGTTCAGGCCGGGCATCACGTAGGCCAGATCCAGCCAGGGATGCTTGAAATTGAAACCGAGATAACGTCTGATTGCGCGCTTGATCATGGTTTTGTCGAAGGTGACATGAAACGCAACCAGCGGGGCATTACCGAGGAACTCGAGGAAGCGCAGCAACGCCTCCACCGGCGGCACGCCTCCGGTCTGTGCGGTGCCGCCTATGCCGTGGATCAGGATGTTGTCCTTGTCGCTGGAAGCCGGCTGCTGCAGGATGATTTCGAAACTGTCGCCCAGACCGATCCGCCCATACTCGACTGCCACCGCGCCGATCGCGATGAGTTTGTCGCGGCGGAGATTGAGGCCGGTGGTTTCCACGTCCACCACGACAAAGCGCGAGGAAGCCAGGTTCGCCGACCGGGTCGGCTCCGGCAGGCGGCGCCATGCGTCAAGGCGTGCCTTCTCCGCCGCACCCAGGACGGGCGGCGCGGCATGGAAGAACAGGCGGGTGAACAGGTTCACAACTGGTAATCCATGGCCAGTCTGGACTGGAGTTTTCTCGCCTGGCGGAAAGCCTCTTTCAGAATGCGCTGGTCGAGGTCGTTGAGGTTGTCGGGATCGATCCGGTTGCTCAGCTCGCTGCCGGCCTCGCGCTGCTGGTGCTGGATGCGCAGGCGCAGCAGCTGGATGAACAGGAAAGCCTCGATCCAGGCTTCCGTCTCCGCCTTCTGGATGTTGAGCTTGGCCGCACTCAGGCGCAGGCGCTGGATGGTGTGGGTATGGGTGTCGCCGGCAGCCAGGCTGTAAATCCGCGCGGCATCGACGAACGGAGTGATGCCGTTGAACTTGAGGTCAAGGGTGTGCCCGTCGCCGACCACGAAGTCGCGGATCAGCCCGAGAGGCGGCTTGTTGCGCATCGCATTGGCCGCCATCTGGTGCAGAAAGCGCGAATTGGCGGCGGCTTTGTCCGCCAGCCATCGCCGCAAGTCGCCGGCCAGGTGTTGGGTGCCAAATAATGGGCGGAAGTCGAAGAAGATCGCCGCGTTGAGCAAGGCTGCCGGGTCGCCGTGGTCGATCCATTTCGCGAATTTATTTTGCCACTCTCCGAACGACAGGCACCACTGTGGATTGCTTGCCATGATATTGCCCTTGCACAGCGGAAAGCCACAGGCATCCAGCACCTCATTGATGCGGCGGGCAACGGGCAGGAGTTGTTGCCGAACCTGATCGGGCGTCATCCCTTTCGGAACGGAAAAAATGATGCCGTTATCCTGATCGGTATTCAGCGTCTGCTCATAACGCCCCTCCGACCCCAGCGCAATCCAGCAGAACCCCGCATGGCCCGGCGCACTGTCCATGATTCCGGCCGCCGCGCACTCCAGCTCGATAATGCGCGCCGTCAGAAGATCGTTCAAAGTCGAAATGAATTGCGTCAACTGCTCCGCCGCCACCCCCTGCGCCATCATGTTGTGAGCCAACTGGCGGATATCGTGCGCCGACTGCTTCAGTGCATCGATTCCGGTCGCGCTGCGGATTGCCAGGCTCACCTGGTGCAGCCCGACCCGCTGCAGCGTGAACAAATCCTTCTCGGAAATAATGCCGACCAGCTTTTCACCTTCCGTCACCAGCACATGGCGGAAACCATGCTTCGCCATTTCCAGCGCCGCCTCATAGGCGAAGGCCTGCGGCGGCAAGGTCGTCAGGGCCGAACTCATCACCGCAGAGATCGGCTGGTCCAGATCGAGCTGCGCCAGCGCCACCCGTTTCAGCACATCATGCAGGGTGAAAATCCCGATCGGACGCTTCTCTCCCTCAACCACCACCATCGAACCGATATCCAGGGCGTGCATCGTCGCCAGCACCGAGCGTACCGGCGCATCCGGCGCACAGGTCACGGGCTCGCGGCGGATAATGGAAGACAATGGGCTGGATAGCGACTGCTGGTCCGAACTCGATTGTGAATATTGCGCCTGGATAATCTGTTTCGACTGCTCCAGCAGAGAAGCGATGCGGCGGGTGCAGAAATCCTGGAAGGGTGCGCTCATCTTCACCAGTTCGGCGAAATCGGCTGCGGCCAGTTCGTAACAGAACACATCCTGCTTGGCGCGGTAAGTGCTGGTCACTGCGCGTTTGGAAAGCAGTGCGCCGAGCGGGAAACATTCTCCCTCGTGCAGTTCCAGCCAGGCGGCATCCTCCTGTGCGCGTACCACATCCTGCTCGCCCTGGACGATTCCCTGTTTGATGACGAAGAAGCGCGAAACTTCTCCCGCCTCAGGCGACAGGATCACCTCGCTTTTGGCGTAATAACCCAGCGAGAGCCGCTGTGCCATCCACATCAGATGCTCGCGCTCCATCCGGTCGAACGGGGCGAAGCGCAGCAGGTGGTCGGCGGCGGCAGAGACGGCTTTGGTTGCGATCAGGCTTGATGTGCTCATGGGTATGATAAATGAGATGTAAACTAATTCTAATCTACCATAAAAAAACCCCGCATAAAGCGGGGTTTTCTGTCTTGCGGGAGAACGGGTGAGGCAAATTACATCATGCCGCCCATACCGCCCATGCCACCCATATCACCCATGCCACCGCCGCCCATGCCGCCAGCCGAATCTTCCTTCGGCATCTCGGCTACCATGCACTCGGTAGTCAGCATCAGTCCGGCCACGGAAGCAGCGTTCTGCAACGCGTAGCGGGTCACCTTGGTGGGATCGAGCACGCCCATTTCCACCATGTCGCCGTACTGGTCGTTGGAGGCATTGAAGCCAAAGTTGCCCTTGCCTTCCGCCACCTTGTTCACCACCACCGACGGCTCGACGCCGGCGTTGGCGACGATCTGGCGCAACGGCTCTTCCAGTGCGCGCAGCACGATCTTGATGCCGGCATCCTGATCGGCGTTGTCGCCCTTGATCTTGCCGATGGCAGCGCGGGTGCGCAGCAGGGCCACGCCGCCGCCGGCGACGATGCCTTCTTCCACCGCAGCGCGGGTAGCGTGCAGCGCGTCTTCGACGCGGGCCTTCTTCTCTTTCATCTCGACTTCGGTCGCCGCGCCAACCTTGATTACGGCCACGCCGCCTGCCAGCTTGGCAACGCGCTCTTGCAGCTTTTCGCGGTCGTAGTCGCTGGTGGTTTCCTCGATCTGCTTGCGCACCTGTTTGACGCGGCCTTCGATGTTTTTGTGGTCGCCGGCGCCGTCGATGACGATGGTTTCATCCTTGCCCACTTCGATGCGCTTGGCTTGGCCCAGTTCGGCCAGCGTGGTTTTCTCCAGGGACAGGCCCACTTCCTCGGCGATCACGGTGCCGCCGGTGAGGACGGCGATATCTTCCAGCATGGCCTTGCGACGGTCGCCGAAGCCCGGCGCTTTGACGGCGCAGGTCTTGAGGATGCCGCGGATGTTGTTCACCACCAGGGTGGCCAGCGCTTCGCCGTCCACGTCTTCGGCGATGATCAGCAGCGGACGTCCCGCCTTGGCCACTTGCTCCAGTACCGGCAGCAGATCGCGGATGTTGGAGATCTTCTTGTCGTGCAGCAGCACGAAGGGGTTTTCCAGCAGGGAGATCTGGCGATCGGGGTTGTTGATGAAGTAGGGGGACAGGTAGCCGCGGTCGAACTGCATGCCTTCCACCACTTCCAGCTCGTTTTGCAGGCCGGAACCGTCTTCCACGGTGATCACGCCTTCCTTGCCGACCTTGTCCATGGCTTCGGCGATGATGTCGCCGATGGAGGAGTCGGAGTTGGCGGAAATGGAACCGACCTGGGCGATTTCCTTGTTGGTGGTGCAGGGCTTGGAGTTCTTCTTCAGCTCGCCGATGCAGGCTTCAACCGCCTTGTCGATGCCGCGCTTCAGATCCATCGGGTTCATGCCGGCGGAAACGTACTTCATGCCTTCGCGCACGATCGCCTGAGCCAGCACGGTCGCAGTGGTGGTACCGTCGCCGGCCACGTCGGAAGTCTTGGAGGCAACTTCCTTGACCATCTGCGCGCCCATGTTCTCGAACTTGTCTTTCAGCTCGATTTCCTTGGCGACGGATACGCCGTCCTTGGTGATGGTCGGGGCGCCGAAGGAGCGCTCCAGCACTACGTTGCGGCCTTTGGGGCCGAGGGTGACCTTAACTGCGTTGGCCAGAATATTGATACCGGCCACCATGCGGTGGCGAACGTCGTCGCCGAATCTTACGTCTTTAGCTGCCATGTTTCATTTCTCCTTAGAAAAGCTTTTTGCTGCAGAAGACGAGAGGAAAAATCTCTCCGGAATCTCTGCGGCTGAATATGAATCCGGTTTACTTGCCTTCAACCACGCCGATGATGTCTTCTTCGCGCATTTGCAGCAGTTCGACACCATCCATCTTGAAGGCCTGGCCGGAATACTTGCCGAACAGCACCTTGTCGCCGACTTTGACTTCCAGTGCGCGCACTTTGCCGTCATCGCCAACTTTGCCTTTACCGACGGCAATGATTTCACCTTGATCCGGTTTTTCCGCAGCAGAGCCGGGGATAACGATACCGGAAGCGGTCTTTTCTTCGGCTTCCAGGCGTTTGACGATAACGCGGTCGTGTAATGGACGAATCTTCATTGTTTCAATCTCCAGTCAGGTCTAGGTTAACGAAAAATAATCCGGCAAACCGCCTGCGCTGTTTACCGGCTAAAAATTTTCGGGGCGGCGCTGTTAGCACTCACGCCCGACGAGTGCTAATAATAGGGGCTGGGTGCTTAAATTTCAAGGGGAAGGTTGATTTTGATGGTCCGTTAGGGGGGTATTGCGGTCGATTTCGGTTTGCCACCCTTACTGCTGGGTGCTCGGTGGCATCTGGCCGTTGACACCTCGCGCGAAGTGCCACAACATCTGTTTGCCGCGGGCAAGGAACCGCTTTGGGAATACCCGCGCACTTGCTCCCTGAGTCCTCGATCCAGCGCCATACTTGTGGCGCGCGATGTAAAGAACGGTCAAAGGCCGGCAAACGGCGCCACGGAGGCCAAATGAAACGCAAAATAGTTATCCCGCTTCTCGTAATCTTCGTGCTCGGCGCCGTCGGCATGTTTTTGTGGCTACGCACGCATCGTCATGAACCGCCCGCCACGGCACTCACACTTTATGGCAACATAGACATCAGGCAGGTGCAACTGGCATTCAACGGGTCGGACCGGATCGATCGCATGCTGGTCAGAGAGGGAGAAAGCGTGCGCCAGGGCCAACTCCTTGCCACGCTCGATGCCGTCCGGCTGCGAGCCAATGTCGCGCTGCTGGAAGCGCAACTGGCTGCGCAGCAGCAAGTCGTTGCTCGCCTCAAAGCGGGTAATAGGCCGGAGGAAATACGTAAAGCTCGCGCGGACGCCGAAGCTGCCAGGATAGAAGCCAATAACGCCGAGCGGACTTATCGTCGGCTCAATGAGCTCGTCGCCCGGACGTTCGTCACCAAACAGCAAGCGGACGATGCCAAGGCCGCGGCAGATGCCGTCCGGGCCAAGTACGAAGCAGCGCAGGCGACGCTCCGGCTTGCCGTGCTGGGGCCGCGCGCGGAGGATGTCGCCGCCGCAAGCGCCACTCTCAAAGCAAACGAGGCGGCGCTCGCGATTGCCCGCAAGCAACTGGCCGATGCCTCTCTTTATGCGCCGGCCGAT
This sequence comes from Sulfuricella sp., assembly GCA_035530375.1. Classification (GTDB taxonomy): domain Bacteria; phylum Pseudomonadota; class Gammaproteobacteria; order Burkholderiales; family Sulfuricellaceae; genus Sulfuricella. The sequence goes on along the minus strand of DATKUY010000030.1, from coordinate 9,058 downwards.
GGCATCATTCAAGACCGGATTCTTGAGCCAGGCGACATGGCTTCCCCCCAACTTTCGGTTTATACCCTGGCCCTGACCGATCCGATCTGGGTGCGCGCTTACGCGCAAGGGCCGGACATGGGCAAAATTCATCAAGGTATGCGCGCCGTGGTGACCACCGACAGTTATCCTGGCAAGCGCTATCGCGCGTGGCTTGGCTACATGTCCCCGAGCGCTGAATTTACCCCGAAATCGGTGGAAACGACTGACGTCAGATCCAACCTGGTTTATCAGGTGCGGGTTTTTGTCTGCAACCCGCAGAATGAACTGCGCCTCGGCATGCCTGCGACGGTGAGCATTCCGCTGGCTCAGCCGCAATCCGCCGACGCAGGAACGCCTCCCTGCCAGCCTCGCTGATGGCCGCTGCGTATCAAACGAGCCTTCATTCCCCAGCGGCGAGTCGCGGGGATGGTGCCGCGCTGCAAGTGGATAGGCTCTCCAAGACGTTTCTCTCAGATGGGTGTCTGGTTCAGGCGCTGAACAATGTGAGCTTTCGTGTTCGACACGGTATGGTGACCGGCCTTATCGGCCCGGACAGCGCCGGCAAGACGACCCTCATGCGCCTTGCTGCCGGCTTGCTGGCTCCCGATAGCGGCAGCATCACCGTTCTCGGCAAGGATGCCACTGTCCAGGCGCTGGAGGTGCAAGGCCGCATCGGTTATATGCCGCAACGGTTTGGCCTGTATGAAGACCTGACGGTGCAGGAGAATCTTGACTTGTACGCCGACCTGCAAGGCGTTCCGGAAATGAATCGTGCCGAGCGCTATCGGGAATTGCTGCAAATGGCTGGGCTTGGCCAGTTTACCCGGCGCCTGGCCGGGCAGCTCTCCGGCGGCATGAAGCAAAAGCTGGGGCTGGCCTGCACCCTGGTGCGGCAACCTGCCTTGCTGTTGCTGGATGAACCGACCGTCGGCGTGGATCCGCTATCGCGACGCGAGTTATGGGCCATCGTCGATCGGCTGGTACGGAATGAAAAAACCACCGTGCTGTTGAGCACCGCTTACCTGGATGAAGCAGAACGTTGCGACGAGGTTGTCTTGTTACATGATGGGCAACTCCTGGATCAGGGCGATCCGAAAATCCTGCGGGATCGCATGCAAGGCAGAACCTATTCCGTCACCGCAGAAAATATATCCAAGCGATCGCTTCAGGCGCATTTGTCCCGGGCCCCCGGCGTTCTGGACGCATTGATCCGGGGCGAGCATGTTCGTCTGGTGATGGAAGAGGCGACGCGCCCTGCCCTTGAGGCGATGCTGCCAGGCATCGATAACGCCTCCCTGACCGAAGTGCCCCCGCGCTACGAGGATAGCTTCATCGCACTGCTGAAGGTGAAGGCGCATCCGGATGGCGCGGTGCCTTCTCGGTCTGTTCGTCCAGAGGTGCGGTCTTCCGCAAGGGCGGAAAATGGCATGACCGTCATCGAAGTGGATCAACTGGAGCGGCGTTTCGGCACTTTCCGCGCCGTCAAAGGCGTCAGTTTTGCCGTATCGCGCGGCGAGGTGTTCGGCTTGCTGGGCGCCAATGGCGCCGGTAAAACCACCACTTTTCGCATGTTGTGCGGCCTGTTGCCGCCCAGCGGTGGCAGACTGCGTGTTGCCGGCGTCGATCTCCGGCATGCGCCTGCCGCCGCACGTGCGCGCATCGGCTACATGTCGCAGAAGTTTGCTCTCTATGGCCACCTCAGCGTCATGGAGAACCTGCGCTTTTTCAGCAGCGCCTATGGCCTGTCGCGCAAGCAGGCTGAACAGCGCATGCACTGGGCAATGGATGAGTTTGACCTGGCGTCGCTGGCGAATTCTGCCAGCGGCGATCTTTCCCTCGGTTATAAACAACGTCTGGCACTGGCTTGCGCCTTGATGCATGAACCGGAAATCCTGTTCCTGGATGAACCGACCTCGGGGGTGGACCCGCTCGCTCGGCGCGAATTCTGGCAGCGCATCAATACGCTTGCCGAACAAGGCGTCACCATCATGGTGACCACCCATTTCATGGAAGAAGCCGAATATTGCGACCGCCTCGCCATCATGGCGGCAGGTGAAATCCTGACTATCGGCACGCCGACCGCCATCAAGCAGCATGCCCGCACGGAGACCCTGCCCGATCCGACCCTGGAAGATGCCTTCATCGGGTTGATCGAAGCCCGGCCGCAGGCGGAGCTCACGCCATGAATGAGCGTCGACATCAGGATGGGTCGGCCGCGTCGGGAAAATTCGCCATGCGCCTGCGCGGCTTGATCCGCAAAGAATTCCTGCAAATTTTCCGCGACCCCAGCAGTATCGCCATTGCCTTTCTGATGCCCCTGGTGTTGCTGTTCCTGTTCGGCTATGGCGTGTCCCTCGACTCGGAATCGATTCCCGTGGCGCTGGTGGTAGAGCAACCGAGCGCGGATACCGCCAGCTTCACCGCCGCTTTCCACAAATCCCGCTATTTTCTGCCCACCTTGTTCTCTACCACCCAGGCCGCCGAAACGGCCATGATGGCCGGTCGCGTGAACGCCATCGTCGTATTGCGCCAGGATTTCGCGCAGCGTCTCCGTGGCGCGGATAGCGCCCCGATTCAATTGATCGTGAACGGCGTCGATGCCAACACCGCCCGAATCATTTCGGGTTATGTGGAGGGCGTCTGGGGTAAGTGGCTGGAGCATGTCGCCCTGGCACGCGGCCAGTCTCTGGCGATGCCGGTGCAGATAGAGCAGCGCGTCTGGTTCAACAGCGAGTTGCGCAGCCGCAATTTTCTGGTGCCGGGTCTGGTCGCGATCATCATGACGCTGATCGGCGCCCTGCTCACGGCGATGGTGATGGCGCGCGAATGGGAACGGGGCACCATGGAAGCGCTCATGGTGACGCCAGTGACCATGAGCGAAGTTATCCTTGGCAAACTGGTTCCCTACTTCATTCTGGGCATGGGGGGGCTGGCACTTTCCGTGACCATGGCGCTCTGGCTGTTTGAGGTTCCCCTGCGCGGCTCGCCCTGGGTGCTGTTCGGCGCATCGGCGCTGTTTCTCCTCACCGCCCTGGGCATGGGCCTGTTTATTTCCACCATCGCCAGAAGCCAGTTCGTCGCCGGGCAGATCGCCATCATCACCACCTTCTTGCCCGCGTTTTTACTGTCCGGATTCATTTTTGACATCGGCAGCATGCCCGGTATCGTGCGAGCCATCACGCATGTCATCGCTGCCCGCTATTATGTGGCGATCCTGCAAACGGTGTTCCTTGCCGGGGATGTATGGAGCGTGGTTCTGCCAAATGTGTTCGCCCTGATCTTGCTGGCCGTGATCTTTCTCGGCCTGACCCACCTGAAATCCCGCAAGCGCCTGGAGTAATATTGCATGTGGAGACGCATTCTCGCCCTGACCATCAAAGAGTTCCTGACCTTGCTCAAGGACAAGCGCAGCCGCGTGGTCATCATTGTGCCGCCGCTGATTCAGTTGATGGTCTTTGGTTATGCGGCAACCTTCGACCTGAAAAATGTTCCCTTTGCCGTCTTCAACGAAGATCGCGGCGTCGTCTCACGGGAGATGGTCGCGGCATTTCGCGGCTCGCCCAGTTTCGAGGAGGTGGCACGCCTGGCGCAAGACAGGGAAATTGCGCCCGTGATCGACAGCAAGCAGGCGCTCATGGTCATCCGCATCGGGCCACGCTTCAGTGCAGATCTGCTGAGCGGACACCCCGCGCCGATCCAGATCATTGTTGACGGGCGCAATTCGAACACCGCGCAACTGGTGGTCAACTATGCGCAAACGATCGTCAAGCATTTCAACACCGAGTGGATCGCCCGCCACGGCGGCAGCCCGCCCCCGGCGCATATTGAAATGCGGGCCTGGTTCAATCCGAATCTGGAAAGCCGCTGGTTTTTCGTACCCGGCATCGTCGGCCTGCTCACCCTGCTCGTCACCATGCTGGTGACGGCACTGTCGGTTGCACGGGAGCGCGAACAGGGCACATTCGACCAATTGCTGGTCACGCCGCTACGCCCTGGAGAAATCCTGCTGGGTAAAGCCTTGCCAAGTTTCCTGATCGGCATTGCCGAGGCCACGTTGATTATCCTGATAGCCGTATTCTGGTTTCACGTCCCGTTGTTGGGCAGCTTGCTGACCTTGTATGCCGGCGTCGTGCTGTTTCTGCTGTCCGCAATCGGTCTGGGCCTGATGATTTCATCGCTCGCCGTCACCCAGCAACAGGGATTGCTGGGCGCCTTTTTTTTCATGGTGCCCGCCATCATCCTGTCCGGTTTTGCGACCCCGATCGAAAACATGCCGCCGATGGTGCAAGACCTTACTCTGCTGAATCCTCTGCGCTATTTTCTGGTGGTTTTGCGCGGCGCCTTTCTTGAGGGCACGCCTTTTCACCTCCTGATCCACCCCTTCGTCGCGATGGCGTCGATCGGCGTGGTTGCCCTGGCGAGTGCGGCATGGCTGTTCAGGCATAGAATGTACTGAGGGCCTTTATCAATCGGATCCACGCGCTTCAGAGTGAGCGCGTGCGCCGGCAAAACCGGATTGGTCAGGATTGCGCAATGACGAGGAACATCCATGAAGCCCACTACCACAAATATCCTGACCATCAACGGCGGTTCGTCGAGCATCAAGTTCGCGTTGTATCGGATTGGCGAACCGCTGGAGCGAAAGCTCGTTGGAAAAGTTGACCGCATCGGTTTATCCGGGACGAATCTGACTTTCAGCGATACGTCTAGAGGTCAGCAAGGCAATCGTAGCATCGAAGTTGCCGATCATGGTTCGGCGGCGAATTTCCTGCTCGACTGGCTCGAACAGCAGGTCGGTTTTACACGCGTCGGGGCGGTGGGCCACCGCGTGGTCCACGGCATGAAGCACATCCAGCCCGAGCGTGTTTCTCGGGCATTGCTGGATGAACTGCACCGCATCAGCCCCTACGACCCGGATCATCTTCCGCGCGAGATCGAACTGATCGAGGCGTTCCGCCGGCGATATCCGCAACTGCCTCAGGTGGCCTGCTTCGACACGGCGTTTCATCATACCTTGCCGCGCGTGGCCCGGCTTTTGCCTATCCCGCGTCGTTTCGATGCAATGGGGATCCAGCGCTACGGATTCCATGGCCTATCCTATACTTATCTTATGCAGGAGCTCGCGCATGTTGCCGGCACGCAAGCAGCCCAAGGCCATGTGATCCTGGCGCACCTTGGTAACGGGGCGAGCCTGGCTGCCGTTCGCGACGGCCGGAGCATCGATACCAGCATGGGATTTACTCCGGCCGGCGGTTTGACTATGGGCACCCGGTCGGGCGACCTGGATCCCGGCGTGGCATGGTACTTGATGCAGAGTGAGAATCTGACGCCCCAACAGTTCAACCAGCTCATCAATCATGAATCAGGACTGCTCGGTGTGTCCGGGACCAGTTTCGACATGCGCGATTTGATCGGGTGCGAGGCAACCGACGAGCGCGCTGCCGAAGCGGTAGCGCTGTTTTGTTATCAGGTAAAAAAATGGATCGGAGCATACGCCGCAGCGCTGGGCGGACTGGATACGCTGGTGTTCGCGGGCGGTATCGGAGAGAACGCACCTGCAGTCCGTGCGCGCATCTGCGACGGGCTGGAATTTCTTGGCATTGAGATCGATGAAAAACGTAACGTGACGAATGCGGGCATGATCTCCGCGGAGACCGGCCACGTCGATGTTCGCGTCATGCATACGAATGAGGAAGTGATGATCGCAAAATCGGTCGTCGAGGTTTTGAGCCTCCCGATTGATAAGGAAAATGAACATGGCCATGAAGACGAAAAAGCCTGAATTCACGGGCAAACCGTTGCCGCCTGATCTTCTGCGCAAGATGAACGCCTATTGGCGGGCAGCCAACTATCTGTCGGCCGGACAGATTTATTTGTACGACAATCCGCTGCTCAAAAAGCCGTTGACGCTGGAGCATGTAAAGCCGCGGCTGCTGGGGCACTGGGGCACCACGCCGGGCTTGAACTTTGTTTATGTCCACCTCAACCGGATCATCAAGCAATATGACCTGAACATGATCGATGTCACCGGCCCCGGGCATGGCGGACCGGGTCTGGTGGCCAACACTTATCTGGAGGGGACCTACAGCGAACTGTATCCAAACATTTCCCAGGACGAGCCGGGCATGAAGAAATTGTTCACCCAGTTTTCTTTTCCCGGCGGCATCCCCAGTCACGTCGCTCCGGAAACCCCCGGTTCCATTAACGAAGGCGGCGAACTCGGCTATTCCCTGTCGCACGCTTATGGCGCCGCGTTCGACAATCCCGACTTGCTGGTGGCCTGCGTGGTGGGCGATGGCGAGGCGGAAACCGGCCCGATGGCCACCAGTTGGCACTCGAACAAATTCCTCAACCCGGTTCATGACGGTGCCGTGCTGCCCATTCTGCATTTGAACGGCTACAAGATCGCCGGCCCCACCGTGCTGGCGCGCATTTCCCGCGACGAACTGGAAGATCTTTTTCGCGGCTACGGTTACACGCCGTATTTCGTCGAGGGCGACGACCCCGAGGAGATGCACCAGTTGATGGCCGCCACACTCGATGCGGCGGTTACCGAGATCCGGCGCATCCAGCGCAATGCTCGCGCCAACGGGTTCAGCGAGCGCCCGCGCTGGCCGATGATCATTCTACGTTCGCCGAAGGGCTGGACTGGCCCCAAGTCAGTCGACGGCAAACCGGTCGAAGGGACATTTCGCGCGCACCAGGTGCCGGTTACCGATTTCGTAACGGCGCCGAAACACCTGAAGACGCTCGAACAGTGGATGAAGAGTTACCGGCCCGAAGAATTATTCGACGACAATGGCAGGCTCATGCCGGAACTGGCCGAACTGGCGCCTAAAGGCGAGCGGCGCATGGGGGCAAACCCGCATGCCAATGGCGGAATGCTGCTGCGCGATCTGAGAATGCCGGATTTCCGCGACTATGCGGTCAAGGTGACGAAACCCGGCGGCGTAAAGGCCGAGGCAACACGCGTACAGGGCCAGTTCATGCGCGACGTGCTTAAGCTCAATGCCGATGCACGCAACTTCCGTATCTTCAGCCCGGACGAAACCGTGTCGAACCGCTGGGGCTCTGTATTTGAAGTGACAAACCGTTGTTCGACTGCAGAGATCATTCCCACCGACGACCACATCGCGCCCGATGGCCGGGTGATGGAGATGTTGAGCGAGCACCAGTGCGAGGGCTGGCTCGAAGGTTACCTGCTGACTGGCCGGCACGGTTTTTTTTCATGCTACGAAGCGTTTATCCACATCATTGATTCGATGTTCAACCAGCACGCCAAGTGGCTCAAGGTGTCGAGAGGCATTCCGTGGCGGCGTCCCATCGCCTCGTTGAACTACCTGCTTTCCTCGCATGTGTGGCGGCAGGATCACAACGGATTCAGTCATCAGGATCCTGGTTTCATCGACCATGTGGTGAACAAGAAGGCGGACATCATCCGCGTCTATCTGCCGCCCGACGCCAACACCCTGCTGTCGGTGACAGACCACTGTTTGCGCAGCCGCAATTGCGTCAATGTCATTGTCGCGGGCAAACAGCCGGAAGCGCAATGGCTGGACATGGAAGCGGCCATCAAGCACTGTACGTCCGGGCTCGGTATCTGGGAATGGGCCAGCAACGACGAGGGCGGCGACCCCGACGTGGTAATGGCCTGTTGCGGTGACGTGCCTACGCTGGAGACGCTGGCTGCGGTCGAGATTCTGCGGCAGCTGTTTCCGGAACTGAAGATCCGCGTCATCAACGTGGTGGACTTGATGACGCTGCAGCCGCGGAGCGAGCATCCTCACGGCCTCTCCGACACGGATTTCGACGTTCTGTTCACCAGGGACAAGCCCGTTATTTTTGCCTTCCACGGCTACCCCTGGCTGATCCATCGCCTGACCTACCGCCGTACCAATCACCAGCAGTTGCACGTGCGCGGGTACAAGGAAAATGGCACGACCACCACCCCCTTCGACATGGTCGTACTGAATGATCTCGACCGCTTCCACCTGGTCGGCGACGTCATCGACCGTGTGCCGAGCCTGGGTACACGCGCCGCCTATGCCAAACAATTCCTGCGTGGCAAGTTGCTCGATCACAAGGCCTACATCGAAAAACACGGTGAAGACATGCCGGAGATTCGCAATTGGAAATGGGAAGGATAACCGGCTTCCGCGAAATTTTCGCGGGCTGTGATGGTCGTAACCTTAATCGAATCAGAGGAGTCAAAAATGTCCATTCAACTCAATGAAGAAAACGGCGGCAAGGTGCTCGCCGTTCACGTCAGCGGCAAGCTGGTAAAGGCGGATTACGAGCAATTTGTGCCTGAGGTTGAACGGCTCATTCGGCAGCATGGGAAGTTGCGCATGTTGTTCGACATGACCGGTTTCCACGGCTGGGATGCCGGTGCGGCTTGGGAGGACTTCAAGTTCGGCGTCGAGCACTTCGCCGACATCGAACGACTCGCGATGGTCGGGGAAAAGCAGTGGCAGCACGGCATGGCGACGCTCTGCAAGCCGTTCACGAAAGCGACGGTTCGATACTTCGATCACGCTGACGCCGCTGAGGCACGGAGGTGGTTGGACGAAGCGTAGGAACTTCGGCCGCGAACGGCACGAGCATGATAACAAGCATCCCACAACTGACAACGCCTGCGGCATGGCAAGGACAGAGGGAATACTCATTATGAAACCCGATACCGATTCTCCCGCATCGAAGCCCGATGCGAAGGACGATCTGAAATCCCTGCCCCTGCCGGAAGTGGAGAAAAAATTGGGGTCGTCGCCGGATGGCCTCAGTCAAGCCGAGGCGGAAAAGAGGCTGATCCAATACGGGCCGAACGAGATTGAAGAAAAGAAAACCAGTCCGTTCCTGAAATTCCTCAGCTATTTCTGGGGTCCCATCCCATGGATGATCGAAGCGGCCGTGATCCTTTCGGCGGTTGCCCGGCATTGGCCGGACTTTGGCATCATTCTCCTGCTGCTTGTGGCCAATGCCGTGGTCGGATTCTGGGAAGAACACCAGGCGGGCAACGCCATTGCCGCGCTGAAGGCCA
>DATKUY010000029.1:0-46705 GCA_035530375.1 Sulfuricella sp. | reverse complement strand
TTTTCTATCATAGACCACGAAATCGCATTCCAGCCCGCTTTCAGATTTGCATGGGCTGCGCTCGCTCTCCGTCCACTGCACGCGGTCTAATTCCGGGAACCATGCGTCGCCTTCGAATTCTGCCTGGATTTCAGTGAGGTAAATCCGGTCCGCGACGTCCAGTGCCTGGAGGTATAGTTCCGCTCCGCCGATAATGAAAATCTCGTTATCCTGATTGCAGGCGGCAATGGCGTCTTCGATCGAGTTCGCCACGATGCAGCCGGGAAGCTGCAAATCCCTGGAGCGGGTGATGACAACGGATGTCCGCCCTGGCAGCGGTCTGCCAAGGGAGTCAAAAGTTTTTCGCCCCATCAGGATGTGGTGGCCGCTGGTAAGTGCCTTGAAATGCTTCAGGTCTTCGGGCAGTCGCCAGGGCAGGGTGTTGTTGGTGCCGATGACCCGGTTCTTCGCCATCGCGGCGATGATGGAAAGGCGTGGTTTGTTCATGTTGGGGACGTGTTCAATCAAACCTTGAAATGGCTCACCATTCCTTGCAGCGAGTCGGCCAGTTGCTCCATGCGGTGCGCGGCTTCAGAATTTTCCTGAATGGCCGACCGGTTTTCTTCGACCATTTGCGCGATTTTTTCCACATTCTGCGCAATTTCCTGGCTGGCTACTTTCTGCTCATTGACGGACATGGCGATATTGTCTACACCCTCGGTGGTCTCGGTCACGGACTGGTTGCCTTCGCCTAATACCATGGCGACATTTTCCAGGTATTCCTGGCTTGTTTGCAGGGATTTCTGGCTGTGCTGTATCGCATTTTCCACGGCGGCGGATTGAGAGCCAAGCGTTATCGTGACCTGGTCGATCTGGCTGGCAGATTGCGCCGATTTTTCCGCAAGTTTACGCACCTCGTCCGCCACCACGGCAAACCCGCGCCCCTGTTCGCCGGCCCGCGCCGCCTCGATCGCCGCATTGAGCGCGAGCAGATTGGTTTGTTCCGCAATGTCCTTGACCTGTTGCGTCATGTTGGTGATCACCTCGGTGCTGCGAACGAATTCAGCCACCGAATCGGCGATTTCAGCAACGGAAGTTTCCACGGTAGTGATTTCTCCGATCAATTCGGACAGGCTTTCGTTGCCTTTACCGCTCTGTTCCAGGCCTCGCTGGGAAATCTGGTTTACGTTGTCCGCATTTTCTGCGACGGAGGCGATGCTGACGGCCATCTCCTCCACCGATGCCGCCGTGGCTTCGGCCACTTCGCTCTGCTGGTTGGAACCGGATGCGACCTGGTTTGCCGTGGCGGAAAGCCTGGATGCGGTGCTGCAGACTTCTACTGTAATCTCGTTAATCTTGGTGAAGATGCTGCCGAGGTCGGTGCGGATGAGTTCCGCGCTGGCTGCGATATTGCCGATCTCATCCTCGGTGGTGCGGGAAACCGGGGTGGTGAAATCTCCCTTGGCAAGCCGTTCCAGGTCATGAACCAGTTGATTTGCGGGGGTAAGGATGTTTTTTTGCACCATCCATAAGAAGGCGATGAATGCGGTCATCACGGCAAGCGCCATCAGACCGAGGCTGATGCGAATGCCCTGATAGGCGCTTGCGATAGTTTCTTTAACCTGGATATTGGTTGCCGCTTGTGCGGTCTGAGCCTGTTGCGTGCCAGTTTGGAGTTTTCCGATTTCCTGCTCAAAGCCGAGAATGCTGTTCCAGGATAGCCACAAGCCGATTAGTGCGGCAGCGAGAAGGAGCGTGGTCCCGGTTCCGGAAATCAGAAGTAGTTTGTTGCGGATACTGTGGTTGATCCAGTTCATGTTGTTTTAACCTCCGTGTTGATAGGCTGGAAATTCTTTTTTAATTTTTATGGTGTCGATTTTATACCATATGCGGGAAAACTTGCCGCAATAATTGTAACGCCTGATTCTTAATGCGGTGTTGCCAAAGCCGGGCGAAATGAATCCGGATGGACAACAGTTAATTGATTCATACCGCTACCGGCGCCTTGATGGCAGGGTGGGGATCGTAGCCCTCGAGGGTGAAATCTTCGTACCGGAAGTCGAAAATGTTCTGCACCGCCGGATTGAGTTTCATCGCCGGCAACGGGCGCGGTTCGCGCGATAGCTGTTCGCGGGCCTGGTCGAGGTGGTTGAGATAAAGGTGAGCGTCGCCCAGGGTGTGAACGAAATCGCCCGGCTTAAGACCGCACACCTGTGCCACCATCAGGGTGAGCAAGGCGTAGGAGGCGATGTTGAAAGGCACGCCGAGGAAGATGTCGGCGCTGCGCTGGTAGAGCTGGCAGGACAGCTTGCCATCCGCCACGTAGAATTGGAAAAAAGCGTGGCAGGGTGGCAGCTTCATTTTGTCCACATCGGCCACGTTCCAGGCGGAAACGATCAGGCGCCGGGAGTCCGGGGTGCGTTTGATCTGTTCGATCACCTGGCTGATCTGGTCGATATGGCCGCCGTCCGGCGTCGGCCAGGACCGCCACTGGTAACCGTACACCGGGCCGAGGTTGCCGTTCGCATCGGCCCATTCATCCCAAATCTTGACGCCGTTCTCCTTGAGGTACTGAATATTGGTGTCGCCCTTCAGGAACCACAGCAGTTCGTGGATGATGGATTTGAGATGGCATTTCTTGGTGGTGACCAGGGGAAATCCGGCGTTCAGGTCGAAGCGCATCTGGTGGCCGAACACGCTGACCGTGCCGGTGCCAGTGCGGTCGGTTTTCCGGTGGCCGTGACCGAGGACATGCTGCATCAGATCTAGATATTGGCGCATTTTTATTTTATTCCGGTTTTGTCAGTTCCGATTTCGGAGGCAATCGCTGCCAGCGGCCTTCGATCAGCCCTTCCAGCGGTTGATAGTTGATCTTGTAGGCCATCTTGCGGCTTTGCTCTATCCAGTAGCCCAGATACAGGTAAGGCAGGCCCAGCTCGCAGCATAGCGCGGCCTGCCACAGGATATTGTAGGTGCCGAAGCTGGCGCGGGGCAGGTCGGGGTCGTAGAAAGTATAAACCGAGGACAGGCCGTCGCTCACTTTGTCGATCAGGCTGACCATGCGCAGGGTATCGCCCTCGCGGAACTCGATCAGGTTAGTGGTGACATGGCTTTGCAGCAGGAAACGCTCATACTGTTCCCGGTCGTCCTGATCCATGCCGCCGCCGGCGTGGCGCGCCGCCTGGTAGCGCAGGTAGAGCCGGTGATGCCCGGCATCGTAGGCCAGTTCGCGCGGCACCGCCCTGAGCCACGAGTGGGTTTTCCAGGCGCGGCGCTGAACGCGGTTCTTCTCGAACTCGCCAACTGCCAGCCGCACCGGCACGCAGGCTTCGCACTGGCTGCACTGCGGACGGTAATTGTATGCACCGCTGCGGCGGAAGCCGAGGTGGATCAGTTCATCATAAATCGCGCTGTCGACAAGCTCGTTGGGTGTGGCCACCAGCGAGCGAGCCATCCGTCCAGGCAGGTAGCTGCATGGGTAGGCGGAGGAGAGGTAGAACTGCACCTCGCGTGTGGAAAAGTCATTCAGCAAGGTCATTATCGAAACGCCAGGGCCCTGTTATTGCGGCCAAGTTTACCAGTTTTGCCAGGTTTCTGCCGAACTCGGCGCGGGGGATTTCGCGCGCGCCAAGAGAGGCGAGATGGGATGTATTCATCTGACAGTCGATCATGCCGAAGCCCCATCGTCCCAGTTGCCTGACCAGATGGACGAGCGCGATCTTGGAGGCGTCGGTGGCGCGGCTGAACATCGACTCGCCGTAGAACATCCGGCCCAGGGCAATACCGTAGAGTCCGCCAACGAGTTTGCCCGTTACCCAGGTCTCGACCGAGTGGGCGATACCCTGTTCATGAAGTTCGGTGTAGGCCGCGATCATGGCGGGGGATATCCAGGTGCCTTGTTGGCCGTCGCGCGGCGCGGCACATTGCTGCATGACCTCGCGGAACGCCGTGTCTACGCGAACTTCGTAATCGTGCTTTTTCAGGGTCTTCTGCAATGAGCGCGACACTTTGAGCTCCGCCGGAAACAGCACCATGCGCGGGTCGGGGCTCCACCACAGGGTCGGCTCGCCGGGGCTGAACCAGGGGAAAATTCCCCTCGAATAGGCATCGACAAGTCGCCGTGGCGATAGATCGCCACCCGCCGCCAGCAGGCCGTTGGGCTCGCGCAGAGCGGATTCTGGCGGCGGGAAAGGCGTGGCGTTATCGAGCCAGGGGATCACTCTTACAGGCTGTCGCGCACCCGTTCCAGGCGGCTTTTTACTTCAGCAGCCAGTTCCTCGACGCCCGGCTTGTCCACCAGCTTCAGTACAGCAGTCGGGTCCATGAAGGCGACCGTGATCTTGCCGTCGGCTTCCTCGCGCACTACCACGTTGCACGGCAGCAACAGTCCGATGTCGGGGTCGGCCTCGATGGCACGGTGCGCCAGCGGCGGGTTACAGGCGCCGAGGATGCGGTAAGGGCGGCCGTCGATGTTGAGCTTGGCTTTCATGGTGGCCTTCACGTCGATATCGGTGAGGACACCGAAACCTTCCTGCTTCAGGGCGTTGATGGTCTTTTCCACGGCTGTGTCGAAGGGCATGCTGAGTTGTGTGCTGAATCCGTACATGGCCTGGTTCCTTGGAGGTGTTGATAAAATGGAAATTATAGCGGATCGGTGTGGTTTCCGCCCCCACCGGTTTTTTTTCAGTTGTTCCTGCCATTTTTCCGTGCAACCCAGGCCGCAAAATGGCGCACGTAAGCGGGCTCAAGTTGGTCGCCTACCTGCGACAACACTTCTCTTCGGCTTCGACATTCCCCATCTCGCATTCCTCTTCGTAATGCACAAACGCCAGACGCAGGCGATCTGCCCAGCTTTCCCCCAGTTGCGCACCGATTTCGACCAGTCTTGCCTCGATCTGTTTGGCTGTTGCCTGGAGCAGGTCATAGGTGATTTCCACTCGATCGCCGTCTACCGATATTTTCTTGATGCCCATCATCGCCTCCAGCGCTTGGGTCAGCACGCCGACCTGTTCGGCAGTCAGGTGTGACGCCAGGTGTAAACGTCGTCGTTTGATGATTTCCAGCCCTTCCTGTTTGGGGGCCTTGTGGCCAGGCCGACCGACGTAGAGATGGGGATTGGAGATGAAGCGCTCCTTGCACTGCTCGGAACAAAATGCGTAGCGGATACCCAGGTATTCGACTGCAATTTTTTGGCCGTCCACCATCATTCCGCATACAGGGTCTAGCCGACGATCATTGCTCATTGTGTCATCTCCTTACGCCCCTGTCCGCCGCGGGTGCCGCAGCCGAAACGCGCCATCATAAAAAAACAACCCGGCAAACAACTGCAACGAAAACGATTCTTCCATGGTTATCCACTCAATTGGCCGTGAAATTCAAAGCGGCTGTTTTCGTAGCCGCAACGCATTCGTAATCACCGATACCGAGCTGAAACTCATCGCTGCGGCGGCGATAATGGGAGAAAGCAGCAAACCGAAAAATGGATACAGTATTCCTGCTGCCACGGGAATGCCGAGCACATTGTAGATAAAAGCAAAGAATAAATTCTGCCGGATGTTGCGCATGGTGGCGCGGCTCAGGCGAACGGCGCGCACGATGCCGCGCAGATCGCCCTTGACCAGGGTGATGGCGGCGCTTTCCATCGCCACGTCGGTACCGGTGCCCATGGCAATGCCGACCTGGGCCTGGGCCAACGCCGGTGCATCGTTGATGCCGTCACCCGCCATTGCCACGATGTGTCCCTGTGCCTGCAATTGCTTGACCACCAGGCTTTTCTGCTCGGGCAGGACCTCCGCCTCGACGCGATCTATGTTCAGTTTGCGTGCGACGGCCTGGGCGGTAATAAGATTGTCGCCGGTCAGCATGATGACCCTTACCCCTTCTTCGTGCAGCGCGCGGATGGCATCCGGTGTGGAATCCTTAATCGGGTCGGCCACGCCGAGCAGCCCCGCTGCCCTGCCGTCAATGGCGACCAGCATTACTGTCTGGCCATCGCCGCGCAGTGTATCGGCCTGCGCGACCAGTTCGCCAGTGTCGATGCCCAGCTCTTCAAACAACTTGAGATTACCCAGCGCGACCTGACGCCCTTCTACCGTTCCCGACACGCCCTTGCCGGTGAAAGAGCGGAACTCGCCAACCGACTCCAGTGCCAGCTCTTTTTCCTGTGCGCCGTTAACAATTGCCGCCGCTAGCGGATGCTCGCTGGCGCGTTCCAGGCTGGCGCCGAGGCGCAATACTTCCTGCTCCCCGAATCCCGCAATGGGAACGACCGACACCAGCTTCGGCTTACCTTCTGTCAGCGTACCGGTCTTGTCCACCACCAGGGTATTCACTTTCTCCATGCTTTCCAGCGCTTCGGCATTTTTGATCAGCACACCGGCCAAAGCGCCGCGCCCGGTTCCCACCATGATCGACATGGGCGTGGCGAGCCCCAGTGCGCATGGACAGGCGATAATCAGCACCGCCACGGCGTTGACCACGGCATGAGCCAAACGCGGTTCTGGCCCCCAGATACCCCATATCGCAAAGGTGACGAGCGCAGCCAGCACCACCGCCGGAACGAAATAGCCGGAAGCGATATCGGCCAAGCGCTGGATTGGCGCCCGGCTGCGTTGCGCCTCGCTCACCATGTGCACGATCCGGGCGAGCAAGGTGTCGCTGCCGACGCGCTCGGCACGCATCAGCAGGCTGCCGGTGCCGTTCACGGTGGCGCCGACCAGCCGTTCGCCCGCCGCTTTTTCTACCGGAATGGATTCGCCGGTCACCATGGATTCGTCCAGCGCGCTTACCCCTTCGATCACCACGCCGTCCACCGGCACCTTTTCGCCGGGACGCACACGCAGCACATCGCCAGGCTGCACCTGTTCAAGCGGAATGTCTTCCTCGCTGCCGTTGTCGCGCACGATGCGCGCGGTCTTCGGTGCGAGACCGAGCAGCATCTTGATCGCGGCGCTGGTCTGGCTGCGTGCCCGCAACTCCATCACCTGCCCCAGCAGCACCAACGCCATGATCATCGCGGCGGCTTCGAAATAAACCGGCACCGTGTCAGCCATGCTGCGCATCGTCGCCGGGAATATACCCGGCGCCAGCATGGCCACCACGCTATATGTCCAAGCCACCCCGACCCCCAATGCGATCAGGCTGAACATGTTGAGGCTGCGATTAACCACGGATGCCCAGCCGCGCCGAAAGATCGGCCAGCCGCCCCACAGCACGACCGGCGTGGCAAGCGCGAATTCCAGCCATTGCAATACCGGCATCGAAACGAAGTCAGGCATTGCTTGCGGAATGATATCCGCCGCCATTGCCAGCAGGAAAACCGGCAAGGCCAGGGCCGTGCTTGCCCAGAAGCGGCGCGTCATGTCGGCAAGCTCGGCATTGTCTTCAATCGGGGCGTTGCGCGGCTCCAGCGCCATGCCGCATTTGGGGCAGTTGCCCGGTTGGCTGCGCACCACTTCGGGGTGCATCGGGCAGGTGTATTCGGTTTTTGTGGCAGGTGCGGGCACGCCCATCGGCTCCAGGGCCATACCGCACTTGGGGCAGGCGCCCGGCCTCTGCTGTTGCACTTCGGGATGCATCGGGCAGGTATAGATACCCGTCGTAATCGCCGCTGTCGGAATCGTATTCTGTTTCAGATACTGAGCAGGGTGGTCACGGAATTTATGCAGGCAATGCTCACTACAGAAACGGTAGGTGACATCCTCGAAGGAATGCTGCAAGGGCGCATTCGCGGCAACTTCCATGCCGCACACGGGATCCGTTTCGGTTTTTGCGGGGTAACTTTCGGGTGATGTACGGAACTTGTTCTCGCATTCTTCACTGCAGAACAGATATGTCTTGCCCAGATGGATGTGGCGGTACTGGGTGTCCTCGGATACCGTCATGCCGCAAACAGGATCGGTTGCCATGTGGTTCTCCTTCATCCAGGTAAGAAAATCCGAGGTTCCGCAGGAGGCGAAATTTCGGGCAGCGGCGGCGCATCGCCGCATTTGAGCGCCACCATCTCGCGCAGCGTCGGCTCTTCCGTCAGAAATGCCTCCACCGCGATGGGATCGAACTGGGTGCCGGACATGCGCCGAATTTCGGCCTTGGCCTCATCGAAGCACAAGCCCTTGCGATAAGGGCGATCTGAGGTCATCGCATCCAGCGTGTCGATGACCGCGAACAGGCGCGCCCACAACGGAATGTCTTCGCCTGCCAGTCCGTGCGGATAACCGGTGCCATCGAAACGCTCTTCGTGGCACAGGACAATTTCCGCCGCCTGGCTCATGAAGGGTGCGGCGGAAAGAATACGGTGGCCGAGCAGTGGATGCGTTTGCATGATCCGCCATTCGTCATCGGTCAAGGGGCCATGCTTGAGCAAAATCGAGTCGGCAATGCCGATCTTGCCCACGTCGTGCAATAACGCACCCCAATACACTTGGCGCAGCACTGAGGCATCGTCGCTGAAACGCTGTGCCAGCACAAGGGTGTGGCAGGCAACGCGTTTGGAGTGTAGTCCGGTTTCCTGTTCGCGCGCATCGAGCGCCGCGGCCAAGGCTTCCGCCAAGGCGACATAGGCGGCATCTACCGCCTCCCAGGCCGGAGTGCGTCCAAGGGCGCCGAGAAAACATGCTTCGCACACACAGCCTTCGGTATGGCGGGCATGGGGCGCATCCTCGCCAATTGAGGCGCCACAGACTTTGCAAGCAGGGCGGCTACCTGTGGCTCCCATATCCATTCCTCAAGAACTCGAATCCGGTGTGTCGTCCCCTCGCCAAGGCGAAGGGGGGCGGCTGCAACACGCACCGCCCCGGGCGAGTGCATTCGATCGGGCGTTCTTATCCAGAAACCGGTTCAAGGCCGATCTGAAACGCCACCAGAGGCTCGTGGGCCGTTGCAGCCCAGCCTCGTCGAGCAGTCGCTCGATGTCGCGAAAATTGACGCCGGATGCGTCGTAACGTACGCGCAGGCGCCGACCATCGACACGAACGTCGTCGAGCCACTCGATCGCCCGAAGCGTCTGTATCGCCTGCTCCAGCTTTTCAGGCGGGATGTCGGCCAAAGGAATTGCGCGCCTCACTTGAAAAGCAGTGGTATCGCGTTCAGGTTTCGATGGTTCCATGCTGGCTTTCCCTTTCAGCCGCCTTCGGGCCGCGCATTTTTCTCCGGGATTCCTCCCGATCAATCTCGCCGCGCGCGTAGCGGTGGCGTTGCAGCGAGCCGTGTTCCGCAGCCGGAGCAGCCATGACCCGCCTTGTTCGGAGAAGGGGTGAGCGCTCGGCCGCTCGGGAAGTTGCTTGCCGGCAGATCAGTAGCCCGGACCGCTTCTGCGCCAATAGCTCTTCAGCTTCTCCTGTTGTTCCTTGGTCAGGACCGCTTCGATGCGTTTCTGGGCGTTGATGGAGGAATCGTACATCTGCTGCTGCATCTGGCCGATGGCCTTGTAGGTGCTGTCGATCGCCGCAGTGTCGCGTTTCGGCGCCGCATAGAGGTCGCGCAGCTTGGCCTGCTGGTCCATCATGGCACCCATCAACGACCAGTGCGCCCTGCGGGTTTCGTCCTGGATCTTGTTGATCTTTTCCTGCTGTGCTTTGGTCAAGTCGAGTGCCCCCAACTGTCCCCCGCCCCAGTCGCCCATCATGCCGTAGCCCATGCCGTAGCCACCCATCATGCCAGGACCCATGCCATAACCGCCCCCGCCACCCATCATGCCGGGGCCCATGCCGTAGCTTCGCTGAGACTGGTCTTGCGCCCGCTGGCCCGTGGCGGCCTTCGAAACCTGGTCCGTGGCGGAGGCGGGCAGGGAGCTCAAGGCCAGGGTCATGGCCGATGCGATCAAGGTGAATTGTGCTGATTTATTCATGGCAAAACTCCTTTCTTGCGGTGAACGTAAAAAACATATGGCCGAAGAATTTCGGGATGGGTTATTTTTCCAGCAGGTCGTCGCGTTTGCGCAGGTATTCGTCGCGGCTGATTTCGCCCCTGGCGTAGGCATCCTTGATGATGTCGAGAGCGGTTTTTTCTGCTTTCTCCTCCCAGGGCGCGCCCTGCCTGGTCTTGCCGAAAAGGTACTTGATCAGGGCGAACAACAGCAGGATGGGAATCAGCCAGACCAGCATCACCCACAGCCAACCGACTATCATCCAGCCGCCGCTCCCGCCCAGCATCCATCCTCCATGATCCCATCCATACATTCGCGGTTCCTTTCTGGAAATATTTCTGCAGCGCGCACATTCGCGCAGCATTGCATAAAAGGCTGTTATGTCTTGAAACTGTCGTGCCCCGGCTTCCCTGCATTCTTGCAAGACGCGGATAAAACGTTGAGGTTTGAGGTAATGAAACTTATTTCAACTATAGACATATTTCCTCAATTGCAAGTTCCCCTCCGTGCGTTCCATACGAGATGTTCGCCGTGCAAGTTAACGCCTTCTGAAAAGCGTCCATTCCTTTACCAGGGCGTAGATTGCCGGGATGACGATCAATGTCAGGATCGTCGATGAGATCATGCCGCCCACCATCGGTGCGGCGATGCGGCTCATCACCTCGGAGCCGGTGCCGCTGCTCCACATGATCGGCAAGAGGCCCGCCATGATCGCCACCACCGTCATCATCTTCGGACGCACCCGCTCCACCGCGCCCTCCATAACCGCGGCATAGAGGTCGGAAGGGACGAGCGGCTTGCCCTCCGCTTCGCGCCTGGATTTGATTTCATTCAGGGCCTGGTCGAGGTAGATCAGCATCACCACGCCGGTTTCCGCCGCCACGCCCGCCAGCGCGATGAAACCCACCGCCACGGCGACCGAAAGATTGTAGCCCAGCGCCCACATCAGCCAGATGCCGCCGACTAGAGCGAAAGGCACGGAGAGCATCACGATCAGCGTTTCGGTCAAACGCCGGAAGTTGAGGTAGAGCAGAGCGAAGATGATCGCCAGGGTAACCGGTATCACGATTTTCATCTTCGCCTTGGCGCGTTCCATGTACTCGAACTGGCCGCTCCAGGTGGCGTAGTAGCCGGGCGGGAATTTCACCCGTTCCTGCACGGCCTTCTGTGCGTCGTGCACGTAACCGCCGATGTCGCGACCGCGGATGTCGACGAAGATGTAGGCAGAGAGCAGCGCGTTTTCGGTGCGTATCGCCGGTGCTCCCCTGGCTACCTCGACCGTCGCCAGTTGTCCGAGCGGCACCATCACGGGCGGCTCACCCCTTTCGCCGCCGATCGGCACCAGTATCTGGGTGGCGATCGCCTGCGGGTCGGAGCGCAGCTCGCGCGGATAGCGCACGCTGACGCCGAAGCGCTCGCGGCCCTCCACCGTAGTGGTGACGACCTCGCCCCCCATCGCGCTGGCGATGATCTCCTGCAGGTCGCCGACAGCGAGGCCGTAGCGGGCCAACTGCTCGCGGCGCAGTTTGATGTTGAGGTAGTAGCCGCCGGTGATGCGCTCGGCGAAAGCGCTGGTGGTGCCGGGCACGGTCTTGACGACGGTCTCGATCTGTTGGGCCAGTTTTCCCATTTCGACTAGATCCTTGCCGAACACCTTGATGCCGATCGGCGTGCGGATGCCGGTGGAAAGCATGTCGATGCGCGCCTTGATCGGCATGGTCCAGGAATTGGATATGCCGGGAATCTGCAGCGCCTTGTCCAGTTCGGCAGTCAGCTTGTCGATGGTCATGCCGGGCCGCCATTCGGCTTCCGGTTTCAGGTTGATCACCGTTTCGAACATCTCCAGCGGCGCCGGGTCGGTGGCGGTGTCGGCGCGCCCTGCCTTGCCGTAAACCGAGGCCACCTCGGGGAAGCTCTTGATGATCTTGTCCTGGGTTTGCAGCAGTTCAGCCGCCTTGGTCACCGACATGCCGGGCAACCCTGTCGGCATGTAGAACAGCGTACCCTCGTTCAGGGTCGGCATGAACTCGCTGCCGAGCCGGGACGCAGGATAGAGGCTGACCACGATAGCCGCCAGCGCAATGACGATGGTCAGTTTCTTCCAGCGCATCACCCAGGCGATCGCCGGCCGGTACAGCCAGATGAGGAAGCGGTTCACCGGATTTTTCGCCTCGGGCATGATTTTGCCGCGCACGAACAGCATCATCAGCACCGGCACCAGCGTCACCGACAGCAGCGCTGCGCCGGCCATGGAGAAGGTCTTGGTGTAGGCGAGCGGGGAGAACAGCCTGCCTTCCTGGGCTTCCAGCGTGAACACCGGCAGGAAGGAGACGGTAATGATCAGCAGCGAAAAAAACAGCGCCGGGCCGACCTCCTTGCAGGCATTCACTACGGCGTTAACCCGCGATCCGTCCTGCGGCAGCCTCTCCAGGTGTTTGTGGGCGTTTTCGATCATGACGATGGCTGCATCCACCATCGCGCCGATGGCGATGGCGATGCCGCCGAGGCTCATGATGTTGGAGTTCATGCCGAGCAGCCGCATGGCGATGAAGGCGATCAGCACCCCTACCGGCAGCATGATGATGGCGACCAGGGCGCTTCTTACATGCAGCAGGAACAGCACGCACACCAGCGCGACGATGGCGCTTTCCTCCAGCAGCGTGTGCTTGAGGTTGGCGATGGCGCGCAGGATCAGGTCGGAGCGGTCGTACACGCTCTGGATCGTCACGCCTTCAGGCAGGCCGCTGGAAATTTCGGCGATCTTGGCCTTGATGTTCCTGATTACTTCCAGCGCATTCTGCCCGTAGCGCGCCATGACGATGCCCGACACCACTTCGCCCTCGCCGTTGAGCTCGGTCAGCCCGCGGCGCTCGTCTGGCCCGAGCTCCACCCGCGCCACGTCGCGCAGCAGCACCGGTACGCCTTTGTCGCTCTTGACCACGAGCAGTTCCAGGTCGCTTTTGCCGCGCAGATAGCCTATGCCGCGCACCATGTACTCGGTTTCCGCCATTTCTATGACGCGCCCGCCGACGTCGCGGTTGGAATCCCGGATCACCTGCTTGACCTTGGTGATATGCACCCCATAGGCCTGGAGCTTGCGCGGATCGACGATCACCTGATATTGCTGAACGAAGCCGCCGATGCTGGCGACTTCCGCCACTCCCGGCGCCTTGGTCAACTGGTAGCGCAGGTACCAGTCCTGGATCGTGCGCAGCTCGGCCAGCGACCTGTTTTTCGCCAGCACGACATACTGGTAGACCCAGCCTACGCCGGTGGCATCCGGGCCGAGCTCGGGCGTGACGCCGCGTGGCAGGCGACCGGAGATCGAGGCGAGGTATTCCAGTACCCGCGAGCGTGCCCAATAGATATCCGTGCCATCCTCGAAAATGACATAGACGAAGGATGCGCCGAAGAACGAAAAGCCGCGTACTACCTTGGATTTCGGCACCGACAGCATGGATGTGGTGAGCGGATAAGTGATCTGGTCTTCCACTACCTGAGGTGCCTGGCCGGGGTAACCGGTGTAAACGATCACCTGAACGTCGGAGAGGTCGGGCAGGGCGTCGAGCGGCGTCTTGATCACGGCGTAAATGCCTGCGCCGATGAGGAGCAGGGTCGCCAGCAACACCAGAAAGACGTTGCGGGCCGACCATTCGATAATGCGGCTGAGCATCTTATCGGTCCTTGCGTTCGGTGGCAGGTGCTGCCGCGGGCTTGACTTCCGGTTTTACCGGCGCGCCGAAACCGCTCAACGCCGCCTTGAGATTGCTCTCGGAGTCGATCAGGAAGTTGGCGGTGACCACGACTTTTTCGCCTTCGCCTATGCCTTCCAGTACTTCGATGTAGTCGTCTCCCCGCACGCCGAGCTTTACCTGGCGCGGTTCGAAACGGCCTTCGGCCAGTTGCACCAGCACGGTCTGCCGGGTTCCGCCGAAAATCACTGCCGAGATCGGAATGGTCAATACTTTTCCGCTGCTCGGCGCGGCCAGTTCGACGTCCGCATACATCGCCGGTTTCAGCAGTCCACCCGGATTGGCAAGCTCTATCCGCACCGGGACGGTGCGGGTCTGGGTGTTGAGCGTGGGGTAGACGTAAGATACCCTGGCGCTGAATTCCTTGCCGGGGTAGGCGTTGACCCTGACCTTGGCACTTTGGCCCGGCTTCACCAGCGCCAGGTCCTGTTCGAACACGTCGGCGATGATCCATATCGAAGACAGGTCGGCAATCTGGTAAAGCACCTCGCCGGGCATGAAGCGCATGCCTTGCACCGCTTTTTTCTCTGTCACGATGCCATTCACCGGTGAGCGGAAGGTGAGGGTGTGCCGGGATTTTTCGCCTTTGCTCAGGGCTTGCAGCTGTTCATCGGAAATGTCCCAGTTTTTCAGGCGGGTCAGACTGGCCTCGGCGAGCTGTTTCATGCTCGCCTGCGCTTCCGCCCCGGCATCGCGCATATCATGCTGGCCCTGGCGGGCAATCGCATATTCCTGCTGCGCCGATACCAGTTCCGGGCTGTAAACTTCCAGCAGGGGTTGTCCCTTGCGCACCGTCTGTCCGGTGGTATTGACGTGCAGCCGCTCGATCCAGCCCTCGAATTTCGGTGCGACGGTGTAGGTCAGGCGTTCGTTTGCTTCGACCCGGCCGACTGCGCGGACGCTGCGCGTCAGGTCGCGCATGGCGGCGGCCTCGGTGCGAACCCCGAGTTTCTGGATTTTCTCGGCGCTGATTTTGACCTGATTCCTGCCTTCGGGAGAAACATCCTCCTCGCCTTCATAGACCGGAATGTAGTCCATGCCCATCTGGTCTTTCTTCGGCGTTTGCGAGGTGTCCGGCAACCCCATCGGGTTGCGATAGAACAGGATTTTACGCGCCTTCATGGCCGGTTCCCCGCCGGCAGCAGTTTGCGATCCGGCCGGTGTGGCGCGGCCGAATGTCCCTGTGCTGCCCAGCCAGTATCCGGCGCCTAGCGCCCCGATCAGGACAACAGTTAAAGCGATTCCCGCTCCCTTGCTCATAAATCTTCTCCCATCAGTCGTTCGATTTCGGCCAGACTCACCTGCTCATCGGTCTGCGCCTTGAGGATGTCCAGCCGGGCCTTGCGGATCTGGCGTTGCGCGTCGAGCAGGGTGGCAAAGTCCACCTTGCCGGTTTCATAGCCGGCCAGCGCCGCCTTGAAGGTCAGCTCGGCCTGCGGCAGGAGACTGGTCTGCGTCAGGGATTCGACCCGGCGCGCCGCATCCAGTGAGGAGAGGATTTCGGCGAGACCGGCAAGAAGCCGGTTCTGGGTCGATTCCCTGCGCGACTCGGCTGCCGCCAGCATCGCTTGTGCCTCGCGTTCCTTTGAGCGCCGGCTTTCCTGTTGCAACGGGATGTTCAGCTCGATCATCAGCCCCCATGTGTTGACCTTGTCGCCGACCTGGGTCGGTGCGAGCCCGAGGTTGAAATCGGGGTAACGGTTTTTGTAGACAAGTTCGCGGTTCTTCTCGGCCGCGGCAACACCGGCTTCATCGGTAAACAGTTGCGGATTGCCGGCGCGCAGCCGTTTTTCCAGTGAGGCATAGTCCAGCCTGGCCGGCTTCGGCATCGGGCGCAGCCGGTCGGGTTCTGCCAGGGGCGCTGCTGCGGGGCGGTTCAGCAACAGGTTCAGCCTGACATGGGCATGGTGATGCTCCGTTTCGATAGCCACCAGGTCGCTGCGGATGCCGGTCTGTTCAACCTGGGCGCGAATGACGTCCTGTTGCGGAACCAGCCCGTTGGCATAGCGGGAGCGGGAGATTTTTTCCAGGTTCTCCACCAGGTCGAGAATTTCCCGCGTCAGCAATTCGGTATGGGCGATCAGGTAATACTGTGCGTAGACTGTTTTGACGCGTGTCGAAAGTTCCGACCAGGTCTCTGCGGCGCGGCCTTTAGCCTGGTTGGCCTCGGCTTCGGCGACTTCGCGCTTCAGGTCGCGCTTGCCCCAAAACGGGATGGGCTGAATGAGCGTGTATTTGGTGTTGCCGATCCTTCCGGGCAGAACATTGGGGCTGGCGTCGATGCCCTGATTGGTGATGTCCTGAAGTTCGGTGCGCAGCGTCGGGTCGGGCAGGGCGCCGGCGGGATAAACCCGCTCCGAGGCGGCATCCTCCTCGTGGCGCCGGGCGGCGAGCTCCGGATTCTGTTTGCGTGCCAGTTCCAGCAGGCTTTCCAGGTTGGCCCCGGGGAGGGGGGTGATGGGTTCGGCCGGCGCTGGCATGGTGACCAGAACCAGGGCGAGCGTAAACGATCGCAGCATTGGATGGCGATGGGGTTTCATTTGACTCCGTCCTTGATGATAAGGAAGCTGAGACAGCGGCGGACGGGGAGTCCTGCGGCCCCCGTCCGAAGGTTTATTTTTTCGCTGGTTCGATGTGCGAAATCATATAACCTGCTGCCGGTTCCTTGACAAGGCCGAAGCTGACTTTCTGGCCGGCTTTGATGTTCGTCAACAGCTTCTTGTCGGCGACTTTGAAATCCATGGTCATGCCGGGCCATTTCAGGGCCGGGATGGCTTCGTGCGAAATGTTTACGGTGGCGGAGGCGGCGTCAATCCTGTTGACCGTGCCCCGCCCCGTGGCCGCATCAGCCGCATACGAGCTGGCGGACCCGGCCAGCATGGCAAGGGCGGGGATGAGGATAGTCAGTTTTCTTCTCATGATATTTTCCTTTTATCGCGTCGTGGAATGGCAGTCGATAGGCGAATTAAGCCATTTGACCATCATTGCCTGAAGGCACCGTGCTGCATATCCGGCGCTTCCATTTACTGTTCTGTGGAGCTAGGAATAAAATCAGGAAAAGCGGGTGAGAGGGGGTCGTTGCGGTTGTTCGGGGAAAAACAGTTGCAGATGTGAATCGAAGGCGAATTTGAAAGAGAACCCGGCGGTGTTGTTCAAGCCAAACAGGGCTGGCAGCAGTGCCGGTGCTCCGCCCAGATGGCAATAGCCGCAATCGTCGCACTGCGTTTGGGATGAAGAAGCGGATGGCGCATCCTGCCCGTGGCTGCAATCACCTCCATTATGATCGTGGTGCATGCCGGTCTGCATCGCATGCGGCGGGGTGTGATCATGGCGGCAGAAAGACATGCCGGTCGCGGCGAATCCCTGCAACGGGAGCCACAATAGCAGAAAGCCGAGAATGAATTTGTGCAACAGTTGCTTCATTTTTTCTTTAGTTATGCCGGTTTATGTAAGCACTGGCTAAATTAGATAGCAAACCCATTGAAACTTCAAGCCCCTAACATTTGTGTAATGAAACTTGTGTGTAGTGATAGCATGTTAAAATCGTCATGACGGGATTTACAGGGCCTGTAAGTGCTAGAAAAATATATAAAATTTTTTAAGGGTGGAACGGCTTCCGCCAAAAAGCCAAGCGAAAAGCTGCTGTCGCCGTCCGCTCCGGCATCTGCCATGGCGCCTCCCTCCTCTCTGGGTAACTCCATCCCCTTGCTCGAACCCCTTTCGCCCGT
This sequence comes from Sulfuricella sp., assembly GCA_035530375.1. Taxonomy (GTDB): domain Bacteria; phylum Pseudomonadota; class Gammaproteobacteria; order Burkholderiales; family Sulfuricellaceae; genus Sulfuricella. Next base: position 29,384 of record DATKUY010000029.1, on the reverse strand, counting down.
GGCGGATAACGAATCGATCGATACCGGCCATTTCGCGGCGAATAACGTGGTTGCCAGCGTTCCGGAAATCCAGACCAACGGCCCGCGCACCAATGTGGAAAAACTCCGGCAGAAAATCATCGGGCGCCAGCCGGTACTGGATCGCTCCCAGCACATTGTCGGCTACGAATTGCTGTTGCGCAGCAAAGTATTGCCCACGGCCAGGGAGCCCGACGCAGCCTTGTTGAGGATACAGGATGAAGCCTTGATCCGCTGCCTGGCTGGCCTCAATCTTGAACGCTTGCTTGAAGATAAACTTGCGTTTGTCGCAATTTCCCCCGATATGCTGGAAAGCCGGTTGTTGCTGAAATTGCCCAGCAAGGGAGTGGTGTTGGTCGTGCGTCCGGACCTGGAACGGGTGGAGGACAACCTGCTGCGCTGCCGAGAACTCAGGGATATGGGCTATCAGATTGCGCTCGACGATTTTGAACCGAAACTGGGGTTGGGGCCATTTCTCGCGCTGGCGAGCTTTGTCAGGGTGGATGTTTCCCGGTTTAACGCCATTGAGCTCGGCAAACTGGCAGACCGTTTCCTGGACAAGCCCATGCTGCGATTGATCGCGAAAAACGTGGAAACGGAGGACGATTTCGAGGCCTGTCACAAGATGCAGTTCCATTATTACGAGGGTAATTATTTCACCCGTTTGCGTCCCTCCTTGCCTCCCTGTGTCGACAGCAACCGCATCAGGGTCATGGAATTGCTCGACATGGCGAAAAATCAGGTTGAGGTTTCTCATCTGGAAGAAGGATTCAGGCACGATGCCGTGCTTACCTACAAGCTGCTGCGCTACATTAACGCGCCGGTCAATGGTTTGCAGCAGCAGATCCGCTCCATTGCCCATGCGTTGATGATACTCGGCTACAAACAGCTGTACCGTTGGCTGACGCTGCTGCTGTTCACCAGCGGCACGCAGGATGCGCGCGGCAGGGCGCTGTTGCAGAACGCGCTGGTGCGTGCCCGCATGACGGAACTGTTGGGCCATGACAAGCTGCCTCCTGCCGAGCAGGAAGGCTTGTTCATCGTCGGGATTTTCTCGTTGCTGGACGCATTGCTGAATGTGCCGATGGAGCAGGCGCTGGATCAGATGAAATTGCCGGGCCAGGTGATGGCAGCGCTGGCGCGCCGCGAAGGCATTTATGCCCCCTTCCTGTCGCTTGCCATTGCCTGCGAAGAGGCGGATCAGGAGGCTATCGTTCAATATGCTGCCGCCTGCGGATTGAGCGCCGACGAGGTCAATATGGCTCAGGTCAAGGCGCTGGTCTGGGCGGAAGAACTCGACCGGTAGTATCTCAATCCCCTCCAAGTCTTTATAATCCACGTTTTCTTTCCCAAATCAAGACAGAGAATTCGTATGAACTTGCATGAATATCAGGCCAAGCAGTTGCTGCGTGAATATGGTGTCGTCACGCCGCGCGGCGTGGCAATCGACAGCGCTTCCCAGGCGGACGGCGCAATGGCGGAATTGGGCGGCGAGGCCTGGGTGGTGAAAGCGCAGATCCACGCCGGCGGCCGCGGCAAGGCGGGCGGAGTGAAGCTGGTCAGGTCGCGCGAGGCGTTCAAAGAGGCGGTGAATGCCTTGCTCGGGAAGAATCTGGTGACCTACCAGAATGCGCCAGACGGCCAGGTTGCCTCGTGTTTGCTGATCGAGGAAACGCTGCCGATTGCCCGCGAACTTTATCTCAGCCTGACAGTTGACCGCGAATCCGAGCGCGTGGCGCTGGTGGCGTCCAGCGCAGGCGGCATGGAAATCGAAGAGGTTGCTCACGCTACCCCGGAAAAAATCCTCAAGGAATTCTGCGATCCACTGCTCGGCTTGCAGGATTTCCAGTGCCGTGCGCTGGCTTTCGGCCTCGGCTTGGAAGGCAAGCAGATCGCCGAGTTCGGCAAGCTGGCCAAGGGTTTGTACCGCCTGTTCATGGAGAACGACCTGTCCATGGTCGAGATCAACCCGCTGGTCGTCACCGTGCCGGGCAGCCTGGTCGCGCTGGACTGCAAGATCGGCGTGGACGACAACGCGCTCTATCGGCACAAGGCGCTGGCTGAATTGAGCGATACCACCCAGATCGATCCGAAGGAAGTGGCGGCGAAAGAGTTCGACCTCAACTACATCGCCCTGTCCGGCAACATCGGCTGCATGGTGAATGGTGCCGGCCTGGCGATGGCGACCATGGACCTGATTCAATTGCACGGCGGCCAACCGGCCAATTTCCTCGATGTCGGCGGCGGCGCCACGGCGGATACCGTGGCCAAGGCATTCCGGATCATTCTCTCCGATACCAACGTCAAGGCCATCCTGGTCAACATCTTCGGCGGCATCATGCGCTGCGACATTATTGCCGAAGGCATCATCACGGCCGTCAAGGATGTCGGCGTCAAGGTGCCGGTGATCGTGCGTCTGGAAGGCACCAACGTGGAACTGGGGCAGAAGATGCTGGCCGAAAGCGGCGTCGGCGTGATCTCGGCCAGCGACCTGACCGATGCCGCCAAGCAGACAGTGGCGGCGGTTAAGTGATTTTTTGAACCGCAGAGGCGCGGAGGCGCAGAGATCAAAGCAAGAAGTCGAACTCTCTGCGCCTCCGCGCCTCTGCGGTAAAGATTTTAAGGATCTTTCATGAGCATTCTCGTCAACAAAAACACCAAAGTCCTGTGCCAGGGCTTCACCGGCAAGCAGGGCACTTTCCACTCCGAACAGGCCATCGCCTATGGCACGCAAATGGTCGGCGGCGTGACGCCGGGCAAGGGCGGGCAGACCCACCTCGGCCTGCCGGTATTCAACACCGTGCGCGACGCGGTAAAAGCCACCGGCGCCGAGGCAACCGTCATTTACGTGCCGCCTGCGTTTGCGGCGGACGGCATCATGGAAGCGGCGGACGCGGGCATCAAGGTGATCGTCTGCATCACCGAAGGCATTCCGGTGCTGGACATGCTCAACGTCAAGGCGGCGCTGCGCACCAACGACGCCGTGCTGATCGGCCCCAATTGCCCCGGCATCATCACGCCGGGAGAATGCAAGATCGGCATCATGCCCGGTTTCATTCACCAGAAAGGCAAGGTCGGCGTGGTGTCGCGCTCCGGCACCTTGACCTATGAGGCCGTTTATCAAACCACCAGGCTGGGCCTGGGGCAGTCAACCTGCGTCGGCATCGGCGGCGACCCGATCAAGGGGCTGGATTTCATCGACTGCCTGAAAATGTTCCAGGACGACCCGCAGACCGAGGCCATCATCATGGTCGGCGAGATCGGCGGCAACCGCGAGGAAGCCGCAGCGGAATACATCAAGACACACGTCACCAAGCCGGTGGCGGCCTACATTGCCGGCCAGACCGCGCCCAAAGGCAAACGAATGGGTCATGCCGGTGCGATTATCGCCGGCGGCAAGGGGCTGGCTGTGGACAAGATCGCTGCGCTGGAAGCTGCCGGCGTGGTGGTGGCAAAATCGCCTGCGGGGCTGGGCGAAGCGGTGATGGAATCTATCAACAAGGCCAATTCGAACCGCAAAGGCGCCAAGACCCAAAGATGATGATCGGAGCTGTTTTTTCCTTGCGCCCTGGCGCCTTTGCGGTGAAATTTCGATGAAACTGGCCGTTGCCCAAATAAACTGCCTGGTCGGCGACCTTTCCGGGAATGCCGCGAAGATTCTCGATTATGCCAATCGTGCCAAGGCTGAAGGTGCGCAGATCCTGGTAACGCCGGAACTGGCCTTGACCGGCTATCCGCCGGAAGATCTGCTGTTGCGCGACGGATTCTACGATGTCTGCGACAAGGTTTTGTATCGCCTGGCTTGCGAGACGCAGGGTATCGTTGTGGTGGTCGGGCATCCTCACCAGTCTGCCGGTAATCGCTACAATGCGGCTTCCGTGCTGCGCGACGGCAAGGTTGTCGCCACCTACCACAAGCAGAAACTGCCCAACCATTCAGTCTTCGACGAAGTGCGCTACTTCGTTCCCGGCAGCGAACCGTGCGTGTTCGAGGTCGACGGTACTAAATTCGGCATCAACATCTGTGCCGACATATGGGAGGAAGGCGCCGCCACTTGCGCGCTTAATGCCGATGCCGATGTGCTGCTGGTGCTGAATGCCTCGCCTTATCACATGAACAAGCAGCTGTCGCGTTATGAGGCGGTGCGCGAGCGCGTCGGCGAGTGCGGCCTGCCGGTAGTTTACGCCAATCTGATCGGCGGCCAGGACGAGCTGGTCTTCGACGGCGCTTCCTTTGTCATGGATGGCACTGGCTCTCTGGCGCATCAGCTTCCCGCGTTCGAGGAAACGCTGCGCATTGTCGAACTGGAAAACGGCCAGCCACAGCCAGGCGAAATCGCTCCACAGTTGCCGATCGAGGCGAGCATCTACCAGGCGTTATGCCTTGGCGTGAGGGATTATGTGACAAAAAACGGTTTTCCGGGCACGGTGCTGGGATTGTCCGGCGGGATCGATTCCGCGCTGACGCTGGCGATTGCGGTGGATGCGCTAGGCGCGGAGCGGGTGCAGGCCGTGATGATGCCCTCCGAGTTTACCGCCGATATCAGTTTGCAGGATGCGCAGGTCATGGCGGAGCATCTGAAGGTGCGCTACAGTGAGCTGCCGATCAAGCTGGTGTTCGATTCTTTTCTCAGAACCTTGTCTGAAGAATTCGACGATTTGCCGTTCGATACTGCCGAAGAGAATATTCAGGCACGGATCAGGGGGACATTGCTGATGGCGTTGTCCAACAAATACGGCTCCATCGTGCTGACCACCGGCAACAAGAGCGAAATGGCGGTGGGCTATGCGACGCTGTACGGCGACATGGCGGGCGGTTTTGCGGTGCTGAAGGACGTGCCGAAAACCATGGTGTACCGCTTGGCGCGCTACCGCAACAGCCTTGGCGACGCGATTCCGGAACGTGTCATTACCCGTGCGCCTTCCGCCGAGTTGCGTCACAACCAGACCGACCAGGATGCGTTGCCCCCCTATGAAATCCTGGATGCGATCATGGAGTTCTATGTTGAACATGACATGTGCCCGCAAGATATCATCGCTCGGGGCTACGACGAGAAGGAGGTGCGCCAGGTGGTGAAGTTGATCGACTGCAACGAGTTCAAGCGGCGCCAGGCGCCGATAGGAGTGAGGGTGACGCCGCGCGGATTCGGCAAGGACCGGCGTTATCCGATTACGTCGAAGTACCGCCCGTGGGCTGAATAGATAACCAGGAGCTGAAAATGAAAAAGATCGAAGCAATCATCAAGCCGTTCAAACTCGACGAAGTGCGCGAAGCCTTGTCCGATATCGGCGTGACCGGCCTGACCGTGACCGAGGTGAAGGGCTTTGGCAGACAAAAAGGGCATACGGAACTCTACCGTGGCGCCGAATACGTGGTGGATTTTCTGCCCAAGGTGAAGATCGAACTGGTGATCGCGTCCAGCCAGGTCGAGGCCGCCATCGACGCCATCATCAAGGTGGCGCGCACCGGCAAGATCGGTGACGGCAAGATTTTTGTGACCAGCGTGGAACAGGTCGTGCGTATCCGCACCGGCGAGACCGACGAAGCGGCGATCTAGTAACGCAGCCCCGCTCGGGCGGTTTTTACCAGATTTTCCACCACGGCGTATCCGCCTTTTTCGTGATGGCGAAATAGCGGCTGTTGGGGAAGTTCTTTTGCATGATGCGCAGGGTGTCGTCGCGCAAGTCGTCCATGCCGAGCGCGTTGTAGGACTTTATCATGATCGTCAGCGCCTCTTCCATGGCGGGAGCCTGGGGATAATCGAGCAACACGGTCTGGGCGCGGTTGACTGCGGCAACGTAAGCGTTGCGCCGGTAATAATAACGTGCCACGTGAACTTCATGCATGGCGAGCGTGTTGACCAGGTATTTCATGCGGGCAATGGCATCCGGCGCGTACTTGCTGTGGGGGAAGCGTGTCGCCAGTTCCTTGAAGGACTCGAAGGCATCGCGCGCCGCTTTGGGATCGCGTTCGGTCATGTCCTGTTTGGCCAGGGGCGCAAGGGTTTCAGAGGTTTCCGCCACTTTCTCGGACAGCGTGCCGAGCAGTCCCAGATCGTCGTTGAAATTTACCAGGCCTTTCAGGTAGTAGATGTAGTCCACGTTGGGGTGGTTGGGGTGCAGCTTGATGAAGCGGTCGCAGGCGGCGATGGCGGAGGCCTGCTCATCGGTTTTGTAGTAGGCGTAGGCTACTTCTATTTGCGATTGTTGGGCATAGCGACCATAGGGGTAGTGTGCCTCCAGCTTCTCGAAATACTGGATGGCCTTTTCGTAATTGCCGTCAGCCTCTTCCGATTTGGCCTCGGTATAGAGTTTTTGGGCCGACCAGCCCTTGGTTTCATCCTGGACTTCCGGCAACAAGCCGCAAGCCGTTAGCAACAATGCGAGAATTAACGCTAAACTAAACCTCATGACTATATCCAATGCCCCAAAGGGCGCAAGTGACAATTCGGTCGATTATAACCCATATTTCTGAAGGTGTCGGCTCCCCGCGCCGGTGCTGAGTTTGTCTTTATAGTTCCCAAACCTCCTTCATTCAAAACGGCCATAATTCTTCTGCAAACCAGACTCGACTGTATGCGTTGTACGGAATCGGCTCGCCCTCACTCGTCAAGATACGTCAATGCTCAGCATGCTTATCATGTTTAAATCCCCTAGTGTCAAGAGTCGTCATTCGAGAGATCAAAATGACCGCTCATTCCGATCCATGAAATCGACACAGCTTCATCTGTGCCGTCCCATATCTGTGAAAGAATAAATACCATGGAAAAACCATCCGGGTATGGGGTGAAAATTCAGGCGCGTTTCAGTACGGCGCTCTTCGTTCCTCAATGGTATAACTCTGGCAGTGCGTGTTTGTTCTCAGGATACGTTGCTGGTACAGAAGGCGTTGGCCAAGAATGAGCAAGAGATTCACCATGCCATGTGCTGTCTGTTGAATAGCAGGCCCGCTCCAGTTGCCGAAGCGCTTGGTGGAGCTTGGCGTCATCTAGCCGACGAGACAACTCATTGAGACCGAGCGGCGGGTGGGACGGCCAGACGGTGCCGGCCCACGCAAGCAAATGCTGGCGTGCGGTATGTGGGTCGTTGTCGAAACAGGCACGCTGAAAAGACTTGAATGCGCTACCTGCAGGGATTTTGGCATGAGGCTTCTCATTGTCTGTTTTACTTGGCGATATATTCGGCACGCGCCGACGCGAGTGCCACCACCCAACGATTGTGCCTAGCCAGAGCAGCCCCAGCCCAAGGCTTATCCATGGCCATGGCGGGATATTCGCGACTTTGATCGCGTGGGCAGATGTGCTTGCCTGAACGTCAATACTCGGCGGAATAGACGACGACTGCGGGTTTGCGGGCGGGGGTGCCGCCATGCCAACCGTACCGCCAGCAGCAGGAAGGATATTCAAGGTATGCGCGGGCAGCACGACCTCGTGCTGGACATTGTGCGTCGTATCCCACCAATCCAGCCTGACAGCCGGTAACGTATATTGTCCTGGGCGCTTGGCGATCAGCGCGATGTCCTGGTCGCGGCTGCCGAGCAGCATGTCGCCCTGCGGGATGTCCTCGATCCTGGGTTGGTCAGGGTAGGCCTTTATGCCGTCCGGCACCGGCATGAGGGTGCTGAGGTCCGGCAATTGAGCGCCCGTCAGGCCCAGTGCGGCGACATGCAGATGGCGGGTGAGTGGCTCACCCACGTGGATTGTCGTAATTTCCGGGCGCCAGGATTCTTCCAGCGTGACCTTTTGCGCCGGCAGCCAGTTCGCCCCCGTTGCCCCGGCGGGGCGCGGCAGAACGTTCAGTTCGACGGGCTTGGCGCGCAGGTGCAGGGGACGTGTCGCCGTCACCATGCCGGCAAGAGGTATCTGCTTGAATGCGTTGGCGAAGAAAGGGTCGTTGCCAAAGGGATCGTCGTTGCCAGCATCCCGCACTTGGGCATCGAGCACCGGCCCTTCGAGACTGAGCTTGCCGCTGCGCTGCGGGAACAGCAGGTATTTGCGTTCGAATACCTGATAATTGCGGCCATTGCGCATTTCGCTCGTCTGGCTGCCCTTGTCGAGTTGCTTGACCAGTACATCGCTGCCGGCAGGCAGGCTCAGGCTGGCCTGATAGAGCGGCTGGTCGGCATAGAGCCGCACCGTCAGCACAACGGTCGATTGCACATAGGGTTGTTTCTGGCCCAGCGTCGCGGTAAGGAAAATATGCGACTTATCTGCCGGTGCCGCGGCGTCATGCCGGCCGGCGGCGCCGCTTTCTCTCACCGTTAGTTCGAGGGGTGCGGACTGCTGGCCATCCCATTGCAGGGGCGGTATCTGGATCTTGCCGTTGTGCCTGGGGGCGAGTACGACATTGACCTGGGTCTGGGATGAGGTATGTCCATTGATGATCTGGACGCTGGAGCCGCTGCTGCTGCCGAGTACGTCGAAATCGTGCTTGAGTGGGTCGAGATTCGGCTGGCTGTCGGTGCTGCCCTCGTGTTGCAGGTGTAGTTGCACCGTTTCGCCGGGCGCGAGTTGATTCCTGTCCAGCGATGCCGTGACTGCGCCCTGCGCGGAAAGACTCGCGCCGCACGCGAGCAGGATGGTAAGAACAAGAATGCGATGGGCAAATTTCATGGTTGCGTATTCTGCTTTCTCATCAAGTGTTCGATCAGGAACTTGCGCCTCAGCAATCCGCCGGGGTCGTCCGGGATGCTGCGCAGCCATTGCTCCTGCGCCATCTGTTTTTCATTGAGTGGGGCGGTAGCCGCCTGCGCGTTGCCGTTTCCAGTTGCATCGCCAATATCCGCGCCACCCTGTTTGCCCGCTGCGGCCTTGGCGAGGCTTGCGACAGCGTCGCGCTTCGCCTGTTCGGTGTCGGCCTGCTGGTTGGGGTTTGCCTGACGCGTGGCAACGGCCTTGCCTTGCGCATTCTGAGGTTGCTGGTTTTGTTGCGCAGACGAATTGCCGGGTGAGCCTGGCTCGGAGGGGCGATGATCCGCCCCCGAGTGCCCGTTTTTTTGCCCTGCCTGCGCCGGGTTTGGGGCGGATGATTGCGCCTGTCGGTCGTTTCGGCCGTTCGTGTCCGGCTTGGCCTGGTCGCTCTGTTTACCCTGGTTCGGTGAGGTCGAACCTTGGTCGCCGCTGTTTTTCCCGCCCTGTTTTCCATCCTGCGGCTTGTCGCCGCCGGAACCCTGCTGTTGTGGCGGTTTCTGTTTGAGCGCGTTTGCAACCAGTTCACGGTTGTGGCGTGCATCCCGATTGTGCGGATCGCGCTTCAGCGCGGCGTCGTAAGCGCGGATCGCGCCGTGCAGATCGCCCGCATGCGCCAGCGCGTTACCCCGGTTGTAGTTGGCATCGCCCTCATCGAAGGCGGCAAGGTCACGGGCCGCTGCCGCATAGTCGCCCGCCTTGAGTTCGGCGTAGGCTTTGCGGCGCGGATCGGTGTACACCTTGGCTGCCGCAGCCGCGTCGCCGTGCAGCAACAACGTTTCGCCCCGTTGATCGGCGTTGCGCCACAGGCTCGACCAGCTTGCGCCGGCTTCAGACGGTAGCGCCAATGCGAGCAGGGCGAGTGCGAAAAGCCAGCGCATCATAGCCAGCCACTTCGCGCCAGCAAGGCTGCCAGCAGCAGCAACACGGGCAGGAGCCAGGCGCCCGCGTCGCGCCAGCTGGTAACCTTGACGTCTGGCGCCGAGATTGCGTTGCCCGCACTGTGCGGCGATGCCTGTAGATCGGCAATCAGGCCGGGCAAGCCGGCAATATCGACATAGCGTCCCCCGCCGGCTACGGCAAGCTGTTTTAACCGGTCGACGTCGAGGCGAACCAGCAGGGGGCGCCCGTTCACATCCGCTATGAAGCGTCCGTCCGCGTTGCGCAGCGGCGAGCCGCCCGGCGTACCCATGCCTACCACGGTCAGGGTTGTGCCGTGCGATTTGAGCGCCGCCGCCGCCGAGAACGCGGCGGCGGGGTCGTCGAAGCCGTCTGTCAGCACCACGATGCGCTTGTCCTTCGCACCCACCGCTTGCAGCAGCTTGGTCGCCTGGTCGAGCGCCGGAGCCAGATGGTCGCCGGAACTGGGCATGATGTCGGGCGCGAGCGGCGGCAGAAGAGTGCGCACGGTAGCGACATCCTGCGTCAGGGGCGTCACCGTGTAGGGCTCGTCGCTGAAAACCACCAGCCCGACACGCGCGTCGCGAGCCGCGCCGAGCAGATCGTCCAGGGCGAAACGCGCACGCGTGACGCGATCCGGCGCAATATCCGTCGCCGCCATCGAGGGGGAGAGATCGAGCACCAATACCCATGCGGCCGGGGCGCGATAGGCGGCAGTCTGGTTCTGTTGCCAGCTTGGGCCGGCCAGAGCCAAGGCGGCAAGGCTCCACACCAGAGCAAGCAACGGCCAGGGCCGCATTCCAGCGCCGCCGCGCGCGTCGAGGCGCAGTGCCGGCAGCAGTTGCGCGTCGATGAGGCGGGACCAGTCTTCATCCAGGTTGCGTCGCCGTGCGAGCCAGAACACCAGGCCCCATAGAACGGGCAAGGCCAGCAGCCACTGTGGGCGCAGAAAGTGGAAGGCGTGCAGAATGGCGCTGGCCGTCATGTCCGTTCCCTCATCAGCACGGCCGGCACGCTGAGCAACAGGGCCAGGGCGAGCGGCCACGGAAACCATTCGCTGCGCGGGCGATACCATTGCGCGTGCCCGGCGCTCGGTTCCAGTTTGTCGATTCTGGCGTACACCTTTTCCAGCGCGTCGGCGTCGGTTGCCCGGAAATACTCGCCGCCGGTGATTTGGGCAACCGACTTGAGCGTGTCCTCGTCCAGGTCGGTATTCCCGCTGGTGCCGAAGAAGCCTTGCCGCGTCGCCGCCCCCACGCCGATGGTGTAGATGCGCAGGCCGTCGCTGGCGGCCATTTTGGCTGCAGCCAGCGGATCCATCAGGCCGGCGTCGTTGCCGCCGTCGGTGAGCAGGATCATCACCATCTTCCCGCCCGATCCGGCATGGTCGCCGTGCAAGCGCTTGATGGCGAGTCCGATGGCGTCGCCAATTGCCGTCTGCGGTCCCGCCACGCCGACTATGGACTCGCGCAGAAATTGGCCGACCGTGTCGAGATCGGCCGTCAATGGCGCCTGCAGGTAGGGGCGCGTGCCGAACAGGATCAGACCGACCTGGTCGCCTTGGCGGTGACGTATGAAATCGCCCGCGACCTGTTGCACCACTTCGAGGCGCGTGGCATTGCCGGCCATGTCCTGCGCCTCCATGGAACCGGAGACGTCGACAGCCAGCAATAGCCGTCGCCCGGTGGTAGGCACTGGCAGCGGTTTATCCAGCCACTGCGGACGCGTAGCGGCGGCGACCAGCAACAGCCAGATCAGTGCAAACAGCAGCCTGCGCCAACGGGAGCGCGCATGTAGTAGGGTAGGCGTCCAGCCGCTCGACACGGCGGCAGCGAACGGCAGGAACAGCGCGCTGCCCTGCAACGGTGCCGGCGGCAAAAAGCGGCCGAGCAACCAAGGCAAGGGCAAGGTCAATAACATCCAGGGCCAGGCAATGTGTATCATGATCGCCCCATGATGAAAGCGCGTGCGCCGGCAAGCCAGCGCGCGCGGTCCGGCTTCGCGGTTCCTCCGTAGGCTGCGCGCAGCAGGCTGGCTCCAGTATCGTCGGCCCAAGCGGCGCCACCATGAGCGACGATGAAGGCGATCCAGCAGTCGCCGCTCAAGCTGGCGACCGCGTCGCGTCCGAAACGTGCCACAGCATAGCGGCGCAGTAGATGTTCCAAACCACGCGCCAAAGTAATATCATCGATAACCCTCGTTTCCAGGTTTTTCAATTCTTTCAGCGCAACACGGCGCAGGCGATTGTCAGGACGACGTTGCCAATACGTTACCGCAGCGATAACCATCGCGAGAATAATTGCCATCCCCCACCAGCCCGGTGCCAGGGGCCACCAGCTTGGTGCTGGCGGGGCGTGGGCGGGTGCAAGCTGTGCCAGCCAATCCGGTTTCACGCTGCCCATGTCGGTTCCTTCAATAAGGCGACCACCCTTTCAAGAACAGCATCGTGCGTATCCAGTCGACTTAGTGGCAAATTGAGATGCATGGCCAGATCATTCAGGCGCTGTTCGCGTGCGCGCCAAGCGCTCTGCCAGGACGCGCGGCTGCGTTCACCATCCATCCACCACTGGCGGCCAGGCAAACCAACACGGTAGGAGCCTGTTGGCAGTCCGCTGCTTTCTAGCGGATCGGTGATCCACAATAAACGGCAATCGCTATGTGTAGTTGCGCTGGCCAGGATTTCCTCAACAGCTTGGTCAAACTCGGAAAAATCGCTTAACAGCAGAATCAGGCTGCCCGGTTGCAACAGCGGACGTAGCGTCGAGACGGCGGCTAGCAAGCCACCATGAAGCGGCGTGCCTGGCGCACGCGGTTGAGCCGCCACCAGCGCCTCCAGCATCGGAAGCACACCCGCCATGCGAGCGCGCGGCGGGATGATTTTTGGCGCAGTCGCTCCGTCGGCGATCACCGCGCCAACGCGGTCGCCCCCGAGCGCTGCCACCCAACCGAGTTGGGCCGCAGCACGCAACAGCACGGCCGATTTGAGCTGGCGACGACTACCGAAAAAGAGCCCCGGATGCAGGTCGGCAACCAGCCAGACGGGGCGCTCGCGTTCTTCCCGGAACAGCTTGGTATGCGGTCGTCCGCGCCGCGCCGTGACGCGCCAGTCGATATTGCGGGCGTCGTCGCCTGCCGCATAGAGTCGCACCTCCTCGAATTCCAGCCCGCGCCCGCGCTGGGCGCTGCGATGCCCGCCCTGTAACTGTGCCAGCGCGGGGCGGCGGGCACGCAAGCTCAGCCCACGCGCTGCGCCACGCAGGGCGGACAATTCCGCGAGGTCGGGCATTATCATGGCGCCGGCACTTGGCGTAGCAATTCGTTTACACAGTCCTGTGCGCTAATGCCGCGTGCCTGTGCGGAGTAATCGAGCAAGAGGCGATGTCGCAGTGCATTCGGGGCGATAGCCTGGACATCCTCCGGGCTGACATAGTCGCGCCCATCCAGCCAGGACAGGGCGCGGGCGCCACGTTCGATGGCAATGGCTGCACGCGGGCTGGCGCCCCAGCGCAACCATTCTGTCAGCTTGCCGCTGTAAGCATCGGGCCGTCGGGTCGCATCAACCAGCGCAGCGATGTAGTCGGCAACGGATGAGACAAGTGTCAAGCTCAGTGCTTCGCGGCGTGCGGCGAACACGATTTCCTGCGTTATGGGGCGAGCTGGCGGAGGTAGCTCACGCCCTTCCAGCGCCTCGCGTCGCGCTAAATCCATGATGAGGCGGGTGTTGGTACGATCCGGGTAATCGACGAGCGTGTGCAGCATGAAACGGTCAAGCTGAGCTTCTGGCAGTGGGTAGGTGCCCTCGTGTTCGATAGGATTCTGCGTCGCCATTACCAGAAATAGGCGTGGCAGTGGATAGGTAGCCATGCCCACGCTTACCTGATGCTCCGCCATTGCTTCCAGCAGTGCGGATTGCACCTTGGCAGGCGCTCGATTGATCTCATCGGCCAGTATCAGGTTGTGGAACAGCGGACCACGCTGGAAGCGGAAACTGCCATCCTCAGGCCGATAGATGTCCGATCCGGTGAGATCCGACGGCAGCATGTCGGGAGTGAATTGCACACGCTGGAAGTCGCACTCCACACCGTGTGCAAGCGCTTTGATGGCTCGCGTTTTGGCGAGGCCGGGTGGACCTTCGATGAGCAAATGTCCTTCCGCCAGCAAGGCTACCAGGAGGCTCTCGACCAAGCCTTCCTGACCGAGGATCTGAGTATTTAGGTAGCTGCGTAGGTCTTTGAAGGTAGCGAGTGCGTTGCTGTGTGAATTATTCGAATCGACTGCGAGGCTATCCATTGCACTTTCCTGTCAGTAATTGAAGTGTGGGTTTCACTGGGCAACAGGAGATTGAAGGAGCGCGTGGGGTGCAGATTATATAAAATATTTCGCGCGCCTCAATCGCCACCACCCAGTGACGAGAATTAGTCACTGTTTCGATGTATACATTGGCTTTTTCCGTTGCGGTATTGACGCTAATCAGCGTCTCGCGTTTGGCGACATTGCACTTCAGTGCCTGAAGCTGCCACCGATTAAGAGCAGAAGACAAGTCAAGAAGTTCCGCACATTCGACGGTATTGAAAGTTTGGAGCAATGTGCCTGGATCGGCACGAGGCGAATCTGGGGATATGGGAGCGGCCAGCCGGGATTGAATTCGAGAGTGCGGAAAGCGGCTTAATTTCCGGGAAGCGGGACTGGCATGCCGTCCCCTTGGGGAACATATTTAGAGTTCCAAAACCAATCCGGAAGTTATTGATATAAAATGATGAGGGTCGAGAAACTACAATGCGAAAAGATGGGGAAAAATGAGTGTAATGTTCTGTAATGCTTTTGGAATATTGAATTAATGGAGCGTTATAACCCAAACCCCGCGCCCATCGACTTGACGATTCCGCCAGAATTTGCCGGGTTGCGGCTGGATCAGGCGCTGCAGCAATTGCTGCCGGACTATTCGCGCAGCCGCCTGCAAACCTGGATCAAGGAGAAGCGTGTCACGCTCGATGGTCAGTGCGTAACGCCCAAGCAGGCGGTGTGGGGTGGCGAACAGGTGCGGGTAGAGCCGGAGCTGCATCCCTCCGAAACGCCATACATGGCGGAGGATATCGCCCTCGACATCGTGTACGAGGACGAGGAATTGCTGGTGGTCAACAAGCCGGCGGGCCTGGTCGTCCACCCGGGTAGCGGCAACTGGCAGGGCACCATGCTCAACGCGCTGCTGCATCATGCGCCGCAGCTTGAGGGCATTCCCCGTGCCGGTATCGTTCACCGTCTCGACAAGGACACCAGCGGCCTGCTGGTAGTGGCGAAAACCCTTGTAACCCAGACTGCACTGGTGCGCCAGTTGCAGGCTCGCAGCGTGAAGCGCGACTATCTGGCGATCGTGCAGGGCATCGTGGCGCGCGACAGCAAGGTCGACGCGCCGCTCGGGCGGCATCCCAGCCAGCGCGTCAAGATGGCGATAGTTCACAACGGCAAGCCGGCGGTAACGCATTACGCCGTGCTGGAACGCTTCGATTACCACACCCTGATCCGTTGCAGCCTGGAAACCGGACGTACTCACCAGATACGGGTGCACATGCAGTCAATCGCCCATCCGTTGGTGGGCGACCCGGTTTATAGCGGCAGGCCGATCCAGTTGCCGCCGCCATTGCGCGAGGCGATCAAGGCACTGGGTCGTCAGGCCCTGCATGCGGAGCGGCTCGGACTGGTTCATCCGGTATCCGGCGAACCGATGGAATGGCATGCAGACCTGCCGGCGGATATGGCGGCATTGTTGAAAGTGCTGCGCCATGAATAAGGACTGGATTATCCCCGACTGGCCGGCGCCAGCCAACGTGCGGGCCTTGCAAACGACCCGAACCGGCGGCGTGAGCACAGGTGCTTATGCTTCCCTCAACCTGGGCGACCATGTCGGCGATGACGCTGCTGTTGTGGCGAGTAACAGGGCAATATTGCGCGCGGCCTTGCCGGCTGAACCGGTGTGGTTGAAGCAGGTGCACGGCAACGTCGTGGCGGATGCGGATCGAGCGGTCGGCATACCCGAGGCCGATGCCGCAGTTGCCAGGAAGGCCGATGCCGTGTGCGCGGTGATGACGGCAGATTGCCTGCCGCTGTTGCTGTGCGACGAATCGGGCACGGTGGTGGGTGCGGCTCACGCAGGCTGGCGCGGTCTGGCGGGCGGCGTGATCGAGGCGGCGGTGGCTGCGATGAATGTGGCCCCTGTTTCCTTGCTGGCCTGGCTCGGCCCGGCGATCGGGCCGCAGGCCTTCGAGGTGGGTGAGGAGGTGCGCCAGGCTTTCCTGGCCCACGACCCGGATGCACACCATGCTTTCGTGCCACGCTCATCCCTCACGGAACAAAAGTGGCTGGCCGACATCTACCTGCTTGCGCGTCAGCGCCTTGGCTTGCTTGGCGTGACCAGGGTATATGGCGGCAGCCTGTGCACTTTCAACGATGCGGAGAGGTTCTTCTCCTACCGCCGTGACGGCGCCACCGGGCGCATGGCATCGCTAATCTGGCTTGGGCCGCGATTATCCGTATAATGATGCGCCTATGTCCACATTAACCGGCATCATCCTGGCCAGCCTGTTCGGCGGCGTTCTCAGCATTAGCGTAGCGGCGGCATTCGCTATGTCGGCGCGCGCCGAATGGGTGCCGATGCTGGTCAGTTACGCAATCGGCGCCCTGCTCGGCGCGGCGTTTCTCGAAATCCTGCCGCATGCCTTCGAACTCACCAAGAGTATCGAAAACACCGCAGCCACCATCCTGTTCGGCATCATGCTGTTTTTCCTGCTGGAAAAACTGGTGCTGTGGCGGCACTGTCACGCCGATCATTGCGAAGTGCACGTCCCGCCCCCCGGCCATGATCACAACCACGATAATGACCATGGCCGTAGCGGCATGATGATCATGGTGGGCGACACCTTCCACAATTTCGTCGACGGCATCATCATTGCTGCCGCTTTCCTGGCGGATTTCCAGACCGGGGTCGTGACTGCGCTGGCCATCATCGCCCATGAAATTCCACAGGAAGTGGGGGATTTCCTGATTCTGCTCCATTCGGGCTATACCAAGAAGCACGCTTTCATGCTGAACCTGCTGTCCAGTCTGGCGACAGTGATGGGCGGAGTACTCGCCTATTTCATGCTGCAATCGATGCACGAATGGATTCCATTCTTCCTCGCCATCGCCGCGGCAAGCATGATTTACGTCGCGGTGGCGGATCTGATTCCGGGCCTGCACAAGCGCCCGGAACTGCATGCCACGTTACAGCAGGTGCTGTTGATCGGTTTGGGGATCGGCTCGATCTGGCTCACCAGGTCGCTCCTCGGCTAGCTGGCGTAAGCGCTTGTCTCGCCATGGTCGCCGCGTAGCGGCGGGAACCCGGCGGGGACACTCCTTGTTGCGGGCGCGCTGGCGTGAACCGGCGAGCCAGAAGATCAAGGCCAGCGGTAGCAGGCCGTAGAATATGAAGATCAGCACGCCGGCAACGAAACTTTTTGCCGTGGCGGCCATCAGCAGAACGACGTAAGCCCAACCGATTGCGATGATGTAAATGTACATGGGCGTAGTATAAGCAAAATTTGGATTTACCGCAGATACCCATAGGGCACAAGAGACGCGGAGGGCACGGAGGAAAGGCAATATACAGGCCTTTGTTTGGTCTCCTCAGTGTTCTCCGTGCTCTCTGCGGTTAACGCGTTTAAACGGATTTTCATTATGGCTTCAATCCCAAAAGTCGGTTTCGTTTCCCTCGGCTGTCCCAAGGCGCTGGTGGATTCCGAGCAGATTCTCACTCGTTTGCGGGCAGAGGGCTATGCCATTTCCCCCAGCTATGAGGGCGCCGATCTGGTCGTGGTCAACACCTGCGGCTTCATCGACGCCGCCGTGGCCGAATCGCTCGACGCCATCGGCGAAGCGCTCAAGGAGAATGGCAAGGTGATCGTCACCGGTTGCCTTGGCGCCAAGTCTGACGTAGTGCTGGAGGCGCACCCCCAAGTGCTGGCGGTGACGGGACCGCATGCCGCGGCCGAGGTGATGGCGGCAGTGCATCGGTACCTGCCGCAGCCGCACGACCCGTTTGAAAGCCTGATCCCGCCCCAAGGCGTCAAACTCACGCCGAAGCATTACGCTTACCTGAAAATTTCCGAAGGCTGCAATCACCGCTGCACCTTCTGCATCATCCCGTCGTTGCGCGGTGATCTGGTCAGCCGCCCGGTGGGCGAGGTGATGCAGGAAGCGGAGAATCTGGTGAAGGCCGGTGTCAAGGAACTGCTGGTAATTTCCCAGGACACCAGCGCTTACGGCGTCGACGTCAAATACCGCAGCGGCTTTTGGGGCGGCAGGCCGATCCGCACGCGCATGACCGAACTGGTGCGTGCCCTCGGCGATCTCGGCGTGTGGGTGCGGCTGCATTACGTCTATCCTTATCCCCACGTGGACGAAGTGATTCCGCTGATGGCCGAGGGCAAGATTCTGCCCTACCTCGATGTGCCGTTCCAGCACGCCAGCCCGAAAGTCCTCAAGGCGATGAAGCGCCCCGGCGACATCGAAGGTACGCTGGCGCGTGTTCGCGCCTGGCGCGAGGTTTGCCCGGAAATCACGATACGCAGCACCTTCATCGCCGGCTTTCCGGGCGAAACCGAAGCCGACTTCGATTCGCTGCTGGATTTCCTGCGTGAGGCGGAACTCGACCGCGTCGGCTGCTTCGCCTACTCGCCGGTGGAAGGAGCGGCGGCCAATGCCCTGCCCGGTGCCGTGCCGGAGGAGCTGAAGGAAGAGCGCGTGGCGCGCCTGATGGCGTTGCAGGAAGAAATCAGCGCGGCCAAACTGGCGCGCAGGGTCGGCCGGAACCTCACTGTACTGGTGGACGAAGTGGACGAGGATGGCGCAATCGCCCGCAGTGCGGCGGATGCGCCTGAAATCGACGGTCTGGTGTATATCGACGAATCGAACGACCTGAAGCCGGGTGATTTTGTCGAAGTGGAAATCACCGATGCCGATACTCATGATCTGTGGGCACGACGCGCCAGTTGAAAATGGCCATAAAACTCTTTTTTCTGATGCTGGGCGTGCTGGCGTTTGCTCCGGTTCAATCGATCGCCGCTCCCACCACCTTCGAACCGGTGATCGGCAGCGCGCTGCTGTGTCGCGACCAGATCGATCCAGGCTACTTCAAGGATTATCTGACCCGTTTCTACCAGTATCCTTACAAGAACGAAGGCGAAGCGTACTGGTTCAAGCCCGATGCGGAGCAGAAGCTTTACGACATGGTGGTGACGGATATTTACGTCAGTACCGAAGACAGCCGATACTCTTTTTTGGGGGTGATATTCAGGGAGACTCTCGACTCGGCCAGGAAGAAGATGCTGGAAATGAAAGGCGTCGAGTTTTTGCCGTTTTCGGGGAACACGGTGTTAAGGTCGGCGCAGGGCAGTTTCCTGATTGAATACAATACGACCCAGAGCAAGCTGTATTGCGTGAAGGACCGCGTGGCCCCCAGTAAAGGGCACCCCTGATTTTCTAGAGGTGCTCTATAACGAATGGCATTTATTCTTTCGGTTTGTTGTTCCGCAAGCCGGATCTGTTGATCGGCACGACCTTGGCTTTCTGCGGTTCGTCGCTGAAGTGGGGCCTTTCATGCGCGATCCCGGCCTCCTTGGCCAGCTCCATTTCCCTTGTGGCGATCAGCGCGAAGCAGGCCTTGATATCCTCGATAGTCTGATCCGACAGGGCGTGTTGCATGCCAGGCTGCGGCGTGGTGTCCTTTACGACACTCCCCAGCACCTTGCGCATTACGCGCAGGATGCGCTGCTCCATTGAGGTTTCATTGTTGCCGGTCATGGCTGTTCATCCTTTTTTCGTGTGCTGGCGGCACCCTTGAGAAACTCGTCAAACTCGCCCATGGAAATGTCTACTTCTTCCACCTGCATGTTGTCCAGCGTCAGGTGGGGGGAGAGGTGGAAGACGCTTTCCTGCTCCATGGATTCCCCTTTGCTCTTTGCTTCTTCTACCTGAGGCGATGATTGTTGTGCGGAGGGCTGAGCCTGATCGACAGTCGGAGGGTAGTTCGGTTGTTCTTCAAATTCGTAATCGGCCTGTTCCGGCCCGGGTGTTTCGCTGTTGTCCGTTTTGAAACGCCAGAATACGGCGGGCACCTCGATCGACAGATTATCCCGGATGAATTTTTTGATCTGGATTTCGATGATATTGGAAAACCGCAGTTTCTTTTGCGGCTCGGCCTGGATCAGCACCACCGGCTGATCTTCATAAGCGATGGTATAGACCTTGAAGTTTTCCACTCCGCGCGCTTCGAGGAACTGGCAGGCAATTTTGTTGATGGTCTGGAGCGTACCCTTGCCGATGGTTTTCGGTTTTTCTTTTTTGAGGAAAGGGAAGAAAGCTCCGATTACTGCAACGGGCGCGAAGCCATGAACCGCAGGATTGAGGAAGGGGACGAGGTCAGGCAGGTTCATGTAAGGGCATTATTTTCATAGAGCGCACATAATGAAGAATTTGGCGCCAATTTTCAACCATTATCAACAACTTCGTAGCCGGCATCCTGAATCGCAGCCTTGAATTGGTCCGCATTGCACTTGGCGGCATCAAAGGAAATGATGACCTGCCCGTTATCCAGAGTGATGTCCACAGCCGCAACGCCGGGGATCGGTTCCAGCACATTCTTCACGCTGCGCACGCAGCCCATGCAGGTCATGCCCTTGACGGCGAGAGTGATTTTTTCCATTTATGTTCTCCTTCAGTTGATGCAAAAGAATATACCGCAAAGGAAGAACTTGCTTTACCTCGCGTGCCTTTGCGTCCTTTGCGGTTTGAAAGTTGGGTCAATGCATCTTCCAACGCTTCAGCAGCAGCGAATTACTCACCACCGACACCGAACTCATCGCCATCGCCGCCCCTGCGATCACCGGGCTCAGCATGCCCATCGCTGCCAGCGGGATGCCCAGCGCATTGTAGACGAAAGCGAAGAACAAATTCTGGCGGATTTTTCTCAGCGTGGCACGGGATAAATCAATCGCATCCGCCACGCTTTCCATGTCGTTGCGCATCAGGGTGATATCGGCAGCTTCGATGGCGACATCGGCGCCGCTGCCAATGGCAAAACTTACGTCTGCCGCCGCCAGCGCCGGGGCATCGTTGATGCCGTCGCCAGCCATGCCGACCGCCTTGCCCTGGGTTTTGAGTTTCTGGATTTCCGCCGCCTTGTCTTGCGGCAGCACTTCCGCGAGATAGCGATTGACGCCGGCCTGTGCGGCGATGGCGTGAGCAGTGGCCTGGTTGTCGCCGGTCAGCATCACCACCTCGATGCCCATTGCCTGCAACCGGGCCACGGCACGGGCCGAACTTGCGCGCAGCGTGTCGGCGATGGCGAGATAGCCCACTACGCCTTGCTTGTCGCCAATGGCGACCACGGTCTTGCCCTCGCGCTGGAGGCCGGCGATGACGGTCTCATCGGTTTTTAATCCCTGCTCGATGAAGAAAGCGGGGGAGCCGAGCCAGCAAAGCCGCCCCCCGATTTCGCCCTGCACTCCTTTGCCTGTGACGGAGCTGAATCCGGTGACGATGTCCGGCGCAATGCCCGCTTCTGCGGCGCGGGCCAGCACCGCTTTTGCCAAGGGATGCTCCGAACCTTGCTCCAGAGCGGCAGCAAGCCGGAGCACTTCGTCCGGAGCGGAATGCGCTGCCGGAACGATGTCGGTAACCGTGGGGCGGCCTTCGGTCAGGGTACCGGTTTTGTCCACCACCAGAGTGCGGATCTTTCCTGCCCGCTCCAGTGCTTCCGCATTCCTGATCAGGATGCCCGCCTTGGCGCCGTTGCCCGTGCCAACCATCACCGCGGTGGGCGTGGCAAGACCGAGGGCGCATGGGCAGGCGATCACCAGCACGGCCACGGCGTTGATCAGGGCAGGGGTAAATTCGCCGCCCAGACCCCACCACAGGCCGAAAGTGATGAGGCTGACAGAAACCACCACCGGCACGAAAATGCCGGAAATGATGTCCGCCAGCCGCTGGATCGGGGCTTTCGAACCTTGTGCCTGTTCCACCAGCCGGATAATGCCTGCCAGCACGGTATGCGCACCCACGCCGGTAGCGCGGCACTTCAGCATCCCTTGCTGATTCTGCGTGGCACCGAACACCTTGGCACCAGGGTTCTTGGTCACAGGCAGGCTTTCGCCGGTCAGCATGGCCTCCACCACACTGGACTCGCCCTCGATCACCTCGCCGTCAACCGGGATGCTTTCACCGGCACGGGCGATAAAAATATCGCCGAGTTTGAGGCTGGCGGCATCGACATCGACAATCTGGCCGTCGCGCTCCAGGTGCGCGGTTTTCGGCTGGAGCTTGAGCAGTTCCTCGATCGCCGCCGAGGTTCCCGCCTTGGCGTGCGCTTCCAGCAGCTTGCCCATCAGCACCAGCGTAATGACCGCTGCGCCCGCCTCGAAATATACGTGCTGCTCCAGGCCGAACAAGGTGATGGCGGTGCTGAGAAAGTACGCCATGCTGGTGCCGAGTGCGACCAGCACGTCCATGTTGGCGCCGCCGCCGCGCAAGGCGTGCCAGGCGCCGACATAAAAGCGCTTGCCCGCCCAGAACTGCACCGGCGTGGCGAGCAGCCATTGCAGCCAGCGTGGCAAAATCTCTTCGTGCTGGCCGAAAAACATCGCGCCCATTTGCGCCACCAGCGGCAGCGTCAGCGCAGCGGCAAACCAGAAGATGCGCAGTTCCTTCCGATAAGCCGCCGCACGCCGCTGTTTCTCTTCCGCGCGGCTGGCGCCGAGCGATTCGTGAGCGCCATAGCCTGCCTTGACCACCGCCGCAATCAGCGATTCCAGGGTGGCTGTGCCCGGTGCAACGCGAATTCGGGCCTTTTCGGTGGCGAAATTTACCGCGGCGCTCACGCCGTCGATCCTGTTCAGCACTTTCTCGATGCGCGTGGCACAGGCAGCGCAGGTCATGCCCTCCAGTTCCAGCACCACTTCCTGCTCCGGCACCGAAAATCCGGCTTTGCGGACAGCTTGCACCAGTTCGGCAGGGGACGATCGTGCCGGATCGAACTCGATATGGGCTTTTTCACTGGCGAGATTGACGGCGGCTTTTACGCCGGGCAGCTTGTTGAGATTTTTTTCGAGGCGCGTGGAACAGGCGGCGCAGGTCATGCCTGCGATCGGGAGTTCGATATGCTGGGAAGAAGGAGTGGCCATTTACATTGGATTCTACATTATCCAATAAATTTCGCCGCATCCCTTTTAGAGGCTGATCCGCCCCTGAAAAAACGCTTGAACCGCCAGGAAACACGCGCTGTTGCCTGGCTCCTTGGCGGTGTAATCCGTTTACAGGTTAATCGCGTATCAACGCGCCGTCGATAACCTTCACTTTTTCGCCGACGGCATAGGCGGGCTCGGTTTCCTG
Organism: Sulfuricella sp.; assembly: GCA_035530375.1. GTDB lineage: Bacteria > Pseudomonadota > Gammaproteobacteria > Burkholderiales > Sulfuricellaceae > Sulfuricella. The sequence continues at coordinate 6,361 of DATKUY010000029.1, read as the reverse complement.
CATGAAGGTGCGATGGCTACCGTCATCCATACGGACGTTGATTTCGTAATGCTTGGTGGTTTTGACCTTCTTCTCGATCTGGTGGCCGGCATAGCCGCCGCCGACAACGCCAGCGATGGTGGCGAGATCTTTTCCGGTGCCCCCGCCGACTTGGTGGCCCAGTAGCCCGCCTACGACGCCGCCGGCGACTGCGCCCAGACCGCTTCCCTCGCCGGCCTGCTCGACGGTACGGATGGCAGTGATAATGCCGCAGTTACCGCAGACCTTCACCGCAACTTTCTGCTCTGGGTTGACGCTTGCGGTGGAATGCGCTGCCGGTTTGACAGTAACTCTTTTGGCGGCAGGCTTGGTAACAGGCTCCGGCTGGGCGGCAGCGGTTTTGTCAGCAGCGGCCGGCTTTTCCGCAGCGCCACCTAACTGTGGCGCCGGTGTTCCCGCCATTTGACCGGGCGCAGTCGCGGCGGGGATTTCGGGTTTTGCCCCTCGGCCCGGAATCAGGCCGGTCATGACGCCGATGCCCACGATGCTGACGAGGATCACCGCGATGGATGCGGCGATGACGAAAGGGCTGGTTTTGCTGGTTGGTTCAGTCATGGTGATTCTCCGTATAAGTAAGTGTTGCCTGCCATATTCATACACCGCTCGTTTATTTATAGTCAAATATGGCGTGGACAGGCGGTGCTGTGGAAAATAACGCATGAAAGTTGCGTCCGGCTATTGCGAAGGGATTAAATGTTGGTAATTCGATAATGGATCGAAGAGAAAAAACGCCGTTCCAGCTATCAGCATGGCTTCGATGATGAATTGATCGGCGCTTCCTTGAACCTGACACTGGAGTCGATGCATATGAAACGACTGTTTCCAATTATGGCTGCGTTGTTCCTGACCGCCTGCGCCGCCTATGGCGGCAGCGGGCTCAAGCTTGGCGAAGCGCGGCTCGATGACGTGATCCGCGTCATGGGCGAGCCGGCGATGCGCTGGCAGGACTCTGACGGTTCCGTGCAGCTCGCCTATCCACGCGGGCCGTTTGGCTTCCACACTTTCATGGTGCGGGTCGGTCCGGACGGGAAATTGCAGCGCATCGGAAACGTGCTGGACCCAAGCGTCTTTGCGCAGATTCGGCCAGGCATGACCGAGGCCCAGGTCATGCGCATTCTGGGGCCGCCCTATCCAGGCTGGACGGTCTATTTCAAGGCACGGGACGAACTGGTGTGGGAATGGCGCTATTGCGACGATTGGAGCGAGGCGGCCCGCTTCAATGTACTGTTCGACGGTACTTCCGGCGCTGTACGTTCCACCATGAGCCTGACCGAGTCCCAAAGGGGGTTTTGCAGCACGGGCAGATGTTTGTGCTCGCGCTAATCCCGCCGATTCAAAATGCCGCCTGCCGCCCTGTTTGCTTCCCCACATCGATGGACATGGGATCAGGTGCCGACTGATCCGGTACTTTTCAGGGCGGATTCCGGATGCCAAAAATCAATGGGTTCAGCGAGCGCCGTGGCGAAGATATTTTAAAGATGGGAAGCTTGATAAAGCAGCGAATCGCTGTGCCGAATGGCACATTTTTGGAGAAACGGCACAGTCGGCGTGGCCGATTGCCTTGTCCATATCCGTTTCCGAAACTGCCAAAAGATCAGATACTGCCGTGCGGCAGGCGATATTTCATGGGGTGGGTTATTGGCTGGCATTGCTCTTGCTAAATTGAGCAGAGATTTGTCAACTCAAGGAGAACCCCATGAAAAACCATTCCGCCTTTTTACCTTCCCGCCTGGCGGCTTTTCTGTCCATGATCTGCCTTGGCCTGCTGGCGGCCATCCCCTTGGCGCAGGCTGATGTGGCGCAGGATTATGAGCGTGCCGCCACTGCGCACCGTCACGGGGACTATCAGAATGCCGTTAAACTGTGGCAGCCACTTGCCGAGAAGGGGGTGGTGAATGCGCAATTTAACCTCGGTCAAATGTTCCGTTATGGCGACGGCGTGGCACAGAATTATGCCGAGGCGCTTAAGTGGTATCGCAAGGCGGCGGAACAGGGCGACAAGGAATCCCAGCTCATTCTTGGATTAATGTATCTTAATGCTGAAGGCGTAGAAAGAAACGAGGTGGAAGCGCAACGCTGGTTTACCATGAACCGTAAACAGCACTCGCATCGGGATCACGCGCAATATCGGGCCTGGGTGCAGCAAGCGGTAGCCATGGCGGGCGAGGCTGAACGTCGTGCGGCTTATGAGGCTTCACGCCGCAATGGCGACAAGGTGCTTGCCGACCTACGTGCCCGTGCGGGTTTGCCGCAGATGGATGCAGACAAAAATTTGCTGGCGATGGAGCGGTAAGCGGCATCGTTCTGAAGTACTGGTTAAATGGCCGGCAGTTAATCCGGTCGGCTCGAAAATGAAAATAACAAGGCGAAAGTCGGATGACTTTCGCCTTGTGTTTTTTTGAAGAAACCGCCTTCGCAGCCGTAGCTAAACGCTTGGCCGCTTCGCGCTCAATCTTCCACGCGCATCTGCGGGAACAGGATGACGTCGCGGATGCTCGGGCTGTCAGTCAGCAGCATCACCAGCCGGTCGATGCCGATACCCTCGCCAGCGGTGGGCGGCAGACCGAATTCCAGCGCGCGGATGTAGTCGGCGTCGTAGTGCATCGCCTCGGCGTCGCCCGCTTCCTTCTGCCTTACCTGCGCCATGAAGCGCTCGGACTGGTCTTCCGGGTCGTTGAGCTCGGAGAAGCCGTTGGCGATTTCGCGGCCGACGATGAACAGCTCGAAGCGCTCGGTGATGCCGGGGTTGGCGTCGTTGCTGCGCGCCAGCGGCGATACCTCGGCCGGGTAGTCGATGATGAAGGTCGGCTGGATCAGCATCTGCTCGGTGGTTTCCTCGAACAGCGAGAGTTGCAGGCCGCCGACGCCGTCGGTAGGGTGCTGGTCGGAGCCCATTTTATGCAGTTCGGCCTTGAGGAAAACGCGGTCGTTGAGCTGTTCGTCGGTGAACCTGTCCGGATGGTACTTGTGGATCGCCTGGGTGATGGTGAGGCGGTCGAACGGCTGGGCCAGGTTGATGGTGTGGCCCTGATACTGCACCACCGCGTGGCCGAGCACGACCTTGGCGGTTTCGCGGAACATTTCCTCGGTCAAATCCATCATGTAGCGGTAATCCCGATACGCCTCATAGAACTCGATCATGGTGAATTCGGGATTGTGGCGGGTGGACAGGCCTTCGTTACGGAAGTTGCGGTTGATCTCGAACACCTTCTCGAAGCCGCCTACTACCAGGCGCTTGAGGTAGAGCTCCGGCGCGATGCGCAGGAACAGCTCCATGTCCAGTGCGTTGTGGTGGGTGGTGAAGGGCTTGGCCGAGGCGCCGCCGGGGATGGGGTGCATCATCGGCGTTTCCACTTCGAGGTAGCCGCGCTCGACCAGGAAGTTGCGGATCGTCTGGATGATCTTCGAACGCACCATGAAGGTCTTGCGCGTTTCCTCGTTGGTGATCAGGCCGAGATAGCGCTGGCGGTATATCTGCTCCTGGTCGGTGAGACCGTGGAATTTCTCCGGCAGCGGGCGCAGCGACTTGGTCAATAGCTTGAGTTCGCTGACCTGCACTGTCAGCTCGCCGGTCTTGGTCTTGAACAGGGTGCCGCGGGCGCCGATGATGTCGCCCATGTCCCAGCGCTTGAACGCGTCGTGGGTTTCCGTGCCGGCGATGTCGTTGCTGATGTAGAGCTGGATGCGCCCGCTCATGTCCTGAATGGTGGCGAAGCTGGCTTTGCCCATCACCCGCTTCAGCATCATGCGGCCGGCGATGGCGACTTCGATCTTGTCGGCTTCGAGCGCTTCCTTGTCCTTGGCGCCGTGGGCGGCATGCAAATCGCCCGCCATGTCCTTGCGGTCGAAGTCGTTGGGAAAGGCGATGCCCTGCTCGCGCAGTTTTTGCAGCTTGTCGCGGCGCTCGGCGATGAGCTGGTTTTCGTCCTGGGATGGGATAGTATTTTCTTGTTCTGACATTTGATTAAACTCCCTGTTTCAAACTGGCGCTGATAAAGTCGTCGAGGTCGCCGTCGAGCACCGCCTGGGTGTTGCCGGTTTCGAAATTGGTGCGCAAATCCTTGATGCGCGACTGGTCGAGCACATAGGAGCGGATCTGGTGGCCCCAGCCGATGTCGGTCTTGGAGTCTTCCATCGCCTGCTTTTCCTCGTTGCGCTTCCGGAGTTCCAGCTCGTACAGGCGCGCCTTCAGCATGCTCATCGCCTCGGAGCGGTTCTTGTGCTGCGAGCGGTCGTTCTGGCACTGCACCACGATATTGGTAGGCAGGTGGGTGATGCGGATTGCCGAATCGGTCTTGTTGATGTGCTGGCCGCCCGCGCCGGAAGCGCGGAAGGTGTCCACGCGCAGGTCGGCGGGGTTGATCTCGACCTCGATGGAGTCGTCCACCTCGGGGTAGACGAACACGCTGGAGAACGAAGTGTGGCGGCGGTTGCCGGAATCGAACGGGGACTTGCGCACCAGGCGGTGCACGCCGGATTCGCTGCGCAGATAGCCGAACGCATAATCGCCCGACACCTTGATGGTCGCGCTCTTGAGGCCCGCCACCTCGCCGTCGGATTCTTCCAGGATTTCCACCTTGAAGCCCTTGCGCTCGGCGTAGCGCACGTACATCCGGTACAGCATCGCGGCCCAGTCCTGCGCTTCGGTGCCGCCGGAGCCGGACTGAATGTCGATGAAGCAGTTGTTGGGGGCCATCGGGTTGGAAAACATGCGGCGGAATTCCATTTCCGCCACGATTTTCTCCAGCGCTTCCGCATCCGCCGCGACGCTCTCCAGGGTAGCGTCGTCGCCTTCTTCCTTCGCCATCTCGAACAGGTCGGCGCTGTCGCGCAGGCTCCGGTCGAGCCGGGTCAGCGTTTCGACGATCCCTTCCAGGGTGCGGCGTTCCTTGCCCAGTTCCTGGGCGCGCTTGGCGTCTTCCCAAATCGCCGGGTTTTCCAGCAGTTGGACGACTTCGGTCAGGCGTTCCTGTTTGGTATCGTAGTCAAAGATACCTCCGCAGGTCGGTGGCCCGTACGGAAAGGTTTTCGAGCCGGTTGGCGATGGCGTTGAGTTGTTCGGCTTCCATGATTCGTTGCTCTAAAATGGATCAAAGCGGGGAATTATACATGGGAGAGCAGGCGAGGGGCTATGGGTGAGAGGGAGTGGGGCGGTTTGGTTGATTGATGAGTTATGCATCCGCTTCTTGATGTCTCACTAGATAGCTGCGACCGTCATGGGTGAACTCGTACACGTTGTCACTTAATGACGACTTGTAACGGTGTGTGAGGAAGCCCATCTTTTCTAGTTCACCCAAATCGAACTCGGTCTTTACCTGAGATTCTTGGCTCTGCGAAATAAGACGTTTTTCAGGAGCTTGACCTTTCAAGTGCTCGACTTGCCGTAGCAGAGAAAGTTGTGACGGTGTAATAGATACCGGCGAAACGCTATTTGAGGGGGCCGTCTCAGTCGGCAGGACTGAACGAGTCGAAGCAATTTCCGATTTGAGTCTTTCGATTTCCTTATCTTTTTGTTCAAGCTCCTGAGAGTATTCCAGCTCGACTTTAAACAGATCAGATCGAATCTTCCTGGACTCCTCAAGCGTGAGGGGCGTCTCATCTTCGATTCTTCGCTTTATCTCAAGGATTTCCTTTTGTTTCTTCCTCGTAAATTTGTAAACGTATTTTGCTGGGTATGGATAAACGAATATGTATAGGGCGGCCGTTAGAAGTGGATATATCACACCATTTAGGACTACAGATGTAGTGTCTGGAAAAGCTATCGAATTGACTAGCAAGAATGTGTTGGTCACTGATGCAGCTGAGAAAAGAATGACAAGAAACTTGTAGTTCCAAAAACACCAAGAAATCACAAAGCTTCCCATTAATGGGCTAGACAGTCGCTCATTGATTTGTGACTGCACCGTCTTTAGTACATCTTCGAACATGCGATGGGCATCCTACATAACAGTTATTCATACGACAGATTTGTCCGGCCATGTCTTGATAACCCGGACGCCAAATATGTTTTCTTAACTTTTTGATGTCATGAAGGTTATCCGATTCCCATAGGGCATACAAGGCGAATCATGCGGATAGCGTAACAGCCAGCGGGAAAGCCCCGATTTATTCCGAGGCAAAATCATTCGAGACAGTCCGCCCGGCCCTTGTTCGTCAATACACTTCCTGCCGGATGGCGTTTTTGCCGCCCTGCTTGACGAGGTACATCAGCGCGTCGGCTTTCTTTATCAGTTCGTCGAGGCTTTCGGGCGTGGTATTGAAGGTGGCGACGCCGATGCTGAAGGTGACCGGCCAGCCGTGCTTTTCCATGGCCTCTCTCAGG